>CALWKS010000002.1 GCA_944381325.1 uncultured Christensenellaceae bacterium | reverse complement strand
TTCCCGTTTGTCGTCGCTTCCGTCGAAAGACAAAACAATTACATAAAAAGGAGATTTAGCTTATGCAAAGTGCAGTTATCTACGCAAGATACTCGTCGGACGCACAGACCGAGCAATCTATCGAAGGTCAGCTCAGAGTGTGTAACGAGTATGCAAAAAAGAACAATTATCTGATCGTCGATACCTATATCGACAGAGCCGTTACGGGCACGACCGACAACAGGGTCGCCTTTCAGAAGATGATCAAGGACAGCTATAAGAAGCAATGGAGCGCGGTCATAGTTTACAAACTCGACCGTTTCTCTCGTAACAAGTACGAAATGGCTATGCACAAAAAGACGTTGAAAGACAACGGAATAAAAGTAGTGTCTGCAACGGAATTTGTGCCCGACACCCCTGAAGGCATTATCTTTGAAAGCATGCTCGAAGGCTATGCTGAATATTATTCTGCAGAACTATCCCAAAAGATAAGACGAGGAAACAACGAAAGCAGAAGAAAAGGCAATCTGACAGGCGGCATAATACCGTACGGCTACAAGAACGTAAACAAAAAAGCAGTAATCGTTCCCGAACACGCAGATGTTGTCAGATATATTTATAGCCAATACTCGGCAGGAGTTTTCGTCAAGGACATAATTGCAGATCTTTCTGCAAAGGGTATTTTCTATTACGGCAAACCGTTCGTTCAGAATACGATCTACAAAATACTCAAAAACGAACGCTATTCCGGCATTTACAGATTCAACGGCGAAGTCTTTGACAACATCTACCCTCAGATCGTACCCACAGAGATCTTCGAGAAAGTTCGCAAAAAAGTAAACGAAAACCGGTACGGCAAGAAAAGCCTCGAAGTTGACTTTCTGTTACGTCATAATGTAATCTACGCAAATGGACAATACAAAATAAATAAAGCCGCCAAATTCAATGAAAGCATAAAGCCGTAATCTTATCAAAATTAAGGTTTAAAAAGCATAAGCCGTTTTCAGAGAACCCCCGCCGCGCGGTTGCGCGGCGGGGGTGAAACGATTTTGTATGACTTAAAATTTCATTTAATAGATCCGGAAGTTAATTTTATGGTACCGTCAGGAAGTTTGCAGGTCAAAATACCGTCAACAAAGACCATATCGAAACCCGTTACGCTTGAACCGCCGGAGTAAGTATCGAGCAGAGGAATTTCCGTTATATTAGGCCAATCAGGGTCTTGGTGATAGTATACTGAAACATTGAACTGATGTCCGGGAACATAGTCTATTTCGATTTCCATTGACTCAGAGGTAACTTCATATTGTTTTGTAAGAGATTCTGTTCCGTACTGATAATCTGAGTCATAAACCTGTATCGTCAGGTCGTCTAAGTATTCTTGTTCAAGGCTGTCGAAGGCAGAGGACAAATCGAATTGAAGCGTTTCTTTCCATATTTCGACTTCGATTTCACCGTAATTCACAACTTCTACTTTTTTGATAACCGTTGCGTCGATCCGTGTCACACTGGTGGTTTCTGCGTGGACGGCAATATAAGCGGTCCCCAAAGCTACCTTGCCGAGATTTATTTCTATTGAACCGTAATCTACCATAGAACCCATATTGGAACTATGAAGGGAAAAACTGAGAGCGTCTTGCGGAATAATTTCGGGGTTGAGAGAAGTGACGGTTACGGTATTTTCGCCGTTGCCGAGATTCATATCTTCAGAAAAGTCGAAATAAATACGTTGGTTTGCCCAAGATTCGTCGCCTTCTTTTGCTTTGGCTATTTGCTTCGGTGCGTTTGCCCGCCAGGAAAGTTCGGCATCGCTCAATCTTTCCTCTTGAATAAAGCCTGTGGTAACGGTAACGGTCACATTTGCAGCAGGCATAGTAAAGGTATATTTCCCTTCCGAACCTGCGGTGCAGGCGGTGTCGTTTGCCTTGACTTCTTTAACCGTTTTGAGTTCGTCTGTTATCTTGACCGTCACGGTCACCGTGTCGCCCTCTTTTGCCTTTTCGGGAGCGGAAACCGTGTAATCGGTTCCGTTTTGCGCGGTGATCTTATATTCTTCCGCTTTGCCCTTATTGTCGTCGCCGTTTCCGCCGCAGGCGGCGAAAATGCCCAACGTAAGCGTCAAAACTGCTGTAACGGCGAGCAAAAAAATTTTCTTTTTCATCTTTTACCTCCCGAAACCGCTTCTTTATTTTTTTACGGTTTCCTTTTTTATTATATCATAAAAATCGGGTGGGGCAACTATAATAGCATCAATTAAATCTGCGCGTCGGCGTTTTTTGAAATTTTAAAGAATTTCTTTAAAATTTCACGACTTAAAGAATCGCGGTGCGTAGACGGATCGCCGCCGTCAGCCTCGGCTTTTGCATTGCGTCCGCTGCCTGAAAGGTGCGCGCGCGAAAACTTCCTTCGGAAAGCGGTGGTGTCTATTCGGAAATAAAAACCATTCACGGGCGATTTCCTCACCGCGAAAGCGATATACCGCTTACTGCACAACAGCAGATATACGGGAAAGGTCGTTCACGACAACGTTGAATACGACAACATATATCCGAGGATAATTTCAGACGAGCTGTGGTACAAGGTCAACAATATCAACGAAGAAAACTTAGTATCCCCGGGGCGCAAGAAAGAGATCTATGACTACATACTTTCCGGTAAACTGATATGCGGAGTCTGCAAACACAAGATGAACGGCGACAGCGGAACGAGCAAGACCGGCGAAGTATACCATTATTATATCTGCCTTTCAAAACGCAAAAAGCGTAAACTTTGCACCGTTACGTCGGTAAACAAACAATGGCTCGAAGACACCGTAATCAACGCGACCGTCGAGATGTTGAAGAGCGAATACAATATCCGTTACATAGCGACTTCCCTGTTCAACCTGTACAAGAAGGAGTCAGAGGACAATTCCGCTCTTAAGATACTCGTCAAGCAACGCGAAGAGGCGTTAAAGGCCTCTAATAACATGATTAAGGCTATCGAACGGGGCATCATAACCGAACAGACGAAAACGCGCCTCAAAGAGCTGGAAACGACTATAAGCCGCCTTGACTTCGAAATAGACGCGGAGAAACAAAAAAATTATGCGTATCTGACTTACGAAGACATCGAGAATTATCTAAAATCGCAATTGCTCAGCAATCCCGACGACATCGAAGTGCGCAGACTGCTGGTCAACACATTTATCCGGGAGATCCTCTATTATCCAGACAAGATAATAATCACCTACAATTCAAACGAACACAGCGACACGGTAAAGTTTACCGACGAGCATTTCGACGAGATAGAAAAGCAGGCCGACAAAGCCTGCTCTTTTTATAAAAAAAGTTCAAGCAAACTCCACTCTGCGGCACCAGTTCGCGGCTAGCATTACGGTCGCAAAAATTCAGACGAGCTTCCTCGTCTGTTTTTTTACGCCACGTCTTCGCCTCGCCGCGGCACATATGTCCGATAAAATCATATTGTATTATTCCTGTTTAAACGTATATGCTTTTACTTCATCATCTGTATCGGCTATCGGAAAATTTTCAGGCATGTATACTGTCAGGATTTTGCTTTCTTCGTCATACTCGGCTTTTAATTTCCACGTGGTATCGTCGGTATAATTATATCTATAAAACCAAACGCCTTTCTCATCCTCGATGACGGAAAACTTGCCATATCTGTATTCAGCATCGTCAAAAATCTGCCAACAATCTTCTAGCACCCAATCCCCTATTTCTCCGTTTACGCAGGGCTTGTATGTACCGCGAGGAATACCGTGATTGTCCTTTTCACAGGAGACGAGCGTTGCCGTAACAGTTGCCGTTATCGCAACAATAACGACAATCAAAACTATTAACAATATTTTTTCTTCATTGTATTTTCTCCTTCATATACTGATATACATTTTTATCCTGCTTTTTATATTGTTTTTTCATTTGTCGTTTAGCTCTGCTATATAAAAACGGATATAAACATCTTCTAAGCAATATAAACTCCTTATTTAAAACTTTATCATAATCGATAAATCTTGTCTGCATAAGAAATTTGACATAAGCGTACAAATATTTTTACATTAAGCGCAGATTTTTTGATATTAAAACAAAAGCAGCAACTTTTTGAGTTGCTGCTTTTGGGTTGAACTTGCAATGCGCGGGAAAACACAATTGCAAGATCTCGGCAGGAAGGACGTTGCTTTCAGGCAACGTCCTTCTTTTATGACCCGCCTACCCTCTTCCTTTCATAATTATGTGCTGTTGTCTCATCGGGCAACGAACGACCGTGCTTTTAGCCAAATTTACGGCACGATACGTTTTCTCCGCTCCCCGAACGGACTCGCTTCTTGCAGACAATACTACCGACGGGCGTTTTTCTGCTAGAGCAAAAAATCTACTGCAAGAGCTGTAAAAAATATCTAGTGAAAAATAAAAAAGCGCCCGCGTTTGTCTACGTATATAACGTATCATAAAACGCGAGCGTTGTCTGCCTAGATTGTTTTACATCGGCTGTACAAATTTTTGTACAATATGTATTTTTATTTTTACATATTCTTTTTGTTTATTAATTTTAACACATAATAGCGTTAAATTTTGCTTCCGTTTGCATCTAATCTTACAACAGGTGTAACGTCAGATTTCCAGCCTTCGCCGTCCTTATTATACAAAACTCTGGCACACCAATATTTTGTTTCACCTCTAGTGGGAGAAGTTGCGCTAAGTTCCTGAAAAATATTTAAATCGTCTATTTGATTCCAAGCAACTTTCTGCATCTCAGTATAGTCCATAGGGAAATATACCGAAGCATAAAGCTCTACTATAACGGCAAGAACAGTATTTCCCAAAGTAAAATTGTTTGCAGCAATAGCGCTAACTGTGCCATTCCCGTTTGGAACTACTTTTATTCCAACAGAAACCAAAATTCCTCTTGTTTCAATGTCTTCAGAAGAGAAATCGAGTTTTCCCGCATTATTCTCTTCTGCCACCACTGTGCTGATTCCGCCTATCATTACAAGGCAGATCATTACCGTAAGTACGGCAATTACCATCTTTTTGTGCTTCATTTTTTACCCTCCTAAAATTTATCAACTTCACGATGCCAAAAACGACACATGTGAGAACCAAAGAACATGCCAAAACTATTAATATAAGCCTATCCATATCGCCCAAAGAAACCGCGATAGATATTGAATAAACGACACCGCTGCTCAGCCAAATCATTTCTCTAACTACAAATACAAGAACTGCTATAGATATTAATGCAACAAATGTTAATGCAGTTATGATAATTGCCTTACCAAGACTTATTTTGTTTTTCTTCTCAGGCTTTTCGCAAACTTTTTCTTCTGCGCAGGCAAGACACTCTTCGTTTTTAACAGTTTCAACAGCCGTGCCTAATATTTCTTCAATCGTGGTGGAACATTCTTTTATTATTCTGCCGACTTTGTCTGCCGCAGGAAGGCTGTAGCCTCTCTCCCAGTTGACAACGGTCTGACGGCTCACTCCGATACGCTCGGCAAAAACCTCCTGAGACATGCAGGATCTGAGTCTTATCTTTCTGATATTCTGACCGATATCGACTGCTTCAGACGACTCTTCGATCTCCTCAATAAATTCGGCTTCCTGCAAATTTTCCTCCCGCTGTGAATACCACACTTTTAATATTTATAATATTACTACACAACGGAAGATTTTGCAAGATTTAAACGCCAAAATATGCACAAATTTATACTGTGCTTTCACAATTTTTCATCCGTTTAATCCTGCTTTTCGTAATACTTGCGGCAGCTTTCCTGAACGTAAGCCTTCCATTCAGCGATAAGTTCTTCGTGAGTTTTTCCTTCGATCCCCTCGTCGTACTCTCCTTTAAAACAATATTTTATCGATTTTTCCTTGCCGTACACTCTTTCAATATAATTTATAAAAGATGTGGCGGTATCGTAAGCATAATTCAGATCGTAGGCGTCGTAATGATATACGTATAAATCCATCAGCGCGGCGTCGTCTATCAGCAAATCGATATCTCTGCCTATATAATCGAGATAAATAAAATAGTAATCATAAGAAGGACTATCGGGATCGGGATTGTTTCTCTCGTAATTCCAGAAAGGAAGCGCGTAAGAATTGTAAAGTATCGAATATTTATTGGCAAGACCTTCGTATGCCCACAGCTCTTCTTTGCAGTATCTCATAGTCAGAGAATGAATGTATTCGTGCATGAGAGACATGATCGTTTTGAGATAAATTCTATGCATGCCGTTGCCGTGAGCGTAATAGGACACGTTACCTTTTGTCGATCCTTCATAAAAAACTACTTCAAGAGAATTGTCGTATTCTTCGAGAGCGAAAAACTGTTGATAACTCCGCATCTCTTCAGTAACAGTATTGAAAAACTCTCTGACCTCGCAATAATCTCTGTGCATAAATTCGGGATCAACGTAATTCCCCTCGTACATTGGCGTTTGCGCTATGTCCGTCCAACCGTCGTTTATGAAAAACTCGGCAAATTCAGTGCGGGCAATGAACTCGTTGCTCTTTCCGCCGAACGTGTAAAGCACTTTTACGGACTGTCTATCAAATCCGCATACATCATAAAATTCTTCAAGCGCACTGGCGGCGTCAGGCACGTCAAGATCGTTTCCCGTCCTTGTCAGCAAAGCCTCGAACGCGTCTTCTCCCGACTTATCAATATAGCTTTTAACAATCACGGGTGCAAATATTTTTAAATCGACGATGTCTTCTTCGTCCGTGTATTTCCCGTTGAAACACAGCGCGTTCATATCGTAAAGAGCATCTTTGAGTTCAGGCGTCTGAGCTGACGAGCTTTCTGCAAGCCCTGCTTTATTCAGAATATAATCCGCATATCCGTACGCCATGCCGTAGTTGCAATATCTGCCGTATATGCTCATTATCAGAAGCGCGGCATAATCGGCAGAGGCAGGGTCTGTCGCGCAGGCGTAGATTTCTTTGTCTTTTACATAATAATTGTCGCCGAAAGCGTCATCATAGACGTTTATCGTCATTGCGCCTTCGTAACCTGCGGCGTTTAATATATCCGCGGTAAGGTCAACGTATCTGTCTCTTTTTTCCTCTTTTATAGTGTGTTCAAAAAGATATTTTACGCCGTTTACCTCGACACCTTCGCCGTAAGTCTGAAAAGTGCTCTCCTCCGCGTAAAACATCGTCTCGCCGTCATAATCGTATTTGCTCTGATAGACGTTCTCTCCCGAATTGTTTCCGTTCTCGGTATTGCCGCCTCCCTGCGTGTTTGAGTCGTTGTCATTCCCTTTGTCGCAAGCAGCAAAAGATATCATTACCGATATAACGGCAATCACGATTGCAAATATTAATAATTTCTTCTTCCTCAATTTCTTCTTCCCCGATCTGTTTTTATCTTCTCGGATATTGCCGTTATACGATCGGCAAAATCTTAAATCGATATTACCATAATCTATACTCGCTGTCAATAACGAATTTTTATTGAAAACAACTGTTTTTAAACTGTAAAATCTTATCTAAAAGACACGGGCACGCAAAAACGTGCCCGTGTCTCCTTCCGCGCCTCTCTCCTCTCACTCGAACTGCGCGTTGTATATTTCGCTGTAAAAACCGCCTTTTTCAAGCAGTTCTTTATGCTTGCCTCTCTCCACGATATCGCCGTCTTTTACAACAAGAATGAGGTCTGCGTTCTTTATCGTAGACAGTCTGTGAGCAATGACGAAACAGGTCTTGCCCTGCATAAGTCTGTCCATAGCGCCGCGTATCAGCAACTCCGTGCGCGTATCCACGTTGGATGTGGCTTCGTCAAGAATAAGCAGATGCGCGGGAGAAAGCATTGCGCGCGCTATAGTCATAAGCTGTTTCTGACCTTTTGAAAGGTTTACGCCGCCGTCGGTTACGGGCGTGTCGTATCCTTCGGGAAGAGCCTCAATAAAGTCTGCAATATTTGCCTGTCTTGCGGCTTCTCTAATCTCCTCGTCTGTCGCTCCGTCCTTGCCGTAAGCTATGTTTTCTCTTATCGTGCCTTCAAACAGCCACGTGTCCTGCAATACCATTGAGAACGCGGCGCGAAGGCTCTTTCTCGTATATTCCTTTATATCTCTGCCGTCAAGCGTTATAACTCCGTCCTGAGGGTCGTAAAAACGCATAAGCAGGTTTACGAGAGTTGTTTTGCCTGCGCCGGTCGGTCCGACGATAGCCACTGTCTGCCCTGCCTTTGCTTCAAAAGAAAGGTCGTGTATTATAACTTTTTCAGGATTGTAACCGAAGCGGACATGCCTGAACGATACGTCTCCTTTCGGGTTTTCAAGCTCGGTTTCAGCAGTGTCCCCTGCTCCTTCAGGCAACTCGTCAAGCAGTCTGAAAACGCGTTCCGCCGCCGCCAAAGCCGACTGGATCTCGCTCATTATGTTGGCATATTCGTTGATAGGTCCTGAGAACTTTCTCGCATACAGAAGGAATGAAGAAATATCGCCCAGCATTATCATGTTGAACAGATACATCAGACATCCTGCCGTGCTGATAAGCACCGTGCCGAAGTTGTTGACGAAGTTGACTGACGGACCTATAAGACTTGCGTAATAATCCGCGTTGTAATAAGCGTCTACCGCAGTCTTGTTCTTATCCGCAAAGTGCGATATCATACTCTCTTCCACGCCGTACGCCTTTATCGTCTTTATGCCCGATATCATCTCTTCCGAATAGCCGTTAAGCTCCGCGAGCTTTCCCGACCTCTTGCGGAACAGCGGGCGCACCTGCCTGCTTCTCTGCACGGTTATGAGTATAGAAAGAGGTATCGTTATCGCAAACACGCCGAAAAGCGCGGGCGATATTGCCAGCATACCTATAAGCGCGCCGATAACGGTAACAATTCCCGTCGCCGCCTGAAGAATATCGTTGGATAGCGAAGAGTTTACCGTGTCGATATCGTACGAAATGCGGTTGATAAGGTCGCCTGCCTGCATTTTGTCAAGGTATCCGACAGGCAAGGCTATTATCTTGTCGAACAGATCTTTGCGCATGCTTTTGACTATCTTCTGACTCAGCTTTATCATGACGACGGAAAGAATGTAGCTCAGTACGCCGCTTACGACATAAAATATCGCCATAAGCGCGCAATAAAAGAATACAGCCTGAAAATCCACGCCTGTTTCAAGGTCTATCGCATTTATCGCCTTGCCCGTAAGCATAGGTCCGAGAAGCGCGAAAAGGTTGCTTCCCAGCATAAGGAAAAACGCCAGTATCACCGTAAATTTATACCGCATGAAATATTTTGCCAGTCTTGCAACGACTGCGCGGCGGCTTTTTCTGACCTTGTTTTCTTCAGCCATTTATCTTACCTCCCGCTTCTCCCTGAGACTCGTATATCCTACGGTAAACGTCGCAGGTCTGCATAAGCGTCTTGTCGTCCGCAAGCCCGACAGCTTCTCCCTTGTCAAGCACAAGGATTTTATCCGCAAAGCGGACTGAGCTTATTCTCTGAGCAATCATAATTATCGTGGTATCGGGATAATTTTCTCTGAGCGTTGCTCTTAAAGCCGCGTCAGTCTTGTAATCCAAAGCGCTAGAAGAATCGTCAAGAACGAGGATCTCGGGATTGCCTGCCAGAGCGCGCGCTATCAGCATTCTCTGCTTCTGTCCGCCGCTGAAGTTTGCGCCGCGCACGGTAAGCTTGCTGTCGTAGCCGTCTTCCAAAGCCTCTATAAACGGCGCCGCCTTTGCACGCTCCGCCGCCTTTTTCATATCTCCGTCTTCTATCTCTCTTTCGAATTTAATGTTTTCCTTAACGCTCGCCGCCATCAGAAAATCGTTCTGAAGCACGACGCCGAATTTCTCGCGCAGCTTCTTTTCGTCATATCCTTTTACGTCTGTTCCGTCAACGAGAATCCTGCCCTTGTCGCAGTCGTAAAAGCGTAGCAACAGCGCGACAAGAGTTGTCTTTCCGCTGCCGGTTGCACCTATAACGCCAAGACTTTCTCCCTTTTTCAGCTCGAAGCTGACGTTTTTGAGAGCAGGCGCTCCGTCGTAAGAAAAGGTTACGTTCTCGAATTTTATTCCGCCCTTCTCCTCTTTTTCCCCTTCAACCGCAAGCAGTTCGTCTTTCACCAGTTCTTCAGGCATATTCAGCACCGCGCATATACGCTTGGAAGAAGCGCTACCCTTGCTCACGTTGACGAATATTCTGCTTATAGAAATAACCGCGTTGAGTATTATCGTGAAATAGGACGTGAACGCTATTATCTCACCCACCTGGGCAAGCCCCTTGCTTACCCTGTACGCGCCGGCTACGATGACCGCAGTCATTCCGAGATTGAGCACAACGTTCATAAGCGGATTGGTTATGCTCATCGTTACGCCCGCTCTGGTCTCTTTGTCCACGACGTTTGAGTTGATAGAGGCAAAACCTTGTGTTTCGTATTCAGTGCGCGAAAGCGCTTTTATGACGCGTATGCCCGTATAGTCGTCGCGCACCTTGCGCACCATAACGTCGACCGCGCGCTGAAGATCGGTGTACAAAGTAATTCCTTTCGAAGATACGAAAATAACAATTACCGTAAGCAAAGGAACGACCGCAAGAAGCACAAGCGCAAGCACAGGCTCTACGCTGAAAGTCAGCGCAACGCCGCCGACAAGCAATATCGGTACGCGTATGCCCAGTCTCTGCATCATGCCTATCATATTGTGAACGTTGTAAGTATCGGACGAAAGCCTTGATACAAGCGACGGCACGGTGATTTTGTCCGTCTGTCTCGCAGACAGATAAAGCGTGGAAGAAAAGAGGTCGTTTCTTATAGTCTCGGTCGTATCTCTCGCCACACGCGAAGCCATACGGTTGGCAATCACGTTGCCCGCCCAGGCTATCACGGCGAACGCGAACATAGCCACGCCCCACAGCGAAAGACTGAGCACGCTGCCCGTAGGCGCGACCTCATCTATCATATATGCCATTATCATCGGCAGAAAAAGCTCCGCGACAGTGCCGAGCGCCTTTATCGTCAGCCCTGCCGCCATACGCTTTTTATGCACGGACAGATATCCGGTAAGGCTTTTCATTTTTTCTCCTCCGCCTTTTTGTCTTCTATCTCTATGATCTTCTTCGCGTTTTCCGCAAGCTTTGCGGTATATTTTTCCACCGCCATTATCTCGTCGGCAGAAAGTCCTTCAAGCACCAATGCGCTCCACTCTTCGCTGACTTTCTTGATTTTGTCAAGCACGGCATAAGCCTTTTCTGTGGGATATACCAGCATATTGCGTTTATCAGAGGGGTCGGTAGTCCTTTTGATAAACCCCTTTTCTTCAAGCAGACTCAACTGCCTTGCAACGTTGCTTTTGTGAACGAATATCTTCCTTGACAACTCTTCCTGCGTTACCCCGGGATATGCGCAGACGTTGAGAATGTAAGAGTCCTGATAACTTCCGAGCCCCAGAGCTTCGTTTCTCGCCGTTCTGTACAAGTTGCCGCATCTCCATATCTCACCAGTGTTTTTGATTATATCCGTCATCTCTCCTCCTTGCCGCCGTATGCGGCTTAACGCCGCTTTGATTTTTCTTTTGAGCTTATTTACGAAATTTCTGTTGCGTACGCAACCGTTGCGCTCGCAACTATATTGTATGCCGCCTTTTGCGATTTGTCAACAAAGCCGACTTCATTTGAGCGGTTTTTACGCTTAGACACTGCAATTTTATTTGCAATGCCTTATCTCAACGTATTTTTTTGTGCAAATCCGCGCCCGTGTGTATAAAACTGCAACCGATTTGACATATCGCGCGCGTTGTTTTATAATATTTCTGTACGCGTAGATATTCACTCGAACAACTTAATAAAAATTCGCACTGAATGCGAAAAGGAGTAATATGCTCAATATCATACCGCAGGTTAAATTCTGCAAAGTTTACGGCGGCGACGTCGCAATGGAGAGACAGCCCGCAATCGAATGTTGCGAAGGCGCTGAGTTCTTAGAGCCGCTTGTCAGAAAACTCTTTCAGAACATCTGCCCTTCGATAAGACCCGATTTTGAAAACGCAAAAGTAAAAGTTACATTCCTGAAAGACGAAAAAATCCCTGAAGAAGGCTACCGCCTCGACGTGAACGGAGACGCCGTAAACGTAGAAGCAAGCGGCGAAAAAGGATGGATATACGCCCTCATCACATTAAGACAGATCATGACGGCAGACGACGAAGGCAAGCCTTTTCTTCTCAAATGCCCTTGTTGCCGTATAGAAGACGCTCCGAGATTTTCTTACCGCGGATTTATGCTGGACGAAGCGCGCAACTTCCTGGGCGAAGACGTCGTCAAGAGAGTTCTCAACCTTATGAGTTTTTACAAACTCAACGTATTTCACTGGCATCTGTCAGACGATCAGGGATACCGCATTGAAAGCAAGAAATTCCCTGAACTCAACCGCATAGCTTCAAGGCGCAACGACACTCAGGTCGGAGGTTTTTCTTCCAACAAGTTCGAAGGCTGCAAGCACGAAGGCTTCTATTCTTTCAGCCAGATAAAGAAAATCATATCTTTTGCAAAAGAACGCAATATCGACGTTCAGCCTGAAATCAATCTGCCGGGACATATAAGCGCGCTTACCGCGGCGTTCCCCGATATGGCGTGTTCCGGAGAAAGCCACAGCGTGCCCACGACATTCGGTAATTTCTCAGGCTCTCTGTGCGCGGGCTCTGAAAAGGCATGGGAGATCCTCTTCTCTCTCCTTGACGAAATCTGCGAAGTGTTTGAAAGCAAATTCATACATATAGGCGGCGACGTATTCGACTTCTCAGACTGGAAGACGTGCCCCGAATGCAAAAAGGTCATCGAAGAAAATCACCTGAATGACGAACACGGTCTGCTTGCCTATACTCTGAACAGGATAATCGACTACCTGGATAAAAAAGGTAAAACCGTCGTCGTACGCACAAGCGAATATATAGATTCTATTGACAAACGCGCGGTGCTCCACCTTTTCAAACCCCTTCCTTCAGAAACTCTTCACAAGTTTGTCAAAGAAGGCAGAAAATTTATCGTTTCGCCGCACCGTCAGTTCTCTTTCGACGTGCCTTACGTTATGACTCCGATAAAAAATCTCTACGCCGTAGAGCCCCTCTCCTGCTTTGACAAAAACGCTACCGAAGAAAATATTCTGGGAGTTGAAGGCCTTTTGTGGGGCGAATGGATCTACGACCTGATAAAAGTAGAATTCAATTCTCTTCCGCGCATGTGCGCGCTCAGCGAGACAGGCTGGTCTCAGAAAGAAGCGAAAGACTATTATAAATTTGCAAAGAACTGGCAGGCAAACCGCAGAATACTCGATATCGTTGACGTAAACTGGGCTTGCGACAAGCTGGCTAAAGGAAACGTTCTTTTCAAAAGCCGCGATATCTTTTTATGGAAAACCGCCGACCAGTACGGCGAAGTCAGGAGAAATAAAAAATGATAACCCTTGTAAACGTGCGCCCTCTTTCGGGCGGAAAATTCCTCGACAACTGCAATATCACCCTTTCCGACGACGGCAAAATAGCCACGATCGGCAATCAGGTTGAAGGTAAGGCGATAAAATTCGACGGCAACCCGTGTGCCGCAGGCTATATCGACGTACATACTCACGGCGGTTACGGCAAAGACTGCATGGAGCCGACCTACGAATGCATAGACACTATAGCGCGCTATCACCTGGAGACAGGCATCACCGCTTTCTGTCCCACGACCATGACGGCAAGCCCTGAAGATATAAACAAGGCTGTGGACAACATCCGCAGATACGACAGCCGTTATGCACGCATCCTCGGCGTTCATCTCGAAGGACCTTACCTTTCACAAAAAGCCGCAGGCGCGCATCCGCCTCACCTGCTCATATCGCCGCTCGACGACGACTCTTTCGTAAAAGACAACCTCGATATGGTCAAGAGAGTTACGATCGCTCCCAACGTACGCGGCAGCGCAGAATTTACCGCAAAATACAGCAAGAAAGGCGTGCAGATCTCTATCGGACACGACAACGCTATCGACGACGAAATATACGCGTGCATTGACGCAGGTGCGACCAGCGTAACGCATATGTACAACTGCACTTCACGCCCCACGCGCCGCGACAATCCCAAAAAGCATCTTGGACTTACCGAAGTCGGACTTATCGACAACCGCCTGACGACAGAAATAATCGCAGACGACAGACACGTAGCCAACACCCTTTTCAAAATGATCTACAAACTCAAGGGCTACCGCCGCATCTGTCTTGTGTCCGACTCTCTCAGCGTTGCGGGAATGCCCGCAGGCGATTACTACATCGGCGCAGGCGACAGCAAACAGTCTATCCGCGTTGAAGACGGCGTTGCGGTGCTCCCGTCTGAAAACACCTATGCAGGATCTGTGACCCCCATTTCAAAAATGGCTGTAAATCTGATCGGTTGCGGCATCGCCCCCGCTCACGCAATTTATATGGCTACCAAAGTCCCCGCAAGACTTATCGGTCTGAAAAACTCGGGAGACATCAGGGAGGGCAACCTCGCAGACATAAACGTCCTAAACAAAGACTACGGCGTTATGGCGACTTTCCTCGGCAGCAAACAGGTAAACGTATAACATAAAGGTTAAGGAGGATATACCATGAATATCGCAAAGATAGCTTTCGACTTCGACGACGCGTTCAAGGACGTAATGACCAACCGCGTGCGTACGGTAAACAAAATCTCAGCTGAAAAGGATATTCAATATGACGACTCAGACCCCGAAATCTGCAAGCTGGACGTCTACTATCCTCCGAGGGACGGCAAAAAACTCCCCGTGCTCTTCAACGTGCACGGCGGCGGCTGGATAACGGGCGACAAATACTGGAGACGAGGTCTCAACAAGGTGTTTGCCGACCTCGGGCTTTTCGTCGTCTGCCCCAACTACGGACTAAGCCCCAAATATAAATATCCCGCTTGCGTAACCCACCTTTACAAGGCGCTTGAATGGGTGCGCGAAAATGCTGAAAAGTACAACCTCGATTTAAACAATATGTTTATCACGGGCGACAGCGCGGGCGGTCAGCTTGCCTGCCTTATGCTGGCGGCACAGAACAATCCCGATCTTCAAAAGCGCCTTAAGCTGGAAAAAGAACCTCTGCCTTTCAAAGGCGGTCTTCTCGTCTGCGGCGCATACGACCCCGAAGGCATGGCAAAAAATCCTCTTTCAAACAAAATGTGGGTCGAAATGACAGGTTACGGCAGAAAGCACCTCAGAGATTTCCCCGACTTTTCTTTGCTCCGCCCGTCTGATTTCATAACCGAAAACTTCCCCAAAAACGTATTCATCACATACGGCCGCTTCGACGCCTTCGTCGGCGGCAACGAAAAGCTGGTGATAGACAAGCTAAAACAACTAAATATTCCTCACCTCGTCTACCGCGCAAAAGGCTGCGGCGAACACTGCTTCCACCTGTGGCACTACCGCAGACCGATAAGCAGACTTTTCTTTGAATACGCGCGTCAGTACATAGAGCAGGAACTTGCGGGCAAAGAGGAAATCAAGCTCGTAAAACCCTCGCGCAAAGAAATGAAAGCGCACAGAAAAGGTGCGAAATATTATAAAGACTGATGATCAAAAAAGCCGATATCAAGGATCTGTCATTACTGATCCGTCTTGCCTCTGCTCTTTGGAGCGATTGCCCTGAAAGCAAGCTCTTAAACGAATTTGAGAATATACTAAAAGACGACGACTGCGCTTGTTTTATAAAGTATGTCGACAACGAAGCCGCAGGCTTTGCTCAATGCAGTCTCAGGCACGACTATGTAGAAGGAGCGTCCTCTTCTCCTACAGGATATCTCGAAGGAATTTTCATTAAAGAAGCTTTCCGCAAAAAAGGCTTTGCGAAAGAACTTCTCGAAAATTGCGAAAACTGGGCACGCTTAAAAGGTTGCCGGGAGTTTGCCAGCGACTGTGAACTTCAAAAGAAGGACAGCCTCGCCTTTCACTTGAATACGGGCTTTAAGGAAGCCAACAGAATAATTTGTTTTATAAAAAAGATATAATAAAAGTCGGTGCTTTTGCTCCGACTTTTTTGTCTCGTCTGTTTCGCGCGTCTAGCGTTTTAACGTAAAAATGCCGCAAGGCTTTTCGCTACAACATAAATTTTCACGCTCTGGCAAATGTCTTTCAATCAGGTTGTTGCCCGTCATGCAGTTTCCATTTGCATTCGCCTGTCTCCGCATCGCTGAACACGGCTGTAAAAGTCGAATCCTCGGGACTGCAAGCATAAACCCCGTACGATATCTCCCCTTCTGCCTCAGAAAGATGACATATCCTCATTGCATTGAATGTCTTGCCGTCAAAAGAATATTCTATGCAGAAATCACTTTCTCTGCGACTGAGCCTGTACCATATATTTTTTATGCTTTCTGGTATCGACTGTATAGCCCAATCTGAATACCCTGCATTGGTTACGACGCTGCCGAGATTCTGCGTCTTTTCGTTTTCGTATTCGGCAGAAGCCTTCAGCCAATTTTCACTATCCAGATAGACAATCACTCCGCACTGGTCGAATCTGTGCTTTGAATCAAACTCTGTCCTGACGGTAAAAGAAAACTGCTTTTCCTTCGTCTTCGTCTGTAGAACAGGGGCGTTGTCATTTCTGAATTTATAATACGTTCTCTGCCACAAATCGGTATGCGGCACAGTTTTTATCTCTATTCTGTCATTGTCTATTCTGCAGCTTTCAGGTTTTCTTATCCAGAAAAGTTCTTGATCTGTAAATTTCATAATCCCTCTCTTTACGGCCTCACCGCTACTTTTATTACGTTGTCCTTTCTGTTTTCAAAAAGGTCGTATGCTTTTTCTATGTCTTTGAGCGCAAATGTGTGCGTTATGAGAGGAGTTGTATCTATTCTGCCCTGCGCTATCAATTCAAGTTCTTCCGCGCACTTGCAGCCGTCCACGCCGCCCGTCTTGAAAGTAAGGTTTTTGCCGTACATATCGGGGAGCGGCAAAACCTGCGGTTTGTCATACATCGCAACGACAACGACGACTGCGTTGGGGCGCGCGCATTTCCAGGCAAGTTCAAACGTGTTTTCCGCACCCGCGACTTCGAATACTACGTCCGCTCCGCCCCTCGGGAAGCTCTTCAATATATAACTTTCAACTTCTTCAGGCGAAACTACCTCCGCGCATTTGCAGACGCTCTTTGCGAACTCTCTTCTCTTTTCGTCCTTTTCACAGATTATTAGCCTTGACGGATTTTTCAGCGCGGCGCAAAGCGCGGTGCATATCCCCGTAGGTCCTGCGCCTATGACTAAGGCAACGTCTCCTTCTTCTGTTTCAGATATATCTGCCGCCCAGTATCCCGTAGCGAGAATATCTCCCACGAAAAGCGCTTCTCTGTCAGTAACGTTGTCAGGGATTTTTGTCAAGCCCGTGTTTGCAAAAGGCACTTTTACATATTCAGCCTGCACGCCGTCTATTCTACAGCCCAGCGCCCAGCCGCCGTGTTTATCCGTGCAGTTGTTGACATAGCCTCTCTTGCAGAAAAAGCATTCTCCGCAAAAGGTTTCAACGTTTATCGCCACTCTGTCTCCGACCTTGACGTTGTTTACTTCAGCGCCGACTTCTTCGACAATTCCCACAGCCTCGTGTCCAACGGTAATTCCCTTGACCGCACGCGGCACAAAGGCGTGTTTTAAATGCAGATCGCTTGTGCATATACTTGCGAGAGTGATTTTTACTATCGCGTCTTTGGGGTCTTCTATTGCAGGTCTTTGCCTTTCTTCAAGCGCGAAGCGCCCTTTGTCCTTATAAACGTATGCAAGCATAATGTTCTCCTCTTTTCAATTATATCAGCCCCGACCTTTCTTTTCAACCTGCTTTCCTGTTAAAATCCCGCTGTCTTTAAAAGGATAAAAAAGACCGCCCGAAAGGCGGCCTTTCATTATTGCGGTTCAACCGCTTATATTACTTATTTACAAGCACTTTCTTGAGCTGAGCGAATCTGGGGAGACCGTCCTCGAGAGGAGCTTTGCAGTCGCCCTGGATGAGCGGAAGCGCATAGTCAACGTATTCCTGAGAAAGCATCGTGCCGTTGTTGATGATCCATTCCATAGGAACTTTCTTTTCAGCGTTTGCAGCCTTGGCAACGCTCATAACGCCTATCTTGCACTTATACTTGCCGCTGGACATATCTCTCTTCAGGATAACCATCTTGTCGGTAGTGCCCTTTACAGCGTACTTAACAGCAGCCGCGCCTGCCTTGAAAGCTTCTTCAACGTCGGTCTTGGAAGCGAGGTGAGCGCCGCATCTCTGCATAAGGCTGAACTCTACAGCACGGGTCTTGCAGCCGAACTCTGCTTTGCACATATTGGCGAGAGCCGCACCTACGCCGCCGAGCTGAGCGTGACCGAAGCTGTCGCGTGCGAGGTTGTCGCCTGCGAGAACTTCAGCGATGAGCTTGCCGTTTTCATCGGAAATACCTTCAGAAACAGCAACCATGCACTTGCCGTTGTTCTTTTCCATAACAGCCTTGACGTCGCTCTTGAACTTCTCAACGGAGAACGGAACTTCAGGGAGATAAATGAGGTCTGCGCCGAGTCCCTTGTAGTTGGCAAGGCTTGCAGCAGCGGTAAGCCAGCCAGCGTGTCTGCCCATGATTTCAACTACGGTGATCATCGGGGTGTCGTAAACGTTTGCGTCCAGCTTGAGCTCCATCATCGTGGTAGCAACGTACTTAGCCGCACTGCCGTAACCGGGGCAGTGATCGGTGCCGTAAAGGTCGTTGTCGATGGTCTTGGGTACGCCGATAACTCTGCATTCCCAACCGGACTTCTTCATGAACTTGCTTACCTTGTTGCAGGTGTCCATAGAGTCGTTGCCGCCGTTGTAGAAGAAGTAACGGATGTTGTATTTCTTGAATACTTCGAGAAGTCTCTTGTAGTCGGTATCGTCAACCTTTTCAGCCTTGAGCTTGTATCTTACAGAACCGAGAGCGGAAGACGGGGTGTTCTTGAGCAGCATAAGCTCTTTCATATCCTCTTTGGAGATGTCGTAGAATTCCTCGTTGAGTACGCCTCTGATACCATGAGCTGCACCGTAAACTGCGGTAATGCAATCCTGCTTCAGCGCTTCGGTGAAAACACCTGCAGCGGAAGAGTTGATAACCGACGTAGGACCGCCGGACTGACCGAACATACAAGCGCCGACCAATTTTTCCATAATATATTATCCTCCGATAAACTTTATTGTTTGTATTTACGCCGCTTATGCGGCTTTTGTCTTTATTGATTTTCCTACCGTGTCGATTAAGGGCTGTTTTTACATACTCAGAACTCTGCTGCGGTTGTAAAGATCGACCTGGAATTCTCTCTTCATCGAAAGCGCCGCGCCGATTTCTTCGTCGATTATCTTGTTGTCTCTGATGCCGACTACTCTGCCGCCCTTTCCTTCGAGGAGAAGATCTACCGCGCGCATACCGAACTGCGCCGCAAGCACTCTGTCCTGATTTGAAGGCGCGCCGCCTCTCTGGATATATCCGAGCGTCGTCGTCTTGATAGAACCGGTAACGCCGTTCTCCTTCAGTTTAGCCTTGAGTTCTTCAGCCTTGCATACGCCTTCTGCGAGAACGATAATATCGCTGGTCTTGCCTATGCGCTGATTGAGCTTTATGCTCTTGACGACTGCCGCGAGATCGAACGGGACTTCGGGTACGAGAATGAGCTCTGCACCGCCGCCGAGACCTGCGTAAAGCGCGATGTCTCCGCACTTTCTGCCCATAACCTCGATGATGCACACTCTGTCGTGAGAAGTCATCGTGTCGCGCAGATTGTTGATCGCGTTGAGCACGGTATTTACCGTAGTGTCAAAGCCGAGGGTATAGTCTGTATAAGCAAGGTCGTTGTCGATCGTGCCGGGAATGCCGATGACCTGAGTGCCGAAGTTGTCGTAAAGGTCTTTCGCGCCTCTGAAAGAGCCGTCTCCGCCGATAACCACAAGACCGTCTATGCCGTAAGCTTCCATATTGTCGACCGCCTGAGACATATACTCGAGTTCTTTGAACTCGTCGCAACGCGCGGTCTTGAGAATTGTACCGCCTCTCTGAATGATGTCGGAAACCGAACGGCGGTTCATCTGATTGATATGGTTTCCTATAAGTCCGACGTATCCGCGTTCGATACCGTAAACGTCCAGACCCTTATTGAGCGCGTATCTGACGACCGCTCTGATGCAGGCGTTCATTCCGGGGGCGTCGCCGCCGCTGGTCAAAACTCCGATTCTTTTCATAAAACCTCCGTTGACGCGCGTTTACTCTCCGCAAACGACCACGCCGTGTTTTGTGTAGATTTCAGCTTTCCCTCTTATCTTCATAGCCGAAGTCTTTTCAGTAAACTGCATCACGATGACCTCGTTCTTGTCGAGATTTTCTGTATGATGCGGTTTTGTATTGTCTCCGCGCGTAAGCCCGATTATCTGTACGGGGCTGGACAGCGCCTTAATGACTATGTAATCGTCGCTTAAGAAATTCTTTTCGTCCATCTTATACCTCCCTGTACGCCAATAGGATTATATCAAATAACTTGTGAAAACTCCATTGTTTTGCACCTTTTTTTAATATTTTGCGCGTTATGCAACGCTTTTTTGCAAGAAATGCGTGCCCCTGCGCCCTTTGGCGGCTTTATTTTTTCTTTGCTGTCTTGACGCAGGCGTCTCCGAGAAGCCCTTTGAGCTGAGAGACCAGAGCGCCGCTTATGTCCGCTTTTTCTTTGCATTTATACAGCTTTCCCTCAAACTGGACGAATGTTTCGACCTTACCCGGAGAGAGCTTGAGAAGGCTTCTTACGTCGTCGTACTGATCGTTGGAAATCACCTTGACGTAAAGCACGTCGTCCGCCTCTTCTTCTTTCTCTTCCTCTTCTTCTTTCTCAACCGTATTTTCGAGAAGCTGAACGTCCATAGCCACAATGCTCGCCCTCTCCTCTTCAAGGTTGAGTCTTCCCGTTACTCTCACGATAGCGTCGTCGGGGATTATGTAATGCACCTTGCTGAACACGTTGGGGAAGAACACCACCTCGATGGTAGCATACATATCTTCCAGCGTTCCGTAACCCATGAGTTTGCCCGACTTGGTAACCTTGGGCGTAACGTGGCTGAGCATACCGCAGACAGAGACCGTCTTTTCATTGTAAGAATTGATAAGGTCCAGATAACCGCTTTCGCCGTTGAAATCTCCTTCTGCGCCCTCGTCTTCAGTCTTTTCTCCCGCGCGGATGCTTGCCACTTCGTCAAGATATTCCGCTAGAGGTTTCAAAGTGAAAGGCTGTTTTTCAAGCACTTCTTTCCACTCGTCGAGAGGATGCCCTGAAAGATAAACGTTGAGCGCGTCCTTTTCGTTGTCGAGAAGCACCTTGGGCGGAAATTCAGGCAGAGAGGGCACGTCGTCCGTCTTCTCTTCTTCCATAAAGTCGAACAGAGAAAGCTGTCCGCTGCCCTGCTTCTTCTTTTCGTAAGCAGACAGGTTGAGCATGCTTTCATAACACGCCATAAGCGACGCGCGCGTATAGCCGAAGCTGTCGAACGCGCCTGCCTTTATCAGGTTTTCGAAAATACGCTTGTTTATCGTGCCTGCGGGAAGCCTTGAAAGCATGTCGGATATGCTCTTGTAAGGTCCGTTCTTCTCTCTCTCTTCAACGAGAGTCTGCATTGCCGCTTCGCCTACGTTCTTGATGCCGCCGAGACCGAAACGCAGTCCGCCGTTTTCTGTCTTGAATACGGCGCGCGACTTGTTCACGTCAGGCGGATAAATCTTGTATCCCTTGTCGCGCAGATATGTAAGATATTTCTGAACTTCGTCCGCGTTGGTTATGCGGTTGTTGATTACCGCCGCGATAAACTCTATATTGTAATAACGCTTGAAGTAAGCCGTTTCGTACGCGAGAACAGCATACGCCGCCGCGTGCGACTTGTTGAACGCGTATTTTGCAAAGTTCTCCATTTCGTCGAATATCGCGTTGGCTACGCCCTTATCCACGCCGCGTTTGAGCGCGCCGTCAATATGCATCTTTTCGTCGCCGTTCAGGAATATGTCGCGGTGCTTCGCCATGATATCCGCCTTCTTCTTGCTCATCGCACGGCGAAGAAGGTCCGCGCTTCCCAGCGAATAGCCTGCCAGCACCTGAACTATCTGCATGACCTGTTCCTGATATACAAGAGTGCCGTAAGTCATGTTGAGTATCGGCTCCAGGGCAGGGTGCTTGTAAGTTATCGTCTCGGGGTTGTTTTTAGCGCGCAGATAATCTGGTATCGCGTCCATAGGACCCGGGCGGTAAAGCGAAATTCCCGCTATGATATCTTCCAGGCTTTGCGGGCGAAGTTCCTGCATAAACTTTTTCATGCCCGTACTTTCAAGCTGGAACACGGCGTCTGTTTCGCCCGTACCTATCAGCTTGTAGACCTCGGGGTCGTCGTAGCCCAGCTTCTGGAAATCTATCTCTACGCCGAAGTCTTCCATTATGTATTGTCTTGTCTTGCTTACGTCGGTAAGCGTCTTGAGCCCCAGGAAGTCCATTTTGAGCATACCCATAAGCTCGACTTCTTCTTTCTGGAACTGTGTCGTGATATCTTCGCCGTTGCGCTGAAGGGGTACGAAATCTGATATGACCTCTCTGCATATAACGACGCCTGCCGCATGCTTGGAACAGTTGCGCGGCATACCCTCTATCCTCAGCGCCATATCTATGACGTTGCGTAGAGTGGGGTTTTCGTTGTACATCTGAACGACTTCGGGCGAATAAAGCTTTTTGTCGTCCTCGTTATTTGTTCTGCCGAGAACCTTGTCAAGCGTGATCTTGGGGTCGTTGGCAATGGCTTTCGTCAGCTTGTTTACGTCGGGAAGCGGCACGTTGTAGACGCGCGCGACGTCCTTTATCGCGCCCTTTGCCTTCATCGTGCCGAGAGCAAGTATCTGGCAGACTTTGTCGCTGCCGTACTTTCTCGTAACGTATTCGATAACTTCACCGCGGCGCTCGAAGCAGAAGTCTACGTCAAAGTCGGGCGGCGATTCTCTTTCAGGGTTCAGGAAGCGCTCGAAAAGCAGGTTGTACCTGAGCGGATCGACGTTGGTAATGTGTATCGCGTAAGCTATTACGCTACCCACGCCGCTGCCTCTGCCCGCACCTACGGGAATGCCGTGCTGTCTAGCGTAGTTTATGAAGTCCCACACTACCAGATAGTAGTCTGCAAAGCCTTTGGTAATGATGACGTTGAGCTCTTTTTCTGCTCTCGCCCTGAGTTCGTCCGATATAGTGCCGTAACGCTCGATAAGACCGTCATAAGCCATCTTGCGCAGATATTCCGGAGGCGTAAGCCCGTCAGGCGGAACGTAAGGCGGCTGCAAGTCCTGCTTCTCTATCGTAACGTGGCACTTGTTCATAACCTCCACCGTATTTGTTACGGCTTCGGGACACCATGAGAACAGCTCCATCATCTCGTCGTAAGTCTTCATATAGAATTCGTCGCTGTCGAACTTCATGCGCGACGGGTCGTCTATTGTCTTGCCCGTCTGTATGCACAAAAGCACGTCCTGCATCTCCGCGTCCGCTTTTTCTATATAATGCACGTCGTTGGTAGCGACGACTTTTACGCCTATTTCGCGCGCAAGTCTGACAAGAAGCGGATTTATCTTCTTCTGCTCGGGTATGCCGTGATCCTGAAGTTCGATATAAAAATCGCCTTCTTCGAACATGTCCCTCAGCATTATCGCATAATTCTTCGCGCCCTCGTAGTCCCCCGCAAGGAGAAGTCTCGGGATCCTGCCCGAAAGACAAGCCGAAAGACAGATCACGCCTTTTGTGTGTTTCTTGAGAAGTTCTATATCGATACGCGGCTTGTAATAAAAACCGTCCACGTATGCAAGACTGTCCATCTGGACCAGATTGCGGTAACCGTCGTTATCCTTTGCTATCAGAAGAAGATGATTGAAGTCAGAGGATCTGCCGCTCTGCTCGTACATATTTTCGCAGGTATAGAATTCACAACCTATGATAGGCTTTAAATCCTTATAGTGATCCTTGCAGGCGCGGTACATCGTGAATACGCCGAACATATTGCCGTGATCGGTAATAGCCACGCCGGGCATACCTTTGGCAACCGCCGCGTCGAGAAGAGGAAATTTCTTGCCCTTGGTAAGTCTCGCCGCGCCGTCGAGCAAGCTCATGTCGGTATGTACGTGCAGATGCACGAACGGCTTTACGGGCGGTTTTTCGTCCTTCTTCTCCTCTTTTTTATTTTCGGGCGCGGGCTGAGTCTGTGCCTCGGGCTGTCCCTCTGCGGGCTGAGCCTGAGACGCGTTTTCTGAGCCTTCCGCCTTTATCTCTTTTTCCTCTTTCTTGATTTCTTCCGCCATGTTATTTCCTTTCCCCGAGCTGTTTTATCTTTGCCAGTCTGTGATTGAGTCCGCTTTTGCTTATTCCCATTATCTTTGCCAGTTCCTTAAGCGTCGCATTGGTGTTGGCAAGCCTCGCCTCGCAGGTCTCTTTCAGCTTGTCGTCCAGCTTTTCGTATTCTCCCGAAGCCTTCAGATTTTCTATCGCCTCTACCTGTCTCATTATGTTGTCCTGACATTTGTTTATATTGGCTACGCCGCAGTTTACCTTGCGGTTGGCTACGCCGTTCATTTCTCTCGTTATGCTGACTTCAGCGATCTCAAGCACGCTGTCAGTCGCGCCGAGGAACGCAAGCACGTCGCTGACCGCCTCAGCCGACTTTGCGTAAACGCTGTAATAATTGCCCTTTTTCGATACGTGGGTCTTAAGCTCGCACCTCTCGAGAAGTTTTTGAAACTCAGTCGCCGCGTCTTCGCCGAAAAACAGAAATTCGACGTGATATCCCACGCTCTTTTCCTCTACTTTTGCAGACGGTATGTATGCGCTTCCGCCCGCAAGAAAAACTCCTCTCGCATATGCCGCTGCCTGAGTGCGCGAAGTTATCCCGTCCGTATCACCGAGGTCGGTAACACCTCTTCCGTCGCCTACGAAAGCGAAAAGCTGAGCCGCTCCCTTGCCTTCTGCGCGTACGTAATATCCTCTGCCGTCCCCGTTGCCGTATTCGACTTCTACGTCTGTGAGCTCTTTTATAAGCGAAACCGCGGTGATAACGGGCAACTGGTTTTTGCTCTCGAGCGTGAGATAAGTCTTTCCGCCCTCGAACTCTATTGAGCCCATGCACTTTACGAGCGCGCACAAAAAAGCCTTCTTTTCTTCCTGATAATCCTCGTCGTTTATCAGTATCTGCTCTTTTACTCTGTCCGTTATGTTCATACAGTAAGCCCTCTTCTGAAAATAACGGGCTTGTCCGAAATATTGACTATCTCGTTTTCTGTCAGTCCCATATCCTCTGCAAGGGATATCGCCCAGTCGCACTTGCCCACGTTTACCGGCTTGTGCGCGTCGCTGTTGATGACGAACTTCGCGCCTGCCTTGAGCGCCTGCTCCATTCCGCTGCGGTCGGGGGTGCGGTGGCGCGAAGATATCTCCATATAAGTGCCCGTCTCGGCGCACGCCGCGCCTATAGCCGCATAGTCCACGTCTATCCTGAATCCGGGATGAGTAAGAATGTCAACCTTGTTCTTTATGATGCATTCTATCGTAGCGTCCGTATTGAAAGCTATTTGCTTTGCGCTGTTCTTGCAGAAAATATGCGTTACCCCATTCCAGGGCAAGCCGAAATAATCTCTGAACTTCTTCTGATAAGCCGTAAGGTGAAACCCGAGAAGCAGAAGATCGAGCTTCTCCGCCCGCTCTTCAGTTACGTCTATGTCTCCGCGCGGACTTATGATGTTGGCTTCTAGTCCCAGAAGAACTTTTATGTTGCGGTATTCCTTGTCAACCGCAGTGATATCCTTTCTGATAGCGTCGATCTTCTCGGGCTTTACGCCTACGATAGGGTGGTTTTTTGCATGATCGGTTATTGCGATCGCGCGCATACCGAGACTCAGCGCATTTACGGTATTGTCGTTGACCGTGCCCGTGCCGTGCGAATATCTTGTATGGGTATGAAAATCAGCCGTTATCTTCATAAGTACTCCTCGCTTAAAACGTCGTCTTTTTATTATATACCAAAGCCGCGACTTTTTCATCTCTAAGCCGCGGCTTTTTGAAATTTTACATAATATTTTACAATACAGTCTGCGCGTATACGCGTAATTATAAGAAAACCACTTCGTATTCAAGCATTATGTCGAACCGTTCTTTGACCTCTCTTTTCGCAAGTTCTGACAGCGCAAGAAAATCCGCGCTGGTAGCGCCGCCTGAATTGATGATGAAATTAGCGTGCCTGTCTGATATCTCCGCGCCGCCCGACTTTTGCCCTTTAAGCCCTGCGCGCTCTATGTAATAGCCTGCAGAAACCCCGTCCGCCCTCTTAAAAACGCTGCCCAAAGATCTCCCCTGCGGCTGACCCGTCCGCCGCCTTTCGGCAAACCCGTCTATGCAAGCCCTGATCTCTCTCTTTGAAGACGGCGTAAGCCTGAGCTCCGCGCCAAGGACGGTAAGCCCTTTTTCTCCAATGCACGAATGTCTGTAGTCCGCTTCCAGCGCCGACGGAGACAGCGCCACAACCTCGCCGTCCGAAGTAACCGCGTCCACGCGCGTTATAAGCTCTGCGATCTCTCTGCCGAACGCGCCTGCGTTCATCGTTATCGCGCCGCCTACGCTGCCCGGTATGCCCGACAGTTGTTCGAGCCCCGAAAGCGCACAGTTGCAGCACTTACCGACCACGTCGGGAAGCCTTGCTCCTGCCGCGCAGTAAATTCTGTCCCCCTTGCGTGAAAAATCCTTTGCCGCCGTCGTTACTATTACCGTGCCGTCGTAAACCCCGTCGGGAAACAATACGTTTGTCGCGCCGCCGAGTACGACGTATTTTTCCCCTTTCAGCAATTTTATTGTCTTGGAAAGCGAATATCCGTCCACGGGATAAACGGCTTCAGACACAATTCCGCCGCTGCCGAACGCACTGAATGCAGGCACTCCGTATTTCACTTTCGCCCCGCACTTTTTAAGCGCTTCTGCCCTTTTGTTCAAGCTTTTTTCCATAACAATATTGTATGCGCCGCGTTTTGTCTGCGTGTGTTTTTTATCTTTTTCAGACTGAGTTTTTGCTCCGTTTTTTGCGTGAGGTATAAACCTTTTCTCTCTGTGCGGATATAAAGAAAATTTTTCAGTTCTATTCCGCATTTTTATAAATTTCTGCAAAAACTTTGTTTTTCACGCTTTTAAGTTTGAACACGCGTGCGTAATATGTTAAGATTTAAGGGAATAATATCAGGTGCGGCTCTATGAAAAACAATTCTTTTGTAAAACTTCTCAGAAGTCTGAGATACAGCAATTTCATTTTTCTGACTCTCGCAGGCGTGATAAACGCGGTGGGCGTTACGCTCATGCTCGCTCCCGCAGGCATGTACGACGGCGGTTTTTCAGGTACGTCAATACTTCTCAGCCAGCTTACTCCGCTGAGCATGAGCATATATCTTCTTATCCTCAACGTGCCTTTCTTCCTGTTCGGGCTTAAAAAACTGGGCGGTCCTTTCATTGTCTATTCTCTGTTCACGGTCGCGGTATATTCTCTCTTCTCGTACCTGTTTCAGAACGTGTTTCAGATAGACTTTTCAAACGGCTCTCCCATTGCGGGTACAGACCTTCTGTTGTGCTCTGTATTCGGCGGCGTGATATCCGGTATAGGAAGCGGTCTTACGATACGCTTCGGCGGAGCTATCGACGGCGTTGAAGTCATGGCAGTCGTCTTCGCAAAGAAAATAGGTATGACCGTCGGCTCGTTCGTAATGAGCTACAACGTGATACTCTATATCGTTGCCGGCATAATCACCAAAGGCTGGGTCGCTCCTCTCTATTCAATAGTCGCATACACGGTGGGACTTAAAGCCGTCGACTTTATCATCGACGGTTTCGACAAGGCAAAATCCGCCTTTATAATTACAGACCGCCACGACGAAGTAGCCGACGCGCTGACTGAAGAATTCGGCAGAGGGGTTACGTCTATAGACGCCACGGGGCATTATTCCCAGTCTCAGAAGACAGTTCTTTTCTGCGTTGTCAACCGCTTCGAGGTGGGCAAACTCAAGGCAATCGTAACACAGATAGACGCAAGCGCTTTTCTTGTGATAAACGACGTTACCGACACGCTCGGAAGCAGTCTGAAATACGAAAGGTTTATCAGAAGAAGCATAAAGAGATCCTCTTTCTTCAGCGGCAGAAAGGAAGATAAAAGCATCGCTGACAATTCGTCCCGCCCCGTTGAGCCGGACAATTCAGACGACGATCAAAGCTCCTCTCCTGCCGAAGTCAAAGCCGATCAGACCAAACCGCACAACGAAGGAGCGATCTCGCCTGCAACGACTGAAGGCATTGTAAAAACCGCGACTACCCTTAAAAAGGAAATCTCAAACGATCCCGAGGATCGTGAAAATCAATGACTATCGGGTAAAATTTCCTTTTACGACTCAACATTAAAAACAAAACGCGCTTTCAAGGCGCGTTTTTTATTCTTTTTCTCGAATCTGTCAGGCGGCTGGTTACTTGTCCTGCTTTTCTTCCTCTTCTTTATCCTCGGCATCTTTCTTGTCTTCTTTATCTTTTACGTCAGCTTCTTTGCGCGCGTTCGCCAGCACTTTGTCAAACAGAATATCCGTGCGGCAGACAAACAACAGCACTGCGGCAAGCACAGAACTTATAGCGCCCTGCAGAACGTTCCACGGCAGATTGATTATACCTCCCTGCCATCTTCCCTCCGCAAGCAAAAGTCCTTCTGCAAGAAAATATCCCGCCGCCATCAATATCCCGCCTGCAAGATTGGAAAGAGTGCAGAAAACCGTGCTTTTTACCCTTCCGCCTTCTTTTATAAACAGCCTTTTAAAAACCTTGAAAAGCAAACCTGCGGCAAGTGCTTCTATTGCCTTTATTACAAGCGTGAACGGCGCGTAAAGCGTATACCCCAGGCACAGATCGCCCAGCGCTCCGCCCAATGCCCCGACCAATGCGCCGAGATAAGGTCCTAGGGTAGCGGAAGACACGAATATAGCCGCGTCGCCGAAATTGTAATACCCTCCGCCGGGAAGAGGTATAGAAACAAGCGTCAGCACGACTGTAAGCGCGCTCATAACCGCAGTTAATGCGATTTTCTTTGTAGTAAGCGTCATAAAAAACCTCCTAGGTCTGAATTTAATATCAGGCGGCGGAGGAAAAGAGACTCTCCCTTGCAAAAGGGAGTAAAAAACCCGTCGCGTAATACGCAACGGGCAAGTCTGAAAACGCAAATACGGCGTGCAAAAAACACGCTTATCTACATTCTTTCCCATTCTGACTTTACAGGCGGTTACGGAATCTCACCGTATCGGCTATTGAGGTTGTTGGACTAATCCGCTCGAAGCGGCATCACCACCGGTCAGCTTTACGCTTGCCCAAAGAATATAAACCTATACCGATATGCTAACACTATTAAGCCGCGCCGTCAATGATAATTTGTATTTTTATAAAAATCCGTTCAATCTTGTGCCGAAAACGGAATTTTCTTGAAAACGATACTGCATAAACCGCGCTATAGAAAAATTATGACATCAAAAAACGCGCCGCTTATGCGATGCGTTTTCTTTTCATAACGTTTATTCGGCTTTGCCGTCTCCGCCTTCAGGCTTGTCTGTCTTCTTTGCGGCGGTCTTGCGCGGTTTCTTTACCGCGGGAACGCTTTCTTTCTTTTCTTCAGAAGCTTTAACCGAGCTGTCTTCTGCGGGAGCTTCAGCAGGCTTTTCCTCTTTTGCCTGAGGTTTTTCATCTGCTTTCTTTTCAGCCGATGCGCTCTCTACGAACTCGCTCGCGCTGACGATTTTTGCTTCCATGGCTTCGCGCTTGGGCTCATAGTCGTAACGGTAGGTCTCGTGTCTTGCCTGTCTTTCGTCTATAGCCTTTATGACCTCTTCCGCGCTCTTGCCGTCGAACAGCATTTCGACTTCGTCAGTGTAAATTGTGTTCTTCGCAAAGAGAACTTTGACCATGTTGTCCATAACGCTTCTGTGCTCTTTCAGAAGGGTAAGCGCGCGGTCGTAACTTTCGTCAAGGATACGCTTTACTTCGCTGTCGATAAGTCCGCCCAGCTTCTCGCTGTAAGAATGGGTAGTGCCGTAATCTCTGCCGAGGAATACCTCTTTGTTTCCGCCGAGGAACATATTGCCCAGCTGATCCGACATACCCCACTCCGTAACCATCTTACGCGCTATACCGCTGGCACGCTCTATATCGTTGCTTGCGCCCGTGGATATATCGTGGATGACTATCTGTTCAGCCGCTCTGCCGCCCAGCATCATAACGATGTTGTCAAGCAGTTTGTTTTTGGTTATGTGGCTGTCGTCGGTGTCGGGACGGGTGAGCGTGTAGCCTGCCGCCATACCTCTCGGGATAATGCTGACTTCCTGCACCTCGTCGCAACCGGGAAGCAGTCTGCCGATTATCGCGTGTCCTGCCTCGTGGTAAGCGGTGATTCTCTTGTCGCTGTCGGTTACTACGCGGCTCTTCTTCTGAGGACCTGCGATGACCTTGTTTATACCCTCGAGAATGTCTTCCATGACGATGACCTTTCTGCCTGCTCTCGCCGCAAGGATCGCCGCTTCGTTGAGAAGGTTGGCTATATCCGCGCCGCTGAAGCCGCTGGTCATACGCGCTAAGATCTTGAATGATACGTCAGGAGCAAGAGGTTTATTGCGGCTGTGCACCTTAAATATTTCCTCTCTTCCCTTAACGTCGGGGATATTGACGTATATCTGACGGTCAAATCTGCCCGGTCTCAGAAGCGCGGGGTCAAGTATGTCGGCACGGTTGGTAGCCGCCATAATGATAATGCCGTCGTTTTTCTCGAAACCGTCCATCTGAACGAGAAGCTGGTTGAGCGTCTGTTCTCTTTCGTCGTGTCCGCCGCCGAGACCTGCGCCTCTCTGACGACCTACGGCGTCTATTTCGTCGATAAATACGATACAGGGCATATTGCGCTTTGCCTGATCGAAAAGGTCTCTTACTCTCGCCGCGCCCGTACCTACGAACATTTCAACGAAGTCAGAACCGCTTATCGAGAAGAACGGAACGTTGCTCTCTCCTGCCACTGCCTTTGCGAACAGCGTCTTACCTGTACCGGGAGGACCTACAAGAAGCACGCCCTTGGGGATACGCGCTCCCAGATCATTGAATTTCTGAGGATTCTTGAGGAATTCAACTATTTCTTTGAGCTCCTCTTTTTCTTCCTCTGCGCCCGCAACGTCTGAGAATTTGACGTTGGTGCTCATGGTCATTCTCGCCTTGGTCTTGCCGAAATTCATCGCCTGCTTGTTTGCGCCTGCGTTCTGCTTGAAGATGAAGAAGATCGTTCCGCCGAGAAGCAGCAGCATTATGAGCGGGAAGACTATTGACGTCCAGCTTACGCCCGTTTCATAGTGAAAAGTCAGTTCAGGAACGTTGACGCCCTGTTGTCTGAGTCCGTCGAAAAGCTGAATAATGGCAGTATATCCACCAGTTTCGACATGATAATCCGCAGCCTTAGAGGGGTTTTTCTTGAACGTTTCGTAAGTTGTGGTAGAATTCTTTTTCAAAATGTAGGCGTCGCTGCCGTTGACAACGTAGACCGCCTGTATCTCATCGTTCTGCAGCATAGACACGAAGGAATTTCCGCTTCCGTCATAAGGCAGTTCAGCAGGTTTTTTGCCCGTGCCGAGCATAAACCATATCAGCACCACCATTGCTATCAGCGCAACGACGATTATTATTGTTCTGATTATTCCGGCTTTTTTACTCATTTTACCTCCGAAAATTACGGGAGACCGCAGAATTTCCCTGCGGTCGATTATCTAAATAATATATTAAATTATGGCATTAGTCAACCACTATTGGGTAATCATCTTGTAAAATGGAGATTAAAAAAACGTTAATATTTGACGGAAACCAGCAGATTCACGACGTTTTCTGCCAGTTTTTGAACAAAGGCAGGATCTGCCGTCTTGAGCTGAAGGAGCATATCCCCCTCCCTCTCGCCGACGATCGCCATAATGCCTATATCTCCCAGCTTGGCGGCGTTCTTTCTGAACGCTCCCGCAGGGCGCAGACCGCCTTCAGATATCTTAAGCTTTCCGACGTCTTCCAGATTCCCCATAGTGGCGTCTATTGCGACTATAAGATCGTTGCGATGGTAAGTGTCCAATATTTTTCTGTACCCGTGTAGGTTAAGCGCGGTTATAGGGCGTCGCTTCGTACCGTATACGAATGCGTTTACATTTCTTTTTCTCAGCATATCCCCTACTACGGGGCCGAGACTGTCGCCGACTATCTTAGGAGTGCCGACGCAGACAAAAACAACGTTTCTCTTCTTTTCCATACGTCGATTATTGACAAAAATATACCGATTATTCTTATCTCAACTTTGACTTCACTATTTAAAACTTTTTTCTCGCCATTTTCTGACATAATTGCTCTTCCCTTCTGCGTGCCATACCTTCAACTTTCGATAAAACGCTGACTGATTCAGCCATTCTTACCTCAAAATTACGATTTTTAACCTTTTCTATACGGTTTTTACAATAATTTTGCGTTGTAAAAACTTTTATTTTGCTTTAAGTCTTGACATAAGGAAAAAACTTTGATAAAGTATAGTTAGAGCCGAAGGTTATATCTTTCGGTGATACTTGCGACTAAAAATTTCCGTCAGTCGCATAATATGATTTAGACGGTATCGGTTAAAATTAACGGAGGGTGTAAAAATGATACTTGGTGTCGATTTCAGTTCTCTGCCTGAACTCCCGATCTCATACCTGACAATTGTCCTGCTGGTATTTATGCTGCTTGGTCTTATTGCAGGTCTCGTTAAGGGCTTCGGCGTAGAGTTTCTCGGTCTTATAAAAATGGCTGGCGTGATATTCGGCTCAGCGTTTGCAGTCGGTTTCGTACAGCCCCTTGTGCAAGACAAGATTAGCGGAATTATTCCTGAAGAAAGCACTCAGCAAATAGCAATATATGCTGTGCTCTTCATCGCTATATGGATAGTCCTTGCAATCATTGTCGGTCTTATCAAGAGACTTTTCCTGCGTCAGCTCCCCGGCGGTTGGAGTAAGTTCTTCGGCGGTATTCTGGGCATGGTAAAAGCTGCTTTCTGCGCGATAGTCGTCGCTTACATCTTCGTACTGCTTGCAGAGAATTTCGAAGAATTCTCATTCTTCATCAATAACGCGCGTATCGAACCTGTCGGCAAATTCCTTGTAGATAACAATCCGATCATAAAGGTAGTAGAGCTTGTTCAGGATATCCTCGCAAAATAAATTATGAAAATCTGAAAAATCGGACGGCGCAAGCCGTCCTTTTTTTTGCGGGAGTGTCCCGCTCCATGATAGCTTTGCGTATTGCGCTATACTATTCTTTCCCTGTTTATATTGTCTGTTTTGCGGAAGTGTCCTGTTCCATAACAGCTTCGCGTATTGCCCTCTGCTCTTCTATCGCTTTTTTCCCTTCTTTGCGGGAGTATTCCGCAGCATGGTAAGCTTTGCGTATTCAGCCCTTTGATTTAACCTTTTTCTTAAGCTCACTGTTGTTTGTCCCATACGTTTTACTCTAAACGGTTTCAATTCAGAATTATTACAGAAATAAACCTCAGAAAGCACAATACCCCCTGCCCCGCAACACCTGCAAAACCTCCGACAAACAACAAGAAAGAATCTGCTTTCTGAAAAGCTATGAAAGCCAGCGAAGATATAAGCCCTGACACAGAATTTGCCGTATAAAAATAAAATGCCGATTTTTTCTTTACTCCTGAAATATAGAGAACGAGCAAAGACAGCGCAAAGCCGACAAAATAACAAGAAACGTATTCATAAATCTGCATAAAAAATAATATGCCGCTGTTTTTCTCAACATACTAAAATCAGTTTTTTAAGAATAGGTCTTTCATTTCTCTTATCTTTCAGCCTGCAAAAGGCTATATTTTCAGACTGACTGCAAAAAATAAATTTATAGAGGATTACCGCGATATAAATTTGTTCTTTTCTGTTCATTTATTCGCGCGATTATGATATACTTAAACTATGTCTGAAAAAACTGCAAAATGGCTGAGGCTGGACAACAGCGCTAAAATATTCCCTATGATGGCGGACAAGCAAAATCAGAACTTGTTCAATATCTTCACGCGCCTTACCGAGGACGTGGATAAGGAAGTTTTGCAGCGCGCGCTTGAGATAACCATAAAGCGCTTCCCTTCAATGAACGTAATGTTGAAACGCGGCGTCTTCTGGTTCTACTTTGAACAGCACGGCGGCAAACCCGTTGTTTACGACGCAGACCCTATCGTGATGAAAAAGATAGGCTCTTCCAACTGCGGCGGTTTCTGCTTCAGGATAAGCTGTTATAAAAACGTTATTTACGCCGATTTCTTCCACGCAGTTACCGACGGCACTGGCGCTGCGGAATTTTTCAAGAGTCTGCTCTTCACCTATTTCACCCTCAAAGGCTACCCTGTCGACGGAGAACAGAAGGTGCTGACCGTCGGCTCTCCCGTTAACCCGAGAGAATACGAAGACAGCTTTTTGACCAACTACAAAAAGAAAAAGATAAAAGACCTTACGATTAGCTCGCTCAAGGGCAAAAAGTCTTACAGAATCTCCGGCATACGCTTTGACAACGCAGGAAAAGGCGTCATAAATATGTATACTCCTGCAAAACAGTTCGTAAAAGTGTGCCGCGAGCACAATTGTACCGTTACCGAGATGATAGGCGCGCTGTTTATGCTGAGCGTTTACGAGACGAAAATCAAGCCGCTCAACCTGCCTCCGCAGGATATACAGCTTTTCGTGCCTATAAATCTGAGGAAGATATTCCCCTCGATAACGCTGAGAAACTTCTCTTTGTTCTCTCGTATAGGCGTTACCGCAACCGACGATATGACCCTTGAATCTCTCACTCAGCTCATTCACGAATGTCTTAAGAGAGATACTCAGAAAGAGATGCTGTCAGACAAGATATCCACTACCGTGTATGCGGAAAAATTTCTGCCGATGAGAATACTGCCGCTCTTTTTCAAGCGTATAATATTCAAGATATCCAATCTGTTCTTCGGCAAAAACAAGAAGACCGCCACATTCTCAAGCGTCGGCGTAGTCTCTCTGCCCGACAGCTTCAGACCGTATATAAAAGACCTCGGCTTCGGCATAACGGCAAACAACGCCTGCCCCGTAACCATCACGGCGGCAACGGCTTACGATACGATGTGTATCAACTTTACACGTAAGATAACCGACACGGAGATAGAAAAACGCTTTGCGCGCTATCTTACAGACTTCGGTATCGACCTGAAGGTTACTTCGAATTTCTGGGAGGTGGACGAAGATGCGATGCAAATTCTGTAACGTTAAAGTGGACTGCAAAACGCACATCTGCCCTCTTTGCCATGAGCTGATCACCCCTGAAGAAGGAGACGAAAATCTTACTCCCGCATTCCCTCCCAAAACGGAAAAATGCGAGAGGAAGCGCCATACGCACTTTACTCTGCCCAACATTTATCTGGCAGTCAGCTTCGTCATTTTCATAATCTGCCTTGCCGTGAATCTCGGACTTCATCAGCCTACGAAATGGTTCTTGATGGTAGGCGCGGTACTGCTGTACGGCTTCCTGACAATGCGCAATACCGTCATGAGCAACAACAGCGCCTGGATAAAAGCGTTCTGGCAGATAGTTATGATATCTCTGATACTGTGGCTTGCACAGGTGGTATTCGACGAAGTGATAACCGTAAAATTCTGGCTTCTCGATATCGCCCTGCCCATTATAATAATGCTGTCTGTTCTCACTCTCGGCATTATCTCCTGCGCTGTGGTACGCAAGAACAAAGCGCTTTTATACGATACGCTTTTCTTATCCCTTATGGGTTTCGTGCCTATTATACTGTACGCTTTCGGACTGGTACACGGCGTACTTTTCAGTGCTATCTGCGCGGGATTCTGCGCAATTGTCATTGTGTGCGTGATCATATTCGCGCGCAAAGAAATTCTCGAAGAAATGGAACGCCGCCTGCACTGGTGACGTATTTATAAAATTACTACTCAAGGAGATTTGTTTATGTATTACATAGGTGTCGACGTCGGCGGAATGAGCATTAAAGGCGGACTTGTTGCGAAAAACGGCAAAATCGTCGCAAGATTTACCGTCCCGACAAACGTATACGATAAGAATTACAGCATAAGCGAAGACATTCGCAAAGTTATCGAAGGCACGATGCAGGCAGGAGACGTAACAATCGAAGATATCGAAGGCATCGGCATCGGTCAGCCCGGCGCGGTCGATTCTGTACGCGGAGTCATCCGTTACAGCAACAATATCGCGCTTGAAAACGTTCCCGTCGTAGACGAACTCAAAAAATATTTCGACGTCCCGATAAAGATAAACAACGACGCAAACTGCGCTGCTCTTGGCGAACAGGTTTTCGGCGCGGGCAAAGGCTACAACGACGTTGTTTTCGTAACCCTCGGCACGGGCGTAGGGGGCGGATTTATAATCAACGGCAAGCTGTTTGAAGGCAGAGAGTGCGCAGGCGCTGAGCCAGGACATATGGTCATCGTGGTCGACGGAGAGAAATGCAATTGCGGCAGAAGAGGTTGCTGGGAAGCATACGCTTCTGTAAGCGCGCTGATCCGTCAGACAAAAGCGGCTATGGAAAAAGACCCCTCTTCTCTCATGCACGAAGAAGCGGCAAAGGAAGGCAAAGTCAGCGGACTCACCTCTTTCGTTGCGGCTAAACGCGGAGACAAGACGGCTCAGAAGGTCGTAGACACATATATAAACTACATCGGCGAAGGTCTTGTCAACCTTGCCAACATCTTCCGTCCCGACGTAATTCTGCTGGGCGGAGCTATCTCGAAAGAAAGAGACCGCCTGACTGTTCCCCTTCAGAAGATGATGGACGAAAAGTCCTTCGGCTCAAAATTCAATCCGCGCGTAGAAGTAAAGATCGCTTCTCTGCAGAACGACGCGGGCATCCTCGGCGCGGCGGCACTGTTGCTTTAAGACATATCCTTATCTTTATAAGTTCTTATAATAACAAAATCGAGAGACCGCGAGGTCTCTCTTTTTTAGTCAACGTTGTATGTGTTATGCGGCTATGTTACGCAAGACCTCTTTTTTTGTGTTGTTTTACTCAGTTTTATGCCCTTTTCCGCCATTGCTTTTAATATTGCCGTATGGTAGAATTATTCTCAGGCGCAAATCGAAATATCCGTATTGAAAGGACTGATTGTCAATACCCGATAAATGCCTTTATATAAAATACCCTGCAATATATAGGAGCTTGTATGAGAAAAATAATAAAAGACGAGATCAGAAAAGTAAGCGCGGAGTTTGCTGAAATGTTTAAGCATTACGACGCGTATAAACTCTTTTTTGACGACTCTTCTCTAAAAAAAGGCACTGAAGTTTTCTTCAATTGCGAAGTATACGGCTGCTTTGACTTTACTTACACCAATGACGATATGAGCGTTATCGCATCGATTAAACGCCCGGGAGATCGTGAGCGTTCTCTTATAAAGCTGTTTTTAAATCCTTCATTTTTCGTCAGATTTATGTCTGTAACGGACAAAAAAGCTAGACGTCTTGTGAGAGAATACGTTGACATGGCTGAAAACACGGCAAAAAAATACTATGACCCGTCAACGGATTGCTATATCAAAAACATCGGCGTAGCGGAAAAAGCGAGAGGAAAAGGCTTGCTGCGCAAAACGCTTGAAGAACTGTGCAAAGATATGCCGATATATCTTGAAACCCATACCGCAGAAAACGTTGAAGTATATAAACGTCTTGGATTCGAACTTCTTGAATGCGTGGATTTTCACGGCTATACTCACTACGCTATGAAACGCCCTGCCCTGAAAGACTGAGCCTTTTCTGATATTAATTTATTGCATATAATAAATTTGTTTATCTTTATTTACAAGACAAAAAAACGGCTGTAAAAACAGCCGATTTTTTATTTTATTGCAATCCTTGTCTTATCCTTTATTCCTGCTGCTCTTCTGCCGCTTTTTCAGCTGCCCTTGCCTCATTCCTGACCAGCTTTTCAAAGTAGATTTCAGACGGAACGATAGCCGCTATAATTCCCACGATATAAACCACGATGAGAATTGCTATCTGAGCAACCGCACCAAAAGCAGCTCCCAGCACCGCACCGAAAATATGAGAATTGTTTATAACGCATACCTCGTTGTTTACAGTTATTATTTTACCGCCGGACTGACACTTTTCGTTGAGAACATAATAATAGACCTCCTCTCCGTTCAACTTTTCAGAATAGCTCTTTACTTTTACGGAAACCGTGCTTGCGTCAATTAAAGTTGCGTCTTCGTAAGAATTGAAATCTGCGATAGAAGCCGTGCCGTTTTTAGCGGTAAAAGTAACATAAACATTAAACTTTTCTTCTACAGGTATATCGCCTACAGAAATAACGTATTTCTCTTTTAAAGAAGTGTCCTGAATAAATTCAATCGCTTCATCGACAGTGTCGAAACGCTGAACGACGTTGGAGTTCTTTGCGGCGTAAAGAGTAAGCTGAAAAGCTACGATACCTGACAAAAGACATATCGCAGTAAATACCGCAACTACCGTGCAAGTAGCGATAATGGGCGTTCTGCCGCGTCTAAGCATATCCTTGCCGTAGACGTCAGGTCTTATCAGAATCAGAATTTTATCTACGACGAAAGCCGCCGCCGCAATGATCGGTATTGAAATAAGGGGGATCGCAGAATTCAGATTGACAAAACAGAGCGCGACTATGCTGAGCACAACCGCAACCGTTGCCACAACAGTCCTCTTTTTTGCCGTATAAGAAAGTATTTTTCGTTTACTGAGCTGTTCTGCCGTTCTCTCTTCCATCTCTTTTACCCCGTTTTTAAATCATATATATAATATCATATATACCGCTTTCACGCAATATAGGAGAAGCTGTTTTTCTCTTTTTATTCGTTTATATTTTGCAATAACTTTTTATTCTTTCATAGCTTTAAACAATCGGGTTTTCTGACGCTTTTTTATAGCATTTCTGATTAATTGCGTATCTCTTTTTCTTATCTGTTGTTTTATCCTCAATATAGTCTGTACAGGACTGTATAATGTTTATCGCCAGCAGAGTTTTTATAATATATATTAAGTTTTAATCTACACGGGCAGGAAAATTATTGTAAAAAATCAACAAAAAAAGACGCCCCGTGAAGAAGCGTCTTTTTATTATTGCTTTATAAAGATATTACTCTTTGCCTGCGCCGTCTGAAGGAGTCTGAACCTCTTCTGCCGTTGCTTCTGCGGGAGCGTCTGCAGTGGTTTCTGCCGGAGCTTCAGTCTCTTCGCCGTCGTCATGCGGCACTACCGTGAATGCTGATACCTTGCTGGTCGCGTCCTTCATGCGCATTATCTTTACGCCCTGGGTGTTTCTGCCCATCTTGGAGACATCGCCCGCCTTTACGCGGATCGTGATGCCGTTGTCTGCAATGATGATAAGGTCGTCTGTTTCAGGATTTACAAGTTTAAGGTTGACTACGTTGCCCGTCTTGTCGTTGAGCACGCCTACCTTAACGCCCTTGCCCGCTCTGCCCTGCAGAGTGTATTCAGAAAGGTCAGTACGTTTGCCGTATCCGTTTTCTGTAATGGTGAGCGCGTCGCAACCCTCTTTTATAATCGTCATATCGACGACTCTTTCGTCCTTGTCCATCTTTATGGACTTGACGCCCTGGCTGGTTCTACCCGTGGGACGGACGTCTTCTTCCTTGAATCTGATACACTTGCCGCCGCTGGACGCCATAAGAATTTCGTTGGTGCCGTCGGTGAGCTGTACGCTTATCAGTTCGTCTTCGCCTACAAGAGAGATAGCTATCTTGCCGTTGGTCTGAATGCGTTCGAATTCTTCAAGCGCAGTCTTCTTGATAAGACCTTCCTTGGTAGCCATTACGAGGTAGCCCTCTTTCATATCGCGCGGAACGGATACATATGCGTTGACTTCTTCGCCGTCTCCCAGGTTGAGCAGGTTGACGATCGCTCTGCCCTTGCTGTTCTTGCCCGTTTCAGGTATCTGATAACCCTTGCAGCGGTAAACCTTACCCTTGTTGGTAAAGAACATTATGTAGTCGTGCGTGTTGGTCGCAATGACGTTTTCGACAAAGTCTTCTTCCTTCGTCTTGTGAGCGGTAACGCCTATGCCGCCGCGCTTCTGAACGCGGTATTCGTCAACGCCCATGCGCTTGATATAGCCGTCGTGAGTTACCGACACGATGAGGTCTTCTTCGTCTATCAGGTCTTCTATGTCTATGTCGCTGTAATCGTAAGACAACTCGCTTCTTCTGGGATCATTGTACTTAGCCTTGATTTCAAGCAGCTCTGACTTGATTATGTCGACGACTCTCTGCGGAGTTTCGAGAATATTCTTCAGGTCTGCGATGAGTTTGTCCAGCTCTTCGAGTTCTTCCTGAAGCTCGTGTACCGCAAGCTGATTGAGTCTGTGCAGTCTCATATCGAGAATTGCGTTGACCTGTTTTTCAGAAAGCGCAAATCTTTCCATAAGTCTTGCCGCACTGGTCGCTCTGTCTGGAGACTTGCGGATTATAGCGACGACTTCGTCGATGTTTGCCTGCGCGATAACAAGACCTTTGACGATGTGTTCTCTTTCAAGCGCCTTGTCGAGGTCGTACTGAGTACGGCGCACAATGACTGATTTCTGATGCTTGATATACTCTTCGAGTATCTCTTTGAGGTTGAGGATCTTGGGAGTGCCGTCTACCAGTGCAAGCATTATCATAGAGTTGGAAACCTGCAGCTGCGTGTGCTTGTAAAGCAGGTTGAGCACTACCTGAGGATTGAATTCTTTCTTTATCTCGATTACAATTCTCATACCCTCTCTGTCAGACTGCTCGTGGATATCGCTTATGCCCTCTATCTTCTTCTGTTTTACGAGGTCTGCGATAGCCATAATAAGGTTTGCCTTGTTGACCTGATAAGGTATTTCTGTAATGATAAGGCGGCTCTTGCCATTGTTCATTTCCTCTATCTCTACTTTTGAGCGGATGATAGCGTTGCCCTTACCTGTGCGGTATGCCTTTTTGATGCCGCTTCTGCCCATGATCACCGCGCCCGTAGGATAGTCAGGGGCGGGAATGTATTCCATAAGCTCGTCTATATCCAGTTCGGGATTGTCGAGAAGCGCAACCGTACCGTCGATTACTTCGCCGAGGTTGTGAGGAGGAATGCTCGTTGCCATACCGACCGCGATACCGTCTGAACCGTTTACGAGAAGGTTGGGGTAACGTGCGGGAAGAACGACAGGCTGTTCACGCGTATCGTCGAAGTTGGGATAGAAATCGACCGTCTTCTTGTCGATATCGCGTATCATTTCATTGGCTATCTTGGACAGTCTCGCCTCGGTGTAACGGTAAGCCGCCGGGGGGTCTCCGTCCACGCTGCCGAAGTTGCCGTGTCCGTCAACCAGGGTGCATCTTATCGAGAAGTTCTGCGCAAGTCTTACGAGTGCGTCGTAAACCGACGAGTCGCCGTGCGGATGGTATTTACCCAGAACGTCGCCTACGATGAGCGCACACTTTCTGAACGGCTTATCGCTGGTAAGACCCAGTTCGTTCATATCGTAAAGAATTCTTCTGTGAACGGGCTTTAAACCGTCTCTTACGTCAGGGATCGCACGCGATACGTTTACCGCCATTGCGTATGCGATAAACGATTTTTTCATTTCGCTTTCAAGCTCAATGTCGACAATATTCGTCTTTTCAAGCATCTCGGCTATATCTTTCTTGTTTTCGTTTTCCATAGTTCACCTCTTATACGTCGAGATCTGTTACGAGGTTTGCGTTCTCCTCGATAAACTGTCTTCTTCTCTCAGGTTCTTCTCCCATAAGCAGGCTGAAGAGTTCGCTTGCCTTTTCCGCTTCCTTGACGTTTACGCGGAGCAACGTGCGCGTTTCGGGATTCATTGTGGTTTCCCACAGCTGTTCCTGGTCCATTTCACCGAGACCTTTATAACGCTGTACTTCGCCCTTTCTGTCAATGCTGACGAGGAACGCCTCTAAGTCTTCGTCCTTGTAGAAATACTCTTCTCTCTTGCTGTTCTTTACGGTAACTTTGTAAAGAGGAGGCTGAGCGATATAAACGTGTCCTTCCTCTACGAGCGGCTTCATGAAGCGGTAGAAGAAAGTGAGCAGAAGAATTCTGATATGGCTGCCGTCTACGTCGGCATCGGTCATGCAGATGATGCGGTCGTATTTGAGCTTGTTGAGGTCGCAGTCTTCGTGGATTCCGCAGCCGAACGTGGTGATCATATTCTTGATCTCTTCGCTTTCGAGTATGCGGTGCAGGCTTGCCTTTTCAACGTTGAGGATCTTGCCTCTGAGCGGCAGTATCGCCTGGAAACGTCTGTCTCTGCCCTGCTTTGCGGTACCGCCCGCGCTGTCGCCCTCTACGAGGTAGATCTCGCACTTTTTGGGATCTCTTTCGCTGCAGTCAGCCAGCTTGCCCGGAAGCGTAGTGGATTCAAGGAAGCTCTTTCTGCGTGTAAGGTCGCGTGCGTTTCTCGCCGCGTCTCTCGCCTTCTTAGCGTTTACAGCCTTTGTGATAAGCTCTCTTGCTTCCTTGGGATTTTCTTCGAGATATGTCTCGAACTTCTCGCCGAATACCTTTGTAACGACGTTTCTCATAAAGCTGTTGCCAAGCTTTGTCTTGGTCTGACCTTCGAACTGAGGATCGATAAGTTTAACGCTTACGATAGCGACGATGCCTTCGCGGCAGTCTTCGCCAGACAGCTTGTCGTCGTTCTTGAGAAGTTTGAGTTTTTCGCCGTAGTCGTTGAACAGCTTTGTAAGCACAGCCTTGAAACCGTCAAGGTGCGTGCCGCCTTCATGCGTATTTATGTTGTTGGCATAGCTGTAAATCGTCTCCTGATAAGAGTCGTTGTACTGCATAGCTATTTCAACCTGATAATCGTCTGTTTCAGCGTGTATGTACAAAGGCTGTTCAGGAAGTCCTCCCTTTGTGTTGAGACGAGATACGTACTCAACGATACCGCCTTCGTAGTGGAATGTCTCGCAATTTTCTTTGAGAGCGCGCGAATCCTTGAGAATTATCTTGAGTCCCTTATTGAGGTAAGCAAGCTCCTGCAGACGGTGTCTCAAAGTCGAATAATCGAATTCGAGAGTTTCAAAAATTTCAGCGTCGGGATAGAATACGACTTTTGTGCCTCTTCTCTTCGTCGTGCCGATTTTTGCAAGCGGCTTCTGAGCCTTGCCGCGGGAGAAGCTCATCTTGTAAAGATATCCTTCCTGCGCGACTTCTACTTCAAGCCATTCGCTCAGCGCGTTTACGCATGAAACGCCTACGCCGTGCAGACCGCCCGAGAATTTGTAACCGCCGCCGCCGAACTTGCCGCCTGCGTGCAACTTTGTCAACACTACTTCGACCGCAGACTTGCCTTCTTTTTCAATGATACCCACCGGAATACCTCTGCCGTTGTCGGTGACCGCCACCGCTCCGTTGGCGAGCAGTTCCACTTCAACGGTGTCGCAATAACCTGCCATCGCCTCGTCGATAGAGTTGTCCACCACCTCGAACACGAGATGATGCAGTCCTCTTTCGTCGGTCGAGCCGATATACATGCCCGGTCTTTTGCGTACGGGTTCCAGCCCTTCGAGCACTTGTATGTTGCTCTCTGTGTAGCCGTCGTTTTTGGACATTTTAACCTCCGTTTTTCCTGCGCGCATACGTGTGTGCGTGCGCCAATGCGCGTGCGCTCGCGCAAGATTATAATATTTTAACAATCGTATTATATCACAGCTTTTCTTGCAAGGGCAACCCTTTTTGCAAAAAAGGTTGTCAGAGGGCGTAAAAACGCCGCTTCGGGTTTTCTCGTACTTCTTCCCGAATGCGGCTTGAATTTGTCTTAAACGGCTTGATTTCGCCTTTTGACGTCAATTTTTTATGATTTTGCGCTCAATCCTCTTTTTCCTGCTCTTTTTCCTCTGCGCTTTCCGGCACATTTCTCGTGACCGTCATTTCAGTGATTCTTCTCTTTTCCACCTTTTGCACCTTTATCGTCAGATCTCCGTCCGCCAACTCAGGCGTATCGCCGTCTGCCGGCACATTTTCCAATTTGCCCAGCACATAGCCCGAAAAGGTTTCATATTCCTCTTCCTCGTCAGGCTTTATCCCGAAAAGATCCTCCGCTTCTTCTATCGGCAAAAGACCTTTGACCTTCCAGCTGTTTTCGTCCACTCTTTCCACCGTGTAGTCCTCTTCTTCGTCCTTGTCCGTCATTTCGCCGACGAGCAGTTCGAGCAGGTCTTTTATCGTGACTATGCCCCTCATGCCGCCGTATTCGTCCACGACGACCATGATATGCTCCTTGCTTTCCTGCATCTTGTAGAAAAGGTTGTTCGCGGTCAGGTTTTCGGGCACGAAAAACGCAGGGCGCACCGCCTTTTCCATGACCTCGCTTCTGCTCTTGTCGGGCAGTCTGAAGTATATCTTGGTGTCAAGTATGCCCACCACGTCGTCCGCGTCCTTGCCGCAGACGGGGTAATAGATATGCTTGTTTTCCATGATTGTCCTGTTCCAGCTCTCGTCGTCCTCGTAAGTGAAAAGTATTACCACGTCCTTTCTGTGAGTGCAGACGTCGCCTGCGCTGTTTTCCTTGAACTCGAACACGTTTTGTATCATCTCGTTTTCCTGCTCGTCTATCTGACCGGTTTCCCTGCCTGCCTCCGCCATCAGGATTATCTCCTCTTCGGTGACCTTTTTATCATCCTCTTCCGCCTTAACGTCGAAAAGCTTGAGCACGCCGTTCGCCGTAACGGTAAGCAGCCATACCAGCGGCGCAAAGACGACCGATACCCCTGTAAGCGTACCCGACAGCGCGAGCGCGAGTTTTTCAGAGCTTTTCATCGCAAGCCGCTTGGGTATAAGCTCCCCGAACGTAATATTGAAAAACGCAAGTATTATCGTGACGAGTATCACGCACACCGTCTCAATAACGCCGCGCGCGCTTTCCTCTACGCCGAGGCTCATTATCGCCCCCGCAAGCGGCTCTGCGAAAAAGTCCGCTGCGAACGCGCTTCCCAAAAGTCCTGCAAGCGTAATCGCAACCTGTATCGTGGAAAGAAATTTCGCCGGGCGCTCCGTCAGGCTGACTATCCGCCTTGCCCTCTTGTCTCCCTCTTCAGCCATTTTTTCCAGCTTCTTGCCGTTGCATGATATGACCGCAATCTCCGCCGCCGCGAATATCGCGTTGAGTAAAATGAGTACTATCTGTAATATTATCGCTCCAACCATATTTCCTCTTTATAACGCAAAAAAGCACAATCCGATTTTTGTCGGATTATGCTTTTGTCGTCTTAAATTATAGCTTCTACTGTGAGAACCGGGGTCCTCGCCGCTCAAATTGTTTCTCCTTTTTCCGCCGTTTTTTTCTTAATAGGCGTTTATACGACTATTATACACAATATAAATATGTCTGTCAAGCGCTCGGTGCGACCCGGAGCAGCGGGTGCTGACCGCGGCGAGGCAGGCTTACCCGACCGTGTGACGGGGAACATTGGCAAGCCGGCGCGGAACGTCTATTACCGTGCATGACAAAATGGGATGAACGAAAACATGAACGCACTCTTGCGCAAAACGTAGCGAAAATAAATAACAGACCATAGAAAGTGCTGAACTTCCAACCCCCGGCAGACTTGTCAAAACAAGAATTTTAAAAATGTTGCGCTTAAATTGACAATCCGCTTATTAAATAATCCGTGTTTTGCGTTGTTAATATTCTGTAATTACAGCCGCATGACTTATACCAGACCAGAATAATACGAACAAGGTTTAAAGCGGCAAATTTACGTAGCTACTGCGTTAAATGCCTTGATAATATGTTTAATATTACCTGCGGCATTTGCCTTGTATCAACAAAAATTTGCCGGCTTGAAACTGCGCGCACCCTCAGGCTATGATTTCAGTATGTGTTCAGAGCCTATGGTGTAAACAAAAAAGCTTAGCTATTTGATACAGACAACTGTACGCGACAGCGACTACTGTTCCCGCCACGCGGGCGCCTCAGGGCTGGTTTGTATTATTCTGGTCTGGTATAGATTGCGCGATTATGTTTTTTCTTTTGTGTTTTTTTTCAAAGGTGATATAATTTATATATGTTCATAAAAAAGGTGACTTTGAAAGATTTCAGGAATTATCGTCAGCAGACGGTGGAACTTGACCCCGGTCTGAACATTTTCGCGGGCGAAAACGCAAGCGGAAAGACGAATTTTGCAGAAAGCATATATTTTGCCGCGCTGGGAAAATCACCGCGCACCAACCACTCCAAGGAGATGATAAACTGGTCTGCAAAACAGGCTTATATCAATCTGACGGTGGGCAAAAAGTTCAGAGATCATGAAATCACCCTTTTGGTGGACAACAAAGACAAGAAAAAACTACTGCTGGACGGGCTTCCCTGCTCGCGTATCAGCGACCTTGTGGGCGTGCTGAACGTGGTCTACTTCAGCCCTGATGAGCTGAAAATGATAAAGGACGGTCCCCAGGAGAGGCGCAGATTTATAGATATAAGTCTGTGTCAGCAGTCAAAAAATTACCTGTATTCTCTTCAGAAATACAACAACGTTCTTGCGCAAAGAAACAAGCTGCTTAAATCGGGCTTTGGAATCAACACCCTGAAAGAAACCTTGTTCGTATGGGACGCTCAGCTTGCAAAATACGGCTCGTACATTATAAAAAAACGCTACGATTTTATAGAAAAACTCAAAAATCTTGCGTTTGAGTCTCACAACAAACTGTCAGGAGAAAAAGAAAAACTCTCTTTGTCTTATGAATGCGCCCTCGGTTATGACGACGAAGAAAACCTGCAGAGAGAATTTGCAGAGTCTCTTAAGTCCGCTTTTGAAAAGGACACAGAGCTCAATTTCACCACCTTCGGCTGCCACCGCGACGATATGGACATTACGGTTGACGGCATAGACGTCAGAAAGTACGGCTCTCAGGGGCAGCAAAGAAGCGCGGCACTCTCTCTGAAGTTTGCAGAAATAGACCTTTTCGGAGAAGAAACAGGCGAAAAACCCGTTCTTCTTCTCGACGACGTTTTAAGCGAACTGGACGAAAACAGGCGCGCAAGACTGATTGAAATGTCTTCTTCTCTGCAAACTATAATCACTTGTACGGAGTTTGACGAAAAGGTCGATCATACCCTTTTCAAGGTGAGCAACGGCACTGTAAAAAAGGCTTGACGACAGCCGTTTTATTGCCTCTTTTTATTGAAAAAATTTTTAAATGATATTATAATATTATATATATGAACGAAAGCGTAAAAATCTGGAAGGACATTTCCTCTTATATCGAAGCGTCAATGTCTACCGTCAGTTACGAAATGTGGTTCGGCAAACTCGTTCCTCTGACGATAGAAAACAATAAACTTATCCTGGTATCCCCTCTCGTATCGGTAAAAAGAACGGTGGACGGTTTCAAGGATACCGTAGTAAAAGACGCAATTGAAAAATCGGGTACTTACGTAACCGATATTATTGTCATTTTAGAGGACGAAGCAGAAAACTACAAGCCGGAAAAAGAAACCTCTCCTTCTGTCGAAACAAAAGACGAAGAAGATGATTTCAAATTCGTGCTCAATCCTTCTTACACATTTGAAAATTTCGTCGTGGGAGACTGCAACAATATCGCGTCTAGCGCTGCAAAGGCTGTTGCCGAAAATCCGGGAGTGCTTTACAATCCCCTTTTCATTTACGGCGGCGTCGGTCTCGGAAAGACCCACATAATGCACGCTATCGGCAATTATATCATTTCTGCCGACAGAAAAAAGAAAATTCTCTACGTTACGACTGAGCAGTTCGTCAACGAATTCATAGATTCTCTTATGAAATCGAAGGACAACAAGCTCAATAAGAGTTTCAGAGAAAAATACCGCAACTGCGACGTGCTGATGATTGACGATATTCAGTTCCTCGCCAATAAAATGAGCTCGCAGGAAGCGCTTTTCCATACCTTCAACGACCTTTATCAGAATAAGAAGCAGATAGTATTGTCAAGCGACCGTCATCCTAGAGAACTCACTTTCATAGAAGAAAGACTTCAGTCGAGATTCCAGTGCGGTCTCACCGTAGACATCACCAATCCGTCTGTAGAAACCAGAGTTGCAATTCTGCGCAAAAAAGCGGAGATCAAAAAATTCAGAGTGAGCAACGACGTGATATTCTTTATCGCAGAACTTATAAATTCCAACGTAAGAGAACTCGAAGGCGCTTTGTCAAAAGTCATGTTCTACTGCTCTCTTATGAAAAAGGACGTCTGCGACATCGACACGGCAAAAGAAGCGCTGAAAGATTTTATTGACGTTACCAATCACGTAATATCTATCGATAACATCGTCGACGCAACCTGCACATATTTCAACATCAAACGTGCAGACATAGTCGGCAAAAAGAAACTGAAAAATATCGTAAACGCAAGACAGATCGCAATTTATCTTATAAACGATATGCTGGGCATTCCCCTCACGAGCATAGGAGATTACTTCGGCGGAAGAGATCATACTACTATCATGTACGCACGCGACAAGATAACTTCTCTTTGCAAAACTGACCCTATGATCCAGGCCCAGGTAAACGATATAAGAGCGATGATCCAGAAGAAATAAACGGCTTTTGTGGAAAGTGTGGAAAACTTTCTGAGTTTATACACATAGTTTTCACTGAGTTGTCAGGATAAAAAAATCAACGTACGTGCGGATAAAACGGGTTATAAAAATGTTATCCACATATCCACACCCCTTATTAAGATTTTTATTATCCACTTTATAAAATTAAATATGTAATAATTAGCCCTGTGGTATAAAGGGCGCGGAGGAAATATGAAATTAAGATGTAAAGGAAATTTGTTGTCTGACGCATTGTCAAGAGTTATGAAGGCTCTTCCCGTAAAGAAAACCATGCCCATTCTCGAGGGTATTAAACTTACCGCAGAGGGCAATTCCCTTACCCTCACCGCTACCGATACTGAGTTTGCGATTCAGAAGACAATCGCCGCTGAAGTAAAGATGGAAGGCGAAGCTCTCGTTCCCGGTAAGCTCTTCGGAGAACTGGTAAGAAAACTTCCGTCAGACGAAGACGTTGAACTCTCTTACATGGACGATCAGAACTTCACTATAAAATATATGGACAGCGAGACCACCCTTAAGGCTATGAAACTTAAGGACTACCCGCCTATACAGCAGTTCGATTACGAGATTTCTGTAGATATGCTTCAGAAAGACGTAAAGGATATGATAGGCAAGACTATTTTCTGCGCTGCAACCGACGACGTAAGACCCGTACTCAAAGGCTGCTTCCTTGAAATCAAAGGCAGCAAGATCAAGTGCGTAGCTCTTGACGGCTTCCGCCTTGCCGTTACGGTCAAAGATCTTGTAATGGAATATCCTGACACCACCGCTATTATCCCCGCTAAAAACCTCAGCGAAATTTATAAGCTTCTCGAAGAGGACGAAGAGGTCGTAAGCCTTAACTTCTGCCCCAAGAAGATCATGGTCGATATGAAGCATACCAAGATAATAAGCAACCTTATGACAGGCGTATTTACCCGTTATGAGTCCAGCATTCCCGCTAGCTTTGAAACAGTCATCACCATAGATAAGGCAATGCTTGAAAACAGCCTTGAAAGATCTTATGTAATGAGCCGCTTCGAAAAGTCAAATATGATAAAGATAGAAATCAAAGAAGGCGGAAAAATGACCATATCTTCCAACAGTGAACTTGGCGACGTCAAAGAAGTCATCTCGGTATTCTCCACCGGCAAGGATATGACAATTCTCTTCAACTCAAAATATATGCTCGACTGCATGAAGGTGATAGACGATCAGTTTATTAAACTCAGTCTTACCAACCCCACTTCACCCAGTACGATATCACCTGTGGAAGGAGACGGGTATTTGTATATGATATTGCCTCTTCGCGGCGGCTTCAGCAGATAAACAGCGTATAACCGCACATATTTTCCCCTGTCGTCGAGCCGACTCTCACAATCGTTTACGACAAGTAAACTGGATTGTTCTGTCGCTCTAGCACGTGCAAAATCTGCACGATTCTCCGCTGTTTATAGTGTGATTAAAAGCAGAAATTAAAGCGACCTTTAACATCTCAGTAAACAGGGTCGCTTTTTCGCTTTCGCTCGTGCAAAACCTGCAACCCTTCTCCGCTGTTTAAATAATATCAGTAAGGAGAACCAAAATCACAACACTTAATCAAAGGACTATTAAAAATGACACTCATTTTTTTAATTTAGATTTTTAAGAGTCTTATTTCTGAAAATCAGATATACCGCATACCATATAAGACTGACTGCACCTGACAATATAAAAGGTATAACTATAATAAAAGCGTAAGAACGTTGTAAGGCACGCTGAGCTCGGTAAGCTCAGAGAAATACTCTATGCCTTTTAAATTTTCGATATAATTGTCTGAACTTCCTCTTATAGTGATGTTTTTTATATTGCTTAATTCTTCTTCAGATAAAAAACCGTCGCTTCCGGCACCTGAGAGATTGGAAGAATTTAAAATCCATTCTCTGAAAACTCTGTCAGGAAAATTAACTTCATTTACCTCTACGCCGCCGTTTTCAGACGTTGTTTTTAGAGCTGAAACATTATTGAGTTTATAAAAAATATGATCTGCTGCGCAATTGCTTATTTTTGAATTATTGTCGGAGCAGGCGCAGACAAAGATCGCCGCGCAAAAGATGATCAATATAAAAGAAAAAATAAAAACTGCTTTTTTCATATATTTATTCTGCTTAAAAAAAGCGTAAAAATGCAGAATCAGAAAAGTAAGTTAAATGTTATTAACTTTTATATAAGTAGGATAAAAGCTGAATTTATGACGATTTCAGCGTGATGATAACCAGTTCAGGCATATTGTTTACGCGCGGAAGCACAGAATCCCCCAGTCCTCTGCTGACTATCATAGAGGTGTTGTTTTTAGTGTGAATCCCTTCTGTATATTCAGGGAAAAATCCCTGCCCCGGAGCGAGAACGCCGCCAACGAAAGGTATGCGCACCTGACCGCCGTGAGCATGACCGCAAAGTATGAGGTTTGCTTCTGTTTCAGCATAAACGTCAAAATATTCAGGGCGATGACTTAATACGATATTGTAAAAATCTTCTTTTACAAGAGATTTTATCTTTTCTGAAATAATATAATCCATTGCATACCAGGCGTCGCTGTCTTCTTCAAAAGAAGGGTCTGCAATGCCTGCAAGATTGATTTTTGCTCCGTTTTTCTCAATAAAAAAGTTTTTGTCGTTTATTATATTTACCCCTGCTTTTATAAGAGCCTTTTCCAACGTGCCGTAGTCATTCATATAGGCTTCGTGATTGCCGTTTACGAAATATACAGGCGCGATTTTTACGGCGTTTTCAGCAAACTCGACAGACTTAGAGTAATATCTGTCGGAAGAGTCGACAACGTCTCCCGTGATAACTATAATATCGGGATTTTCGCTTTCTACGAGTTTTTCGAGTTCTCCTTTCCAGTCTTTGTTATGTAAATCCGATATATGCGCTATTTTGAAGCCGTCAAACTCAACAGGAATAAAGTCGTCTTTTACCTCGATATAAGTTGTCTGAATATTTGAATTTTCCCATACGATCCATATCCCAAGCGCCGCAAGGATTATAAAAACTATTTCAATTATTGCAATTGTTATAAAAGCTTTGTCTTTTCTTATCATTATCAACCTTAATATGATTATATTTTAAACTGTTAAAAAAATCAATGTAAAAAATCACCCGAAGGCGGACCTTCGGGTTTTTCATATGTAAGCTGAATTCTTTTGTACTCAATAACTTTTGTATCTTATGATCCTTTTAAATGCTTTTGTAATTTTAAGTCTTATATACTTCAGGATCTTTTGTACATCTGATCTTTAAGAGTATTGTTTTTTCTTAGGCAAATAAAAAATCTTTTGTGCCTTACTCCTGCTCTGACAGGTTGTCTATAAGCTCGTATATTCTGATAAGGTCGTCCTTTGTATAATAATCTATAAAAATTCTGCCCTTTTCGTTGTTGCCTACGGCTTTTACCTTTGTGCCGAAAGTGCGCTGCATATTGTTGACAAGTTCTTTGAGCTCAGGTGAAATAAACGCCTTTTTGGGAGTCTTTGGCTCTTTGCCCGGCTTAAGGTATGCCCTGACCATATTTTCAAGTTGTCTTACGCTGAGCTGTTTGTCGCAAGCGGCAAGCGCGTAAGTTGCCTGAACGCCCATATCCTTTATCGCGGCAAGGCATCTTGCGTGTCCTGCAGAAAGTCTGCCTGTTTCAACCATTTCTATTACAACGGGGTTGAGAGACAGAAGTCTGAGACTGTTTGCGATAACGGGTCTCGATTTGCCCAGCTTGTCCGCAAGCTCTTCCTGAGTGAAGCCGTATTTTTCCATGAGAGCGCGGTATGCCTTGGCTTCTTCTATCGGGTTGAGGTCCTCTCTCTGAAGGTTTTCGATGAGAGCGATCTCTGCCATTTCGGACTCGGTAAATCTCTTGACGATTGCGGGAATGAAAGAAAGTCCTGCGATCTTGCTTGCTCTCAGTCTTCTTTCGCCGGCGATAAGCTCGTATCTGCCGCCTTCTTTGGGAGATACCAGGATAGGCTGGATCACGCCGTAATTCTTAATGCTTACCGCAAGTTCGTTGAGCGCGTCTTCGTCAAAATGCTTTCTGGGCTGATTGGGATTGGTGTCTATGAATTTTGTTTCAATCTGAGTGACCGCTTCGCCTTTTGTATCGTCGTTTGCAAGCTTTAAAGCAAGGTCGATAGTAGAACGGTCTTCCGATTTCTTAGCCATATGTACCTCTTGATTTAAGTAAAAAACAGTAAAATAATGTATTATACTGTTTTCGTATTGTCTTATACCCTCATTATAACAAATAACTTTTGCGATTGCAATATTTAATTGTAAATATAAAATACACGGGCGCAGAAAAATACAGCGTAAAAAAGACAATGTGCGTTTTGACTTGTATTGATAAAGATGTTAAATTCTGATATAATGAATAAAGCAAAAGCCGCTTTATATTTTCAAGCGACCTTATTAAAAGGTGAAAAATGAAAGAAGGAAAAATAACGATTTTTTTATCCCACTCTCACAAAGACGAAGAGAAGGTAAGAAAGATAAGGGATATTCTCGAGACTCTCGACTGTGAGCCTTTGATATTCTTTTTAAAGTGTCTTGACGATGACAATACAGATCTTGAAGATTTTATAAAAAAGGAAATAAAGGCAAGAAACATTTTTTTGTATTGCAAGAGCAAAAACGCAGAAAAATCAGAATGGGTGCAGAAAGAGCTCGATTATATAAGAAGTCTGGATAAAAGCAGAGTTTACGAAGTGGATATCGACAACGACTTTCAGCTTGGGATAATAAGACTTTTGACGTCTTTGACTAAAATAATCAAGCAAAACCGTCTGTTTGTAAGCTACTCTGTCAAAGATACAAAGACGGCATTTAAAATCATGGATTACATGAAAACAAAAGATATTGCCGTGTTTAATTATACAGATCTGAATGCGGGAAGTTCATGGGCGGACAGCGTGCAGACAGAAATAAAAAAGTGTGCCGAAGAAGGCAGCGTAATAATGCTTTTGTCAGAAAGCTCTCTTAAAAGCCGTTACGTCATGTACGAAGTTGAATGTGCTTTGCAAAGCGGCGCAGACGTGATACCCGTGCTGATAAAAGGGAACGAAGTGAAAGAGACTTTGCCGCCTTTTCTTAAAAACAGAAATATCATAGAAATAGAAGAAGATCCGACTCAAGAACAACTTGAAAATATTTACTCGGCAATGATAAAAAAATAAGACCTCGCAAGAGGTCCTTTTTTCTGTCAGAATTTTATTAAACTCGTCAGACAAGAGGATTTGTCCTGGGCTTATTGCCTCCGCGAGGATATTTTTTGTCGCAGGGCTTTATCTTTTTGTATACAGGCACAACTCTGAGGTCGCCGCCAGGGAGAGAAAACTCGACTGATTTTTCAAACTTTACGCCGAGTATTTTTGCCGCGTTGACTGCGGATCGTATTTCTTCGTCTGCGGCGCTTCCCTTATAAGCGATGACTTTTCCGCCTGTCTTTGTAAGGGGGGCTGTGTATTCAAGAAGAATATTGAGCGCGGCTACCGCTCTTGCGGCAACGGCGTCGAATTTTTCTCTGCCCTGTTTTGCAAAGTCTTCTGCGCGGGAATGAACGGCAACGCAATTTTTTAAAGAAAGTTTTTCAATAACGGTATTGAGAAAATTAACTCTCTTTTGCAGGCTGTCGACCAATGTAAACTGAACGGACGGCAATACAATTGCAAGAGGAATTGCCGGAAATCCTGCTCCGCTGCCGATATCCGCAACCGTCCTCACGCCTTCGAATTCTTTGAAAGGAAGAAGACTGTCTATAAAGTGCTTTGTTTCGAATTCAGACGCTTCGGTTATCGCAGTAAGATTCATTACCTTGTTGGTCTCGACAACCATATCGTAATAAAGTCTGAATTTGTCGTATACTTCGTCTGAATACAGATCGTTGTTTACCAGAAATTCTTTGAGAAAAGGAAAATCCGTCATTCTCCCCTCCTTGCCAGCCATACCATAAGCACTGTTATGTCGGCAGGCGATACGCCTGAAATTCTCGAAGCCTGTCCCAGGTTGAGCGGACGTATCTTGTCAAGTTTCTGTCTCGCTTCAAGTCTCAGACCCTCTATTGAAAGATAGTCTGCGTCCTGAGGAAGAGCCTTGTCTTCAAGTTTTTTAGTGCGTTCTATCGCGGATATCTGTTTTGTAAGATAGCCTTCGTATTTTGCGACGGTAGCTACTTCTTCAAGATATCTGGTATCGAATTTTTCAAGTTCGGAAAAATGCTTTTTAAGAAGTTCTGCGGTTACGCCCGACCTCTTCAAAATTTCTCTCAAAGACATTCCCGCATGCGGAACATAGTCGCCTATCTCAGCGAAAAGAGGTACAGAAAGAGATGGAGAAACGTTGCGCTTGAGAGCCTCGTCAATTTCTTTGAGCTGAGACATTTTATCGAGATAACGCGCGTATCTTTCATCGCTCACAAGTCCCACTTCTCTGCCTATGGGAGTAAGTCTTTCGTCTGCGTTTTCCTGCCTTAAGTTGAGACGGTGTTCGGCGCGCGCTGTCATCATACGGTAAGGCTCGTTGGTGCCCTTTGTTACCAGATCGTCTATGAGTACGCCGATATAAGAGCTTTCTCTGCCGAGTATCACGGGCGCTTTGTTTGTGATATATCTTGCGCAGTTTATACCTGCCATTATGCCCTGCGCCGCAGCTTCTTCATAGCCGCTGCTTCCGTTGAGCTGACCTGCCATGAACAGACCGTCGGCGCACTTTGTCATAAGCGAAGGATAAAGCGCGGTGGAATCTATGCAGTCGTATTCTATAGCGTAAGCATAGCGCATAAGACGGCATTTCTCAAGTCCGATGACAGAGTGATACATGGCTATCTGCACGTCTACGGGGAGAGAGCTGCTCATTCCCTGCACGTACATTTCGTCTGTGGACGCGCTTTCAGGCTCGATGAATATCTGATGCCTTTCCTTATCCGCAAAGCGCATGACCTTGTCTTCAATAGAAGGACAGTATCTCGGACCCGTACTCTTTATACTTCCGTTATACAGTGGAGAGCGCGCAATGTTTGCCATGATTATGCGCTTGGTCTCCTCTGTCGTATAAGTAAGATAGCAAGGCTCTTTGTTCTCTATAAACCCGTCTGTCATAAAGGAGAACGGATAGAGCTTTTCGTCGCCGTTCTGGATAGTCATGGCGTCGAAATTTATAGTCTTTTTGTCCACTCTCGCAGGAGTGCCCGTCTTAAAACGGCGCGTAGGAATGCCCATATTGAGGAGACAGTCGGTAAGCGCGGTTGCGCGGCAAAAGCCGTTGGGACCTGTCTGCTGACGGAATTCTCCGATAATGATGTCGGCATTGAGATATACGCCCGTTGCTACGACAACTCCTTTGCAGGCAAAAGCCTGACCCTGCAGCGTGGTTACGCCGCACACCTTGCCGTTTTCAGTGAGTATTTCAGCCACTTCGCCCTGAAGGATGGTGAGATTCTTTTCGCGCTCGAGAACGCGTTTCATATACAGATGGTAAGAAGACTTGTCGGCTTGTCCGCGAAGGCTCTGAACGGCAGCGCCCTTGCCTGTATTGAGCATGCGTATCTGCAGAAGATTGTGGTCTGCGCTTATGCCCATCTGACCGCCGAGAGCGTCTATTTCACGCACAAGATGACCTTTTGCAGTTCCGCCGATAGCGGGATTGCAAGCCATAAAAGATATAGCGTCGAGAGAAAGCGTTACGACAAGAGTTTTGAGACCGAGGCGTGCAAGAGCAAGGCACGCTTCTACCCCTGCGTGTCCTGCGCCGATAACTACCGCGTCGTAAATTTCGTCATACTTTCTCTGCATAAAAACCTCTCTGTATCAACCCGATAATTATAGCACAATGCGCTTTTATTTGCAATCACCGCGCGCGTGTGATATATTATAAGCGATAAAAAATCTTATTTGCGGAGATAAAAATGCAGACGATAGCGGCAATATCCACCCCGGTCGGAGCGGGCGCGATAGGCATAGTCAGAATAAGCGGAGACGACGCGCTCAAGGTGGCGGCGAAGGTGTTCAGGACAAGCAAACTGAGCGACCTGAAAGACGCAGTTCCAAATATGATGTATTACGGCACGGCAACTTGCGACGGCATATCGGACAGATGTCTCGGCGTATATTTCAAAGCGCCTAAAACCTACACGGGCGAAGATATTTTTGAGTTGCATTGCCATGGCGGCATAAGGATAGTAAACGAGATCTTAAAAGGTTGCATCGAAGCGGGCGCGCGTGCCGCCGACAAAGGCGAATTCACAAAGCGCGCTTTCCTCAACGGCAAGCTGGCGCTCAGCGACGCAGAAGCCGTGATATCCATGATAAACGCAGAAAGCGAAGCTCAGCTCAAGGCTTCTTACCGCTCAATGACGGGAGAACTCTCAAAGAGCATATTCGCCTTTGAAGAAAGATTGCTTGACGCTATAGCTACTATGGAAGCCGCTCTCGATTATCCCGAAGAAATGGAAGAAGAGAGCCGCCGCGTTGCAAAAGATACGGTAAATTCGCTTTGCACCGAGCTTGAAAAACTGCTCTCCACCGCAAAGACGGGAAGCTATGTCAAGCAAGGTATTGACGTCGCTATAGTGGGAATTGCCAACGTGGGCAAATCCTCTACCCTCAATGCGCTTACGGGCAAGGACAGGGCTATAGTTACCGAGATAGCAGGCACTACGCGCGACAGCCTTGAAGAGAGAATAGAGGTAAACGGTCTGCTTATAAACCTTATAGACACCGCAGGTATAAGAGAAACCGACGACAAGATAGAAAAGCTCGGCGTTGACAGAAGCAGAGAAATTGCTAAAAACAGCGATCTGGTACTGTTTATCACAGAAGCAGGAAGAGAGCTTGACGAAGAGGAAAAGAAGATACTATCATCAGTTCAGGGCGCGAAAGTGCTTTACGTATTCAATAAAGACGACAAGCCGCATGCAAAGGACGAAAGAAAAGGAATTTTCATAAGCGCGAAGAAGGGAGAAGGAATAGACAAGCTTAAGAGCGCGATAGTAGACAGCGTGATAGAAGGCAATATAGATTTTTCAGGCAACATAGTAACCGACAGCCGCCATTACGACGCTCTGAGACGCGCATATTCGAGCCTGACTTCAGCGCGCGACAACTTTGACGAAGAGCCTGCAGAATGTCTTCTGGTTGATATGAGAGATGCCTACTCCGCTCTCGGAGAAATAACGGGAAGCACCGCGGACGAAAACATAGTAAACGCTATATTCTCAAAATTCTGCCTGGGTAAATAAAAAAACATAACAATAGAAATAAAAATCCGCCTTTAACTTTTTTCTTAAAAAATGCAAAAAATGAAAACAGTACAAGGCGGATAATTTTATCTGTATTATCTTATATTTAAAATATAAAAGATTTATTAAACTGGGTGGCTTATTCAGGCTTTTTTTCGCAAAATTTGCCGTCAACGAAAAAGCCGTTTTCAGAAGAGCCGTTTTTAAGTCTCAGCACTCCGTTGCCGTTGGGAAGTCCGTTTCTGAATTCACCGGTATACACGTCCCCCGACGGATAATTGAGAAGGCCTTTTCCGCACGGCTTGCCCTTTTTGCTTATCCCTACGTAAACGCTGCCGTCGGGATAAAATCTTATGCCGAATCCTTCTATCTCGTCAGACACGAAAGATCCGTCGTATTTTCCTCCGTCGGGAAGAGTGAGTTTTCCGCTTCCGTGTCGTTTATCTTTGCGGAACTCTCCTTCGTACACGGTGCCGTCGGCATAGCGCATAATGCCGCTTCCGTCTCTCTTTCCCGCGCGGAAATCGCCTTCGTATTCACTGCCGTCGACAAATCTTAAAATGCCTTTTCCGTTCTCCGCATCGCCTGCAAACTGCCCTACGTATACGCTTTTGTCTGCATAACGCAGAGTGCCGTTGCCGTGTTTTTTACCTTCGAAGAAGCTGCCTCTGTAGCGAGATCCGTCAGAAGAAGTTTCTGTCCCTCTTCCGCTTAAAAATCCGTTTCTGAAAGTGCCTTTCTGATGTCTGCCGTCAAAACGGTAAAGCTCCCCGTCTCCGCTGTAAACGCCGTCCTTGAACGAGCCGATATAGACCCATGACGATGCAAGGCTTTTGCCCTGACCGTGATCAGGCTCTACGGGCAAATCCGTTTTGTCGTAAAGTTGCAATATTTCTTCTTTAGTCAATTCCCCCACCTCACTCTTCAAAACACCTTGACGTAAACCCGATACAGGCATACGTCGTTCTGATAACAAGTATAACACAAAGTCATAGTATTGTAAATAACCGAAAGGAAAATCTATGTAAAATATTTTTCAATATTTATAAGAAGATCAGAAAAACAGCAGAAAATACGGCGTGCCGTAAGACACGCCGCAATATTGCGTTTTAAATTATCAGAAGGTGCGTTTCTTTTCGCCGAAGCTTCTCATTTTGCCGCCGCCTGTGCGTTTGAAGTTGATGCTGTATTCATGATTATACATATCTCTGGGCTTCTCTTCTTTGGGCTCTGCGGGTGCGGCAGTCTGCTGATAATTGCTTCTCTGAGAATTGTCGTAACGACGACCGCCGTTTCTGTTGCCGTTAAAGCCTCCGTTTCTGTTGCCGTTGAAATTGCCGTTGCGATGCGGACGGTCAGAGAAAGATCTCTTGTTGGGCTTTATAACGATATAGCGGTTGGGTTCTTCTCCTTCGCTTTCAGTCGTAACGAATCTGTCGTCTGCGAGAGCTGAATGGATAACGCGTCTTTCAAACGGGTTCATAGGCTCGAGAGAAACATCCTTGCCCGTCTTGGCTGCTTTGATAGCCAGTCTCTTTGCGAGTTTTGAAAGAACTGCGGTCCTCTTTTCTCTGTAATTTTCTCCGTCGATGATAATTCTCTTGTCGAGATCGACGGTTTTGTTTACGACAAGCAGCGTCAGGTACTGTACGCAGTCGAGAACGTCGCCGCGGTAGCCGATAAGAGTTGCCGTATCCTTGCCTGAAACGGAGACGTAATAAGCGTCGTCCTCTTCCCTTATCGTAGCGGAGCATTCAAGACCCATCTTCTGAATAAGTGTGTTGATGAAGTCGATCGCTATATCCTTTGCTGTAGCTTTCTGAGTAACTTTTACGGTTACCTTTTTGCGGATGAGACCTGACTGTTTGACGATTTCAGCGTCAACCTGATCCTCAGTAAGTCCGAGAGTCTTAAGAGCCTCGGCAAGCGCGTCCTCGTAGCTGGACGCCGTGATTTCTATTTCTTTCATTTTCTTCCTCCGACGTAGGTCGTGGACAGCAGTCTGTCCTTTTCCTGCTTGTCTTTTCTTTTTACAATAAGATTGAATATAAGACTGACCACGGTCGAATATACGTTACTCAGGAAGTAGTAGATTGCGAACGCCGCACTGTACATGATTGCGAACACGCCCAGCATGAGCGGCATAAGATAGTTGAGTATCTTTGTGGTAGTCTGTTGAGTTTTCTGTTGTTCCGCCGTGCCGGTGGGCATCTGCGGATTTTGGCTCTGCATCAGCTTCGTGCTGATAAAGCTGGTGGCGATGGACAGTATCGGCAGTCCGAAATAACCGTTCCATCTCGCAACGTCCCAGAATGACTGTTTGTTGTACATCTGCATAGCGGGACCGACCAGTTTGTCGTATGTGAGACCGGGTGAAAGTTCAGGCATCGTAGCGCCGATAGTACCCATAAACGTGTCTACGTCAGGAATAACGTTGGTGCCGATATCTGACATAAATACGTTCTTGACCCACAGCCAGCCGTGAAGATCGTAACTGTTGGCGAGAAGCGTGTTGAGCTCGTCCATAGTCATAGTGCCTGCCTGAACTTTGCCGATGTTGTCGTTGTAGATAATCATCAGCTTTTCAACGATGGCCTCGTTTTCATAAGCGACAAGCGCTCTGAAGCCTGCCCAGACGACGAAGAATATGACGATGGTGATGATCATAGGAAGGCATGAAGAAAAGATATGGATCTTCTCTTTCTTCTGAAGTTCAGCCTGCTTTTGACGCAGAATATCAGGGTGATTCGCATACTGTTTCTGCAGTTTTTCCAGCTGCGGACGTATGCGCTCCATTGCCTTGGATTGCTTGCGCATAGAAACTTTCTGCCATATATCCAGCGGAAGAACCACTGTTTTGAGCAGCACGGTAAAGACGACTACGGTCCATCCGAAATCGCCTATCGCATTGTAAAGAAGAAGCAGAAATTTACCTACGAGGTTTGTCATCTCCGCACTGAGCAGAGTGTTCATAAAAGCCATTTTGCACGACCTCTCAAATTGTCTTTGACGGGATCAAATCCTCCCTTTGAAAAGGGATTGCACCTTAGAATGCGCCATATACCGAGAAATAACCCTACGAAAAATCCGCGCTTTTTCACAGCCTGAACCATATAAGCCGAACAACTGGGAGTATATTTGCAACGCCCTGCAAACAGAGGATTGTAATATCTTTTATAAATCCCGACAGCGCGCGACGTGATACTCATTTCGCCTCCGTCGCGCCCGCTTTTTCGAGCAAACGTAAAAGATTGTTCTCTATATCCTGAAAATCGCAATCCGCCGCTTGAGGACGGGCGACTACAAGGTAGTTGAAACCGTGTTTAATCTCGGGAATATGCTTACGGAAAGCCTCTTTGAGTCTCCGTTTGGTTTTGTTGCGCACGACGCTTTTGCCCACCTTTTTGCTAACTGAAAAACCTACCCTCATACCCCTGACGGCAGGAGCATAGTAGAGGACTAAAAGGCCGTCGCGTACGCAGGTGCCTTTACGGTATAGATAGTCGAAAGACCGACTGTTTGTCAGCCTATACCGTCTTTGCATAAATTACGCGCTGAGATGCTTTCTGCCCTTGTTTCTGCGTCTTTTGATGACGTTTCTGCCGCCGGTAGAACTCATTCTCTTTCTGAAACCGTGCACTTTGCTGCGCTGGCGCTTCTTGGGTTGGAATGTTCTCTTCATAAATCTATCCTCTCTTTATTAGTATTGTCTTGTAAACGCTTCCGCAAACTTAAGCGGTGTGAAAAGGCAAACTGTTTTCCACAATAGCGAATGTATTATAATATAATTAAATAAGCGGTGTCAAGCAAAAAACGGCAGGTGAAAATTTTGCGCATCAAATATAAATTGCGCTTCGATGAGCCTTAATGAAGACTTTCAGAACAGATAGACACGTTCAGAGAATTCGTTTTTTTCGCTGAGTTTTTCTTTTTTAATCTGCAAACGTAAGCAATCAACTTTATCGGGAGAATAAAAACGCAATGAATTTCATTCAGAAAATGTTATATCAAACAGCAACGAGTACGCGCCTTAAAATCAGCTTTTACCTACACGGGCAGGTAAAAACAAAGGGGAAGACTGCTCTTCCCCTTTTGTTTGTCGATGTTTGTTTTACAAAGCTCTGATGCTTTCAACAGGCTTCTTGCGCGCCGTCAGATATACGGGCAGGAATGTCGCTATAAGCGAAGTGCCGAGAGCGATTGCAAGCAGGATCAGCACTGACAGAGGACCGAATACGAACAGCGATATTCCCAGAATTTTTGCGATCGCATTGTTGAGGATCGGGCACAATGCAAAGCATGCCATGATCGAAAGAAGGAAGCATGCCGCAGATATCATCAGCGATTCTGAGAAGAAAATTTTGAACACGTCAACGCTTCTCGCCCCCAAAGCTCTTAATATGCCTATTTCCTTTTTCTTGCCTGATATCGATACCGATATGAAGTTGAAAAGCAAGAGAACCGAGAATACAGCCATGACCACGCCCGACCACAGGAATATCTTTGACAGACCGTTTACCAGCGTGGTTGCTGTTTCCACCTTATCAGAGATGGGAGATATCACTTTGATGAAAGTGTTGTTTTCGTCAGTTATTTTTTCTTCGTTTGCCAGCTTTTCAGCGGTTTTGTCTGAGTAGTCGATTATAAACAGGTTGTATTTTGCGTTTGCAGGTTCGATATACGACGTTTCTTCTTTATTTACATAGCCGCCGCCCTCATCGGGATTTAAAGCGTATTTATTGATCAGATCTTCGTATATTCCTTTGCCGAATATGACGGAATTAAGCGCGCATATGCTGTCCTTGCCGTAATAGAATCCGGCTATCTTAAAGCTCTTTTCGTAAAGATTCGATACGGTGTCGGAAGCTATTATCACATCGGGATAAGAGATTTTGTCAATAGCCAGGTTTTCTTTGAGGTAAGAAAGCGCTTCGCTCAACAGATCTTTGCCTGCGTATAAAGAATATCCGTTCTTTTCTATCATTCCTGAAGAGAGAATTCCCAGATATTTCTTGCAGTCATTCAAGAATCCTTCAGGAGCGCCTTCCGCTTTTTCTTCAGCGACAGAAATAAGATAGTCTTCTACAGCAGAGAAAGGCAGAAGGATCTCGTCGTCAGCAAGACTTGTCTTGTCCCCTCCGACATAAAATACGTATCCGGGAGCTTTTGAGCTTTCTGTAAACTTTCCTGCCAGTGAAATACTCTCGGATATAATTGTTTCACCGTTTTCGCTGTCAGCGTTTTCTATTCGGAAACCTCCTGAAAGGTTGGTGAAATCAGGATGATAATTCAGGTTTAAAGTTGCCGCTTCATAGTTTGCGTCATAAAATTCAGGAGAAACGAGAACGGCATTGTAAAAGCCCATGCGCTGTTCGCTGCTAAGCTCCTGAAATAAAGCGGATTCTTCGGCTGACGGATCGTTTTTCAGCTTTGAATATTTTTCGGGAGGATCGCAGCGGTAGACGCCCATTACTTTAACTTCGATTATTCCTGTGCCTGACGATGAAGAAATGTAAATATATTTGCCTACAGCGTCGTTATAATCGGATACGATATACTTTTTGCCGTCGACAGGGTCTGTCCAGTTGTTTGCCGCAAGAGAATCGAAAAGATACGAAGGGATAACCGCTCCGTTTTTGCCGAGAGCATTCATGTCAGTATCTGTCAGCAACTCAAAAGAACTACCCGTTCCCGCCTCTATAAACGCAGAGACAACAGGGAAATAATATGCGGAATTGGTAGAAATTACGTTTGCAACGGGAAACCATATTACTGAGTTCGGGTTCACAGACTCGCCTTCGTAGTTGAAAGCAGCATAACCTCCGCCGTATTTTTCCTTAAGAGACTCGATTTCTTCTGAAGTGAAGCGCGTAGGTTTGCTTGTAGTGTAGCGATAATCTTCTTCGCCCTGATAATAAGTTATTATGTATGCATTATAATTTTTGCCGACTAAAAATCTTTGATAGTCCGATGCCTTGTAAGTTGAAGCGGCTACCGAGCGCGCATTGTAGAAAGTCAGCGTTGAGAAAAGACCGAACATTGTAAAGGCAATCAGAGACAGCAGTATCGTGAGGAACAGTCTGAAAGGCTTTACCTTAAGACCGCTTGCGCCTATTTTCAAAGCGTGTTTCATAGGAAGTTTTGAACGGATGAATCTGCTCTCTTCCGCAGTATACGTTCTTTGAGGCGCGTCGGATTTTTCCGTAGCGCAAAATACAGCCGCTTTTCCCTCTCTGCTCAATGCAGAACTTTTTCTCAGCTTTATTTTTTTGCTCCTGGCTTCAGATTTGTCTTTCGGCTGAGCTGTAAGGAATTCTTTTATCAGGTTGAAATCCTCGTCAGTCAGCTTTGCCCCGTCTTTTACGGTTATCGTATCATCGTCAGCCACTTCAACGTTGGCGACTTTGTCGTCTTCCTGAATTACGGTTTTAGTAACGTCAGAGATTATCTTGCCGTCCTTAAGTTCTATTATGCGGTCTGCATACTGCTCGGCGAATTCTCTGTCGTGAGATACGATTACGACAAGTTTTTCTTCAGACAGTTTCTTAAGCGTGTCGAAAATCTGCTTGCCAGTTGTAGAATCGAGTGCGCCCGTAGGTTCGTCCGCCAATATTATTTCAGGGTTTTTGACAAGCGCGCGCTATTGCGATGCGTTGTTTCTGTCCTCCTGAAAGAGTGTTTGGCTTTCGTGAAGCAAAACCGTCAAGATCGACCTTTGATAATATCTCGCTGACGGCCTGCTTGTCTTTGTTTTTGCCTTGCAGCTCCAGTGCGAGCGAGATATTGTCTTCAACAGAAAATTCGTCCAAGATATTGTATTCCTGAAAGACAAAGCCTACGAAAGTGTTGCGGTAACTGTCAAAATCCGAACGCGTAAAGTCCTTACTGCTCCGTCCTTTGATAATGATTTCTCCGCTGTCGGGAGAATCCAGACCGCCGCAAAGATTGAGAAGCGTAGATTTTCCGCTACCTGATTTTCCCAGAAGAAAAATCATTCCTTTTTCTTCAAATGAGATAGAAACATCGTCAACAGCTTTGACTTCAGAGCCGTCTTTAGTTTTGTAAACTTTTACGAGGTTCTTTATTTCCAACATAGAGTGTTTACCTTCTGTGATTTTTTCGAACTTGTAAAATCTGTCAGATAAGTAAGTCAATTATATATGCGGTCTATAGCAAAGTCAATATGCAATTTCAATATAGGCAGGATTGCCGTCTTGTAAGCAACAATAACAGAAAATCTGCGAAGGAAAAACAAAAAATAATTGTATCAAGAATTGAAATTTACAACGTGCTTAATCAGACGTAAGTCAGCTAAATTATGAAATCTTGATCATTAAATACAAAAGATATTAACAAGGTATCTGACAAAGAGAAAAATAGAAAGACAAGCAAAGCAACAGATATAAAGATATATGCCCTGTTGCCAAACGTATATAAGACGCTTAAATTGAAAAAAGAAAAATCGAATAATGAACTTAAAGTCAATCTTATAAGGTCTTAAGCTTCTTAAACAACGTCAAAGGAATTGTTATGGTATTGATATCAGAACAGATAAACAAAGTTGAATTAAATGAATAAAACGGAATCTGAGCAATGAGCTCAAAGACGTTGCTATTACTAAAATATAAGAAGCAATAAACGATCTTTGGCAACTGCCGTTAAGTCCGGACGTAGAAAGCGAACAGTAGATAATAATCAGCCCGAAAACAGCATAATATATCGATCGAATAACTTATAGTAATAATATTTTATATTGCATGCAATAATGGAAAGTTATAAAACGTTTACGCGCTAAGAATTAATTATTGCTGTATTGCTCCGTTACTTAAAACTAATCTAGTTATATCATTGTAATAGTTATAAGCAGATATCGATATAGGTGCTGTAAATTTTACGGATAAAATGAAAAATCAGCAAATGAGGCTGTTTTATGAAAGAATAGCTGATGTAATAAAAGCGTTTTTCGCCGAATCAATTGAATTGGTAAAATAATAAATTAAATCGTTTACAAGAAAAAGCATCATAAATTAAAAACGCTAAACTGATTAATATTTATTGATTATATGAAAGAAAGGCAGCTTATACAGTCTTTTTCAACAAAAAGCATGGATATAAAGAAAATATGATTTATCTATTCAACTAATTAATCAAAACAACATAAACAAGGCTTCCCTTCTCTAGAAATGCCAGAAAATTTATGGCTTTATTTGCAGATATAAAGAAATACCTGATTTTGATGTGGATATATTGATGGTTTAATCGGGTAAAAGACAGTCAAATTACGATGGATATGCAGCTTGCATTGAGATAATGTGATTTTTTAAAGCATTGTCCTATTTCATTTCTACATCTACAATCAAAAAGTCGATCAACAAAGCATTTTTATTGCAGAGTGTGGATAACTCTTTCTCAAAAGTTTCACATGAAACACTTTTTGAGATTCACTTATCCACAATGACCGTTGGAAATCAGGCTTATATCGCAAAAAATCAATTGATGTCGAATTATAATAAGATATCTGCAAGAAAATATGAAAAATATAAAGAGTTATCCACATAAAGAGTAAAGAAAAGACCAGCGCGCTTTCGATAATTGCCAAGATTATATTAAAAAACGATATACAAGGCATTAAGTATCAGAATGTTGAAAAGTTTATTTATATCGGCATATCGATATAATTTAAATACTAATTGTGGAAAACTCGATCTTATTTAAGAGATACGACTGATTCAAGCAAAAAGTTATCTACATTTATGATAAAGGTGCACTATAGATAAATAATCTTGGTTGGAGATACGTCTAAAATATAAAAGATCAAAGTATTTTGTTGTCGACTTAATAATAAACAAGTCTGACAGAGCTGATAATGGTGAGATTTGTAGAAAAAAACTTACTTATCAACTGAACTGCATTGTTAAATTAAAATTTTACACTTTGTTTTTGATCATAAAATCATTTTGCCGTTCAGAGATAAAGTTATTCATGCATTATTGCAGGCAAAAAGTTGCTAAATATATAAAACAGCATTTTCAGGGGTATAATTGCTGCAATTTGGTGTTAATTTTCGAAGAGGGGCATATTTTTCCAAAAATTTTCTGCGCTTCGCGCTTATAGTAGAGTTATCAAATATTAACGCTTAAGAAATAATTTTAAACAGTTGAAATGATAAGATTATAAAAGCTAGCAGAAAAACAACTGTTAAATTCAAATATCTTTTTCTAGGACAAACAATACTGCGTCCGCGTTCCGAGCTTTAAACGGCAAAAACGCATTGTAGCCGCTTACAATGCTGTCTTGAGGTAAATAAAAATTATATTTAAAGACATCTTCTTCTTCCGAGCGACGAAAGTTATCCACCGTTTGTCTTAAGTAAAGACTTTATATTATGTGCTACGGTGCTTGAAAGGAGGAGTTTCACTTGTATAAAGAGCAATTAAAAAGAAATGTTACGGTTGGGCTTCTTCTCTTGATTTGTTCCAGATGAAATATCGTAAATCGATGCCAATGATAGAAATATCAGAACGCGCAATTGAGTTGATTAAAGTTCAAAACAGGCTTTTAGAAGGTGGGGGGGCAAGCAGATCAGGCGCAACATATCTTTAAAATTAAAAGCAAAAGGTTGCATTCAGAGTTGAAAGCAATCGCATCAGACCGGGAATATCGCCAAAATTAACTGTTTTTCAAAACCGTTTAACCGCAGTGTAGTTTTGAGTCTGTTACCATTTTGCAACTTTAACAGCTGAATGCTACGATATCGATAATACCAATATGAATGCTGATAAGATTAATAAAAACGGTTGTTGCGGGCAATCTAAGGCGGAAGTATCTGAAACACGATATAGTGCTGCAAATATAATATTTTAAAATGTAACGATTAAAAACAAAACTCTAAAATTTCACAGATTTCAACGCGCAAATGCTATATTTTTGATGTTGTGTTGCTTATATCTTGTCGAAGCAACGATGAGCTTGCTCGTTGCAAAGGATTTAAATGTTAAAACACGGTTCTCTCCGAAGTATTTACTGCTGGAAGTTGCTATAAGGAAGGATCGATAAAAAGAGCTTGGAGAAAGGCGAATTAATTTATATCGCAGGTAGTAGGTGTTTACATGAGGCGAGAATGCTCAGTCTGACACAATTGCTATGGTGTCGTGAATAGCAAATACCAGTGTTAAGATAATACGTATCCATAAACATATATGCTCTGCCTTCAAATCAAGGTTGCTCAATTGAAAACGATAAAAGGATAACGCGTAAATAGGCGCACAGGGATCAAGGATCAGAAGTTGTCAATGAAACCTTGGAAACACATTGCGGCATATGTTAAGCACAAAAATAAAAATCTGATTTAAATAGAAAGTTTAAACGAAAACAAGCAAGACAACAAAAAAGTTGTAAAATCAATAAATAAAAATCAAAAAATACAATGTTCCATGTGAAACAAAAGCAAAATCGATAAAAAAAGACTCTCTGAAGTCCGTTGGGAATAAAGCGGCATTTATATCTTTTTGTGTTTGCATGGCAAATGCAGAAAGGCACAAAAGAAAAACTATTATATTATTTCAGGTAAAACATGTTGACTGATAAGCTGTGTCAGCGAATAAAATGACTTAGGCAGCGCTAGGACTCGTAGCAACTCAATGAAGAAAATGCGAAAGTAATAGAATTCAAAGCAGGCAAACGTGTAATTGCCTTTAAGACGTCAAAGCTCCGTAGTAAAAACCAATTAACAGAAGTATATGTATGAAAGATAAACTGATTCTGATTAAGCTTGTAACGTTTTTCGGCACACAAGAATGATAAAACAAGCCTTTTATAAACCGATTAAAGAGGCGAATATAAGCAATTAAACAAATATATTGACGTGTCAGAGCAAAGAAACGATCATTTAGATAGCTACTCTATTTAAAGCAAATAGCTCTAGGAAGCAATAATCTTTTTGATTAAAACATAGAGGCTCCCCTTCAGAGGTTAATACATAAGCCGCGAGTCAAAAGCAGGCAAAAACATAAACCGATACAATATAATACTGTAGGTTATATCATCAACATTGATTGAAAAATTAAAAATCACAGGTGTTTAAGAATTTGCAAAAAAGAGTAAAGCATATATGTAACAAGAATAACAAGAAAAGATAGTAAATGATGAATTGGAAACAGGAGTAAAAACACAATAGCGATAAACGTTAAGAACTTTACGATAACAATGGAATCAGAGAAAACATCTTGTTTGTATTATGAATGTTTAAATTGTGAAAACACAAATAAGCACAAGCAAATGTGATCAAGGGAAAGAGTTCGGCTTTTGACTGTAGACTTGCGCTGTAGAAATAAAAGCAAAGAAAGAGAGCAATGCAACGTAGAAGTTTTTACAGAGAGCGTTGTCTCTGATCGGTAGCAGCTAAATCCAGAAAAGATAAAATAGAGGGCGTTAACGGGTGAAATAAGCGGCTTAAGGCCTCTTCTCCATTGCCTTGTCGTCTTCTCTGTCTGTTGGCAAAATAAAAAGTTTCACGCGGAACAATTTCGCCTCAAATTTAGCCATATTGTTTCCAACATATAATAATATTGGCTAAAAATTAACTTATAATTATCAAATTATGTGATTTTTAGATAACGAGAGCTTATAATTTTTCAGACAAAAATCGGCTTAAATTGTTAAAAACAAAAATATTTTTGCCAATGTTTCACGGATTTTGTGAAACAAAATACGGTTATTTCTGCTTTTAACGTTTTTAGCAGATTTTTCTTGCTTTTGAAGGGTAAATTCAGCCACTTATTCGGTCTTTCCCGGCTTTTTAATGCTAAATTTGTCCGATGAAGCTGAATTTGTGTTGCTTCTGTCTTTTTTATACAGTGCAGATGTTTTAAATTAACCTTTGATATGCCGTATTTTTGTTTAAACAGCTGAATTCAGGCCGTGTTTTATTGGATTTTATACCATCCTACTTGCTCTTGAGCTTTATTATTTTGTTTTATAATGTGAGCATATCCCGTACTTCCCTTCTCTTTTAGCTTTGTTATTGCTGAATTTATGATAACGGTTGGATGGGTTGTGTTTTTACTGGCGGCAATACTGATATCTTGGGCTTATCTTTTGCTGATTGGATCGTTGCTGTTCCGAGCGTGGGTCTGATATGATTTGCTATTATATTTCCATATGTTGTTATTCTCTTTAATTGGCGACTGCCCTTATGATAATAACAGTAAATTATTTTCATTTACCCAAGCATACAACCTTCGGTTTAACCAGGCGCTTTTTTGGTGTTGTTTTCGTTGTTAATAAACATTGGTTGTGTTGTGCTGAGATGTTTTCTTTCTCGGATTGTCAATGTTATAACCATACAATGTAAACTTATGTTTGTTATTTTGGCAATATCGTTTAAATTTACAACTTACAATTATTTGCGTTTCATTTTCTTGTCTTTGGATTTGTTGATTCCGATTTTATGAAGCTTAAAATCGCGTTGTCGGAAACAGCGAGTTATATTTTTTTGTTTGATTTTTTAAAGTCTTTTGTATCAGAATTGAAAAACAGTATCTGGTCGTTCTTTGTTTTGTCTTTTGTGTATGGATGATAATCAAGAGCACTTCGATTTTATGATTTTCTGGAGCAAGATTGTCTGCTTTTTTGTTTTTGTAATGTTAAACGCTGAATTATGGATAAAACGGTTATGTTTCGAAGGCGAGGATTATGTCTTTCTTTTTAATTAAATCATTTTGCGGGGATATAAATGCTTGAGTAAAAAGCCTTGCTGTGTTATCTTGTAATTAGTATTTACTGTCAGGAGAGAATGTATGCAAAATGAGCAGGAAGCTGCTAAAGAAATAATATCCGCGCTTACGCAAAAATATAAATTTTACGCTGTCGGAGACGGGCATTCTATAATTAAGCACGTTAAGGGTCTGGTGTCCAACAGTAAGCCTAATCCTACGCGTCAGTACGTCGCAGAAGGGCTTTGGTTTAACAAGATGCTGGTCGAAGCTTCTTCTCCTTTGCATGCGTTGATTATTTGCCCTGAAAGGGTTTATACGGTTGAGGCTGCAAAGCTTATAGGAGAGCTTGCTGAAAGATGTGATCAGAGGTTTACCGTCAGCGCTAAAACCTTTGAGAAGATCAGCGAAAGGGAAAAGCCTGACGGGATCATGAGCATTGCTTATTTCACGCTGTCCGAGGTCGAGGATATAGCTTTTACTGATAAGAGCGTTGTTCTTGTTCTTGACGGTGTCGAGATCCCGGGGAACGTCGGCACTATGATCAGAGTTGCGGACGGTGCGGGGGTTGACGCGGTGTTTATATGCAACCGTAAGGCCAGGATGACTCATCCCAAGTTGTTGCAATCAAGCATGGGAAGCGTTCTTAATATTCCGATAGTCGAATTTTCAAGCGCCGACGACTGTTACGAGGCGCTGCATTCCCGTGGATTCGAGATATATCTTACGGACAGCAGGGCGGAAAAGAGTTATTACGAATATCCTTACGGGAAAAGGTGTGCTTTTGTTATGGGCAGCGAAAGATACGGTATATCGCGCGGCTGGTATGACAAAGAGGTGAAATTGCTTTCGATACCTATGTTCGGCAAGTGTGATTCGTTGAATGTCGGCGTAGCGGCAACTGTGGTGTGTTACGAAGCGAGTCTTAAGAACAAAGGGTATATTAAGCGTTGACTCTTCGGTAAAAGCTCCAATGCAGCTTTCAGAGCCCGATAAGGGGCAAGACAAGCCGATTTTGCTTTAGGGCTGAGACGACCTGCCGGAGAGGTGGTTTTGACGGCGTATATACGTAATTTTAAAGGCAGAGCAATGCTCTGTCTTTTCTTTTGCTAATTTTCAAAAAACATTTAAAAATCTTTTTCAATAACGCGTATGGCAGTGAAATAAGCCGAAATTCGCAGATTTTGACTTTAAATCGAAGAATCTGCTGAAGAAAGACGGGCAAGGCCTTAAAGGCTTTATAATGCGCCTGATTCAAGCGATGGCGGCAAAGATCGCGTAAAGCCCTGACAAAAGCGCTGAATTTACCGTGCTTAAGCCGCTTTTACCTGCGTTATAAGCATTTCGGGCTGTATTTCCTTTGTAGTTCATGTAATGTTCGGAAAGTCAATGGAAATCGAGAGAAAAGCTCTGTGGCGGAGATAAAGGCAAGAGGAGCGCGATTTCAGGCTGAAAATCCAAGAACATACAGGAAGAACGTTAATCTGATTACAGGTAAAGGGGAGAAGCTCTTTTTGGCTTATTATCTGCATAAACACTGAGAAAAAGAGCAGAGAGGTGCGAAAGAAAGGAAAATCAACTGATGTCCCTGAAACTCGGCATTTTTTGCGGGTATGTACACAAAAACCGTAAAACAGAGTGGATAAGCCGAGAAAAACCTCTGAACTTCAAGGAAAGTCCGGTATTTTAGCTTATTTAAGGAGTAAGAACTTTTAAACAAGTGAAACAGTAAGAAGAAAGCCATAGATGCTCGGAAAACCTTTGAAAAGCAATATGATAGCGAGAAAGGCGGGTAAATAAGGCAAAATCGTTGGAAACATCTGAATTTATCAGGGATGAGCGGTTTTTTTAAGGAAACGTCGAAAAAACAAGACGAAAACAAGAGAAAGGCGGTAAACAAGGCAGTTAAGGCAATGTAAAGAGAAAATTATTAAAAATCCGCAAAAACTTCAATAAATAAAGGAAAAATAAGTAAAACGGTCTGAAGATGCCGAAAAAGAAAGAAAAGACAAAGAATTACGGAAAACCCCGATCGGCAAAGGAATTTTCGAATAAAACCTTAAAAAACGGGTTCAGGACGGAAAAACCGCATAACAAGCTGAAAAGCCGATAAATAAAGGCGTTTCGAGCAAGAAAACGTAAAGATCGGAAGAAAGTTGAGGAAAAGGCGAAAATCCTCGAAAGCGCCGATAAATAAAGGATTTTTCGGGAATTTGTTTAAAATTCGGCTTTGTGTAGGGGGAAGAATATGAAAAGACCTGAAAACCAAGAAAACAAAAGGATTTTAAGGCAAAGCAAGCCAAAAAGGGCATAGAGAGGCAAAACAAAGAATAATTCTTAAGAAATGCCGATAAATAAAGGAAAACACGCAAAATCAACATAAAAGGCAGTAAGAGCTGAAAATGTTTTAAAATATCGTGAAAACCCGATAAACAAAGGAAAAACAGCGTAAAAAGCTGAAAACCTTAAAAGTGTGAGAAAACGTTCAAAAATACACGAAAATCCCGATGAATAAAGGAAAAATGAGTTTTTTGGCTAAAAAGCTTGGGGGAAGAGATTTTGCAAAATTTCATTATTACGCGCGTAATTATTAAAACAAAGTGCCTGAAAACACGTCGAAACGACAATATTATTCAAAAAACGGTTATTTTTATTTGAAATATAATTAATAGATATATACAGATAACTAAAACCATATTAATTTAAATGAAAAAATATAATTGTTGATATTAGAATTAAATATTCTAAAAAATATAAAAAAAACGGTTATTATTTGCTATTTTAGAATATATTTGACTATAAAATTGCCTGTATGGCTGCTTTTGAAGCGCTCAAGAGCTTTTTGTGCGGAAGAGATGCGAGGGGATAGCAATTTTTGAATACATATAAAGCAAAATATGCAAAAAACTGCCGCAGGGATAAAGAAAAATGCACGAATTATCCCGTTGTGCAACAATAAAACGATAAGCCAAAGCAATGCTCCCGATGCAGAAATTACAGCAAATTCGGCTATAAATCTGAAAACGGGTTTGCCGCGCAGGATTTTGTCTGCAAAGTCGACCAGTGCAATAGCACTTCCAGCTCCTGCACCTGTTGCAGAAAGACATAATAATACGATAAACTGAGAAAGAGAGTCGGTCATATTACTTGAAGAGCTTTGAGAAAAAGCCTTTCGGGGTCATCTGTTTACTGCTTGATACCGCATATATCTTTCCGCCGAGTACGGCAGTGTATTTTTCTACATCGATAAGCCTTGGGTTCAGCCCTTCTCCTTGTACAGTAATTATGCCTTCGCCTGTTCTTGCGACAAAAGCTTTGTCAGTCGAAGAAACTAATTCCGTTATTCCGCTCAGGGACACTCCTTTGCCGAAATCGATCTGAGCTGAAGGAGACGGAGTAGTCTTTTTTGTCTGTTCGCCGTTTTGCATATTTTCACCTTCCTGCTTTAAGATATGTCGATGTTTTGCCGATTATGCGATTTTCTGAATGGTTGACTTAAATTGATTTTAAACAGTGGAAAGAAGAAATAATTTATGTTTATATACAACAGATTAAGAAACAAAAGACGTTTAAGATAATGTTTTAATTTGCAATTGTTTCAATTTTCTGTTTGACATTAAGAGGAATGTTATCTGGTTAAAGATTTATTACTTAATATATAAATTGCTTGGATGCGAATAAGCAATTTTCATTTATCCGAATGCGCATACCCATTGCTTTCAGCAACTTATTTCATACTGTCAATCCTTTTAAGTGTAAAAATGAATACAGGAGTCTTAAAGAAATTCAGACATATCAGACCTGACCATAAATAAAGCCGCGACTTGTTGCGCGGCTTTAAAAAATAAAAATCAAAAGGATTTATTTGGTATAGTAATTTTTAATATGAAAGCAATGTAAAGAATTCTTGTCTGAGACATTGCTTATTGTGCTGCAGATTTTTTCATTCCGCCAAGGGTTACGTCTGAAAATGCGGCGAAAACCACCTTTTCATCGTCTTCGCAATCGTTCTTTGCCCAGTGCAGGGTGATATTGGTTATCGCTCCCGCATAGCCTGCGGCTTTGTAAATATTGTCGTCATCGAATTCGCTTCTGAAAAGATTTAAAAGAGATCTGTCCACATAGTCGAAATATATATATTCAAGGTGCGCTTTGCACAAAAGTTGCAGATGCCTTTTATGAGCTTTTATATAGCGGATAACGCGCTTGATCACTTCTTCGTAATCTTCGGCACAGCGGGGGCGGTAAATTTGTTCTTCGGCAAATTCGGATTTAGTATGATCGAAGAAAAATCTGACTACCTCTTCTTTGTTTGAGAAATATCTGTAAAAAGTGGCACGACCGACTCCGGCTTTTTTTGCTATATCAGAGATGGTTATGTCAGGATAGGGCGTGCTCTCCATAAGTTTAAACAGAGCTTCTACTATATAATGTTTTGAATAATCTCCCTGAGAGTATTGCACGATACAAAAACCTCCGTCTTGTCTCAAACCGCGCGACACGGCGCGGGTATCTGTTTTATCGCGTTTTTCAACGCTTGAAATGATGTTTTCTGTATACTACAATACACTTGTCTCAAGGAAAAGTCAAGTCGACAGATTTTTCATGGGGACAATACGAATAAGGAGAAAATGATATGCAAAACAAAAATTTTATTTCTTATGAATACAAAACCAAAACCGTTAAAAACCGTGACAGATCAAAGACGATGGACTTATACGAAGCGTTTGGCTGGGAGGCGGTTGAAGTAACGCCTTCAGTGGCAGACAATTGCGTTGTAACGCTGAGAAGAGACCGCAAAATAGAGCATAAACAGGAGCTGACGAGACTTGAAAAGAAGGCGGAAGAAGAAAGAGCTGCGCTTGATGCTCTGGAGAGAAGCAAGACGTTGGGGGCAAGCATTTTCGCGTATATTTTCGGTGTGTTTTCAGTTCTGGTGCTGGGAGGAGGAATGAGCATAGTAATGAATTCTTCAGGCGAGGTGCAGAACATGGTCGCGGGAGTGATTCTCGGTGTTGTCGGGATCGTGCTGTGTTGTCTGACATATCCGATTTACAGCAAAATTACTCTTAAGAAAACAAAGCAGGTTGCGTCGGCAATAGACGCAGGAGAAGAGGCCCTTGCGAACATTCTCGAACAGGGAAACGATCTGCTCGAACATAAGGAAATATGATAAACGTGCCGCCGTCCTGAGGATATCTGAAGGGCGGCGGTGCGGAAAGAGAAAACGCACGGAAAGAATAAAAGGGGTAATGATATGAAGAAGAATAACAGTGTACAAAGAGAAAAAATTATCAGATTCAATTCTCTTGCGCTGAGCGCGGTTACTACGGTTATCAAGCTTACGGCAGGAGCAGTGAGCGCATCGGTCTTCATTGTCATTTCAGGATTTTATTCTTGCGGCACAGGCATTGCAAAAGCACTTTGCTTTAAAGGAAGGAATGAAACGGATAAAGGTCGTTGCGCTAAGTTCTATCTTACGATCGCGGGAGTGCTTACCGTGTCGGCTTTATTGTATATTGCAGGGGCGGTAAGACAGTTTTTCGTGCCTGCTTTTTTCGGATTCGGACTTATTCCCGCGATAGCGGTGGCGGCTGTTGCCTTTTACGATCTTGGGGCGGCAATATACGGACTGGTAAAGGCTGCGCATGCAAAAAACGGGTTCAGAGTCGCGCTGAAATGGATAAATCTTTCAAGCGCATTTGCTGCGATAGCGTTGACTCAGGTGGCGATATTGTCCGTAAACTCCGACGGCGGCGATCCGATAGCGAATGCCGCTATGGGATTGGTGGCAGGAGTTGTAATGGCAGGCTGCGCGTTGGCAACCGCGGTCAAAGGTTTTAAAGAATTACCGAGAGAAAGCGACGTTGAACAAAAAAACAGACGAAGAAAATTTTCATCACGGAATATAAAAATCAAAAAGCATTTTCAGTGACGATAAAATAAGCACAAAGCGGATAAATTTTCTGCTAGATTTTATCAAAAAACGACTTTCACACAATCCAATATCTTCGTAGCGGGGAGAGGGCGAAAGCCTTCTCCCCTTTTTTGTGTGTTTCATAGCTTTATGATTCAAAAAATGAAGAATTTCAAGGTCTTTTTTATTGTAAAAACAACTGGATTTTATGAGCAAAACAAAGCGGATTTATTAAAAGACCTTATACCGAAATGTCCATAAATTTTCAGATATAATCCTGCGCGCCGGTTTTAATGAAAAAATTTTACATAAATAAATTTAAAAAGTGGTGAAAAAACGATACGTTTTTTCTTTTTTTGTAATATAATGACGCGGGAAACTGAAAGATAAGGTTTGAATTTCGCGGGGGCGGAATTGTGAGAATAATTGCGAGGGAATTATTCGATGACTAAGGATTTGACGGTAGGAAAACCGTTCAAAAGTATTTTGTTTTTCACGCTGCCGATCTTTATCGGTAACGTTTTTCAGCAGTTATACAGCATGATCGACGCGATAATCGTCGGTCAGACTATTTCTGACGAAGCGCTTGCCGGCGTCGGAGCGACGGGCGCGATATCCTTTTTGATAATAGGTTTTGTCCAGGGATTGACGGCAGGTTTTGCAGTAAAGACCAGTCAGCTTTACGGGGCGCAGGATAAGGAAGGCATAAGGAGAAGCATTGCCAGCTCTCTTGCTCTTTCCGTAGCGTTGTCTGTGGTGCTGACATTCCTCAGCGTCTATACGACAATGCCTTTGCTTAAACTGATGCAGACACCTGAAGACATCGTTCAGCATTCTTACGACTATATCGTAACTATATACTGGGGTCTGGCTGCTTCTGTGTTTTACAATCTGGCATCTTCAGTGCTCCGTGCGCTCGGAGACAGCAAGACGCCGCTTGTTTTTCTGATACTGGCGGCATTGCTGAATATCGCATTCGACTTCTTGTTCATACTGGGATTCCATATGGGTGTAGACGGTGCGGGTTGGGCTACGGTGCTTTCTCAGGCTTTGTCGGCAATCGGTTGTTTTATATACATGTTTGTGAAGTTCCCCGACTGCAGAATTAAGGCGAAGCATTTTGTCAACAAGCCGTTGTTTTATCTGCAGCATCTTGCGATCGGCGTGCCGATGGCGCTTCAGTATTCTATCACGGCGATAGGCGTTATAGTGCAGCAGACGGCGCTCAATAAACTGGGAACAAAAATCGTAACCGCATATACTGCGGCATCGAAGGTGGATAACCTTGCGCAACAGAGTCTTGCGGCTCTCGGCACTGCGGTTGCTACTTATTGCGGTCAGAACTACGGCGCGGGACAGTTCACGAGAATACGAAAAGGCGTAACGCAGAGTATGATAATGGGTGTTGTCTGCTCTCTGGTCAGTCTTGTGCTGGTAGTCGTATGTGCAAAGCCGCTTACAATGCTGTTTGTCAAGGATGCGTCTGAAGAAATTATCTCCCTCAGCAAAGAATTTTTGTTGTGGCAGGGCGTGTTCTATATCGCGCTTGCGGCAATATTCGTTTACCGCAACGCTTTGCAGGGTATAGGAAGAAGCGCTCTTACAATGATCGCTGGAGCTACCGAGTTGCTGATGAGATCGCTTGCATCGATATTCCTTGCGAAGTGGTTCGGCTTTACTGGTATATGCTTCTCAAGTCCTTCAGCTTGGGTGGGTGCAGACGTATTCCTGCTTATAGCTTACTTTGTGATAATGCATAAGGTGATCAAAAAAGCTATGAAGTCAGGCGCAGATAATCCTATAAAGCTTGTTTACGAGAAAAAGAGCGTGTCAAATGACGGAAAGATAACTTCTGCGGCTGAAAGTGAAGAGGGGAAAGCGATCAATAACGTTTCAGAGAATGAAGAATGTGCAGCGGCGGATTCAAACGAAAACGCGATCGCGGAGTAATATTGATATTAAAGACAGATATAAAAGAAAACAGGCAAAACGCCTGTCTCTTTTTTTCAGACTTATTCGCAAAAAGCGTTATTGACATAACCTGGGTTATATGATATCTTGAACTTAAGAAAATATAACTATCGGGAGGGCTGAAATGCAAGAAGAGAAAAACCTGACAGAAGAAAAGATTGAAAAAAGCAGTACGGCTGACAATGATTTGCAAAAGAAATTGAATGAAATAGAGAAAAGGCAGAAAGAAATAGAATATTGTGCAAAAGTAACCAGGGAGAGAATGGGCTGGGTAACTTTGTTTACCGCTATAACAGCAGCGTGCGCGCTGGCAATTGCGATATTGTTTTTTGCATAGGTGAAAGAAAGCTGATAAAACAGGACGGCGTTTTCCGTCCTGTTTTTTATTGTCTTGCGCTGATTCAGGTATTTTCTCAGTTATAAAAAATCAATTACTTCGGCAATATAACCGTAAAAAGCGATTAAATTATTTGTCGTCGATCGCTCTATAGATCGTGTGGAGCAAGGAGAGGGAAGGATCGCGGCTGTCCAGACCGTAATGCCATACGGCTACGCCGCTGAGCCCGATATCCAGGGCAAGAGAGGTTTTGTCCGTTGTGAGCTGTCTGCCGTTGAAGTAACACGCTTTTGTTTCTCCGTTTATCTGTGCGTAAGAGGTGTTTGAAAACATGGGCAGTCCGTCTGCGTACTCTGAGTAAACAGCGGATTGCATCGAGCCGTCGAGAGGTCTCGAATAAAGCGGAATGCCCAGTTGTATTTTATCAAGGGGCACTCCTTGCTTTTTAAGACGTTTAAGCTGAGAAAAAGCCGTGTAGAATGTTGAATGACATCCGTGAGAGTCAGTGTTGTCGTCATAAGCCATCAGCGTTAAGCTGTCAAAACATTCCAGGTCAGACGCGTTAAGTCTTTTGCCGTCTATGCTCCAGGCGCTTACGGCAGCGGTAAAGAGTTTTTCTTTATCCAGATTTTTTGCGAAGTATGCGCAAAAATCTGCAAACAGGGCATAATCTCTGTCAGATACGGGATATTCGTAATCAAAAGAAATCCCGTCAAGAGCATAGTCGTTTATAAAAGAAAGAAGAGAAGAACTCAGAAAATCCTTTTTCTCGAAAGCAAAGCTGTAACGCTCTTGTAAAGTCAGACCGTCGTTTTCGAATTCTTTGTCCCCGAGCACTGTTGCGATCACGCGTGCATTCGGGTATGCAGAGCGGATGTTGGATATGCAAATTGAAAGCATGGTCTCGCCTTTTATGCGCTTGTCGTCGATGAAATAATCGGGAAGACGTACGTTTCCGTCTTTGTCAAGATAAGCGGAGTATATTATATTGAATACGTCTGTAGGATTTGATGCGTCGGAGGTCAGAGAATATGCGGTTTTTGCTGTGATATAAGAAGTTACAGAAAAAGGCGCAAAAGACGTGGGTATATAATAGGCTTCAGGATCACCTAAAGACCATTCGCCTTCCGCATGAACAGTAAGTATCAGCTTGTCTGTACTTACTGCAGGAAAAGAACAGTAACGGTATGCGCCTATAAAGTCGTTGCCGTAAAAAGGAGAAGAAGAGCCTGGAATCCTCAAGGAGAAAGACGTTATGCTGTCTGTGGTTTCTCTCAGAACAAGGCGGTTGAATACAGCTGTTTTACCGAGAGATATTATGATTTCAGCATTGCCTGTACCGTGTTTGTCGGATAAATCGGCATTTTGAGCGACATCTGCGTATCTGGAGCTGATCTCTTCAAAGGTTTCTTCCTTTGAAGAGCAGGAAACAAGAGAAAAAACAGCGGCGACAAACAAAACGCATACGGATAATAAACAAACAATCTTTTTCATATCAATATTATGCGATAATATCTTTTAAAAATGCGAAATAAAGGAATATGAGAAACAAAGGCTTAAAAGGTGAAAATTTTTGAAAATTTTGCTTAAATAACGGCATCGAAAAAACGGCGGATAAACGGACAAAAAAATGATCAAAAAATGCGGATAACTCAATACGTGTTGCGAAAAACGTGTTTTAAACATAATAAAAAAAGACTGCGGAAAAGCGCCTCGGAAGAGCTGAGAACCAAAAAAAAGTTTGCAAAGGGCGAAAATTATAGTATAATAGATGTAATCGGTTTGCGCATATACGCGCAGAGAAAAGGAGAGTTTTTCGGCAAAAAGTCGGAAGGTTATGGATACAAAACGCTTCGTAAAAAACGTTAAAGACAGGGTTTTTACTCCGATAAGGCTCGTCATGCTGAGCTTCTTCGTGATAATATTAATTGGTACGGCATTGTTGATGTTGCCTTTTGCAACTAAAAACCCGGGGTCTTTATCTTTTATAGACGCTCTGTTCACCGCGACAAGCGCGACTTGCGTAACCGGGCTGTCTGTAGTCAGTCTGCACGACGATTTTACCGTTTTCGGTCAGGTGGTAGTCCTTCTGCTCGTACAGTTGGGCGGTCTGGGTTTCATGACCCTGACTTCTACCGTATATATTCTCATCAGACACAAAATCTCTTTAAGAAAAAGACTGAGCATGAGAGAAGATCTCTCTCAGCCGAGTATGGCAGATCTTAAGCGTCTTACTATGGACGTTATAAAGCTCACTGTCGCCGCGGAACTCACGGGCGCGATTTTGCTTGCCATAGGTTTTTCGCGCTATTATTCCTTCGGGACGTCTCTTTGGTACGGACTTTTCCACAGTATAACAGCGTTCTGCAATGCTGGATTCGATATCGTGAGCGGTTCTTCGTCAGTTCAGAAATTCAGTTCAGATCCCTATATCCTTATCGTGCTTGCGCTTCTGATAATTATCGGCGGCATAGGGTTTATGGTCGTCAGCGATATCTTCCGTGCGGGAAGCTGGCGTAAGCTTAAGCTGCACACCAAGGTCGTATTGCCTATAACGCTTGCGCTTATCGTTTCCGGCACAGTCTTCATTCTCGCTGCGGAATATTCAAATCCCGCAACGCTCGGAAAAATGAGCTTCGGAGACAAGCTGGTCAATGCGTTCTTCCAGTCGGTTACGGCAAGAACGGCAGGATTCGCTTCAATAGATCAGGGCGCGATGACGGATTTTTCAAAGACGGTTACCGTCGTCTGGATGTTTGTGGGTGCTTGCCCCGGAGGTACGGGCGGCGGTATAAAGACGACGACGCTTTTCGTCCTTCTCGTAACCGTCTATGCAACTATCAGACAGAAGAAAGAAATCATCATAGATATGCACAGCATAGGCAGAGAGACTCTGGCAAAGGCGGCAACGGTTTTCACTCTTGCGATTTCGGTTGCGGTAATAAGTCTTATGGGGCTTGAAATTTGTATGCAGGGAAGATTTTCAATGTCGCAGCTGCTCTTTGAACAGGTCAGCGCTTACGCTACGGTAGGTCTTTCAGAAGGAATTACTTCGTCTCTGAATACGGGTGCGAAGCTCATTCTGTCGCTCAATATGTATATGGGAAGGATAGGTTCTTTCGGTTTCTTTATGGCGTTCTCGTCCAGTGTCAAGGCGCAGGCGCACGTCAAATATCCCGAAGCGGGAATTATCTTGTAATCAGGAGGAAATATGGATAACACATTGCCAAAATCCAATATGAAACAGGTTGCGGTGCTCGGTCTGGGAAGATTCGGCACCGAGGTAACCAAAGCTCTTTACAATTACGGCTGTGAGGTTCTTGCCGTCGACGAAAACGAAGACAAGACTTACGAGGTTGCGGATTTTGCAACGCATACCGTTACGACCAACGTTGCTGAGGAGAGCAATCTCAAGTCAATAGGAATAACCGATTTCGATGCCGTTATCATTGCGATAGGCGACAACATTCAGGCATCTATAATAACCGCGCTTATCTGCAAGGAAATGGGTGTAAGCTACATTGTCGCTAAAGCGCAGAACAGTAAACACGCGAAAGTTCTCAAGAAGATAGGCGTTGACTATGTTGTGATCCCTGAAGCGGATACGGCGATAAAGACTGCGCGTCTGCTTACGCATCCCAAAATAAACGACCTTATAGAAATTGCTTCAGGATACAGCCTGGCGCAGATAGAAGCTCCTAAAGAATGGATAGGAAAACCTCTTATCGATCTCGATATCCGCAACAGATATGCGGTAAACGTGCTGGTCGTTATAAGCAAGAAGGGCGAAGTAAACGCCAATCCATACGGCGCGACAGTGCTTACCGAAGGCTGTAAACTTATCGTAGGCGGAAACACTTCGGATATCGGTGCGCTGAGTGCAAGAATGTCCTGATAAACGGGCGTATATTTTAAACCGTTGAAAATCAAATCAAAAAGCCGTCGATTGACGGCTTTTATTTTTACGGCTCTTTGAAAAGAATCCAATCCGGAGGGGACAGGGTAAAGGTGAAAAAGCATATCGCTATAGCAATTATGCCTATTATCGACAGCTTGTTGAGGATAGGGCGGGGCTTTGAGTTGTATGCGAGAAAAGCCGCCGCATATCCGGCGATAACTGATATTATAAAGATGGCAATATCTATAAAAAGTACAGATTTGCCGAGAATTGCAGTATAGCTGTAAAAGAGCAGGGGGATAAGCGCCGCGCTTACAAACAGCGCGAGAAAAGACGAAAGCGCGTAGTTTCCTCCGCGGATCTTCAGGGATGCCGTACCGAGAAACAAAGCTGTGGGGAACAACGTTAATTTCATATGTTCCCAGGTGCTTTCGTTTACGGGGAAAAACAGACCTATCACCGGGTTTTCTCCCGACCATTGATAAAAGAAATGCCCGACCGTTCCCAGAATAAGGGTGAAGAACGCGCCTACAGAAAAGAAAATAGCTGATTGTTTTTTTGTCATACTATGATTATATCCATAAAACAAACAGATTATGCCTTGCGCTCAGATTTATATTTAACAAGTTTAACAAACACGGGCAAGAGAATTTGTATTCATTTTGAGTGCTGGACGACTAAGAAAGCTCAGGAATTATGTTATCGGTACATGAGAATGCTGTAAAAATTTTCAGTTTTGAAAAAGTGTTTTGTTTAGAAAGTGAAAAATATTGTTAAACGTGCAAAAAAAGTGTTTTTAGCGCAGTAATACTGAGAAAAAGCTATTCTTAAGAGATGGTAGCTGTTTGCAAAGTGTATTTCTGATTTGACATACGCGCGCTAATATAGTATTATATTATATATTATTAGAAGAGCGGCACCGTGCGCGCTCGAAAGAGGTTTAATGAATAATATAGCCGATATTGCAAAAAAATTTCAACTTAAAGGCGAGGTCGTCAGTGCGGCTCCTTACGGAGACGGACATATCAACGATACCTATGCTATTGTCTGTGCAGACGGAGAAAACAACAGAAGATATATTCTGCAGAGAATGAACAAAAGCGTTTTTCCCGATATAGAAACGCTTATGGAAAACGTTGCTCTCGTAACGGAATTTCTTTCCAAGAAAATTAAGGAGCGCGGCGGAGACAGCGAAAGAGAAACTCTTACCCTCGTACGTACAAAAGAAGGAAAGACTTATTATGTTTGCGAAAACGGCGATTGCTGGAGAGTGTTCCTGTTTATCGAAAATACGATCGCATATCAGAGTGTGGACAATGCAGATATATTCGAGGATACGGGCAGAGCTTTCGGTGTATTTATTGCGGGACTTGCCGAGTTTGATGCGTCAAAGCTCGGAGAAGTCATCAAGAATTTCCACAATACGAGAGACAGATTCAATAAGTTTACCGCAGTACTCAATGCAGATAAGGTGGGCAGAGCGGCAAGTGCTCAGAAAGAGATCGGATTTGTAAAAGCTAGAGAAGAGTATTGCGACAGAGTCGTAGGTATGCTAGAGAGAAAAGAAATTCCGCTCAGAGTTACGCATAACGATACAAAGCTGAATAACATTCTTATAGATGCGGACACGAAAAAAGCGATTTGCGTTATTGACCTTGATACGATAATGCCCGGCTCTCTTCTGTACGATTTCGGAGATGCCGTCCGCTTCGGTTGTTCGACTGCCGCAGAGGATGAAAAGGACCTTGATAAAGTGGATTTCGATATAGAGCTTTATGAAGCGTTCACAAAGGGCTTCCTTGAAGGTATCGGCGGAAGCATTACCGCAAAAGAAGTTGAAAATCTAGCGTTCGGTTCGATTCTTATGACTTACGAATGCGGCATGCGTTTCCTTACCGACTATCTGGACGGGGACAATTATTTCAAGATAAAATATCCTGAACACAATCTCGTGCGTTGCCGCACTCAGTTCAAGCTGGTCGCCAAGATGGAAGAATGTCTTGATAAAATGAATTTAATAGCGCGTAAATACGCAAAATAAACACACAACCGCGCATGCGGAAAAAGGAGATGTTTTTATGAAGGTTTTGGTTACGGGCGGCGCCGGATACATAGGCAGCCATACGGTAGTTGATCTTCTCGACAACGGCTTCGAAGTCGTTGTAGTAGACAATCTTTGCAACAGCAAGCCCGCTGTTGTCGAAAGAGTAAAGAAAATAACGGGCAAAGACTTCGTTTTCTATAAAAGCGACGTCTGCGACGAACAGGCATTAGACGAAATTTTTGCAAAAGAGAAACCCGAAGCAGTTATTCACTTTGCCGGACTCAAGGCTGTAGGCGAATCGTGCCAGAAGCCTCTCGAATATTATCGCAATAACCTTATCAGCACACTCAATCTGCTTAAGGTTATGAAAAAACACGCTTGCAGGAACTTTGTGTTCTCGTCTTCTGCTACTGTTTACGGACAGCCCAAGACAGTGCCCATCAAAGAGGATTTCCCGTTGTCAACGACAAATCCGTACGGCTCAACGAAGTTGATGATAGAAGATATACTGCGCGATATTTACAAGGCCGACAACAGCTGGAATATCGCTATTCTGCGTTACTTCAACCCGATCGGCGCTCACAAGAGCGGTCTTATCGGTGAAGATCCTGCAGGAATACCCAACAATCTGATGCCTTACATTACTCAGGTCGCTATCGGAAAACTTGAGAAACTCAACGTTTTCGGAAACGATTATCCGACAGTAGACGGCACGGGCGTCAGAGACTATATTCACGTTCTCGACCTTGCGAGAGGACATCTGCTTGCGCTTAAGAAGCTCGCCACAAACAGCGGTCTTGTAACTTATAACCTGGGTACAGGTAAGGGATACAGCGTTCTTCAGATGGTCAAGGCATTCGAAAAGGCAAGCGGCAAAGCCGTTCCTTACGTTATCGCTCCCAGACGTTCAGGAGATATCGCTGAATGCTATGCGGATGCAAGCCTTGCTAAGAAGGAAATAGGATTTGAATGCCGTTATGACCTCAAGGATATGTGTGAGGACAGCTGGAGATGGCAGGTCAACAATCCGAAGGGTTACGACGAAGACTGAACAGCATAACAACAAGAGAAAAAGGGAGAAGCATTTTGTCGGGGTTAACAATATCGGCTTTTGAACGCAAAAGCGTTCTGCCGGACAAATGGCTTAAAATATTGGACAAGTTCGTATATTCGGACTGGTATCTGCTTGCGATCGCCGCTCTCGTCGTCCTTTTCTGGGCGACTGAAGCGATGGTCGCGGGTTTCGTTACTTTATTGCTTATAATGAGCTTTTTGCTTGTTGTTAAGCGCGATCTTACGCCGTGTCTTCCGATTCTAATGTGCGTGTATTGCGTTATATCAAAAGGAGAATTTCCGCCTTATTTCGCATACATGTTCATAATTCTTGTTCCGGTAGCGGGTAGTCTTATCTTCCATTTCGTTTATTACAGAAAAAAGAAGATAACAGGCGGAGCGTTCGGTCTTGCGTATCTTTTTGTGGCTGCAAGTATGTTTATGGGCGGAACAATGAGCAATCAGCTTAACGACGAACTCAAAGGTCTTGCCTTTGCGGCTTTCCTCGGACTTGTTCCGTTCGCTGTTTACGAACTTATAGTGAACGGTTGCGACGGCCTTGACAAAAAAGAATTTGTCAGTTACGTATGTAGAGCTTTCGCTTTTCTGGGGCTTCTTATCGCCATTCAGGAATTGATTTATTATATCAGAGTCTGGCAGGGATTGATTCCCGAAGGAAGCGAAGTGCATCTCGGTTGGGGTATAAGCAATATTTTTGCCACTGTACTGCTTACCACTACGCCGATAACGATGTATGTGGCCGTTACTGAAAAGAAGCTGTGGAGATCTGTAATGTTTGCACTTCTCGCGCTTGCTCAGTTCGTCTGTATTATAGGCAGCGTTTCGAGAGGAGCTATACTTGTCGGAGTATTGCAATTCGTGATTATGATAATTGCTTCTGTTGTCTTTAACAGACACAGAAAGACTTATCTTGCGGTGTATCTGCTTGTGGGGGTTGCTGTTATAGTATGTTGCGTCGTATTCAAGGATAAGCTGATCGCTTTCATTCAAAGAGCTTTCAGTAACGGACTGGACGGCTCAGGAAGAGACAAAATATACGAAGAGGCAATAAGGGTATTTAAAGAGAATTTGTTGTTTGGTGTCGGTTTCGGATATATAGGAGACAACAGCTTCCTGAATACTCATCCTATGTATCTGTTTCATTCAACACTCTTCCAGACGTTGGGAACGCTGGGACTGTTCGGTCTTGCCGCAGCAGTGTTTATGTACTATAAGAGGATAAAGTTTGCTTTTTCTAAGGGAAGAGCGTTCAATATTTTTCTTATAGTGTCCTGCTTCGGGTTCGAAGGATATTCCATGATGGATACCTTTACGTATACCGCAATACCCGGACTTATGCTGATAGCGATACTTACCGCGGTCAACGAGCGTTGCAATTCGCTTTCGGATGAAGAATACGCACAGATAGGCGCGCCTTCTTTTCTTGGCGGTAAAGAGGAAAAAACTTTGCGCGACGGTGTTGTTTTCGGCAATGAACAGAAAGAAAAGCAGGAACAAAAACAAAGCTGATAAATACAATTGAAAACACATTCAGAAATTTAATTGATAAATTGCATGTGCTTCTTAGTTTAAAGAGTTAATCAATCTATCTATAATAATTTTTGAAGGGGAAAAGCACGACTTAAAAGGAAGTAACCGAATGAAAAAATATAACAGAGACAGCTTCAATATCAGGACTTTGCGCGAGTGGACGATGTTTATCACCGATCTTGTGTTTATAGGTATATGTTTTATAATGTCAATCGTTCTGGGACAGGCATATGTTCTTGACGACGGTGTAAGCAGAACAATTATTGAAAAAGCGTTTATCGCATTGCCTGTCGCTTTGGCTCTGTTCTTTGTCAGTTTCATTGCGTTCAGAGTAAATAAAGTGGTTTGGCGTTACGCCCGTGGAAGAGATTATCTTAGACTTGTATTTGCCTGTGCAGTTGCTACGGTGGCTTTTGCTCTTATAGATCAGTTTTTAGGCGGTTGGATTTCAGGAGAAGTCGTGAGACCGGGAGAAGACGGCTCTATTCAGACTCTCAAAGCATATCCCGCATATATCAATATCGGCTTTACCACGATGGGGATAACGGTAGTATACCGTCTTTTCTACGAGATGATATATGCAAAGATCAAAGACAAAGCGCTTCCCAAGCAGCGTAAGCGCACAATGATCATAGGTGCGGGATATACAGCCAGCGCGATACTTGAAGAACTTGCAAGAGCAGGAAGTATATATAAGCCCGTATGCCTTGTAGACGACGATCCGGATAAGCAGGGGAGAATAATCCACGATATCGAGGTTGTCGGTACGACGAAAGAGATACCGCGACTTGCAAAAAAATACGATATCGCTTGCATAATATTTGCTATACCTTCTATAAATCCTCAGGCAAGACAGAGCATTCTTGCTACATGTATGCAGACGGGCTGTCAGCTGAAGGTCCTGCCTTATCTCAGTGAGATGATCGCTAACGTTGATCTCGTAGGTCAGGCAAAGGAAATCAATATAGGAGACCTTCTGGGAAGAGATCAGATATCTTTCAACGACGCAGGCGTAAAGGGCTATATCGAAGACAAAGTCTGTATGATTACGGGCGGTGGCGGCTCTATAGGCAGCGAACTTGTAAGACAGATAGTCAAATACAAACCGCGCAGAATAATCGTGCTGGACGTTTACGAGAACTGTGCTTACGCTATTCAGCAGGAGATATTGCGCAACTACGGTTCTGACTATGATCTAAACGTTGAGATCGCTTCTATTACCGATTACGGCAAGATGAAAGATCTGTTTGAACAATATCATCCGCAGATAATATTCCACGCCGCGGCGCATAAGCACGTTCCGCTTATGGAAACCAACCCTGAAGAAGCTGTCAAGAACAACGTATTCGGCACACTCAACGTTGTAAAACTCAGCTACGAATACGGCGTGCAGAAGTTCATTATGATTTCTACAGACAAGGCTGTCAACCCTACCAACGTTATGGGTGCGACAAAGCGTTGTTGCGAAGAGATAATAGAGACTTTCAGTCAGAAATACGGCAATTCCCGCACAGAGTTCGCGGCGGTAAGATTCGGCAACGTATTAGGCAGTAACGGCTCGGTCATTCCGCTCTTCAGAGAACAGATCAAGAACGGCGGACCTGTAACGGTTACCCATCCTGAGATTATCAGATACTTTATGACAATACCTGAGGCGGTCTCATTGGTGCTTCAGGCGGGCGCGTACGCTCACGGCGGAGAAGTTTTCGTGCTCGATATGGGAGAGCCCGTAAAGATCGTTACGCTGGCTGAAAACATGATAAAGATGATGGGCTACACTCCGTATGAAGATATACAGATAAAGTTTACCGGACTGCGCCCCGGAGAGAAGCTGTATGAAGAACTGCTGATGAAAGAAGAAGGACTCAAGAAGACTGACAACAACAAGATATTCATCGGCAAGCAGATGACAATAGATACGGACAAGTTCACAAAAGACCTTGAAGAAATGCGCGCTATATGCAATACCAACGATAAAGAAAAGGTCATTGAAAAGCTGAAAGTCCTCGTACCTACGTTCCATCACGATACGGCTTACCTTGAGCTTATGAAGAATAAAGAGCTGCAGTATCAGAAAGAATATTCTGAAACGCATAAGACAGAAGAACTCAAGGAAGCAGAGGATATAGGGCTCGAAGCGTCGACTGAAGAGAAAAAAGAAGCTCCGTCCGCAGACGTTGAAGAAGTAAACGCGATCCTCGGCGGAGAAGTGAAAAATGCAGAGTCAGTCGAAGAAAAAGTCGAACAGCCTGCTGAAAAGAAAGCCGCAAAGAAAGCAGTCAAAAAAGCGGAGAAGGAAGAAGCATCTCCAAAAAAGAAAAGCAAAAAAGGCTGAAACGAAAGCCTTTCAGCAGAAAAAGTCGGAGCATTAGAAAGCTATTTTAATAAGATTTCTTTATGATAATAATAAAGCCGTCTCGGTTGAGACGGCTTTTATCTTTTATTTTAACATTTTATATTGTTCTTATTTTACAGTGTTACGGTTACCTTCTTGAGGTTTCTGGGAGAGTCTACGTTGAGTCCTTTCGCAAGACCGACGTTTAGAGCGAGCAGAGAAACCGCAGTGCCGTAAAGCACGGGTGCGCACAGGTCGCAGGTTGCAGGCATTTCTACTTTCTGCTTTGCGCAAGCGAGGACTTCAGGGATATCGCTGAATGCGGTCAGGTTTGCGCCTGCGTCCTTTACGCGCTTAGCCATCTCGATAAACTCTGCGTCAAATCTGCCTTTGGGTGCAAGCATGATAACGTTTGCGCCTTCGGCAAGAAGGGAAAGCGGACCGTGCATGAAGTTGGCAGAAGAGTAGGAGCGGTTGAAGAGATAGCAGCACTCTGTAAGTTTGAGTGAACATTCGTCGCCCGTACCGAGCATAGTGCCGCGGGAGAGAATGATGAAGTTGTTCAGCGTGTGGACCGCATTGGCAACGTCTTTGATCTTGTCGTTCATGGCGATGATCTCGCCGATGCGTGCAACGATCTCGTTTACTTTTGTGTCGCATTCTTTGCCTACAGCCGTTGTGAGCATATAAAGCGCGATAAGTTCTGCAATATAGGTCTTTGTTGCGGCAACTGATTTTTCTTCTTCAACGTCAAGGAAGAGGTGGAAATCACATTCTTTAGCAGTATCGCTTTCAACGTTGTTGGTAACGCCGATCGTCATAGCGCCCAGTTTCTTAGCCTTGCGCATAACGGCGATGGTGTCCTTTGACATACCGCTCTGGCTGACAATGACCATGCAGGTGTTTTTCATATCTACGTCAGCGTCGTAAACGGTGGTAAGAGACGGGTGATATTTGCCTACCTTCATGCCGCTGTAAAGAGGACATACGAAGGAAAACACTGTAGCTGCATTGTCGGACGTGCCTCTTGCCATCGTGATGATATTGGTTATACCTTTATCCTTAAAAGCCTTTCTGATTTCGGGAAGTACGGGAGCGCAAGCCGCAACCGTTCTTTTGAGCATTTCCGGTTCGCTGAAAATCTCTTGTTGCATCAAACTTATCATAAAGTTACCTCTCTTAAAATTGTTCTCTTATATTATATCCGCAAAAACGCATTTTAGCAATATTTTATTGCTGATAAAAAGGAAAGAGTATAAAAACGCATGCATATTTAATTGTTTAAAGCAGGGAGAGAAAGTTATGACGCAACCGTTATCAGGCAAAAATGTCGAATGTACGGTAAAAGAAAACGGCATTACAGTAAACCTTAATACATAAAAAGGCGAAAAGAATCATTTTAGATTTACGTTCAGAATTTACGCGCCCGTGTAGGTTAAAACAGATAAAGATAAAAGAAAAGCCGCTTTTATGCGGCAGGTTTTCTTAATGTCGATAATATTAAAAACCAAGGGGGATTTTACTTTTAATCAATACTGCGTCAGTTTGCCTTGTTCTTTCAGACCGTCAAAGTCGTGCTGACGGAGATATTCGTATATTATTATCGCTACGCTGTTGGCAAGATTGAGAGAACGCGCTTCTGCACGCATCGGAATGCGCACGCATCTGTTGTAATTCTCGTGCAGAAGTTCTTCAGGAAGTCCTTTTGTCTCTCTGCCGAAGAATATGAAGCAGTCTTTGTCGTATTTTACGTGAGTAAAATTCTGAGCGGATTTTGTGGAAGCGAAGAACATCTGAGTGTCCGCTACCTCTGCGGTTGCGCGGACGGCTAAGCCTTCGGTTGCTCCGCTTCTTGCCTTATCGCCGAAGTTGGCTTTGAGAAAAGCGTCCATATCGGGGTAACGTTTTACGTCAGCGATTTCCCAGTAGTCCAGTCCGCTTCTTTTCAGATATTTGTCTTCCCAACTGAAACCGCACGGCTCAATGACGTGAAGCACTGCGCCTGTTGCGGCGCAGGTGCGTACGATATTGCCCGTATTGTTGGGGATTTCAGGATTTACGAGAACTACGTTTATCATTCAGCGAGAGCCTTTTTAAGAAGGTCGATAGAGAAGTCGAGGCGCTTAAGCGATTCTTCTTTGCCGAAAAGCTCAGCCATCTCGGTAGCTCCGCCTGGGGTGGTTGCCGCACCGGTTATCGCAAGTCTTAACGGGAGGAAAACCTGACCCGTCTTTACGCCGAGTTCTGCTGCTAAATCGTTGAGTCTTGCCTTCAGAGTTTCGTCAGTCCAGTCCTCTATTGAAGGCAGAACTTCGCGGCACGCAGTAAGAGAAGTGAGAGCAATGGGAAGAGTAATCTTCATTTTCTTGTGCTCGAACATTGCGGGATCGTATTCTCCGAAAGATGCGAGGGGCTCAACCTTTTCAGCTATTTCGCCGAAAGTTTCAACGCGAGGAATAAGCAATTTTGCAATCTTTTCGTAGTCGTATTTTCCGTTTATTGCGCTTGCGTCCAGGAAGGGACGTGCCTTTTCTACGAACTGCGCGGGGGTGAGTTCTTTTATATATCTGCCGTTCAGCCAGCGCATTTTGGTTTCGTCAAAAATGCTGGGAGATTTTGAAATTCCGTCCACGCTGAACTGATCGATAAGATCCTGCATGGTCATCTTTTCGTCATTGTTCTTCGGGCTCCAGCCGAGAAGAGCGATATAGTTGACGATAGCTTCAGGCAGATAGCCTTTTGCAAGGAAGTCTTCGAAGTTGGCGTCGCCGTAGCGCTTGCTGAGCTTGCGCTGAGCGTCTTTCATTATCGGAGACAAGTGCATATAGTGCGGTCTTTCCCAGCCGAAAGCGTCATACATGAGATTGTACTTGGGGGTGCTGGAAAGATATTCAACGCCGCGGATAACGTAGTTGATCTTCATAAGGTGATCGTCTACCACGTTCGCAAAATTGTAGGTGGGCATACCGTCAGACTTGATGAGAATGTTGTCTTCCATATCCGCATTGGGTACGCTGATGTGTCCGAAAACGAGGTCGTCGTATTCGCTCACTCCTTCAGTGGGAACGTTCTGGCGGATAACGAAAGGTTCGCCTGCGGCAAGTTTTGCCTCAACTTCTTCTTTTGAAAGAGAAAGGCAGTGCTTGTCGTATTTGTGAACGCCTGCTTCATTGTCTCCGCCCAGGCTTGCAAGTCTTTCTTTTGAACAGAAACAATAATAAGCGCCGCCCAGCTCCACGAGTTTTTTAGCGTATTCCATATATATCGCCTTGCGCTCGCTCTGAACGTAAGGACCGTAACCCTTGTCTTTGTCAGGACCTTCGTCGTGTTCAATGCCCGCGGTTTTCAGAGTGCGGTAAATGACGTCGATAGCGCCTTCCACATAGCGTTCTCTGTCAGTGTCTTCGATACGCAGTACGAAGTCTCCTCCGTGCTGTTTAGCAAAGAGGTAGGCGTAAAGACAGGTGCGCAGGTTGCCTATGTGCATAAATCCTGTGGGGGAGGGGGCGAATCTTGTTCTGACTTTTTCTTCCATGATATATCTCCGTAAGCGGAACGCTTGTTGCGTGCCGCGGTAAATTTTCTTATTACATATTATCACAAGTCTTGATAAAAGACCATAAAATAAATACAAAATCTTAAAAACGCGCGCATATAGCAAAATAACGGCAGAAAAGCGATTATTATGCGCGTAAAAGGATAACCAATAAATAAACCGTTATAATTGTTTAATATAAGGAAACACTTATATGGAAAAACAAAATCGCCGACGATATTGTTATTTTCTGAAAAAGTGTTATAATATACTACTGAAGAAAAATCGGAGGAATGGAAATACAGGGTTTGGAGTGTTGAAAAGCTACAGCAAAGCGTTGTATTGACGTGCCAAGGGGGAAAAGTAAGGTAAAATTCTTTGTAGCAACAGGGTAGGAGGCTGTTATGGATATTTTCGCAGAAAGACTCAAAGAGCTCCGCACCCAGAACCATATCACTCAACGGGAAATATCACAGATACTCAACGTAAAGCAGCAATCGTATTCCCGTTACGAACTCGGCACGGGACAGCCGTCGCTGGAGACCTTGTGTAAAATCGCCGAATATTACAACGTATCGGTGGACTATCTTCTGGGAATAACGGAAATTTAACGCTTAAGACGCGTGAGCGGAAAGTGCGCCCGCACAAAAAAGTCGCACGTAGGAAACAACGGTATCCCGTCGCATATGCGGCGGGATTTCGCATTTTAAAGGGCATACTATTGCATTGCGGGGGGATTTTGTTCGGAACATGTTTAATGGCTTTAAATTTGTTTTAATCGGCTTTGAAGGCGGTACGTTTTCGGATTTTTACTTTGTTATTCAGGCAGCGGAACAAATTAAAAACTATGCCGTGCCCGAAGGTAAACTGTAAAAGACAGGGGGCGGTTTTATTTCAAAATGAAAGATTTAAGGGGCGGGGATTGTAGCGTTTTTTAAATTTTTGGTATATGATAATAGATGAAATAAATTTATGAGGTGAAATATGTATCTTTTTGACAAGGCGCTGGACGCAACTATGAAAATGTTGGCTTTGGACAGCGTTCAGGGAGCACCGTGCGCGGACAGTCCTTTCGGTGAAGGCGTGGCAAAGTGTCTGCATTTTGTGGAAAATGAAGCCAGAGAACGCGGCTTCAGGACTTGTTACGGCGACGGTTATTACGTATGGGCTGAGATAGGAGAAGGCGATCTCTTCGGCATTCTCGGGCACGTGGACACCGTTCCTTACGAAGGCAAGTGGGACGCAAACCCTCTCGGAGAGATAAAGGACGGCAAGATTTACGGCAGAGGAGTGCTTGACGACAAAGGACCTATGGTCTGCTGTATGTATGCGGCTTTCCAGCTTCTCGAAGAGGGGTACAAGCCGAATTGCAGACTTCGCTTTATTTTCGGAGGAAACGAAGAGACGGGCTGGAAGTGCATTGACCGCTATATGGAAAAAGAGGAAAAACCCGTTACAGGTTTTTCTCCCGACGGCGATTTCCCCGTTATCCACTGCGAAAAGGGCGTCGCGCAGATACTTGTAAAATTCAGAAAGCCCGCAAGTCTGATATCTCTTAACGGCGGCGTTCGCGCTAATATCGTTATCGACGACGCGTCCGCGGTCATTGAAGGAGAGGGAAAGGCGGTAAGCGGCGCAAAACTCACCGCAGAGGTAAAAGACGGAAAGACTTATATAAAGGCAACGGGCAAACCTGCGCACGGTTCTACACCCGAAATGGGCGAAAACGCGGTATGGCATATACTTGCTTATGCTGCGGAGAACTTCGGCGGAGAGTATGCAAAACTCTATGCACAGCTCTGCGACTGGACTGGCGCGGGACTCGGAATTGCAGAAAAAGACGAGAGCGGCGCGCTCAGCTGCAACGTGGGAATAATACACGTAAAGGGCGACGATCTCGAAGTAACGCTGGACATCAGACACCCCAATTCGATGAAGAGAAGCGAGGTCGAAGAAAGACTGAGCAAGGTCGAAGGTGTGAAGAGCGTTGAGACTCAGCATTTCCACGATCCGCATTTCGTGGACGAAAAAGAGCCTCTTGTACGCAATCTTCTCGGCGCATACAACGACGTTACGGGTACGGACGGCAAGCCGTTCTCTATAGGCGGCGCGACTTATGCGAGGGCGCTTGAACACGGCGTTGCTTTCGGTCCTATGTTCCCGTGGCAGGAGAGCACGATACATCAGAAAAACGAGAGCGCAACGCTTGAAGATTTCAAAAAAATGTACGACGTTTATCTTGAAGCTTTGAAGCGCACCGTATTCACTAAATAAAATAAAAACGGGCAGAAAAGCAGATACAGGTTAAAAAAACTGAAAATGAATAAAAAAACCGCAACCCCTTTACGAGGTTGCGTTTTTTTGTTGGTTGTTGAAACACCTGTGGCTTGCTCTTAAGCTTCGGGAGCCGGCTGGGTGTAAGCGACGACGTTTATCGTTGTCGGGTCGCTCTGAGTATAGTAGCCGCTTGCCTGAGCCGTTACGGTTATCGCATCGCCTACGTTGAGACCTTCGAGGTAAAGCGTGGTGTTGGTAGTGATAAGCGTTACGGTCTGCTTCGAGCCGTCAGAGAGAGTAGCCTGATAAGTTACGACGTAAGAGGTTGAAACTCCTTCAGTCGTCTGAATGGTCAGCTGCACTCTGCCGTCTTCCTGCTGAGTAGCGGTCAGGACAGGCGTTGCGAGTTTATCCACCTTGATCGTAGAGGTCATAGCGGGTTTGCTGGTCAGGATATCGGCGCTGTCAGCCGCAGCAACCACTCTGATGGCGTAAGCGCCCGCGGTGGTCAGCTTGTCGGTGATATCTATCGATACGACGGCATCGTCGTTTTCAGGCGTAAAGGTATATTTTGCGCCGTTGATATAATATTCGTATCTGGTTGCGAAAGCCACCTTGTCGAAAGTCAGCGTATAAACCTGTTTGCCGTCAACGTTTGAAAGCGTTACGTTGAGGTTGGTCGGAGTTGCCAGCTGGATCTGATACGTGTATTCGCAAGCGGTTGCGTTGCCGTCCAGATAAAGGGTGGAATTTTCTCCGAGAGCGAACGGATCGTCGTAAGAATAGTTGCCCTTTGCGTAAACCTCGATGCGGTGAGTGCCCGTCTGAGAGGTCAGCTGAGCGGTGATGTTGAATTCGTTGCTGTCAGTATCGATCCACTCTTTTCCGTCAATTCTGAAAGAGTAACCCTGCGCGTTCTGAACTTTTGAGGATACAGCTACGAGTGAGCCGTCGGAGCGCTCGTCGATATTGATGTCTACGGGAGAGGCAAGGCGGTCGATATATTTTACGGTAGAGCAGTTGTAAACGTCTATCGCAAGACCGTTTCTGCGCTCGATGGCAACGGTGTCGATATCTTTTACCGTCGGGCAGGAGAAGTCTGTGCCGAGAAGTACGACAACGTTGGTGCTTGCCTCGTCAGCGACTGTAGCAGGCTGATCGGCTTCTTCGGTTGCGGCAAAAATACCGTTGTTTACATTGCCGTAAACCGCAGCGCGTGAAACTTCGTCGACAACGACTGAACCTACGGTTGCGTTCTTTGCAAGGTAAAGAGTTGAATGATTGATTTCAACAGCTGAAGAAACGCTTGCGTTTATGTTGAGAGTGTCGCAGTTGTTTGCGACGAACTTAGCGTTTTCGCCTTCACCGAACGCAATAGCTCCGTTTATCGTTGCCGTCGGAGCATTTACGGTTACAGTGCCGTTTGCCTGAGCGGAAGAGGAAAGAGTAAAGCTCTTTGCCGAAACCGTCATAGTGTTTACGGTTACCGAAGAGGTCAGGTTGACGCCTGCGTTTTCAGTGGAGATAACGAGTTTTTCAGCCTGAAGCAGACCTTTTGCGATGTATTCTTTGCCTTTCTTCGTTCCGATGAAGAGATTGCCTTCTGTGCCTGCGGTGTAGGTAAGAGTGCCGTTTACCACAAGGGTGTGTCCGTTGAGGTCGATATTGTAAAGTCTGTCGATGGTCAGGTCGCCGTCTACGGTTACGTCTTTTTCAAGTACGAAATAAGTGCCGTCGTTGTAGTTTGCGAAATCTTCAGCGCTCTTTACGAAGATCTTGTCTTTGTTTACAAAGTATATCGGAAGAGCTATGCCGAGAGTGATAGCAACGACCAGTACCGCCGCGACTACCGCAATGATAATGCGCTTTTTCTTTTTTACAGAGGTTTCTTTGAGCTTCGGCTTGAGCGCCTCGTTCATTTCTTCCGCGCCGGGAACGGCAGCTTCGGATTCGTCTATAACGGGGGTGTCTTCGTCTGAAACGGGGGAGACGTTTTCCTCTTCGGGCTGAGCCAGTTCTTCCTGTTCAGCCTTTTCTTCGGGAGAGGAAGTATCTTTCTCCTCGGCGTTTTCGGCGTAGAGCGTAACCTCTTCGTCCTTGGCGACTGGCTCTTCTGTCTGGGGCTCGTCTATGAAATCAGACGGAGCGTCCAGCTGAATGTCGTCCGCGAGAAGGGCGTCTTTTTCTTTTTCGTTTTCTTCGGGAGCGAACTCTCTTTCTTTGTCGTCCATATCAGTCCTCCTTGATGAACTTTGCTGTAAGATCGCAGCTGTCGTCGTAGTATATGCCGCTTGCCTTTGCGTTTTTCTCAGTCATACTCTTAAATGCGTTGTCTTTTTCGTCGTATGAACGGTACAACACGTAAGGAACGGGATCAGACGTATGAGTCTTGAGCTTTATCGGCGTCGGGTGGTCGGGCGCTACAAGAATGCTGAAATCCACTTTTGCTTCTCTGAGCTTTTCTACAATATATTGTACCACAACACGGTCTATCAATTCAACAGATAAAATCTTGTGTTTCAGATCTCCCTGATGGCCGCATTCGTCGGGTGCTTCCATATGCACGTAAACATAGTCGCAGCCGTCCTCGAGCAGAGCTTTGACCGCGCTTTCGGCTTTGCCTGCGAAGTTGGTTTCGTAAGTTCCGCATGCGCCTTCGACTTCGATGACTTTCATCTTTGCGCCTATGCCTATGCCTTTGATAAGGTCCACCGCGCTTATGACAGCGCCTTTGAGACCGTATACGTCTTCAAAAGGAGAGAGCGCAGGGCGCGTGCCTTCGCCCCACAGCCATATACTGTTGGCGGGATTCTTGCCGGCTTTTACGCGCGCGACGTTTACGGGATGATCCTTGAGCAGGTCGTAAGACTTCTTCATGAGAGAGAGCATCTCTTCGCCGTAAAGACCTTTGGGGAGATAAACGGTTATGCGCCTGTCTGAGATGTCGTGCGGGGGAGTGAATTCCGTACCCGTTTCAGAATTGTGTCTGACAAGGCAGTGGCGGTAACTTACGCCGTTATAGAAGCTCAGCACGTCGTTTCCGAGGTTTGCGTTCACATATTCTATAAGCTCTTTTGCCTCTGCCGAAGATATCTCGCCTGCGCTGTAATCCAGCATGACTTTGTTCTCGTAAGGCTCGTCGTCTGACAGCGTTACGAGGTTGCATCTTATAGCGATATCGGTATCCTTGAGGTCGATTCCTATGCTCAGCGCTTCAAGCGGAGAACGGCCGCTGTAATAGCGCGCGGGAGAGTAGCCCAGCACCGCCAGGTTTGCCACGTCGCTGCCGGGTTTCATGCCTGCGGGTACGGTTTTGACGAGTCCCAGTTCTCCTTTTGCGCAAAGCGCGTCGATATTGGGTTTTTCCGCAACTTCGAGAGGGGTTTTGCCGCCCAGTTCGTCTATCGGGTAGTCCGCCATACCGTCGCCGAGAATGACCACGTATTTTTTATTTGAGTTTTTCATATAGCGTTCCTTTCAACCGTATCTCCGTCCGCGTACGCGGGCGGGCGGTTATATTTATTGTTATAGTGTAGCGCGGCGCGCGCAAAAAGTCAAGCGTTGGCTTGCTCTGCCTATTTATACGCGCGGTTATTTTGTATAAAAGTCATTGATTAAATACCCGTTATATGCTACAATAATCTGGACGATAAAGGAGGATTTATGGCAGAAACAGTAAATTTGAATTACGGCTGGAAATATTCCGCCGATTTTAAGAACGAATATCTCGCAAAGGATTTTGACGACAAGGCTTTTGAGACGGTCAATATCCCTCATGCGAACAAGGAAATCCCTTACAACAACTTTGACGAAGAAATGTATCAGTTCGTCAGCTGTTACCGCAAGACGGTAAGCGTGCCTGAAAGCTGGAAGGGCAAGAAACTCATTCTCAGCTTCGAAGCGGTGGCGAACTATGCCGAAGTTTACGTCAACGGCAAACCCGCCTTTGCGCACAAGGGCAGTTATACAGAGTTCAATGCGGATATTGCTCCCTTCGTGGAGTACGGCAAAGACAACGTTATCGCCGTAAAGGTGGACAGCACTGAAAGAGCAGAAATTCCTCCTTTCGGCGGAGTGGTGGACTATCTGGTATACGGCGGCATTTACCGCGAAGTTTATCTTTACGTTCACGACGGCGCTTATTGCAAGAATCTGCGCCTTACCCCTGTAGACGTGCTGACAGAACCCAAGCTGGACGTTGAAATCGTCTTCAGCGAAGAGCTTAAGGGTATGCCCGTAAAGGTCGAAGTTACGGCAGCGGACGGCTCTTCGGTCGCAAGCGCGGATATAGTTGCAAACGGGGAGAAAGCGTATTCTCTTCTCAATTGCAAAGGCGTAAAACTGTGGGACGTCGACAATCCCAACCTTTATACCGTAACCGTTACTTTCGGCACAGAAAAAGTCGTTGAAAGAACGGGTTTCAGAAGCTGCAAATTCACTAAAGACGGCTTCTATCTCAACGGTAAGCCGCTCAAGATAAGAGGTCTCAACCGTCATCAGTCCTATCCTTACGTAGGCTATGCAATGCCGAGGTCGGCTCAGGAAGCAGACGCTGTTTATCTGAGAAACGAGCTGGGCGTAAACCTTGCGCGTACATCTCACTATCCCAACAGCAAGCACTTCCTCAACAAATGCGACGAGCTGGGTCTCATGGTGTTTACGGAAATTCCCGGCTGGCAGCATGTAAGCAAAAATCCGGAATGGAGAGAAATGTGTCTGCAACACGTACGTGAGATGATAGAGCAGGACTATAACCACCCCAGTATCATTCTGTGGGGCGTAAGGATCAACGAGAGCGGAGACGATGACGAACTTTATACAAAGACGAACGCGCTTGCTCACTCTCTCGACAAGAGCAGACAGACTGGCGGCGTAAGATGTATCCCCAGAAGTCATCTTCTCGAAGACGTATATACATACAACGACTTTATACATTCGGGCGGCAGAATGAGACTTCTTCCCAAGTTTATCGTTACCGGCAACGTGCCTTATCTGGTAACGGAGCACAACGGTCATATGTTCCCGACAAAGACGTTCGATCACGAGAAGAAGAGACAAGAACACGCGATCCGTCATGCGCGCGTTCTCGACAAGATGTACGGCGCGAAAGGCACGAGCGGCGCTATCGGCTGGTGTATGAGCGATTACAATACGCATAAGGACTTCGGCAGCGGCGATAAGATATGCTATCACGGCGTTTCAGATATGTTCCGTATCGACAAGCTCGCGGCTAAAGTTTACCGTATGCAGAGCAATAAAAAGCCTGTGCTCGAGATTTCTTCGAATATGGAGATAGGCGACGTTGCGGGCGGACAGGTCGGCACGGTCTATATGTTTACCAACTGCTCGAAGGTCAGAATGTACAAGAACGGCGTGCTTATAAACACTTTCGATATGCTCGAGGAGTGGGACAAGTGCAAGGAATTCAGAAATATTCCCGTTCCTCCAGTACCGCTTGACGACGTCATCGGCGATCAGCTCGAGAAAGACGAGCAGTACAAATTCTCCAAGAAAGACGCGGCACAGCTTAAGAAAGCACTTCTCGCGGTCAAGAAATACGGCACTTTCGGCGGCATCTTCCGTCACCCGTTCACTCTTATCAAGTGCCTTATCAAGTACAGACTTTCTGTCGACAGCATAACCATGCTTTTCGGTAAGTACGTTACTAGCTGGGGCGGCAAGCAGGTTACTTACAAGTTCGAGGGTCTGAATTCAAAGGGCGAAGTCGTGGTTACGACAGAAAAAGGCTCGGTATTCCAGGCAAGCCTTTACGCTGAAGCGGACAGCAACAAGCTGGTAGAGGACGAAACTTACGACGTTACCAGAATAGTGCTCAAGGCAATTTCTCAGTGCGGCAACGTACTGCCTTACGACAACACAGCAATCAGCATAAAGACGACGGGTCCCATTGAGGTCATCGGAGAAAAAAACGTTGCGCTCATCGGCGGACAGAGAGGATTCTGGATCAAGACTACGGGCAAGAGCGGCAAAGCTACGGTAACGCTTTCTGCAGGCAAGCTGGGAGAAAAGACGCTTGAATTCGAGGTTGTAAAGAAGTAATAAAACCGCGTTTAATCAACACGGGTACGAAAACCTTTCCGTTTTTACGGGAAGGTTTTTTGTTTTGCTTAATTGAATCGTTCTGATATGCGACTGCGGTTTTGAAGTGCAGAACCAGGGTCTTTATATCTTTGATAAATTTGCAATAAGGCTTTGCTTCAGGAGAAATGACGTCAGACAGTTTGCTTAAATTGCGTCTTGAAATCGCAAGCGTCGCGTTATATAATGAAAGTATGAATATGAGAGGTGGGAATATGAAAGAGAAGCTCGGCGCACGGGTCTGGTGGAGCATTATCCTTTTCGGACTCGTAGGGCAGATTGCCTGGATGGTTGAGAATATGTATCTTAACGTATATCTCTACAAGACGGTTACTTACGACCTCAATGCGGCGAGCGCTATGGTCGCGTCCAGCGCTGTGGTAGCGACCGTGGTTACGCTTTTCGCAGGCGGCTTGTCTGACAGAGTGGGCAAGCGAAAGCTGTTTATCAGCATCGGTTACATTTTTTGGGGACTCAGCGTATTCGCCTTTTCTCTGATAACGAAAGAAAATTCTGAAAAACTTTTCCCTTCAGCAAATGCCGTTGCGCTGACTACGGTCATGATAATAGTTATGGACTGCATTATGACGGCGATAGGTTCTACTGCCAACGATGCGGCTTTCAACGCCTGGATAACAGACGTTACCTCTCACAACAACCGCGCTAAGGCTGAAGGAGTGCTTCAGGTCATGCCCCTCGGCGCACTCCTCGTCATATTCGGAGTCTTCGATTCGTTTACGCAGAAAGGGCAGTGGATGCTGTTCTTCGGCGTGCTGGGCGCGATAACTACGGTCATGGGCGTTGCAGGTATATTCCTGATAAAGGACAGCCCCGATCTCAAACCTAAAAAAGGCAGCTTTTTCAAAGAGCTCGGCTACGGCTTCCGCCCCTCTGTCATAAAGAGCAACCGCGATTTATATCTGATCTATACGGCTATCTGCATAATAGGTATCGCCAACAATATCTATATGACATATCTTATCATATACGTTGAATACTTCCTCGGCATAAAGGATTATGTGCTTATGCTGGGTGCGATACTCATACTGTCTGCCGTGTTCAGTGTGCTTTTCGGTTTTTTACGCGGAAAGATATCTCTCAGGATACTTCTCCCTGCCGCGCTTGCGGTTTATACCGTAGGCGGAACTTTGATGTTCTTTGCGCGCAATATATGGTTTGTCGCAGTGTCGGGTATAATTATGATGACGGGCTATCTGTGGGAAATGGCGTTGCTTTCGGCGGCTATGAGAGACAACACCCCCGCCGACAAGGTAGGACATTTCCAGGGCATCAGAATGGTTTTCAGCGTGCTTATTCCGATGTGCGTAGGTCCGTTTATAGGCGCTTACGTAAGTTCTACCAGCAACGGCATTTATATTGACCCCACAACGGGAGCAGAACAGCCAGTGCCTACCAATTACATCTTCCTTGCTGCCGTGATAGTCAATCTTTTTATAGTTATACCGCTTGCGTTTATGCTTTTCAGAAAAGGGAAAACAGAAAGGGCAGAAGGCAATGCAAATATTAGCGATGAGGATATCCCGGTCGGCTCAGACGACGTTGAGACTGAAGAAGAAAAAGGCGGAGCGGGCATTAATCAGGACGCTGAAGAAAGTGCGGAAGAGAATAATGCCTGAATACCGCAAGATAAGCGCAACAATTTGCTTCACGTTGACTTATACCGTTGACAACGTCTGCGTTGTTATGCTAGACTGACAACAAGTGAGGGAGTAGTCGGCGAAACTCTCGTGATAAGTCAACATACTTGTCTTTATGACATGGCTTATATTAAATGGCAAGACTCACACATAGCACTCGTACTATGTGTGATTTTTTATTGCACGGTACGGAAGAGAGGTTTTTATGTCTGTTTGGGATATCATTGTAATTGCACTCGGCGTATCGGCTGACGCGTTTGCCGTATCAATGTGCAAAGGCGTTGAAATGAAAAAGTTCATTGTCAAATACGCTTTTCTTATCGCACTTTTCTTCGGCGGATTTCAGATGCTTATGCCTCTTATCGGCTGGGCGGCAGGTTCTCTTTTTCAGAAGTACATCACGTCTTTCGATCATTGGATAGCGTTCGGTCTTCTGCTCATTCTCGGCGGAAAAATGCTTTACGACGGCATTTTCGACAAAGAGAAAGAAGGAGAGGAGAAAGAGGAAAAACCGCTCAGGCTGGGCTTGCTTTCTCTGCTTGTAATGGCTGTTGCCACAAGCATTGACGCGCTTGCGGTGGGCGTTACGTTTGCGTTCCTTCAGGTGAATATTTGGGTTGCGGTTTCAGTAATAGGTGCGACCACGTTCACTTTCAGTCTTATTGGCGTAGGCATAGGCGTGAAAGTAGGAGACAAGTTCAAGAACAAGGCAGAAATTCTCGGCGGCGTAATACTTATCCTTCTCGGGCTCAAGATATTGCTTGAGCATCTCGGAGTTATCAGCTTCTGAGGATAACAGCAGAGATTTTCAGAAGTTTATATGCGGAAATCGAAAAAATAAACGGGCTTTTATGCCCGTATTTTTTTATGCGCGATATAACATTTTAGATATAATTTTTCTGTACCCGTGTGCGTTAAAGCGTTCTCGGACGTACTGAAATTTCTCCGCAAGAGAGCTTTCTTATATCTTCCTTTCCGTCTTCTTTTATCAGCAGAGAGCTGTTGTCGTCAATGCTTTGAACAATGCCGCTTTTGGGCTCTCTGTCTATCTCGTAGTCTACGCGATTGTTTATCACAAAACAGTTTTTGCGGTAATAATCCATATAACTTTTGTCCGTAAGGTCAGCGGACAGATCCAGAAGATTGGTTATCGCCGCCGCGATAAGCTCGTTGCGCTTCGAGGGTGCGTTTTCATAATAGAGCGAGCCCGCTTTGTTTTTTATGTCTTCAGAAAAATCCTCTTTTGCGGTGTTGTAATTTATGCCTGTTCCTACGATTATTCCGCTTATTCCGCCTACCGATATGTCTGCCTGAGCCTGGGTGGATATGCCCACGACCTTTCTGCCGTTCATATATATGTCGTTTACCCACTTTATAGAAACGGGCAGTCCCAGCACGTCGGTTATCGCTTTATGCGCCGCGACAGCCGCCGCCGGGGTGATCATTACCGCTTTGTCGATAGAAAGGGTGGGACGGATAAGCGTTGAAAAATATATGCCGCCTTTGGGAGAGCAGAAGCTCTTGCCCAGTCTGCCTTGTCCGCTTTTCTGTTCGAGCGCAACCACCGTCGTGCCGTGGGGCGCACCGTTTGCCGCCGCAGTGCCCACGTCTATGTTTGTGGATACAGTGCTTTGCTTTACGTCGAGTGGCAGATCTTTGTATCTTTGAGGAAGCGCCGCGCGTATGCCTTCTACAGAGACTATGTCGCTTGCTTCCGTAAGGGTGTAGCCCTTGTTGGTCGTCGCGTTTATGCAATAGCCGTCTTCCTGCAGACTTTTGACAGCCTTCCATACCGCCGCGCGCGAAACGCCCAGCCTGTCCGCAATCTGCTGACCTGACAAAGCGTTTGTCTTGTTTTCTTCAAGAAGCCGTAATACGGCGGATCTGGTATCCATATTTCACCTCGCTGAACTGATTTTATTTTACCCCTTGAGAGCGTATGAAGTCAAGTTGAGAAGCGGATTCTACGATTCAGAGAATGATGAACGGCTTCAGGGGATTGAAAGAATGCAGGCATTTATCGTATAATTAAACTGAAAAGGAGGAGTTATGAAAAATCTTTCTGAAAACGACAATAAAGTCGTTGCCGCAAATATACGGAGATTGCGTGAAAAAGCGGGGCTAACTCAAAAAGAGCTTGCGGATAGACTTTATGTATCGGACAACGTGGTAAGCAAATGGGAAAGGGGAGAGAGTCTTCCCGATCCTGAAAACATCGCTCGACTTGCAGAAATATTCGGTGTCGAAGCAGGAGTGATTATATATGACGATAAAAACGCTCGTGAGCATCAACTTTCTCAGAGGACGCGCCGCAGATTGCCGCAGAATTTTCTGACATGGTTTTGCATATTTGCTGTTACGGTTTCGGCGGTGGTGCTTTTCGCGCTGAGTATCAAGGCTTATATTGAGTTGCCGGATACGATTGGCATACATTTCGGTGCGGACGGCAAAACCGACCTTTACGGCAGCAAAGCGATGTTGTTCATGAGTCCTGTCGTAAGCATTTTGTTTGCGGCGGCGAGTATCGCGTTCAATTTCGTAAAAATAACGTGGAAAGTTAATTTTGTCGGTGTTTCCGTATTTATAGACGATCTTTTTGATAAAGAAGTCAACCGAAACAAGACATACAAACTGTTGTCTGCAGGTCTTAATATAACTTTGCTGACGGCGCAGAGTCTTTTTCTCCTTTTGGGTTGTTGTATGGCTTTGCAGATAGCCGTCCCAGTCGTTGCTTTGTGGCTCATAGTCGCTTTGATACTTGTTGTTCCGGTCGTGTTTACCGTGGCCGGATTTGTTGTTACGGGTAAATTCAGAGAAGAAGAAAAAAGTAAAAATGAAAGAGAGACTTAAGATATTAAGAGAAAACCGTCAGCTTACGCAAAGAGATTTCGGCATAAAGATTGGTGTGTCGGATAAAGTGGTCAGCAAGTGGGAAAGAGGTGTAAGTGAACCTGATATCGGGAAGTTGAAGAAGATATCAGAAACGTTCGGAGTTGGAATTGAAGAACTTATTGGCTCGCCCAGACTTGAAAACGTTGCGTTTCCGACAAGAAAGCTGGAAAAAGGATATTTATTTTATACTATATTTATCGCGGCGACTTTGATTTTTATTGCGGCGGCAATTGTTTTTTGTGTGTTGTACGCTTCAGCTTTAAAAGGAGAATTTGAGCTTTCTCGTCCGGTCGGAGACTCGGCAACGTGTTTTATTGTCGTCTTTTTCGGCATTATCAACGTTTGTGCCGTTGCCGCGGTCTCTCAGATAAAATTCAAGGCTTTCCCGATGATCCCTGACAGATATGCTCAGGGTAAAACGCTGAACGAAGCATTGCTGATGCCGCGCAGTATCCGCAACGTCTATTCGGTATACGGGAAGTGGATCGCTTTCTTTTATGGTTTTCTACAATTATGGAATACTCTGAATATCACGGCATATATTGTCAGAATCAACGCAATATTGAGAGGCGCGCTATTGGGTATTTTTTTACTTGGCGCTGCGCTGACGGTCATTGTCGCAGGTGTTTCTTTAAATAGAATTGCAGAAAGAGACAGGGCGGCATATACGTTATTTGATAAACATAAAAGCTGACGGCTGTCAGTTGTTGAATTTATCGTTAAACCACCCCATCTCGAGGCGTACCTCTTTGCGCTCCAGGTCTGTATTGGAGTAGTCGCAGGTTGAAAAACCGGCAAGGGTAAAGCCTTCGTGGAGATAAAATCCCACGGCGTTTGTGTTGCAGGACTGAGTTTCAAGTATCAACATACGCGCGTTGCGTTTTACGGTCTGCGCTTTCGCTATGTCCATCAGACGTTTGCCGAGGCCTTGTTTTCTGTGTTCTTCGTCGATCCATAGCTCTGTAACTCTCAGGCGGTTTGCCCATGTCTCAGAGTAGAGTTCGATCGCGCCTACGAGCTTGTCTTTGTCAAAAGCCCCGTAAGCGTAAGCGCCTTTCCAGTGCGCCTGAAACAGGGAGTCGGGGAAGTTGTATTCTTCCTGAGTGTGCGTTACGGGTTTATCAAACGTCTTCAGCTTGAATGTTACGTCAAAACCGTCAGGCTTTTTGCTCACTGTTACATCGTAATAAGTCTGTGTAGTGTAGTTGATAGGAAGGCGAAAGCCTTTGTAATCCTTTTTATATATGCGTTTAATAATCACGGGTGCCATAATTTTATTTTGTCTTGTATTCTCCGCTTTCTAACAGGCGGGATAAAGTGATGGTTTTTTCGTTGTCGTAAGCGGCTTTGAGTTCTGCCGCAGTGGAGCATTTTTCGCTGTATATTGGCTGAGTATAGCGGTTGCCGTTTTCATCGGGCTCGTATACGCATACGAATTCGCGGCACCAGGTGCAGAAGGTAAGCCAGCGCGTATTTTCTTCAAACGCTTTGTCGATATCGAAGACAAAGTCGTTTTCGCTCATCATTATCATTTTGTTTTGAGATGTGTCGTAGTTCTCTTTGAATCGCACTGAGTTTGCCGTATCTTTCAGATAGTATTTGCGCTCATTGTAGTCGTAATAAGGGTCGTCGCCTATTATGTCGCATTTGTCGTCGCCTACATACCAAGACTTATCCTGTCCGTTGTAGACCCAGATAAGATTGTTGAGTTTATGCACGTTGGTCATTCTGTCGTATAAGATATTCCACAGCTCTTTATATGCGTTTTTGCCGCTCGCGCCCCACCAGAACCAGCCGCCGCTGGCTTCGTGAAGAGGTCTCCACAATATGGGAACGCCGGCTTCGGCAAGAGGTTTCATAGCATTGGCTACAGCGTCTATATCCGCGATAAGGCTGCGGTAACGCGCGCTGTTTTTGTCTGCAAGAGTTTTCTTGAGATTGAAATCTGTCTCTTCAGTATAGAAAGCGCGGGGTTTGCCGTCCAGGTTGTCTATCTTCCAGTGCCAGCACATTGTAACGATTCCGCCTGCGTTGTGCCATTCGATCGCCTGTTCGATTGAATAACAGCTGTCGCCGCATTCTATGCCTGAAACGTCAAGCCCCAGGAGAGCAGGGTATTCTCCCGTAACGGAATAGACAGCCTGAAGTTCGTTGGCTTTGAAAACGGTGCGAGGGCTGGAAGGATCGTTCTCGTCCGTATGGAATTGCGGCGCGTCGAAATTTTCGTATTCGTTGATATATTGCCCCGCGATAACGTTTTTGCCGTAAACGCTTTTAAGATAGCGCATCAGTTCTTTTGCGCAGTCGTCGGCATCGGGATTTATAAGCGTTGCGTCCGCGTTTTGATAATGAGCGTCGTCCACCTTTATTAACGCTGCGCAACCGCAAAGCGCAAAAGAAAGACAAAGAACTATGATTGCAATAACGGTAATAAACTTGTTTCTGAATGTCATAAATTCCCCCTATGCGGCAGTGCCGCTTCAAAAATATGATATAACGCACGCGCGTAAAAGTCAATACGGCTTAAAAAGGAGTTAAGAACATAGACAGCGTATTTTATCGGCGCGCAAAATCGAACCTGGCATTGCAGAAAATGTTAAACGGGCTATATTTATTATTGCCTTGACTGCTCGTCGCCGTTGTGATAATCTAACCTATAGAAGAATAGAATAGTTTTATGCAGGTATAGTTCAATGGTAGAATACGGGCTTCCCAAGCCTGGGGTGCGGGTTCGATTCCCGTTACCTGCTCCAACTCGGGAGCAAAGGCAACTTTGCTCCATTTTTCTGCAATTTTGCAAACGCATAAAAATTTCGCTGTAAGCCTTGCTCCCTCGTTTCCGATAAAAAGCACGTAAAGCTACCACTTTTTATCGGGCGAGAGCTCGCGTTGCTCGCATCATTATAGCAAAGGCAACTTTGCTCTACTTTTTTAAAATATTGTTAATGGCGAGAATCGTTTTGCGGTAAGATTAATGTTGCTGTCTTTAATATAAATACGCTTTGTCCCTTTTTTGAGTGAAAGGCTCTGTGGCAGAGCTTGTCGGAGTGACTATATATTCGCTTATAAACCAGGTCTCAAAGAACGAAGTTTTTGCAAGCCGCGAAAGCAACCGCAAAGCGGATTGCCGTAGAAACGAGCAGAGCGATAGACGGAATAGTGAACTAAGAAAGAGTTTTGCTAAGACAATTTTTGCGAATATCACAATTATTTCTAACAGCAAAAGCACTCAAAAGAGAGAAGATTTAAGGTGAAAAGCATTACTTTGAGTGCCCACAATTTCGAACTGTCTTGTGATGTAGATAAAAGAAAGCGAAGGCGCAAGCAGAACATAAAAAAAGCACCGAGAGTTACTCGGTGTTTTTTATGTTTACGAAAGACGAGCTTTCGTAGTGGTCGGAGTGACTAGATTCGAACTAGCGGCCTCTTGAACCCCATTCAAGCGCGCTACCAAACTGCGCCACACCCCGACGCCTGTACTACATAATTATACACAAATTATTGTGTTTGTCAAGACAATACAAGCATAATTTAATCGTGTTTATTACGATTTATTTATTAAGGCTGTCAATAAACTGCTGTGCGGTTCTTCCTGACTTGCCTGAGCCGCGCATCTGCCATTGAAGCGCGCGTGTGCATAGCTCTACGTCGGGCATGTCTATGCCTGCACGCTTAGCGAGGGCGCGGACGATGTTCAGATATTCATCCTGATTGGGTGAGGTGAACAGTATCGTAAGACCGAAGCGCGCAACAAGGGAGAGTTTCTCGGCTAAGGTGTCGCTTCTGTGGACTTCGTCGCTGCCTATGCGCATATCGTTGCGGTCTGAGAAGGTTTCTTTTATCAGATGACGTCTGTTTGACGTAGCGTATATCAGCACGTTTGACGGGCGGCACTCGATTCCGCCTTCGATAATAGCCTTGAAGTACTTATATTCTGTTTCGAATTCTTCGAAAGAGAGGTCGTCAAGATAAATTATAAAGCGGTAGTTGCGGTCCTTTATTTTGGATATAAGTTCGCTGATAGAGGTGAACTGATGCTTGTATACCTCAATGATCCTCAGCCCCTTGTCCGAATATTCGTTGAGCAGCGCTTTTACAGAAGAGGATTTACCCGTTCCGCCGTCTCCGTAAAGAAGAACGTTGTTGGCGCTCTTGCCGTCAAGGAAGGCAAGGGTATTGTCAAGCAGTTGTTTTTTCTGCGCTTCATAGCCTACGAGATCGGCAAGTTTTTTGCGCTCCGTGTTGGTTATGTATTGCAATTCTATATCTGTGCTGCCTGATTTGCTCACCAGTCTGAATGCGCGGTATAAGCCGAATTCGCCTACGCCGTACTTTTCATAATAATCCTTTACAGCGTCAAGGAAGGCTTTCTCGTCTTTTGCCTTATCCAGGTTGTCTGCAAGATAAGATATTTTTTCTCCCGCTTCTCCGTGATAGCTTTCGTCTGACTTGCTGTCAAAGTCCAGAAGGTTTACCACGCTTCCCGGGTAGACTGTCTTGAGGTCGTAATGCCACAGCTTGAAAAGCTGCTCCATATCGTAAAGAGCAAGGTCTGTCAGCTTGTCGTCGTAACATTTTCTTCTTTCGCAGGAGAGAGAAAAAGCGTTTTCGTCGGTAGCGATAAGATACGCCAGATACTTGCGCCATATATTGCCGCCTACGTTAAATTTTTTGGCAAAAGCCGCCAGTTCTCCCACAGCCTTTATACGTCCGTTTTCAGCGCCCGTAAGCGTTCTGACAGTTTCTCTGTTCAAATCGTAAAGACAAAGTCCTTCGATCAAGTCTTTCATACTTATATCCTCATTGTTTTTTTACAGTATAAACCCTTTGAATGACAAAATAAACTGTTTTTTGCAATATAAAAAGAGGAAATAATAAAAATTTTCTTACAAATCACCTCAATATCGGTTGCAAATCTTAACAAATATGATAAAATATATCTACTGACGTGCGGATGTGGCGGAACTGGCAGACGCGTAAGATTCAGGTTCTTATAGTCGCAAGGCTGTGCAGGTTCAAGTCCTGTCATCCGCACCAACAAAAAAGAGAGTCGAACCCGACTCTCTTTTTTGTTTACACGTATGACCCGCGACGAGAAGCGTGAACCATAAACAAGGATGAAATTGTAAGGATGTACGCAGGCGAACGGTTCAGAAAACGCAAGCAGAAATAATGATAGAAGAAAAGATCCTGTTTGCATTTTCTTTTCGCGTAGCGAAAGCCCCTGTCATCCGCACCAGACCAGAATAATACGAACCAGGAAGAAGATTCAAGGTTCGTATTATTTTTTGCAAGAGATTATTTTGAAATAATAGTTTTTTGCAAAAGATGAAACGCATATAATTAAATATGCATACTAATCAGCTTGATATTTTGATCTGAATTTTCCAGGAGACACAAGCTCAATCGATGAGAATATTTTTGTAAAATAGCTTTGATCCTGATATCCGCACAGCGCACCGATTTCGCTTATAGACAAATCAGTGTTACACAAGAAATATTTAGCCTTATTAATTCGGTATTCTTCCACAATTTTCATTGGCGAAGTATCAACGATTTTTTTAAAACATCTCAGGCATTCTCTGTTGCTTACATTTACCGATGAGGCAATGTCTTTTATCAATATTTTTTCGTGAAAATGGTCTGAGATAAAGGCAATCATTTTTCTGCAGCGTTCATAGTCTCGTTGATCAGATTGTTTAACAGGCAAAACTGAATTATTTGCACAAATTTCGTAAAATATTTCGCAAGCCAAATTTCTTATTTTCATTTCATAGCCGTATTTTTTGGAATAAAACAGACTAATAATTTGCGCAGCAAAAAACAATATCTGTTTTTGCCATTCCGTTTTGCTGTCTATTTTAATATAAGAAAACGAACTCTGCGTAAAAGGCATAACATATTTCTGATATATTGCGGAATATTCGCTGTCTGCTAAAAACATAGGGGAAAAGAGAATATTTGGCATTTCAGAATAAACATTTTTTTTGCCGCAATAAGAGTGAAGCATTTTACTGTTTATAAAAATACCCTGACCTTCAGTGAGTACTATTTCTTTTTCGTCTACAGTTGCGCATATTTCACCCTCTGTTACATATGCAAACTCAAATTCGTTATGCCAGTGCAGGGGATAACCGTTACCTTCGTATTTGTCGATATAAACTGCTAGCGGAAAATCACTATTGCCGTGAAGTGCAAGCTCTTTTTTGCTGCTATCGATTTGATCAAGCATGAAAGCACCTTAATTATGTCGCTATTTTTATAATAATATCACATTTTAATTATAGACGCAATAATTGAAAAGAATTCATAATTATAGTGTTGAGAGGATAGTTATGGCAACAATTTTATTGGTAATTATATACATATGCTTTATTGGTTTGGGTATACCGGATTCTTTATTCGGTTCAGCATGGCCTGCAATATACAAAGAGTTTGCTTTGCAGATAGGCTACGCGAATTTTGTCACCATTATCATATCGGGATGCACGATAATTTCCAGTATTCTATCGGTTAAAATAACAAAAAAAATAGGAGCTGGAGGCATAACTGCAATCAGTACCGTTCTGACAGCCATTGCACTCATATGTATCTCTGTTTCTTCTAACTTCATATTTATATGTATATTTTCTGTTCCTCTCGGCTTGGGGGCAGGAGGAATAGATGCGGCACTTAACGATTACGTCGCAAATAATTATAAGTCTATTCAAATGAACTTCCTGCATTGTTTTTACGGTATAGGCGTAGCAGCAAGCCCTTTTCTTATGTCTATAGCATTGGCAGGTGACGGCGGATGGAGAGGCGGGTACAGAATAATGTTCTGCATTCAACTTGCAATATCTCTAATCGCGCTGGCTGCTTTGCCGTTGTGGCTAAAATGTAAGCATTTAAACAATAAAAACTATAAATCGGAAACAGACAGGAAGGGTGTTTCTCATGGTTTGCTATCAACAATAAAAAACGGCAGTATAAGATTGTCGTGGCTTGTATTTTTCAGTTCTTGTGCAATCGAATACACATGCAGCACTTGGGGAAGCTCTTATCTTGTCGGCACAAAAGGTTTTGCCGTTGACAAAGCAGCATTGACAATAACGTTTTATTATGTCGGTATTACCTTAGGACGATTTATTTCGGGAATAATGTCATTTAAATTATCCAATAAGTTACTCATATTTACAGGACAAGGAATAGTATTGACGGCAATAATTTTACTGTTTATGCCTTTGCCTCCTCTTGCGTCCGGGATTGCTCTGTTTCTTATAGGCGCGGGCAACGGCCCGATTTTCCCTAACATGTTATATTTAGGACCTCGAATAGCCCCTGATCTTGATTCTCAGGCTATTATCAGCACTCAAATGACATCTTCTTATATAGGAATATTAGCGATGCCAGCAGTTTTCGGACTTATAGCGCAGAACATTTCTGTAAGGATATTTCCTGCTTTTTTAGCTGTGATGTTTACGATTTTGCTTGTTTCCACATTGTTTCTTTCGAAAAAGTTACCAAACAATGTAAAAGAATAGTCAACGATAGGTAGTGATTCGTTTTGACACCTCTCCGAAATTTGCTGTTTTCGTCTTGTTATGATAGCATAGCTCGCGCAGAAGTCAACGGTCTCAAAATCGTTATGGTACAAAATTAAATAAGTTTAATAAGCCAAGTAGGGAGTTGGCCTTGCTCGGCTTTTTGCTATGCATTAAAGGTATTAGAAATTAAACGCAACGATTTTGAATTTGTTCCGTTGACTTTTGCAGACCGAACTTGCAAATTATTGAGATTTATTGTCCTATGCACCTTCGCTCTTTGCCGGAAACGGCAGAAAATTTAGGTTATATTGGATATGGCAATGTTCTTCTGCTGCTAACAGAAAATTTTTTATATATAATGTAATTATAAAAACAGCAGATTGGCAGAGGTATTTCATGAAAGGGAAAAGGAGAAGTTTTATTGCTGTAACGGTGTTGATTTTGTTGTTCGTCACGGTCGTGGCGATGTCAGCTTGCGACGATAAAAATGCAGAAGAAAACTGGAAAATGTATGAGTCAGACGCTATATTGACGGACTCAGGATTCAGCGCGCGACTCGAGCTTTCAGATTCCGAGTTTGTTGTTTCTGACAAATCGGCTTTTGTTTTGTCTGCGACTTCTATCGATGAAGAGACGGGCGAAGCGAAAGAAGCTTCGTTGGACAGCTTTACGATTTCCGAAACAGATAAATCCTCGGTGCTGAATATCGACTTTACAGACGAACAAGCTGCAGAACACGGAGGCAGCTGGATATTGTACAGCAATAAAGCCGTTACTTCTGCAGGCGAACATGTGTCTTTCAGTATATATGCGGGAAAATCCTCTTGACAATATACAGGAAAGTCTTTCAACTTTGCAAAACAGCGTGAACAATATCGGTTGTCGAATGGAGCAGCTCAGTCAGCAGATAACCGCCGCAGTCGCAGATATCGCAAATCGTATCGATGTGGCTAAGTATCAGAATACTTTGCTTGGGTACAATGCTTATTTCAACAAGATCAATCTGTTCAATCTTCTGAATTACGGAGACATGGACGGTCTTGCCAAGGTCATGCTTTTCAGACAGCAATACAAAAATGCAGACGGAGAAGTAGAGATCCCTGAGGATAAGCAGGAAGAATACGATGCTGCGATGAAAAAGTTCGTTCAGTACGTATCAAACACAGGCGAATGGACGGCTATTATCGCAGATATAAAAACTTTCGGAGAGAACCTCGTCTCAGCTTCTGCGGGCACAAACGGCGGATATCTCGAAGCATTCTGGAAGTATATTGACAACTTATATCCTTACGACAGTCTCACTTTAGAGCCGAAAGCGTCTTTGCTAGACGGCGCAATGGTCAATTACAATCTCGCAATAAACGCAGTTTTGATATATTGCGACTACACAGGAAGCACTGCGGTGGCACAGACATTGATAGAAAGCTACAAAAACGTTTACGATAAAGTGCTGCCCTATGATCAGAACGTGTCGGAGATCAGAAGCAATTTGCAGAACGGTAAGATTTTCGATTATGTCAACAAGATGTATTTTTCAGTGAAAAAACATTTTACCCCACTCATGAGGAAGGAGAGCAAGTCTCTGAGGAGTCGCTAAAATTTGATGAAAGTACGTTTATTCCCGATATGGAAACCGTTATCAAAGTATACCACAATGCCGATATGGATCTGATTACGGCTTTGAAAAAAGCCGGTTTCGTGGGATTGCAGGAAGTCGGTAACGGAAATTACAGGATTGTCATTAGGCACGGTAATGGTTATGAGCGAATAACCACGCCTTATTATGCAGGCTTGTATAAAGGTTATAAGCTGGACGAATGCAGATACGGTTTTGTTGAGGTGCTTACGTATAATCCCGCAGACAGGACGTACAGCTTTGCAGAAGAGAGAATATATACACACACTATCAGCTATGTCGTTTTGGTAAGACCAGAGTTAAGAGGTTCTGCTACTCTGCATAACGGAAATGAAGGATTCAACATGTTTTATTGATTAAAAAACAAATGGATGAAAAGGTGTTTTTATGAAAAAGGCTTATAAAAAAACTTTGCTTTTAATAGTGTCGGCGATATGTATTGCTTGTGTATTGTCGATGTTTATCGGTTGTTGGGACAGTTATTCTCCCAATGAAAAAGAATATTGGTTCGAGGATTATTCCGCAATCTTCTTAAAATACGACGAAACGGCTGATAATCTCGACGAGGCGGGCAATTATTGGGAAATGACTGTAAAAAATGATTGTAAAATAACCATAGCGATTGCAATAAATACCGACTATTACAGCACTCTTTATTTCTACGTCAACGGAGAGCAGGTAAAGAGCGACGATCCTTCAATGACGATTTACGATTACGTCTATAAAGATCTTACGCTGAAAAAAGGCGACAAGCTTCAATTCCACGCCTTTTGGGTAAATTCGATAATGGCTGACGACGAAGGCTTCACAATAAGTCTGTTTACCGTAAACGATGGCACGGGATCGGGGGATTATATCATAGAGAATTTATGATTATCTGAGCATAACGAAAATGACGGGTTAAAAAACCGCATACGTTATTATCGTATAAATTACTAACCGGATGTCTGATATGAAAAAATACCGTATATTGCTTATATTGCTGATAATTGCGATGTCATACGTCCTTTTCGCCGCTTGTGCGGATGAGAGTCCCGATTTGCCGGACGGAGGAGACTCCGACGGCGGAAACAATGCGAACGGAGACGGCAATGACGACGGATCACTGATTATGGTCTATATGTGCGGCAGCGATCTCGAAAGCTATTACGGTTATGCAAGTAAAAATCTTGAAGAAATAGCATCCGCTTCTTTTGAAGAAAACAACGGGGTCATTGTTCAGACGGGAGGAAGCAAGTCATGGAACGACCCCGCTGTAAGCGCAAATTCCACCAGCAGGATATATTTCGGGAGCGAAGGCAGAGAAGTTGTTTACGAAGGGGCGATTGTCAATATGGGCAGCGGCGACGCTCTTAAAGATTTTATATCTTTCTGCGAGGAAGAATATCCGGGCAGGGAAAAGTCTCTTATATTGTGGGATCACGGCGGAACGGCGCTGAAAGGCGTCTGTTTCGATGAAAACTTCAACAACGACAGTCTGACTTTATCCGAGATTTCCGAGGCTTTGAGCGGAGCTGACAAGTTGGAATTTTTGGTATTCGACGCTTGTCTTATGGGCTCTGTGGAGGTCCTTGAGCTGCGCAAGGACTTTGCCGATTATTTAGTGTTCAGTCAGGAGATAGAACCGGGAGAAGGATGGGATTATAAGACTTTGTGTTCTCAATACGGGACTGTCGATACCGAAACTTTCCTGAATAATTTGCTTGACGCTTATTATGCAAAATACGAAAACAGCGCAAAGTCTGACCAGATCACTCTTTCATACGTCCGCATCGAGCGCGCCGACGCTTTGCTGAGCGCTTTTGACGGATTTTTCAATGAAATGTCCCTGATAGTTGAAGAAAAGGGGCTTCTGAATTCAGTCAAAGCTTCTGAGGAAGCTTACAGTTTCGGGGGCAGGACTGAAAAAGAACAATACACAAACAACATAGACTTGCTGGGTTATCTCAATGAAATAACGCTTGTGCCCGAAGCCGTAAGCAAAGTCAAGTCCGCTTTAGCCGATTGCGTTGGGGGTACGGTCAACGGCGTTCTGAAAGAAAATGCAGGCGGACTTTCTTTCTATTATCCTTATACTTACAATGCAAAAGAATTGCAGAATTATATTGAAAATTACGCTTCAGAAGGTTACAAAACTTTCCTTAACGCTCATTATAAAGATCTGTCAAGGTATGTGATAGAAGTTGAAAATAACGGTTATGAGGACGAGAACGGAGCATTTGCTATAAAAATAAGCGAAGACTCGGCAAAATACGTGCGCAGCGTAAGTTATTATCTTGTCGATATACAGATGTTTCCCGACAAACCTGCAGAAGGTAATTTTTTCGGCAGGGATGTTGACGTTCATTACGACGGGAAGGGTACATATTCTTCTGATTTAAAGGGCAGATGGGTTTATATAAACGGGCAGCCGCTCGAAGCGTATTATATAGATTCAGAGTCGGAAAACCTGCATATCTTCTTGGGCTTGGTCGCAGTGAACGGAGAAATAGTCAACATGCGTTTTTCTTATAACTCTCTTACTTCCGAAATGAGCATTCAGGGAATATGGAAAGGCGGACTCGATGAAGGACAGTACAGCCGCCTGACATCTTTGAAAAAGGGCGACGTTATCTGCCCGATATACGAATATATCGTTGAGCAGGAAGGATCTTACGCTAAATTCGGAGAGGAGTTTGTTTACGAAAGCGAGGATATGCTGGAAATCTTACCTTTGAAAAGCACTATGTTTATGTATTATTTAGAAATAGAAGATATTTTCGGCAGGAAGTATTACAGCAAGAGCGCGGTTTTTAAAATGAAATATTCTTATGATGAACTCCTGGAAAATCCTCTTACGGGGGAATACGATTTCGCGGCGGACGTTGTTTTTATAGAAAAATAATTGCATAGTTCAGTTTTATTTGATAAGAAATGATAAGCGGCGACTTCAGGTTTACCGCTTATTTTTATGCTCTGCTATTTTTTAAGAGTTTAAATGAGTTTTGAAACAAGTATTATAAATGGCATAGTTTGTGTGGATAAACGAAGAAAGAAACGAATGAGCAATCTTTGCTTTTTGCCGACAGATAAAGAGAATTGCAGGATTTTCAGGACTCGGAAGCGATAAAAGGGAGATATTGACCTTTTATCGTGTGCGTGTTATAATTTTGCGAATTCAAAATTCAAAAAGTTGAGAGGGATATTATGAAACACGGTTACGTTTATTTTTTGGTTTGCTGCGTTCTCGTCATAAGCATTGCGGCGGCTTGTTTGCTTACGGGCTGCAAGTCGTTTGACGATACAAAGAAAGAAGGCAAGGCAGAAAAGCGCACGTCTTTGACGATCAATGACGACGGCAGCTTCAGGATCATGCAGCTTACCGATCTGCACCTGACTTCCAACGGCTCTTACAAGAAGGACTATCAGACTCTTACCTGGGTTGAAGAAGCTATCACGACGTATAAGCCTGATCTTGTTGAGGTTACGGGCGACGCGGTGGGCGGAGACGCCAAAAAGCGCAACAAAGCCATTCTCGCGCTTGCCAATATATTTGAAAAGCATCAGGTTTACTGGGCGTACACTTTCGGCAATCATGACGGAGAGCATTCTCTGGACGGCACGTGGGCTGGCAAAGAGGGCGCGCAGAACGATTTGCTCGAATATTGTTCCGCGGCGAATTCTACAATAGACAAGAGCAAAGTAAACAAAATATTCTACGGCGACAATGCGACTGAAAACGCTAATATTTACGAGTTGCTTCAGGGCTACGAATATTCTTTGCTTGCGCGTTCAGCTGAAGAAATCAGCTCTCCCGCAGATATGGGCGTGGGCAATTACGTTATCGAGCTTAAGAACAATAAAGACGAAGTTGTCTATGCGGTTTTCCATATGGATACGCACGGAAAGATGTATATCGACACGGTAGGCAACACCAAAGGCGCGGACGGATACGTTGACGCTGGATACGTAGGACTTACCGATATGCAGGTTCAGTGGTACAAAGAAACCGTTAAAAAGTATGCGGACAAGGGTATTCCCAGCGCATTGTTTATGCACGTGCCTCATTACGCATACCGCGAGGCGGTGGAGCAGAACAGCGGAATGAGCGATTACGGCGTGCCGGAGTTCGAAGAGCTCAATGATCTTGAAAACAAATTGAATGCGCAGGAAATGTTGCTTGATAAATACGCTGATTACGGTTTTGTTAAGCAGGAAGGCGTATATGCTCCCCGTTGGGATGACGGACTTGCAGACGTTATGAATGAATATGTTTCAACCAATCTCGTAAGCGTCGGACACGATCACAACAACTCTTTCGTTATCAATTACAGCAACGACGGCAAAAATCCCGTGCTTCTCGCTTACGGCAGAACGTCGGGCGTAAACGCATGGGCGAGAGATATACCTGTAGGCGCAACGGTTTTCGATATAAATTTCAGTGCATACGATCCGCTCGATCCCCATGCTATGTATAACATAGTATGGGAAAAGCCCTCTTTTGAGTACGACGCATACGGCAACAGATAAGATTTTTGTATAAATTAATTTTGTGTATCATTTCTAAAATATAATACAATTGGGAATGAAGGCAATGAAAAAGACATTGCCTTTTTATTATAAAAATGATAATATAAAATTATATTAGGAGGGAGAGATAACAATGTTAATATTAAGTACAAGATTGCCATTAAAAGATGATTTTACTAAAGAAAAGTGCTTAACTTTATACACAGAGTGGATTACAAAAAGCCAGCATTATGGAATTTCAGAAATTAGTTACGATATAAATTCTACTGAGGATTTTCAAATAGAAAGTGAAAATTCTAAATTTTATATTAAAAGATATAAGGATGAAACTATAGAATTATTTGCTTGTAGGGTGGAACAAAAAGATAAGGAAGCAATATGGAGCACAGATTGTGTATTTTTACAAGATACAAATTCTAAATCAATGCTAATTCAGTTAAATTGCAATAGTATCAATTTTAAATCTAAGTTGCCAAGGGCTCATAAACCATACATAATAAAAAAATTATGGAAAGTAATTTTTGTAAAGATGATGCTAATATTCCAGTAATTGCAAAACCCATAACAATAAACAAGGAGAATTTGAAAATTTGCGCAAATGTTATGAGGGGTGAATATTGCAATTCAATGCCGGTAATTTATCTTAGTGTCCAAAATGATGATCATTGTACTTTAAATCCAAATGAAATAGCAAAAAAATTAAGCGGGTTGGCACATGTATTTGTTGAAGAAAATAAAGAGATATCATGGCAGTTAAAAGAATTGTCTAATGATAATAATGCTCATAATGGTTATGTTGGAATATATTTCCCGCAAAGTGAATATGTTCAGAGATTTTCCATAGATTTTTATGATGGTGATGAACGAAAGATGAAAGAGGATATTGAATTGTGTGTGTGGAAAGCTCTGTCCAACAGACAGGAAGCATCTTTGTATAACTGGAATCAAATTATAACATTGCAAACCAGACAAAAAATGATGCACTGGAAAAACATAAGTGAAGGAGACAAAGAAGAATTAAAGAGATATGTACAAACATTTGATGCTGAAAATGAAAGATTAAAAGAAGAAAAAGAAGAATTATTAAAAGAAAATCGTAAACTTATATATCAAATTGATAATCTAAAAGAGCAGTTAAAAGATAGTAAACAAGGGAAATCTTTTTATAACAAAGGTAAAGAGAAAGAATTATATTTTTCTGAAATGAATGATTTATTGTTTAGTATTTTGAATCAGGTTAAAAACAAATATGAAAAAAACTCAAGAGCATATATATTGATTTGTGATTTAATTGAGGCAAATCCTTCTATAGGTGAATGTAAAAAAATTGTCGAAGCAATAAAAAGGATATTAAAAAAAGGATCAAATTTAACATCGACTGATAAATCTGAATTAAAAGAGGTTGGATTTAATATAATAGAAGATGGTGCTCATTACAAGCTTTTATTCCATAATGATCCAAGATATATGTTTACGGTTTCTAGAACACCAAGTGACCATAGAGAAGGTAAAAATTTAGCTTCTGACATTATTAAAATTATTGATGTTGAGAAAAAAATATATTGAAGGCTAAATAAGGTTATTAAAATGAAAAAATTACAAGGATAAATAAAAAAACTGTTAATGAAACGAGGAAAATATATTAAGAATTTCCTTGTTAAAGATTTTTTCTAGGATAAAACGTGAAAAATAAAATTACACTTTCAGCTATATTAATACTTGTTGTAATTCTGACCGTGGGGCTTTGCGCGTGTCAGACAGAGGAATACAAGATAGAAAACCACGACTGGCAATTCAGAATGGTGCAGTCGTCTGAAGACGGCAGAATAATTTTCTGCTCTGAAAAGTATGCTGAAATATATCCCGAGGCGGGAATTATTGAAATGACTGCCAAGGCTGAGAACGGCAAACTGACTGTAACGGACGGGGAAAATGTGATGACATTTACGTACAGCGTTGAAAAAGCCGTTGCAGGGAAATCGACCATTTACAACATTGCGGACGAACAAGGCATAGAGGGATATGCCAGTATGGCAAAAACGACTTATGCGGATAAGAGCGCAGAATATACGATGATAATCACTTTTGAAGGCAGGTCGTTTTATTTTACAGCGCCGATAAAGTAAATCATAATACAAGAGTTGATGGCGCGGCGGGTGGCCGTGCCGACAAACTTAAAAGGCATTTATTTTCTATTGATGATATTTTTATAAAAGGCGAGATTGCCGAGCGCAATTTCGTCTTCTTTTTTATATTCAAGAGCTTTTTCAGTATAATTTATCGCTGCAGATACGTCTCCTTTGTTGTACATACACAGCCCGAGCTGGATAAGAGGATAGTAGTTGTAACAATATACGTCCACAAAAGCGAGAGTGTTTTCAGGTATAGGTCTCAAAGCTGATTTGTACCAGAAAATTGCCGCATTCGTGTTTGTTAAAGCAAGATATATATTGCCCGTGGCAACGCAGAGTTCTGCCGATGGCTCTCCCAAAGCGATTGCACGTGAAAGAGCAGATAGTGCGGACTCGTAATCCTGTTTTGCTGAATATATGCGCGAAAGGTTGATAGCCGCCTGCACTTTGTTTTCAGTCATTCCGTCAGTTGTCAGAAAGTCTTCGTACGCTCTGATCGCAAGGGGCAGAAGATTTGCTGAATACAATTCGTTGGCAAAATAGAATTGTTGGCGCGGAGACAAATTTGCGCCTGAAGAAATCAGCTTCAGATAGATGTCTAGGTTTCTTCGGGGCGGAGAAGGATGCAGTTTTTCGTGTCTTATGCTTATGTCTTCGAATTGTCTTGTTCCCGAAGCGTAAAACACTTCGTGAACAGGGTCTGCCCAGTGCGCGCCGAGACTGCGGCGGAAAACGCGTTCACGCCAATATTCGAAAGTAGGTTTGCCGTCTTTGTCGAAAGCGGTCGCATATTTCATATACCATATATCGGATAAGGGCAGTTTTTCTTTAAGCTCAACAAGTTTTCTTGCGTTTTCTTTATCTACGACGTCGTCCGCGTCCAGCCACATGACGTAGTCGCAGGTCGCTTTTTCAAAAGCGAAGTTGCGCGCCGCAGAGAAGTCGTCGGTCCATTCAAACGTAAATACTTTTGCGCCATAAGAGGCGGCTATTTCAGCCGTGCGGTCAGAGCTTTCCGTATCGACTACTATTATTTCGTCTGCAAAAGCTTTTGCGCAGTCAAGAACGCGCCCGATTACGTCTTCTTCGTTTTTTACGATCATAGTTACGCTTAAAGTAGCCATAGTTCATTTTATGAAAATCTTATTTTTTGGTGAATTCATTCATAAAATAAAAATTAAAATGCCAGACGTCGGGCAGAATGCTTTTGTTATTATGTAAAAAAATAAAGGAGTATTTTTATGAAGAAGAAAATTGCGGCAATTTTGCTGTTGATCGTTGTTTTCAGCATTGCTCTGACGGCTTGTACACCTGAAGTCAATAAAGAACTCAAAAAAACGATTGACGAATCGAAGTTTAAACAAACGGTCGATAATTACGTTTATATAGAGGTATACGGAGAGTTTGAGCTGGGGTATTACGAGAATGAAAAATCACTGATACGGCTTGTAGACAACGTGAACGAATACGTAAGATTTTGTGTAGTTCTGGGAAATGACGATGAATTTTATTGGTCTTATACAAACTATAAAAGCGGATATGCTTTAAGCGGAAACGAAAAAAGAAGCGAGCTGAGCGACGATACGTCTTTCTTTGTCGAGGAAAACATAGAAGGGTATGTTTCAACAGAATTAAAATTGCGCATAAGAGAATATGCTGTGCTGGGGACAAGAGCGATGATCTTAGGTCTCAGATTGTTTATGGAAGACAACGGAATGGGCGACATGGTTGACGATCTCGGTTTTTCAAATCTTCTGTGATCTGCTGAGAATCATTGACATTTTTAAAATAAATTCAGATAAAAGCAAAGTCGCTGTCTTACGGCAGCGACTTATTTTTATCTGTGGGGCAAATGTTGTTTTTGTTTACTGATTTTGTAAAGAGTAGATATTCTGGCTTTTATGCCGAAACCGCAAACTTGCTCTTTTGCCAGGACTTGGACAGATAGAAGCCCACCGCAAGGGCAGTGCCGATGACCCAGCCGATAGGCCAAGCGATACATACTCCCAAAAATCCCAGCGACGGCGCGAGAGCGTAGCACAGCGCAACGCGTAGTATCAGGTCTACAAAAGTGGATATCATAAACTGAAGCAGTTTGCCTGCGCCTTTTATTACTCCATCGGCAGTTGTCTTTACTGCGATAAACACGTAGAAGGGGCAGGTTATCCACAAAAATTTCGCGCCTGTGTTGATAACTTCAACACTTGACACGCCTGAGCCGTCCTGATTGTTGATAAAGAATCCCGTGAGGGGTTTTGCAAAAATCGCAACTATTACGATAATCGTCAGTGCGAAACCGCATAGCAGAAGCGTTGCGGAGCGCATACCTTGTTTGACTCTCTTCAGGTCGCCCGCGCCCATATTCTGAGCAGTGAACGCGGCTACGGCGTTTGCCATGGTTACTATGCAGGCGATGCAGAAAGTGTTTATCTTCATAGCCGCGGTATATGCCGCAATAGTCTGTTCTCCGAATCCGTTTATAAGTCCTTGCACGAAAAGCTGACCTACAGATACGAAAGACTGTTGAAATACGCCGGGGATAGATATCGCTAATATTGAGCGCAGAAGTCTCAGGTTGAAAGTGCGCTTTACGTAAGTGAGGCGCGGCAGATCCGCTTCGTCTCCGTCAGAGAGTTTTTTCATTTTTACTATGACAAGCGCGAAAGCGACTATGCCTGCTACCGCTTGTGCGATGAGCGTTGCGTAAGCAAGACCTTCGACACCGAGCGGCTTTGCCATTACTATATCCAGAATTACGTTGCCGACCGAAGAACATATCAGAAGAATAAGCGGCGTCATGCTGTCGCCCATACCCGTGAATATCGCGTTGGACGCATTGTATATAAATACGAAGATAAGTCCGAGGGTATAAATCTCAAGGTATGCAGTGCTGTCTCCTTCGATAGATGCGGGAGTTTGAAGAAGTTTTACAAGGGGCGAAGATATAAAATATCCGACGAGCGTAAGAATTGCCGCAAGAGCGAACATAAACGCAAGTGCAGTGCTTGAAGCAGTTTTGACAGAGCGGTATTTTCTCTGTCCGAACAGGTTTGCTACGACAACGCTTATACCGCCGCTGCATCCCACCGCTATCGCAACGTATATCATGGTTACGGGGGTGGAAACGCCTATAGCCGCGAGCGCGTTGTTTGAAATCATCTTACCCGCGATAATACTGTCAGCCATATTGTAAAGCTGCTGGAATACCATTGAAAGCAACAGCGGCAGACTGAACATCAGTATGACTTTTGAAGGTTTGCCTTGAGTGAGATCTTTAACCATACAGAACCCTCCTTAAAATCCGTATCTATTTTACGCTTGAAGAAAGGAGTTGTAAAGAATATTTAAACCCCAAACGAGTAAAATATTTCCATTTTTATAAAAAAATGAAGGACAAACGGGGCATAAAACTTATTTTAAATACGGAAAATTATAATCTGTGCTTTGCAGATTCGGCTTGTGAGGGAAGCTGGAACCGAACGTTAACCGTTGTCAGGAGAAAAGACAGCGAGTGAAAATATTGTGATTCCGTAAAAATCTGCCGCAGAATCTGTACGGCAAAACAGATAAAACGTTGTATCAGACGGCAGGGAGAAAAGGACTTTCGCAAATAAGAGTCCTGCCTGTCGTCGGGTGAGGAAATTCGAGGCGGGAGCAGTGAAGCATAAGCCTGGGGGCGCTGTCGGGATGCGGATTGTAAAGCTTGTCTCCTGAAAGCGGATAACCTATGTAAGAAGAGTGCACGCGTATCTGATGAGTCCTGCCTGTCAGCAGCCTGAATTCAACCAGAGAGCGGTTGCCTTTTACGGCAAGTCTTTTGAATAAGGTTTTTGCCTCTTTGCCTTTTTCTGACACTTCGCGGTGCAGTCCGTCTGAGGAGAGAGCTATAGGCGCGTCAATGATTCCTCTTTCAGGGATAATGCCGTCTGTTAAGGCAGTGTATCGCTTGTCAATCTCGCCTTTAAGCTGAATTTCGTGCATTCTGCTTGCGGCAAGCGCATTTCTTGCAACAATGATAAGCCCTGAAGTCTCTTTGTCAAGTCTGCCGACGGGACGGTAAACGAATTCTCCCCATTCAGAGGCGAGCACGCTGGCGAGGCTGTCCTTGTAATGAGATTTAACGGGAACGGTCGCCACCCCCGAAGGCTTTATCACGACGGCGATATCCTCGTCGATATATGAAAATTCAGGCTTTATGTCGCTTGCAGGGTATAGACAAGGCGTTACGGGCAGGGTTACAGAGATCTTGTCTCCGGCGTTTACGCGCGCTGTTGCAAAAACCGCTTTGCCGTCTGACTTATCCTCTTTGGCTTTTACGCGGATAAGTCCAAGACTCTTTCTCAGTTCGGTTATCAGAGAGCGTGAAAAACCTGTGGCGCGCAGCACGTCGTCCGCAGTGCCGTTAAACATTGCCGTTACCGTATATTTTTCTGTCATTCAAGCCCTTCCTGCCATTGGTATTTTTTTAAATCCACAATATAATTTTTGTCGCAGAATACACCTTCTTTGGCAAGCAGTTCAGCCTGCACGTCTCTGCCGCCGAAAGCAAATGCGGGCGCAAGCGCGCCGAAGCGGTTTACCACTCTGTGGCAAGGAATAACGATAGGGGTGGGATTGTCGTGAAGAGCATAGCCTACCGCACGGGAAGCGCGGGGAGAACCTAAAATTCTCGCTATCTGTCCGTAAGTGGCGACTTTTCCGCAAGGGATAGCCTTTACCACCTGATATACGTCGTCGTAAAAACTCATATAAACTCCTTTATTATTCAATATTATACCATACGCGCACGCAAAGTTCAACGCGGCGACATTTTTATTGTAGGCATAAAATGAGGACTTAAAAGTTTTTCTAAAAACTTCACTTGAATTTTGAGCAAATATATATTTGCGTCCGCGCTTTTTTATGTGATAAAATTTTACCGTACGCAAAGGACAAAAAATTTTACATTTGTCTGCCAATAAATATAAAATTCCGATTGTTTAATATTTGAAAAGGGAGAGGGATTTGGACAAAAAAGAACTGGACTTGTGCTTACAGGAGGTTGCCAAGGGTGATAACGCTGCATTCGAAAGATTGTACGAAGAGACCAGAAAAGGCATATTCGCTTTTCTTTACGGTTTCTGCGACAATTACCATACGGCAGAGGATCTCACTCAGACGGTTTACCTGAAAGTCAAGGCAAACATAAGCAAATACAAAGCGGGAACGGATGCGAGGGCATGGCTGTTTCAGATTGCGAAGTACACAGCGCTGAACGAAATAAAAAAGATCAAGCGTGAGGTCGTCGCGTCTGAAGAACAGACCGGTAATTTTGAAGCTAAAACATACGAGATGAACGATTCTCCTGTTTTTGACGCCATACATACCGTGCTCGACGACAAGGAGAGACAGATCGTGATACTGCATGTGTTGTGGGGCTTCAAGCACCGTGAAATTGCCGATATGTTGTCGCTGGCTCTCGGAACCGTACTCTGGAAATACAATACCGCAATCAAGAAATTGCAGAACAAATTAAAGGAGGGCTGAGATATGGACGAGAAAGAACTCAAAAAACTGCTTGAAAAAGAACTCGATTCCCTTGCGCCTTCCATGTCTCAGAAGGTGAGGAAAGCGCCTATTATCACCAGCGAGGAAAAGAGAGAAAAGAGCACTCAGAAGATAGACATTAAACCTCAGCCGAGAAAGAAAAACTCAAGACCTTTCATTTACGGCGCGATTGCCGCGGTGCTAGTCATAGCTATAGCGCTTGCGGTAGTGTTGCCCCCGATGATGAAAGGAGGAGAGGCGGTTGCGCCTGTTTATGAGGCGGGCTATCTCAGAATGGATATCAATCCGTCTGTCGAGATAATATACGACAAAGACAACAACGTAACGGCAGTAAAGAGTGCCAATTCCGATGCGGATATCCTTCTGTCAGATGAACTCAGGAAGTCTTTGACCGGTCTTCCGGTAGAACAGGCGGCGTCAGTGATCGCTGAAGAGGCAGGCAAACTGGGCTATATTCAGCCCGAAGAGGAGAATGCGGTGAAGATCACCGTTGTTGCCGGCAATGAGAAACAACAGGAAGAAGTCGTTTCAAAAACCACTGCGGCCATTGAGTCTAACTTTATGAAGAAAGGCGTGCTGGTCGCTGTGGTCGCCGTCAAAGAAGACGTGGATTATCTTGCTGAGCAGTACGGCACTGCCGCAGACGATCTGAGCGCAGCGCTTTACGGGGTAGCTGCTAAGGCAGACAGTTATTTTGCTCAGCTTGCAGCTGAAAATCAGAGCAGTCTCGAAGCGCTCAAGACTTATTACGAAAAAGAGGTTTTCGATTATCTCAAAAGTCTTCTTGAAGCAGAGTGCGCAAAGATAAGCAGAACGAGAGTTATCCTGCACGAGATACAGGAAATAAACGACGATATCATGTCGTATACGGGGCTCGGATGGTTCGGCGGATACTGGGAAACGTTTGAGGACGAAAAGTGGCAGAGCGATCCCATAATGCAAGAGAAGTTCGCAAAGATGGAAACCGCTCTCGACAAGCTCACCGACCTCAGAGGGGACGACATAACCTTCAGCACAAGCGTGGGACTGGACACCCTTGTAGGTATTTATGACGACTTTATAAACGAGGACTGGATAAGCGAAATCGGCAATGCGACTTTAGACGAGCTGAAAGGCAATCTGGACAAAATCATAGAGAAGATTGAAGAGCTCAACGTTGAAATAACCGACGCTATAAGAGACGCGGTTGCGTTCGTGCCCGATACCGTTCAGGCATTCCTTGACCAGACTCAGTATATTATAGACAGCATGCGCGGTGAACTTGAAGATATTTACCTTGAATATTATTCTGAAGAAAGGGAAGAATTATCAAAAGAGGATTATGACAGCTATTATGCCGAGATAATCGCAGAGTACGGCTCTCTTGAAAATTACTGGAATTCACTTTCCTGACTTAAATAAGACAAATTGCAGTGCTAAGTAGCACACATAAATATCCCCCTTATCTGAAAAAAGGCGATCCTACGGGTCGTCTTTTTTTTGTTTCGTCGTGACAGAGTGGAAAAATTCAGGCGAAAGTCCGCCTTTTCCGCATATACTGCGTTGAAAGTCTTGACAATACCCTGCAAGTATTGTCTGCGGCTTTCGTCTGGTATATGCAAAAAATACAATACTTTCGCTGTCTGAATTTTTCCACTCCGCCCCGACATGATAATATAATTTTATAAGAAGGAAGAACCGCCTTTTCCGTATATACTGCGTTGAAAGTCTTGACAATACTTTTCAAGTATTGCCTGCGGCTTTCGCCTGGTATATGCAAAAAATACAATACTTTCGCTATCTGAATTTTTCCACTCCGCCCCGACATGATAATATAATTTCATAAGAAGGGAAAAACTTCTTTTCCGTATATACTGCGTTGAAAGCTTTGACAATACATTTCAAGTATTGCCTGCGGCTTTCGCCTGGTATATGCAAAAAAATTCAATACTTTCGCTTGCCGTATAGTTTCTTTCTGTCCCGATGCGTGGGACAAACGGTAATTTCAGAGCTTTAAATATTGATCATATATTATAAATATCCGTATAGAGCAAAACGCAAAAATAAAAAAATAAAAATTTCTGAATTTTTCCAATAAAAGGAAAAACGACGTTGTTTAATATATGAACGAAAGCTCAGAGGAGGAAATAACGATGAAAAAAATATGCGCTATTACAGCGATTATGCTTACGGCGGTTTTGCTGTGTACGGCATTTGTCGGTTGTCTCAATACCAATAACGACGAAGGAAAGACCTACGTAAGCGTGGACATCAACCCGTCTCTCAACATGGTCATTGACGAAGAGGGCAAGGTTGAATCCGTTGAAGCGGCAAACGAAGACGCTCAGGTTATGCTTTACGGCGAAGTCATCGTAGGAAAGACTGCTGAGGAAGCTTTTGAACTCATAGCAAATCTCGCAATCGAATGCGGTTATCTTACAGAAGAAAACAGCGGAGTAAACGTTACCGTAGTCGCGGGCAACGGCTCTGCAGAGGCTGAAGCCAAAGTGGGCGATATTGCAAAGGCGGCTTTCAACGCTGAAGCAGGAAAGGCGAACATGTCTGTCAATATCAACACGGGCTCAAGTTTTTCTCTTGAAAGACAGTTTGAATATACAAAAGGCAAATACCCCAATGTAACTGCTGTTCAGAATATGTCTATCGGCAAATTCAAGCTGGTTACAGAACTGGTTGCAAACGACGACAGCGTTACCTTCGAGTATGCGGCGACTCTCGACAACGAGGATCTTATCGAAAGACTCAACAGCTGCTACGAAAAGATCGAGCCGTATGCGACCGAGGCTTACAACCTCGCTGTAGCAGAAGCAAACAAGGCTTTTGAAATCGCAAAGACAAGCGCTGAGGGCGCGGCATGGACTGCGTATTATGCAAAGATCATGGCTCTCAATATAATCGAACATCCTGTCAACTACGGCGCGATCTATGCGGCGTACGATATAGCGGCGGTATCCGTCGACTACACTCTCGATCAGATCGAGCTGGCAATATCCTATACAAATAAAGCTCTCTCCAACGTAGATACACAGAAAGTTGCGGATATTCTCGGCGTAGAAAAGAGCGAGGTCGACGCGGCGGTTACCGATGAAAACGGCAACATCACTCTTGAAAGCCTTGAAGCTTATATCGACAAGACTTTGAAGAACATGAGCGTTGAGGCTTACAATCAGATAAAGGCTGAGCTGCCTGAACTCGAAACTTACGTTGACGGTCTGCAGGCTGAGGTCGATAAGTTCCTTGAATCGCTCCCCGAAGAATATGCAGACGCTATTCGCAAGATCGCAGAAGACGCAAAAGTCCTCGGCAATGACGTTATAGAGTTCGTGAACAGCCTCGGTGATCTTACCGTTGACGACGTCAGATCGATCGTTACCTACCTTGAACAGAAGCGCGACGAGACCATGACTAAGATCGAAGAAGACCTCACCGCAGAAGAGCTTGAAGAAGCAAAGACTTACGTTCAGGCGTCCAACGACATAATTTCTTCCGCTCAGACGATTTACAACACGGCTGTGGAAAGCGCGAAGAAAGAAGCTGAAGAATTCCTTGCTCAGGCTAAACAGGGCAGATTTGAGTGGAAGCATCAGCACGGCGAGGAAAACGGTCAGGGCGGCAACGGAGAAAACGCTCAGTAACAAGACTTACAGGGGAGAAATCCCACCAACATAATTCCATACTGGCCTATTTATAATAGGGTAACCAAATCCCAAATCTACACACAACTGGCTGAGGGGCAACCGTATATCGGTTGCCCTTTGGTCGTATTTAAGTAAATAAAGCATATGCTTTATGAGCGATCGAAGGAAAACTTGCGATATCGGATAAGTCGCAACGACTGAAAATTGCTATTTTTAATGAAAACCGTCAAAAAATATGTTATTATAATATAAATAAACGCGCATGCCACGAGGTGATAATATGTATATAAGAGAACTTTTTGAAAATAAAAAACTCGTTATGTCGGCAGAGGTTTTTCCTCCCAAGAAAAACGGAATGCTTGAGGGCGTTATCAGAGCGCTGAAAGAGATAAGACCTTTAAATCCCGATTACGTATCGATAACTTACGGTGCAAACGGAAGCGGTGGAATGACTACGGCGGACGTTGCGAGCGTGGTCATTGACGCTTTCGATATGACGGCGGTAGCGCATATGACGGCGGTCAATATGACGAAGGAGCTTCTCGAAGAAAGACTGCAGATGCTGAGCCGCAAGGGAGTGAAGAGCATACTCACCTTGCGCGGAGATATTGCCGCAGACAGCAAATTTTACGACTTCCGCCATGCCAACGAGCTGGCAGAGTACATAAGCGCTAATTATCCTGAATTCGAATTGCTCGGCGCGTGCTATCCCGAAGGGCATCCCGAGGCGCAAAGCCTTGAGGCGGATATAGAAAAGATAAAGCTAAAGACGGAGTGCGGCGTTTCTCATCTTGTTTCACAGCTTTTCTTTGACAACGCCACATTTTACGATTTTATGGAAAAGGCGCAAAAGGCAGGCATCGAGGCAAGCGTTTCTGCGGGCATCATGCCGATAACCAACTCTCAGCAGGTCGAGAGAATAGTATCTATGTGCGGAGTGCAGATCCCTTCTGCGTTCAGCAAGATATGCGCCAACTATCAGGGCGAAGACCTGTACAAGGCAGGCATCGACTATGCAATAGGTCAGATACGCGACCTTATCGACAACGGCGTCAAGGGCATTCATCTTTACACGATGAATAAAGGAGACGTCGCACGCGCGGTATTCAACGCGTTTGAGGAGGACAGAAAATGATAACTGCACAAACACTCGCTAAATATCTCGGCACGGGAGAAGACGCGCTCGAACTTGCAAAGCGCGCGGTAAAAGAAGTTGAAAACAGCGCGCGTTGCAGATGCGTTGAAGCTACTGCAAGGCTTGTCAGAGAAGACGGCACGATCAAGGTTGAAAATACGGTGCTTGAACTCAAAGGTAACGATATCGCAAAACACCTCGAAGGTTGTGATGCGGTCTATTATTTCTGCGCCACCGTAGGCGCTGAAGTCGATATGACGATTGAAAGACTCAAGCTCACAGACCTGACTCTTGCTTATGCGGTCGATCTTTGCGCAGGACTTTGGGTGGACGCATATTGCGACGAACTCGAAGAAAGACAGCGCAGGATGCTTGCGCAAAAAGGGCTTACTCTCACCAGTCGTTTTTCCTGCGGGTACGGAGATTTGCCTTTGTCCTCTCAGGCAGACTTTATAGACGCGCTCAAGGCGGATAAATTCCTGGGAATAAGACTTACCGCAGGCGGAATGATGATCCCTTCAAAGACGGTGAGCGCAGTTGCAGGCATAGGCGGAAACGTAAGAAAAAAACACAACTGCGACGTCTGCGTAAAGCGCGATTCTTGCGACGGAGGTCTTTGCGGTGATTGATTTTTCAAAGAAGATCATACTTGACGGCGCGACGGGCAGTCTGCTTACAGAAAGAAGCGGCGCGCCTGCGGGATACAGACTCGAGAGACTGAATTTGGAGAATCCCGAAGTCGTGTATTCAGTTTGCCGCGACTATGTGGATGCGGGAAGCAACGTCGTTTATACCAATACTTTCGGAGCAAATCCCCTTAAACTGGGCGACGAAACGGGCGCAATAATAAAAGCGGCGATTGATATTGCGAGAAAGGCGGCGGACGGCAGAGCATACGTGGCTCTCGACGTCGGACCTCTCGGCAAGCTGATAGGAGAAGGCGGCATAAGCTTCGAAGAGGCTTACGAGAATTACGCGGCGGTTATCCGCGCGGCAGAAGACAGGCCCGATCTCATAGTCATAGAGACGATGACTGATATTGCGGACGCGCGCATTGCGTTGCTTGCGGCAAAGGAGAACAGTTCTCTCCCTGTAATGCTCTCAATGTCTTTCGAAGGCAACGGCAGAAGCGCTTTCGGTACGGATATAGAGAGTTTTGCGCGAATAATTTCAGGAATGGGCGTCAGCGCGATAGGCATAAACTGTTCTTTGGGACCTGTTGAAATGCTGCCTATGGCGCGCAGACTTATCGAGTGCACTCCGCTTCCCGTATTTATCAAACCTAATGCGGGAATGCCGCGTTTTGAAAACGGCAGGACGGTTTATGATATAGACAAGAGACAGTTCACAGATGCTATGAACGCCATACACGCTCTCGGCGTCAACATACTGGGCGGCTGTTGCGGCACGACTCCCGAATATATCTCCATGCTTGCGGGCGAGATAAAAGAAGAGGTTAAAAGACCTGCGTATAAGCCCGTGCGCGCATTGAGTTGCGGCACTTCCACGGTAACCGTCGATTCAATGAAAATAGTGGGAGAGAGAATAAATCCCACAGGCAAGAAGAAGTTTCAGGCGGCGCTGAGAGAAGGCGACTTCGACTACATTCTGGCTCAGGGCATAGAACAGGCTCAGTCGGGCGCGGATATACTGGACGTAAACGTAGGACTCAACGGCACTGACGAAAAGGCGAATATGGTCAGGGTCGTGGACGGCTTGCAGAAAGTCGTGTCAAAGCCCCTCGTCATGGACAGTTCTTCTCCCGAAGTGCTTGAGGCGGCTCTCAGACGATACAACGGAAAGGCGCTTATAAACAGCGTGAACGGCAAAAAGAGCAGTATAGACAGCGTGATTCCGCTGGCTAAAAAATACGGCGCGGCGGTCGTCTGCCTTGCGCTGGACGAAAACGGCATTCCCGACACTGTTGAAGGCAGAGTGGAGATAGGCAAGCGCTTGGTAAGCGAATGTATCAAGGCGGGAATAGCCAAAGAGGATATTTACGTTGACACGCTGACAATGGCACAGTCCGCGCAGAAGGGAAGCGCGCTTTGCACTGTCGGCGCTCTGGGAGAGATAAAAAAGACGGGTGCGGGCGCTATACTAGGTGTCAGCAATATATCTTTCGGTATGCCGCACAGAGAAGATATAAACGCATGCTTCCTTCAGATGGCGAGAGAAGCGGGACTCGATCTTGCGATAATCAATCCTTCTCTTATCAATATCAAGCCGAGTGAATACGCAAGGAGTTTTCTCCTTGACGTGGAAGGCGCTGTGGACGCTTATATAGCGTATGCGGCAAAGACTGACAGCGTAAAGACAGAAGATCTTGCTCCGGCAGGCGCTCCCGATATGACGCGCGCGATAGTCGGAGGCATGGGCGGCGCGGCAAGAGAGACTGCAGAGAGTCTGCTCAGAGAACTTGATCCCTTAGATGTTGCCGCAAAGCATATCATACCCGCGCTTGACAGAGTGGGAGAGCTTTACGAAAGCGGTAAGATATTCCTTCCTCAGCTGATAGCGGCGGCAGACAGCGCAAAGCAGGCTTTTGCTGTGCTAGAAGAAAAGATGAAGGCAAGCGGAGTTAAGGACGAAGGCAAGCGCTTTGTTCTCGCTACGGTAAAAGGAGATATCCACGACATAGGCAAGAACATCGTGAAAGCGGTCGTATCCAATTACGGTTTCAAAGTCGTAGACCTCGGGCGCGATGTGGATTATAAAACGGTGCTTGAAGCCGTTGAAAAGAATTATCCCTGCGCTCTCGGACTTTCTGCGCTTATGACTACCACTGCGCAGAATATGGCTGAGACGATAAGCCTTGTCAAAGAAAAATATCCCGATATCCCCGTACTTGTCGGCGGCGCGGTCATTACGCCGGAATACGCGACAAGCATAGGCGGTATATACTGCAAGGACGCCAACGCAACCGTTAAGGCGCTCAAAGAGATATTCGCATAATCAGATATTAATAAATGTATAATATAAATACGCGGCAGAAAAGCCGCGTATTTTTTTGCCGGTTTATTATGAATTTTCGTACCCGTGTTTATAAAATAGTGAAATATTATTAATTCATTCACATTTAAAATATGAAAACTTCTGGCACAAAAGCTTGAAAGACGCGAAGTAATAGGTTATATTCTTGGTGTCGTCTATGCTTCTTTCCCCTCAAGGAGCGATAATGGTAATTTATTGTACGTACGACAAGAACAACTCGACGCTTGTCAGCAAGCACCGTTATGTCGTCGCGCAGAACAACAATCTTTCAGACAGGATAAATATAAAGTGCGTCGGTATGACCGATCCTGCGGCATACGGCTATTATATAGATTTTGTCTGCATGACCCATGGCGGCGCGGCAAAAGCGGCTTATTCTTCGCCTGCGCTCGAGTACGGCGAGGACGGGCTCAACTTCGATATCCCCAACTGTCTGACAAAATATGAAGGTTATGTGGACGCTCAGCTTGTCATATACGAAAAGTCGAGAGAAAGCGTCGTCGCAAAAAGCGTGGGAAGAACGGGCGGCATATTTGAAGTTGCGGCTTCTGTCAACTCTCTCGAAACGCGCGTGATAGAGCCTGCCAATATGCTGACGGAACTTTCGGCGGCAGTCCTTACGGCAAACAATCTGAACACAGAAGTTGCAAAGACGGTTGAAGAAGCGCGCGTCGTAAAGGCGGATATAGAAAACACGCTTACTGACCTGGACTTAAATTTTACCGCTGAGGTTACAGAAAAGATGAAAGAGGTCATGAAGACCCTTCCAGTGGTAACCGTCAGATTTTATTTTTACGACAGACTCGTTGAATCGCGCACGCTGGTGCAGGGGAGCAAAGTCCCTTCGCCCGCATTCAGTGATTTTCCTTCAGATTGCGTCTGTGATGGTTGGTACAGCGTTAAGCTGGGCAGGAGATGGGACTTCGATGCAGACAAGGTTGCAAGCGAAGACGTGGCGCTTTATGCAGATTGCCACCCTGCGCAATACGCTTCGGTTTCTTCAGACGGCACGATGACTATTGAAGGCAGAAGGGCATACAATATATATCTTCCCTTTGAGATGCAGGGCGTAAAGGTCAAAAGAATATATCAGCTCGAAGCGTGTCAGGGCGGATCTGTCGTTTATGTCAACGACTCTGATTACAAATTCGTCAATCCTCTCAACATTTATTACGTTGTGTCCGCAGACAATTCGCGTTATATAGGCGGCAGGGACCTTAAGACGTACGACGGAATAATCAAAGCGCCGCAGTGGGACAACGATAATTCCGTAAAGATAAATTACGTTTTCAACGGGTCAGACGATTTTGAATTCAAGAATTGCTATGATGTTATTAAAACCGTTCTCAGCGGCAACATAATGGGAGAAATGTCTTCTGTGGCGGCAGGCGCGGATATGGTTTTGGCGGTTGAGATCAGAGGAACGGTTACGATGGAATGCCGTCTGGGCAGCTTCAGAAATCTTCAGGCAGTGATTTTCAATTCAGAAATGCCCGAGCATTGCAATCCCGTGAAATTTACTTCCGAGATAGAGGATTGCGCGGTATATGCACCCGATCACCTCATTCAGTTATATCAGAACAACGGGATGTGGGATAACTGCGGATATGAGCTGAAGCCGCTTTCTCAATTCAAAGGATTTGATTATGACAAGATAAAATATCCTGAAGGGATTTAAACGCGCATATTTGTTTTTTCTCTGAAAATACTAAACGCGATAACTCGGAGGGAAAATGAAAGAAACGGGAATTGTAAGACGTATCGACGAACTCGGCAGAGTCGTGATACCCAAAGAAATCAGAAAGACGCTCAAACTCAAAGAGGGCGAGCAGATGGAAATTTTTACCACAGGAGACAAATCTCTTGTGCTCAGACGTTACAGCGCGCTCAGCGCAGGTGCGGATTTTTCTCAGGCTTACTGCGACGCTCTGACGCGTGCAACCGGCAAAGGCGCGGTGATATGCGATAGCGCGACCGTTCTCGGCGCAAGCGGCGCTCCTTTTAAAGAACTGGTCGGCGAAGAGATAAGCGACAAGCTATATAAGACTCTGGACGACCGCAGGGCTGTCGCTCCGCAAGCACCCGTGCAGATCGTCAGAAACAAACCTGTCGAATGCAAGAATCAGCATATTGTTCCGCTTATCGTCGGCGGCGATCTCTACGGCGGAGTAATGCTTTGCTCAGACGCGGTCATTACCGCAACAGAAGCAAGGCTGTGCGCCCTGGCGGCAGACCTTATCGCGGCTACGCTGGAATAATGCTTAAGAGGGAGGGGAAGCACTCCGTACTGCGCTCTACGGCTGGACTTGCGCTGGCAGGTATAGTCGCCAAAGTAGTGGGCGCGTTGTACCGCGTGCCGCTTACCAACGTACTGGGCGCGGAGGGCATAGGTCTTTATCAGACTTTTTTCCCCGTTTATGCCCTTTTTCTTACTATAACGGGCGCGGCGATACCCACGGTGGTGGGGCGCTACGTCGCGTATGCTGACGCACTCGGAGCGGATATTCCTTATACGCGCGCGGCGGTAAAGAGAATTACTTTTATACTTGCGGCGGCAGGGCTTTTGTTTACGGCGCTGCTTGCTTACCCCGTTGCCGCGCTTCAGGCAAGACCTCAGGCGTGGAAGGGGTATCTCGTCGTCGCGCCCGCAGTTTTCGCGGTTACCCTTGCGGCGTATTTCAAAGGTTATTTCATAGGCAAAGGAAGAATGACGGCAAACGCGCTGTCGCAGACGGCAGAGCAGGCTGTCAAACTTGCCGTGGGACTTACGGCGGCTTATCTTCTTTCAAAAAGAGGTGTAGCCGCCGCGGTTTACGGCGCGCTTCTTGCGGTTACGGTAAGCGAGTTTTCAGGGCTTGCCTTTATGGTAATAGCATACCGCCGAGATCTCGGCAAAGAAAAGATTTTGCGTGTACGTGTCGATAAGCGCATATATTACGACATAGTAAAGACTATGATCCCGATAGTCGCGGCGGCGCTTGTTCTTCCCGTTTCCAATTTTCTAGACAGTTTTATAATCGTAAGACTGCTTACCTACGGCGGAGACTCTCTTGCCCAAGCGACGGCTTCTTACGGTATTTACAGCGGTGCGGTGGGCACGGTTATAAACCTTCCCGTAGTCATTGCCGTTTCTCTTGCGATAGCGGTCATTCCCAAGGTTTCTTCAGGAGTGGCGAGAGGAGAGTACGTCAGAGTGAACGAGGCAACGGGACTTACTCTCGGCGCTTCTCTTGCAATTTCCGTGCCTTGTTTTTTTGCTCTTCTCATTTTCTCTCAGGACGTCATCGGTCTGCTTTATCCCGGATTTTCTGCGCAGGAACTTGCAAGGGCTTCAGACATTCTCCGCTTTCAGGCGATAAACGTTGTCGCGGCTTCCTGCGTTCAGCTGCTTTGCGGAATTCTTCAGGCTCTCGGATCGGGCAGAAGCGCGGCGGTCTATCTTGCGCTTTCGGTAGCTCTTAAAACTGCTTTGCAGGTATTGCTTCTGCCGCGTATAGGAATAGTCGCCGCTCCGCTGTCCCAGTTTGCGATGTACGCTCTTGCGGCGGCGCTTGCCCTGGTCAGATATGTCGAACTCGTCGGAAAAAACTCTCAGCTTGTTAAAACAGCTAGCAAAATAACCCTGGGAGGTGTTATAATGAGCGTATGTATACAGACTGTCGCGCTTACTCTCGACAACAGATACGTGCGGCTTACGGTGGGCGCGGTTGTCGGCGCTGCGGTTTATTTCTTATTGCTGTGGGCTACAAAGGCTTTCGGCAAAGAGGGAATAAGAGCGGCGTTTATGCGCGGAAGCAAAGGAGATAACAATGATTGAAGTAGTCGGACTGGGATGCAGAAAAGGACAGATAACTTTAGAAGGCGCTGAGGCGGTAAAAAAAGCTAAACACGTCTTCGTAAAAACTTGTAAGACTGATACGTTTTCTTTTTTCGAGGGGAGCGAAGTCTGCACAATGGACGATATTTACGACAGCTCGGACAACTTCGACGACCTTGACGAAAAGATAGTCGAAAGACTGCTTTCTCAGAAAGGCAAGACGGTTTATTGCGTGAACGGCAGCGGATACGATGACAAGTCGGTTGCTTTGCTTGCTTCGCGTACGGACATAAAAATCTATCCTTCTGTATCGCGCGCTGTCTGCGCCGCAGGTTTTGCGACGGGCGCGGTTTTCCTCAGCGCTTACGATCTGATAAACAACCGCAGTTTCGATTACGACGGCTCTCTGCCGCTGGTAATTACGGACGTTGACGACAAGTACATAGCTCAGGAAGTCAAACTCATACTCTGCGACATCGTCGGAGACGATCAGATAGTTTACGTATCGGGCAGAGAAACTACGGCGGCAGAGTGCGACTTCGGTAAAAAATTCGATTATTCCACGACGATCTATTGTCCTCCAAGAGATTTTATAAGCAAGAAGCGTTACAGTTTTACAGACGTTGTTGAACTGCTTTACAGACTGCGCGGCGAAAACGGCTGTCCCTGGGACAGAGCGCAGACTCACGAAAGCATACGTTCAAATCTTATAGAAGAGGCTTACGAACTCGTCGACGCGATAAACAATCAGGATATAGACAATATGATTGAGGAGACGGGCGACGTGCTTCTTCAGGCAGTCTTCCACGGCGTTATAGGTGAAGATTCAGGAGAATACGATATGCGCGACGTTACCACCGCGCTCTGCTCAAAGCTGATAAGCAGGCACGAGCACGTTTTCGGAGACGTAGTAGCGCGTACGGCTGAAGAAGGTCTTGCCGCGTGGGACAGGGCAAAGGGTAAAGAAAAACATTATACCTCTTTCACCGACAAAATGGACAAGACGTCCAAGTCTCTGCCCGCGCTTATGAGAGCTTACAAGATACAGAAGACTGCGGCAAAGGCAGGCATGGACTTTGACAGCGCGATGAGTGCCGCTCAGAAACTCAGAGAGGAGATAGACGAATTTCTCAATGCGGAAGCAGAAAACAGAGAGGAAGAGGGCGGAGACGTACTCTTCGCGGCGGTAAACGTTCTGCGCGCATTGAAGGTCGAGCCCGAGGTCGCGCTTGTCGCGGCTACGGAGAAATTCTGCAAGCGTTTCGCTTACGTCGAGGCGCATTGCGAAAAACCTATGAATGAATACGGCGCTGAAGAGCTGGACGCACTCTGGAGACAGGCTAAGAATGAAGATTGACGGCATAACGCTTAAAAGCGACGCGGTGTTCGCTCCGATAGCAGGATTCAGCGACGTAGGTCTGAGAGCGCTTTGCGCAGAAGCGGGCGCAGGATTGACTTATACCGAGATGGTTTCTGCAAAAGGGCTGATGTACGGCAACGAGCATACTGAAGATCTGTTGCATACGACAGACAAAGAAAAGGTTCGCGTGGTGCAGATTTTCGGCTCTGATCCTGAGATCATGGCGAGGGCGGCAGAAAGCGAAGCGCTGAGCAAATTCGATATAATAGACATAAATATGGGCTGCCCGGTAAAGAAAATCGTCTCCAACGGAGAGGGAAGCGCTCTTCTGAAGACCCCTTCGCTTGCGGCTGAGATAGTCAGGACGGTAAGGCGCGCAGACAAACCCGTTACCGTGAAGTTCAGAATAGGCTTTGACAAAAATTCTCGTACAGGTGTTGATTTTGCGCGTTATATGCAGGATGCTGGCGCGGCGGCGATAACCGTGCACGGCAGGACGAGAGAACAGTTTTACGAAGGTACGGCTGACTGGGATTATATAGCTGAAGTCGTGCGTGCGGTGCAGATCCCCGTCATAGCCAACGGAGACGTGAATTCAAAAGAAGACTACGAAAAGATAAAGGCGCATACCTCTGCGGCAGGGGTGATGATAGCGCGCGGCGCTCTCGGAAATCCTCAGATTTTTTCACAGATAACGGGTACGGCTTTTCCGTATAAGACGAGAAAAGATATCGTACTGAAGCATATCGAGATAATGTCCGCGTTCCATTCAGAGATATTCGTCGTAAACAATATGAAAAAACACGTGGCTTGCTATTGCAAGGGACTGAGGGGAGGCAAGCAGCTTAAGCTGGACGTATTCGCCGCAAAGAGTCTTGAAGAACTTGTCCGTGCCGTCAGCGACAGCGACACTCTGGACGCTCCCGTAATATCCGGATAAAGTATATATCATTGCAGATATAAACAGCGCCGATATAAAGAAAGATAACCGCTTTAAAAGCGCAAAAAGGTTATGATTTTTACGCAAAAAAGGATACGGCTATGAGAAGATTGTTCAAAACAATATTTATAATTCTTGCCGTCACAGCTTTGGCTGTGAGTCTTTTTGCGTGCGAAAAAGCCGTTGTACCTGGCATTCCCGATAATGGCGGCGGTGAACAGACGACAGGCGAGTCGGTTAAAATCAGCTTTTTTTCAGACGGCTCTTTATACGGAATAGCGATATGCACTGAAGACGGAACGTTCGCAATGCCCAAAGACCCTTTGAAAGAGGGATATTCTTTTATTGGCTGGTTTTACGACGAGCAGTTCAACACTCCTTTTATATACGAAGAATTTATTTTGAATCAGAATAAGACAGACACGTCGCTTTATGCTGCGTGGGATAAAATCGATATCCCCGAGCCTCCCGATGGTGGCGACGGCGGTGAAGGAGGAGAAGAAGGCGGCGACGGAGGGGAGACCAATCCCCCTGACGGCGGCGGAACGGAGCAGCCTGAAATCAAGACATACACCGTGGTTTTTACGTTGAACGGAGAGACTGTAAGCACTCAGAAAGTCGAAGAGGGCAAGGATGCGGTTTTGCCGCTTGAAAGTTTCAGGGCTGAAGAAAACGTTCTTTATAAACTTGTCGTAAACGGCAATTATACAAAAGTGGAGAAAGACGAGGTCGTGGAACTCAGCTGGCAGGAGGCGGACGACGAGGACAAGGGAGTTTTTGCGCTGAGCTACATGACGTTGCTTATAAAAAACGGTAAGCTTTACGTGTCGGACGTATCGCCCGATTATCCTCTGGATTACATAGTCCTGCCGTCTGCGTGGGGATTTTTTGAGATAAACGGAATTACGGACAGTGCTTTTTCACGCATTCCTCAGGTCAGAAAAGTAAAGGTCGGCAAGTACTGCACAGAGATAGACTGGAGCGCGTTTTCATATTTACCGCTACTTGAAGGAGTGGCTTTTGACGAAGAAAATCCGTCCTATTCCGCACAAGGACTTTTCGTAACCGATAAAGAGGGCAAAGAGCTTATTCTTTACCTCGGCGAAGACGGCGGGGAGCTTACTCTGCCTGCAGGGATAACGTCAGTTGCGGACGGCGCGTTCAGCGGCAACGGATTTACGAAGATCACCGCGATTGACGGGCTTGAAGAAATCGGAGACAGAGCGTTTTACGGTTGCGCTTTTCTGGAAGAGATCATTCTCCCTGACAGCGTGGAAACGATAGGGGAAAGCGCTTTTGAAAATTGTACTTCTCTTAAAGTTCTGCCCCTGCCTTACGGAGTAAAAACAGTAGGCAACCGCGTTTTTGCAGGGTGTGTAGCGGCGACTGAGGTCAAATTCGACGCGTTGAGTATGCAGGCGCCTGTCGCCGACAACGCTGTTTTCGACAATGCGGGCGCTTTGAACGGGCTTGTTCTCAACGTCGGAAAAAGCGTGAAAGAAATCCCTGCGAGATTGTTTGACGGAAACGGAGCGGGAAATATCTGTCTCGGCAGTATAAACTTTGCCGCAGACGGAGCGCTTGAAAGCATAGGCGCGCGCGCTTTCGCTTCAACTGAAATAAAGGAGCTGGTTTTGCCGTCTTCGGTAAAGATAATAGCAAGCGGCGCGTTCAGCGGCTGCACCACTCTTGAAAGAGTTGAATACCGCGCGGCAAACGCGCTTTCTCAGGGCATAAGCGGTACGGCTTTTGCGGGAGCAGGTGCGGAAGGCTCTGAATTTGTCGTGGGCAAAGAAGCGGTATCTGTCCCCGATTATCTTCTGTTCTCGCTGGGTGAAAAGGTGAACTTTTCCTCTTTGCTTTTTGAAGAAGGCGCGCTGGAAAGTATAGGTATCTTAGCTTTTGCAGGCGCAGGATTTAAAGGCGAGACGACAATTCCGTCCACTGTCTCCGTGATCGGAGACGGAGCTTTTTCTCAGAGCGCATTCAGCGCCGTCAACGTTGATGAAGGCAATGCGGTTTATAAGTCTGAAGAAGGTATAGTTTACGACTCAGACAAAACGACTTTGATCGCTTATCCTGCAGGGAAAGAGCAGACGTCTTTTACCGTTGAACAGTCTGTAGAAGAAATCGGCGGTTACGCATTTGCAGGCGCTTCATATCTGGAAGAAGTAAAAATTTATGCTGCCCGTGTAGGTAATTACGCTTTTTACGATTGCAGATCGCTTAAGGCGGTTTGTCTTGAAGAGGGCGTAGAGGAGATAATGACGGGCGCGTTTACTGTCTGCACGGCGCTTAAGGATATAAGTTGCCCCTCTTCGCTGAGAAGCATAGGAGAGAACGCATTCGCATATTGCTCTGCGCTCGAAAATGCAACGCTGAACGAAGGACTTAAAACAATCGGCAGCCGCGCGTTTGCGTATTGCGACGCATTGGGAGAAGTCGAAATCCCGTCGACCGTGGAGAGTGTGGGAGAAGGAGTTTTCGACAAATAGCATCGCGCACGCTTGCCCGCGCAAAACGTTGACTTAAATATTTGCGTGTGATACAATTACAGCGAAAAAATTTTCAGCCCTAAAAGGCAAAAGAGGTATAGATATGAAATTTACCGGTCTTATCATTATGGACGGCTACGGCATCAACAAGTTCGGAGCCAACAACGCTATTTCGACTGAGACTTCTCCCAACGTGCTTGCACTCGAGAAGAAATATCCTTTTACTCAGCTCAACGCAAGCGGTCTTGCCGTCGGTCTTCCCGAAGGTCAGATGGGCAACAGCGAAGTCGGACATCTGAATATCGGCGCAGGCAGAATCATTTATCAGGAACTTACCAGAATAACCAAGTCGATCGAGGACGGCGATTTCTTTGAGAATCCCGCGCTCGTCAAGGCTATGGACAGCGCAAAGAACAACGGCAAGAAACTGCACGTTATGGGTCTTCTTTCTGACGGCGGCGTTCACAGCAACATCAATCATCTTTTCGCGCTCATTAAAATGGCAAAGCAGCGCGGCCTTGAGCAGATCTACGTCCACTGCTTTATGGACGGCAGAGACGTTCCGCCCAAGAGCGGCGAAGGCTTTGTAAAAGAGCTCGTCGATTTCATGAAGAAAGAAAACTTCGGCAAGATAGCTACGATAAGCGGAAGATTTTACGCTATGGACAGAGACAATATCTGGGACAGAGTTGAAAAGGCTTATGCGGCGCTTGCTGACGGCGAGGGCGTTTTTGAAACCGATCCCGTCGAAGCTATGGAAAACAGCTACAAGAACGGCGTAACCGATGAATTCGTCGTGCCCGTTGTGCTGACAGAAAACGGCAAGCCCGTCGCAACCGTAGACAACGGCGACAGCGTTATCTTCTTCAACTTCAGACCTGACAGAGCAAGACAGATATCAAGAGCTTTCATTATGCCTGATTTCCCGTCCTTCCCCAGAAAGAAGGGCTTCCTTGCTCCCGTTTACGTTTCTTTCACTCAGTACGACGTAAAGTTCAACGACTATCTCGACGTTGCTTTCAGACCCGAGGTTTACGTCAACACTCTCGGCGAATATCTTTCAAAGCTGGGCATCAAGCAGTTCAGAATAGCTGAAACGCAGAAGTATGCTCACGTAACATTCTTCTTCAACGGCGGCGTTGAGGCGGCAAACCCGGGCGAAGACAGAATTCTTATCGATTCTCCCAAAATCGCTACATTCGATATGAAGCCCGAAATGAGCGCATACGAGGTTTGCGACAGAGCGGTAGAGGAGATAAAGAGCGGCAAGTACGAAGTTATGATCCTCAATTTCGCCAACTGCGACATGGTAGGACATACAGGCGTTATGGCGGCGGCAGAAAAGGCTGTAAAGGTTGTTGACGAATGCGTTCAGAAGGTCATCGACGCGATACTTTCAGTAGGAGGTCAGGCACTTCTTACCGCAGACCACGGCAATGCGGATTATATGTTCGAGGCAGACGGCACTCCGTTCACCGCGCATACGACCAACCCCGTACCCTTCCTCGTTATCGGTGCGGACGGCGTAAAGGCTCTTGCAGACGGCGGCAAGCTGTGCGATATCGCTCCGACGATGCTCGACGTTATGGGCGTTGAGATCCCCAAGGAGATGACGGGCAGATCGCTTATCGTAAGATAACGGCAAGACAGTCAATAAATAAAAGACAATATATTCAGATAAAAAGGCGGAGCTTCAAGCCCCGTCTTTTTGCTTGTCAAAGACAGTGCGCTCTGCTATAATGCGGATATACGGTTATCCGTAAACATACTCACAGAGGAACTTACTCTGTCAGGTTGCCCCATCGCGGGCATTAAAAGGGAAACGGGTGAAAGACCCGTACAGCCCCCGCTACTGTTAGCGGCGCTAAGGTTCTGCATTATGCCACTTGAAAACGGGAAGGCGCAGAATTTTGCCGTAAGCCAGGAGACCTGCCGACAGAGTTGAAAAGCGGAATTTCGGAGGGAGATTCGACGGCAGCCAAGGCGCTTTCACCGCGCCGCGCTTTGCTTTGTATTTCCGCCGCCTTTAAAAGCGGCTTTTGTTTTTTTACCGATTTTCGCTTATACGTCTTTTGAAACACACGGACAAGTAAACTTATGTTTTTGCTGAAATTCTTGCATAAACGGGCTTGCAAGAGAAAGAAGTGCGTCAATAAAGACAGTTAAACTGCAATAAAATTTGCCGCTCTGCGTAAAAGCGCAATAAGCGGAAAAGGAGAATTTATGAACAAAAAGAGAATTTTGGCGGTATTGCTTACCTTGGTTCTTGTTATGTCGCTCGTATTTGCGTTTGCGGCATGCACTCAGGAGAAGGACAATACCCCTGAAAACAACGAAGGCACTTTCAAGGTAGTGCTTATGCCCAAAGAAGGCGAGGCAGAGGTTTATACTATCGACATTGCGCTTCTCGAAGGCGACCTTACGGGCGAAGCGGCAATAATGCAGCTTGTAGGAAATCACGGGGTAAGCGTCAGCTGGGAAGACAGCTCTTACGGCAAGTATTTGCTCTCTATCGGATGCGTTCAGCCGACCGAGTCCAATGAATTCGTTCAGCTGTTCACTACGGTAGAAAAGGATATTGACGTGTCTCAGTATGCCGTAACAATAGAGTATGACGACAAAGAGATAACCTCTTCAGGTCTCGGCATTACGCAGATGAGCGTAGAAAAAGGCTGCATTATTCTCATAAGAGTTGGCAGTTATTGAGAAACAGCCGTTATGCGGGATTTCCGCATAACGGTTCTTTAGAAGTGGAAAGAAGAAGATTTTTAAAGGCGGGGAGACTCGCTTCAAAACAAATCGCGCTTACAGCGCTTGCCGCCGCAACTATCGAGGCGGTTAAATTCGCACTGAATGCCGTTCCGAATGTGGAAGGGGTGACCCTTCTTTGCGCTGTTTACGGCTATTGTTTGGGTGCAGGCGGAGTTGTGGCGGCGATTATTTTCTGTGCTATAGAAACGGCAATATTCGGAGTCGGACCTTGGGTGATATCTTATTTCATTCACTGGCCTTGTGTCGCGCTTGTCTTTATGTTGCTTGCTAAATCCGGCATAAAGAACAGATGGCTGATAACCCTCGTCGCGGCAGTTATGACTACGCTTTTCGGAGTGCAGACGTCTCTTGTCGATACGGGACTTTTCAGCGGCTTTTTTGATCGTTTCTGGTACAGATTTTCAATAATTTACCTAAGAGGCGGAGTTTTCTACGCTGTGCAGATAGTGTGCAATCTTATAGTGTTTCCGCTTCTGTTCGTGCCGATAACCAAAATATTGATCCCAGCGGCACGTAGGGCGAAAATGTGCCCGCTCCCTGAAAAGGGTAAGGCTGAAAAACGCGCTGAAATGAGCAAAAATCTTGAAAACATACCGCCTTGCGACGACAACGGCGACGTTGACAAACAAAATTTTTGACAATAAAACCTCAAAACGCTTTACACAAAAAATCCTATGTGCTATATTATATAAGCATTTTGAATATATTTTTTCAAAATCCTTGCTTCTCGCTGATACGGGAAGACATCAGACCAAAAGGAGGTTTCTATGAACAAGTACGAGCTTTTGTACATCATCGACAACGACGTGACTGAAGAAGGAAAGCAGGCTGTCATCGACAGAATCGAAGCGGTTGTTACTGGTGCAGGCGGCGAAATCGTAAGCCTGGACAAGTGGGGCACCCGTAAGTTTGCTTACCCCATCAACTTCAAGAACGAAGGCTACTATGTGCTGACCACGTTCAACGCTCCCGCAAGCGTTCCCGCGGAAATCACTAGACTCGGCCGTATCGTCGACGAGATCGTAAGACTTATGATAGTCCGCAAGTAATAAGGAGGATTTATGAACAAAATCATTCTTATAGGAAATCTTACCAGAGACCCTGAAAGCGGCACTACTCCCAGCGGAGTAAGCTACTGCAGATTTTCGATTGCGGTCAACAGAAGATTCAGTAAAGACAATAACGAAGCCGATTATTTCAACATTATTACCTGGAGAGGCATTGCCGACAGCTGCGCTAAATCGCTCAGCAAGGGCAGAAAGGTGGGTATTGTAGGTTCTCTGCAAATCCGCAACTACGAAGGTAACGACGGCGCAAAGCGTACGTCTGTTGAAGTAACCGCTGACGAAGTAGAATTCCTTTCTTCTCCGTCAGGCAGCAGAGAGGACGCTCCTCAACCGAGCAGATCCTCACGTTCAGACGTAACCAAGCTTGAAGAAGTTGACGCGTCTGACGACAATTTACCATTCTGATTATAAGGAGATATAAAAATGAGCGAAGAGAAAGTTGTCAAGAGACCGGCTAGAAAGGCTCCCCGCAAAAAGGTTTGCACCTTCTGCGTAGACAAGGCTACCGAGATCGATTACAAGGACGTTGCAAAACTGCGCAAGTTCATCACTGAAAAGGGCAAGATCGTTCCCAGACGTATGAGCGGCGTATGCGCTAAGCACCAGAGACTTCTCGCTGAAGCTATCAAGCGTGCGAGAGTTATGGCTCTGCTCCCCTACGTTGCAGAGTAATTCTTAACGGATAACAAAAAATCACGGCTTCCGCAAGGGAGCCGTTTTTTTATTTGTTTAAAATACTTTTTGTTATATGTTTGACACAGCAAAAATAGGCTAATATATAATAATGAAAAAGGAGGGTTTTAAAATGAAGAAGATTATTACGACAATCGTGGCAATTCTTATTATTGTTTTTACTGCGGGTGCCTTTGTTGCGTGCAAAGATAAGGACAAGACGACAGATAAGACAATAGAAGAGGGCTTTGACGCTGTTGTGTCTGACAAGATAACGGCAGAAGAGTGGGCGGCGCTTGCGGAAAAGCCGATCGAAGATACTGAAAATTTCAGAATAAAGGCATTGGAAAAATATACAAATAAAACTGACGAAAACGGCGTAGAATTGTCAGAGCCATTGATACAAGGCGGTATAGGAACCGTTGAATTCAAATCAGGCGTCATGTATATGAATACAGACTATATCGGAGAAATGGAAGGAATGCAAGTAGGATTTTTATGTTGTCCTGACAAATGGGGGAAATGGCGCTTTTTTGCAAAAAGTCCTTATCCTGACGCAAACGGAGTTTATGTGAACGGCGAATGGGAAGAGTGGAATGATGAAGCCTCCGACGAAGGATATGATTTTTACAGGTATATGGGAGAGGGGATTTGCTTGGAATACAATTATAACGATGTCAAATACTCTGAAGAACATAAAGGATATATTTATTAGGATTACGACGAAGAAGAGGGCGTAAGCACGTTGATCGTTATAAAATTCAAAGACGGAAAGCTTGTAGGAGAAAAACAAGTAATGTCGAATAAATATATGGAAAAATTACTTATTTATGAATACTGTGATTGCGGCAAGGTAGCAGATATAACAATACCTGAAGAAGTCAAGGAATTTCTCGCTGTCCCTTGGCAGCCGTATCAGTAGAATGTAAAAGCTGAATAATAAGAGCTTGTTTCTCTGCGGATTTCAAACGTACGCGGACAGGAATTTTTCCTGCCCGTGTTCGTTTTTATTATTATGCTTGTTATAAACGTTAAAAGTCTGCGCGAAAAGTGCAGGCTTGATATTTGATATTTTACAGCGTTTTCAGAATTTCGCTCATCCTGTCTGCAAGATTTGAAAGAGTGCCGTCTCCGAAAGGATATGCGACGCCCGCGTCTTTTACTATCTGAGAGAAGAACTTTTCGCCGCCCGTTTTGCACATCTCTTTATACTTTTCAAGCGCGAGTTTATAGTCCTTGCGGCTGAGCGCGAGGAAGCCGAGCGCTACCGTCTGAGCAAGGCAGTAATCTATATAATAGAACGGACTTTCAAAGATATGCGCCTGATACTGCCAGCGCGTGCCTTGTTCGAGATAGGGGATGCCTTCATAAGAGAGATAGGGGCGGTATTTCTTTGAAAGTCTGAGATACAGCTGATTTCTTTGCGCAGGTGTCATATCGGGATTGTCGTATACCTCGTGCTGGAATTCGTCTACGATACAGCCGTAGGGGATAAATGTGAGAGCATCGGAAAGGTGCTTTCTGCGGTAAGCGCCTGCTAAGTTTCCGAAGAACAGATCCATATAAGGCCATGCTATGAACTCCATGCTCATTGAATGACATTCAGCCGTTTCACAGCCGCCGAGACCGACCTCGTCGCCTTCTTTATTGAGAACGTAATTCATTGCTACCGCGTGTCCGAACTCGTGAGTGATAACGTCTATATCGCCGCTTGCGCCGTTGAAATTGGCGAGAATGAATATCTTGCCGAAGTCGTCGAAAGTTGTGCAGTAGCCGCCGCCCGTCTTGCCGTCTTTCGGGATAACGTCAAAGGCTTCTTCTCTAACCATTCTGTCAAAGAGGGTAGACAGTTCTTTATCCATTGAGGAATACATTTGTTTAGCTCTGTCAAAGAATTCTTCGACCGAGCAGTCGCGTACGGGCACTTCGTCTTTTGAGTATGCTGAATCGTCGTATACCATGAATTTGTCGATGCCCAGTTTTTCGGCAACCTCTTTTTTGAGTTTGGCAACAACAGGGGTTATCGAAGAAACGACGTTTTTGCGGAAGGCTTCCACCGCTTTGCGGTCATAGTCTATTCTGCCTCTGCGGTAATATCCCAGCTCGGTGAAATTCTTATAGCCCATTTTCTTTGCCATCTTGTCTCTGACTTTTACCAGACGGTCGAAAACGTCGTCGAATTCTGCGGCATGAGCCTGCATCGCTTTGCCTATGCTTTCAGCGGCGGCTTTGCGCGTTTCGCGGTCTTTGTCTTCCATAAATCCGCGCACGTAGGAGAGAGGTTTTTTCTCGCCTTTGAAATCGCATTCGACTGTGGAGAGCAGTTTTACGTATTCTGTAGAATAAGAATTTTCAAGTTTTACGTCTTCTTCAATAATATCGTTGTATGACGCTTTTTCAAACTCGAAAGTGCGGTAAAGGACGTCTCCCAGTTTTTCCTGAAGCTCTTTGCGGAAAGGAGAGGACAGCATATAATCTACGTATTTTACATAAAGTCCGCTGAAAGCGGGAGAGACTTCGTCGTAATATGTTACTTCCTTGTCGTAGAATTCGTCGCGCGTGTTCTGAGTGAAACGGGCGTTTGCAAGAGAAGAAGCGGTATTGAAATGCTTTGTTGTTTCGAGCACGTATTTTTCACGCGCGTCAAGCACGCTTTCAGCGTCGGTAGCGCACTCTGCCGCGGCGAAGAACTTGTCAAAGCTTTCTTTTGCCTCTTCGATAGTGTAGCGCTTGTAGGGAAGTTCTTTGATTTTTACGTTTTCGTATTTTTTAAAATCCATATGATACCTCGCAAATTTTATCTTAACCATCATATCACGTATCGGGTCAAATATCAATGCCGTAAAGGAAAAGAAGAGGATTATTCTTTTGCTCTGACAGATATGCGCACGCGCGGCGCGCGCGGGAAAAATCGGAAAAGTATTGACAAGAGGGCTAAAAAATAAGATAATAGATAAGGACGGACAAAGGAGAAGAATATGAAGAATTACCCCAACGTTACGATTTTCGATCATCCGCTTATCAGACACAAGATAGCGATACTGCGCGACAAGAATACAGGCACGAAAGAGTTCAGAGAGCTTGTTGAAGAAATCACCATGCTTATGACTTACGAGGCTTTCAAGGATGCGCCCACAAAAGAAATAGAGGTGGAGACCCCTCTCGAAGTCTGCAAACAGCAGATCGTTCAGGAAAGAAAGATAGGCATTGTTCCCATTCTGCGTGCGGGTCTCGGCATGGTCAGCGGCGTACAGAAGATTTTTCCTCTTGCCAAAGTGGGACATATCGGTCTGTACCGCGACGAGGAGACCATGGAGCCTCACGAATATTACTGCAAACTGCCGCAGGGCATTGAGAATATGCAGGTTACTCTGCTTGACCCGATGCTTGCAACGGGCGGCTCTGCCAACGCTGCGATCGAGTTTCTGAGACAGCGCGGCGTAAAGAATATCAGGCTCATGTCCATTATTGCCGCTCCTCAGGGAGTGGAGAAGGTGGCTGAAGCCAACCCCGACGTAAAGGTTTACGTTTCCACGCTTGACCGCACGCTCAACGAGCATTGTTACATACTGCCCGGTCTCGGCGATGCGGGAGACAGACTGTTCGGCACGAAATAATCGACGCAAGTTTAAGACAACAACGCCGTGCCGCAAAAATGGCGCGGCTTTTTATACGCCCTGACGGGCAGCGCAAACAGCGCGAAAGGAGAAGAAGATGAAATACGATACCGTAATAATCGGCGCAGGTCCTGCGGGAATTTTCACCGCAATAGAGATGATAAGACACAATTACAAAGGCTCGATCCTGATTGTGGAAAAGGGCGTTGCGATTGAGAAACGCCGTTGCCCCAAGGCAAAGACAAACGTCTGCGTAAACTGCAAGCCGTATTGCCACATAACTACGGGCTTCAGCGGCGCGGGCGCGTTCTCGGACGGCAAGCTCTCTCTGAGTCACGAGGTAGGCGGTCAGTTGCCTGAACTCATCGGCGAGGACTATGCGCAGAAGATGATCGAATATACGGATAAAATATACCTCGATTTCGGCGCGGACACTCACGTTGAGGGTCTCGGACAGGACGAGGAAGTCAAGGAGATAAGAAAGCGCGCGATAAAGGCCGGTCTTAAGCTTGTGGATTGCCCGATACGCCATCTGGGCACAGAAAAGGCTCAGCAGATATATTACGCGATAGAGCAATATCTTCTCAAAAACGGAGTAGAAATACTGTTCGGATACCAGTGCGAGAACATTATTCTCGAAGGCGACAAGTGCTGCGGCGTTATAATCGACAACGGCAAGAAAGTCGAGGAGATACGCGCAAACAATACCGTTATCGCAACGGGCAGACGCGGCGCTGACTGGCTCGAGCATCTTTGCGCAGAGCACAACATCATGCATCAGCCCGGCACGGTAGACATCGGCGTCAGAGTCGAGGTGCGCAACGAGGTCATGGAAAAGGTCAACCGCGTGCTTTACGAGTCAAAGCTTATCGGATATCCGAAGCCGTTCAAGAACAAGGTGCGCACTTTCTGTCAGAACCCCGGCGGTTTCGTAAGCCAGGAAAACTACGACAACGACCTTGCCGTAGTAAACGGACACAGCTACAAAGAGCTGAAGTCGCCCAATACCAACCTTGCGATACTGTGTTCTCACAACTTCTCAGAGCCGTTTAATCAGCCTATCGCATACGCTCAGAAGATAGGAGAGCTGACCAATATGCTCGGCGCGGGACACATTCTCGTGCAGAGATACGGCGACATTATAGACGGCAAGAGAACGTGGCAGAAAGAACTGGCGAGAAGCAACGTAAAACCCACGCTTCCCGACGCAGTTGCAGGAGATATCACCGCGGCTATGCCTTACCGCGCTATGATAAACATAATTAACTTCATTCAGGCGGTGGACGAAGTCGTTCCCGGCTTCGCTTCAGAAGAAACGCTTCTTTATTCGCCCGAGCTTAAGTTCTATTCCAACAAAGTCAAGATGGATAAGGATTTCAACACCAGTATAAAGGGACTGCATTGTCTTGGCGACAGCAGCGGCTGGACGAGAGGACTTATGATGGCTTCGGTAATGGGCGTTATCATGGGACAGAAGCTGGCGGCAAAGGGGAAGAAGGACTGAGCGTACAACGCGCTAAAAAACGCTGAGGGGCGTTATTAAAGGGGAATTATGAGCAAAAGACCTGATATAATTTTTATTTTCAGCGATCAGCAGAGGGCGGACACGATAAACGAAAAGGTTACGCCAAATCTGGTAAACTTTGCAGAAGAAGGCGACCTGTTCGACAGCGCTTATACTTGTCAGCCCGTGTGCGGACCTGCGCGCGCCTGCCTTCAGACGGGAGCTTATCCCAACAAGAACGGCTGCGTAACCAACGGTATTCCTATGAAAAAGGAAGACGTGCACCTGGCAGACGCTTTCAACGAGGGCGGATACGATACCGCGTATATCGGCAAGTGGCATCTTGCTTCCAAAGGCTTGCAGTACAGAAAGAAAGGCGTGCCCGAAGAGCTTCGCGGCGGCTATAAATACTGGCTTGCGGCAGATCTTCTCGAGTTTTCGTCTACAGGCAGCGGCGGCTCTTTGTGGGATAACGACTGCAAAGAGGTGCGTTTCGAGGGCGTAAGAGCGGATAAGATGACCGATTACGCTATAGATTATATAAAGTCTGAACACGAAAAGCCGTATTTTCTCTTTCTGTCTTACTTAGAGCCACATCATCAGAACACTTCGGGAAGATTTGAATGTCCTTCGGGAGAGGCGGCGAAATTCAAGGATATGCCTTATCCCGTAGATATCAAGGGATTGCCGGGGGATTACGTTTTCCATTATCCCAGTTATCTTGCGTGTTGCGAATCGCTGGATAAAAACGTTGCGCGCATTGTGGACGAACTGAAAAGAAGCGGAAAATACGACAACACTCTGATCATATATACATCGGACCACGGCTGTCATTTCAGGACGAGAAATCTTGAATACAAGAGATCTTGCCATATAGGCTCAACGCATATTCCGCTTATAGTTTTCGGCGGTGCATACAAGAAGGATATGGGCGACACGTCAAGGCTTGTTTCTTTGATAGATCTGCCTCCTACAGTGCTGACTGCGGCGGGAATAAAAGTGCCTGAAGAGTTTCAGGGCGAGGCGTTGCAGTCGGGCAAAGAAAAGGACTGCGTTTTCCTGCATATCAGCGAAAGCGGCAACGGCAGATGCATTATCACGGACAGATATACTTACAGCGTAACGTCAGGCATGAATTACGATACGAACGTATATAAAGACGACTATCTGTACGATATGCAGAAAGACCCGGGAGAGAGAAAGAATCTTATCAATTCTCCTGAGTATGCAGAGGTAAAAAAGAATATGAGGGAGCTTCTCAGAAGAGAAATGCTCAGGACGGGAGAAAAAGAACCCGTATTCAAAAGGCGAATATTCAAAAAGAATATATAAAAGAAATATCCGCGGCCGAAAGACCGCGGATTTTTATTATACGCGGCACCGAAAAATTCGCATTAAAAGGAAAAGGGTAAACGATAAAAAAACTCGGAACCGCGTTTTTACAGTATTATGTCTGAAGTTTTAAAAATTGCACGGAGTTAAGCCAAAAAATCTGTGCGGTCTGCCACCGCTACACCCCTCAACAAAATTATAACCAAACATATAACCATTGTCAAGCGTCATATTAACAAGTCGTTAGTAAACGGACATACTTTTGTCTTAATGATAAAATTAAGATATGAATAAGAGAATGTTGAGTGCAGATGAAAACAGTACAGAAAAGAAGTTTGCAGAAAGGTTGAGAGAGCTCAGAGCGGAGAAAGGCTGGACTCAGGCGAGGACGGCAAAAAGCCTGGGTATAAGCGCGGTAAGCTATCTTCATTACGAAAAGGGGCAGAGAGTTCCTTCTCTCAGTATGATAGTTAAGATCGCGGAGCTTTACGACGTAAGTATAGATTATCTTTTCGGGGTATCGCAGTATTGATTTTTTGAGCGGATTTACGCTGACGGTTTCAGCTCTTGAAATTCATTGAACATAATAAGCGATTTGCAAAAATTTGATTAAAAAAACGCGGCTTTAATGCCGCGTTTTTCTTTTTCGTGTTAAAGCGTAAGTTGCATATTTTATTTATGCTTTTTTGATTACCTCTTTGCCGCCCATATAAGGTCTGAGTGCAACGGGGATGCGCACGCTGCCGTCTTCGTTGAGGTTGTTTTCAAGGAAAGCTATAAGCATACGCGGAGGAGCGACGACCGTGTTGTTGAGGGTGTGAGCAAAGTAATTGCCGTCCGCGCCTTTTATGCGGATGCCGAGACGGCGTGCCTGAGCGTCGCCCAGGTTGGAGCAGCTGCCCACCTCGAAATACTTCTTCTGACGGGGAGACCACGCTTCGACGTCAAGACTCTTTACTTTGAGGTCAGCAAGGTCGCCTGAGCAGCATTCAAGCGTACGTACGGGAATGTCGAGGGTGCGGAAGAAGTCCACGGTGTTGGTATAAAGCTTTACAAACCATGCGGGGCTTTCTTCGGGTTTGCAGATAACGATCATTTCCTGTTTTTCGAACTGGTGGATGCGGTAAACGCCGCGTTCCTCTATGCCGTGAGCGCCGACCTCTTTGCGGAAGCAGGGAGAGTAGCTGGTGAGAGTCTTGGGCAGGGTGTTTTCAGGAAGAATGGTGTTCATGAATCTGCCTATCATAGAGTGTTCGCTCGTGCCGATAAGATAAAGGTCTTCGCCTTCGATCTTGTACATCATATTTTCCATTTCCGCAAAGCTCATAACGCCCGTTACGACTTCAGAGCGGATCATGAAAGGCGGTATGCAGTAAGTGAAACCGCGGTCAATCATAAAGTCGCGCGCATAAGAAAGGATAGCGCTGTGAAGACGTGCGATATCGCCTGTAAGATAATAGAAACCGTTGCCGCTTGTACGGCGCGCGCTGTCGAGGTCTATGCCGTCGAGGCTTTCCATGATATCTACGTGATAGGGGATCTCGAAAGGCGGAACGTACGGGTCGCCGAAGCGTTCTACTTCAACGTTTTCGCTGTCGTCCTTGCCGATAGGCACGCTGTCGTCTATGATATTGGGGATGACGAGCATACGCTTTCTGATCTCTTCCTGCAGGACTTCTTCGCGCTTTTCGAGAGCGAGCAGTTCAGCCGCGATGTCTGCGACCTGCTTTTTCGCTTCTTCGGCAGCGGCTTTGTCGCCTTTTGCCATAAAACCGCCGATCTGTTTGCTTACGGCGTTGCGCTGACCGCGCAGATAGTCGCCGCGGGTCTTGGCTTCTCTGAATTCTTTGTCGAAAGCGACGACTTCGTCGACGAGGACGAGTTTTTCGTCCTGGAATTTTTTCTTTATGTTCTCTTTTACGAGTTCCGGATTTGTTCTGATAAGTTTAATGTCTATCATGATTTACTCCTTATTTTACCACGATGTTTACAAGGCGCTTGGGAATGACGATGACTTTTACCACATTCATATCGCCGATAGCCTGTTTTACCTGCGCGTTTGCGAGAGCGGTCTCTCTTATCTTGTTTTCGTCCGCGTCAACGGGGACGACGATTTTCGCCTTCATACGGCTGTTGACCTGCACTGCGAGTTCGTACTCGTCGAGAACGAGCGCTTTTTCGTCGCACTTGGGATAAGAGCGGTTGAATGCGCTCTCTTTGTGTCCCAGCATTTCGTTGAGTTCTTCCGAGAAATGCGGAGCGAACGGCGCCATCATAAGCACGAGGTCTTCAACGCAGTCGCGTACGAACTTGTCATTGACGGCATTTCCTGCGTCGAGGTATTTGTAAGTTGCGTTGACGAACTCCATCAGACGCGCTATCGCGGTGTTGAATGAGAATTGCTTGGTGTCGTCGGTTACGCGTCTTATCGTGTTGTGGCGCACGAAATTGAGCGCTTTTTCAGCTTCACCGAACGCGCCGTCCTTATCGCCGTTGTCAATGCTGCGCTTTACAAGTCTTTCAACGCGCTCCATAAACTTTACTATGGATTCGAGACCGTTGCTGTTCCACGGACCGCCTTCTACGTAAGAGAAGCCGAACATCAGATAAAGTCTGAATGCGTCTGAGCCGTATTTGCTTACGTAATCGTCGGGAGAAACGACGTTGCCGCGAGACTTGCTCATCTTGAAGCCGTCAGGACCGAGTATCGTGCCCTGGTGTACTAGAGAGGTGAACGGCTCGTCAAACTTGAGATATCCGAGGTCTCTGAGCGCCTTCGTGAAGAAACGCGCATACAACAGGTGCATGCAGGCATGTTCTGCGCCGCCGATATATTTGTCTACGGGGAGCATCTTGTTGATGATCTCGGGATCGAACGCCATTTTGTCGTTGTTGGCGTCGGGATAGCGCAGGAAATACCAGCTTGAGCATACGAAGGTGTCCAGGGTGTCGGGATCTCTGCGCGCGGGTCTGCCGCATATCGGGCAGACGGTATTCATATATTCTTCGCACTTGAGAAGCGGAGATTTGCCGTCAGGCTTGAAGTCTACGTTGTAGGGGAGTTTTACGGGCAGTTCGCTTTCAGGAACGGGCACTTCGCCGCAATGAGGGCAGTGAATGATAGGTATCGGGCAGCCCCAGTAGCGCTGACGGGAGATAAGCCAGTCGCGCAGGCGGTAGTTGGTCTTGAGCTGACCGTGTCCTTTGGTAGCCAGCCATTCGATCACCTTTGTCTTGCCTTCTTCAGTGGTGAGACCGTCGAACTGACCGCTGTTGACCATAACGCCGTAATCGCAGTAAGGAAGGGTATCGTCAGAGCCGTCCTTTGAGCGGATGACGCGTCTTATCAACAGGTCGTATTTTTTGGCGAAGTCATAGTCGCGTTCGTCGTGAGCGGCAACGCCCATGACAGCGCCCGTGCCGTAGGAATAAAGAACGTAATCGCCTATCCAGATAGGAACTCTTTCTCCGTTGGCGGGGTTTATGCAGTAAGCGCCGGTGAATGCGCCCGTTTTTTCACGAGAAGTAGAAAGGCGTTCGATTTCAGAGCTCTTTGCGCAGGCTTCTTTATAAGCCTCTACAGCCGCTTTGCATTCGGGAGTGGTAATCTTGTCCACAAGAGGATGCTCAGGGGCGAGAACAACGTAAGAAACGCCGAAGATCGTATCTGCACGGGTAGTGAACACTTTGAAAGAATCGCCGCTTTCGCAATCGAAAGTTATTTCACCGCCTGTGGATTTGCCTATCCAGTTTTTCTGCATAAGCTTGGTCTTTTCAGGCCAGTCAAGTTTGTCGAGACCGCTCAGCAGTTCTTCTGCATAATCGGTGATCTTGAAAAACCACTGCGTAAGATTTTTGCGCACGACCGTCGTGCCGCAACGCTCGCAAGCCCCGTCGACTACCTGTTCGTTGGCAAGAACGGTATTGCAGTGAGGGCACCAGTTTACGGGAGCTTCTTTGCGGTATGCAAGACCTTTTTTGTAGAACTGAAGGAATATCCACTGAGTCCACTTGTAATATTCGGGCATACAGGTTTTGACTTCATAATCCCAGTCGAAGGACGCGCCCATAGCTTTGAGCTGCTGTTCCATCGTAGCGATATTTTTAAGAGTGCTGTCCTGGGGGTGAATGCCCGTCTTGATCGCATAGTTTTCAGCAGGAAGACCGAAAGCGTCAAAGCCCATAGGCTGGAATACCTCATATCCGTTCATGCGCATAAAGCGTGCGTAGCTGTCTGAAGGACCGAAATTGTACCAGTGTCCCACGTGCAGTTTAGCGCCTGAAGGGTATGAGAACATCTCGAGGACGTAATATTTTTTGTCCATTTTGGACTTGTCGAAGCTGTAGAGCTTTTCGTCAGCCCAACGTTTTTGCCACTTCTTTTCGATATTGAGAAAATCCATATAAACTCCGTTGTCGGTTGATTTCAGCATTTGACTGCAAATATATAGATATATTATAAAACAACAGTATATTTTTGTAAAGTGAATAAAATAAAAAGCGTACGCAAGCGTGCGCGCGTAAAGAACCTTATCTTTAAGAGAAACTATAGGCTTTCAGAGAAGGGTAAACAAGCGTATAGATATTAAAAAGCTTTGCTGTAAAAGAGAGAAAATATAAAAGCGTTGCAATGCAAAAGCTGAAAAGAAGAGTGCAGAATAATTCTGAGAAATGAAAATAGAAAAAAGAGGAGCTCTTTCGAGCCCCTCTCGTTTGTGTCAATCAAACGATTGAATTTGCAATTACTTGCTAGCTACCCAACCAACATTGGTGAAGATAGAAGAGGTGGGAACGCCGTCCTTAAGAACTACGGGAGTTCTGGTAGCGCAGCCGTAACCGATCTTGTTTATGGTAAGACCGATAAAGATGTCAAGAGCATCAGCGCCTGCCTTATCCTGGTTTACGTAAGCTTCAGCCTTGAAGATTTCGCCGCCGCCGATCTGTACGTTTGCGTCAATGCTGGTAACAACTTCGCCGTTCTTGTAGTTGGATACGAAAGGCTCGTTGGTTTCAACTTTTACGCCGTTAACGTTCTTCTCAGCATCTCTGAGGAGGCTAGCGGTAAGGTTGAAGTTAAGAGTAGCATCGCCGATAGCGTAATCAGCGCCGGAACCAGCAGCGGTAATGCTGTCAGTACCAACAGTGATGCAGTTCTTGATCTTGTCGATAACGCTCATGATGGTAGAGAGGATATCGCCGCCTTCTTCGCTTTCTTCAGCCATAGCAAGTTCGCCTGCAGTTGCAGCAGCGGGAGCTATAGTCGTGGGAGTAGCGCCTGCGGGAACGCCCTTGTAAAGAAGTCCGGGGAGGATTTCTTTTACAGCGGTGAGGATGGTTGAAATGCCCTTGCCTTCGCCGGAAATCTTGGAGATCATGCTAGCGATGTTTTCAGGGAGTTCAACACCGAAAGTTTCGAGGAGGCCGGTAACAGCAGCAAGGTCAATGCTGACTTTACCACCGGTGAAGTTGAGACCTGCGTCCATGGTAACCTTTTCATCGAGGTTGATGAGAAGGATGTCGCTGGGGTCGTCAACGTTTACCATTTTGATGTACAGGCTGTTGATAGCGGGGAGCAGAGCGTCGATGACGTCCTTGTCTCTTGCGCCGTCAGCAAACAGAGAAGTATCTCTGAGGTAGAACCAGTCAGTGTACATAATGGTACCGTCTTCGTTCTTCATATAATTGCCGTCAGCGTCCTTGTAGTAAACTCTCTTGGTGAAGGTAGCTTCTGCAACAGCAGCAGCGTTGATGTCAGCAGAAAGTTCGATGTTGTAGGTCTTAGCTGTCTCAGCAGTCTTGCCCAGCTTAAGCTGGCCTTCGAATGCGAAGTTGAGAACGCCGATTTCGTTCCATTCAACGTCAGCGATAGCTGCGTCGTGAACGCCGCTTACATTGTTCCAAGCTGCTTCGCCGCTGATGAACTCATATCCGAGCGTAGCGGACAGGTTGGTAGCGGGAACGGATTCAATAAGAACCTCGTTGCCGCCATCGATAGAGGGGAGAGAAATGCCGTCGCTCTTGCCTGCGATGTCAAGGCCGATAGCGATGCTTTCAAAGTTCTTGTTAGCGTCATAGTTGCCGGTAACGGTGATGTTGACATCGGGGAGAGCATCATAGAGGATAGAAGCGGTGTTCATCTTGATGCCCATATCAGCGAGGATAGCGCCGAGGTCGATAACGGGGTCAACGGTTTCGTTGCCGAAGAGGAGGCCGTCGATCATGCCGCAGAGCATGCTTTCAGGGTTGAAGAGTTCTCTGATGTTGAGAGAGCAAACTTCGTTGTTGCCAACGGTTTCGTGATTGATGGTAACGAAACCTGCGATCATGCCGATAACTTCGCCTGCAGCGTCGCTGACGAGAGAATCGGTTATCTTGTCGCCTACGGGAACGTTAGCGTTTACATTGTATCTCTCGAGAACTGAAGCAAGGGTAAGAGCATCGATCTTGAGGTTCTGACCGTCTACAGAGAGATAAACGTAGTTTTCAGCAGCTTTGAGCTGGTCAACGTACCAGATGCCGAAAACTCTGTTCAGATTGCCGTCGCCGTTGTCAACAGATACGGTGAAGCCGAAACCGTTGTTCGCATATCCGGTGTTGTTTTCAGGGATAAGGTCAAGAGAGAGATCGAGGTCGATTCTGACTTTCTTGATGGTTTCGTTCTGATCCATAGCAAGTTCAAGGTAAGCATCGGTACCCAGGTTGCCGATATTGTCGATTCCGCCTGCCTTAGCTACAGCGTCGTCGAGAATGCCGAAGAGAGCTTCAACGCCGTCAGAGCTGGGGGGAGGGGTGGGAGTGCTCACGTCTGCGCCGCAATTGTCGCATTTGCCGTCGCCGTTTGCATCAACGTGATTGGTGCAAGGGGTATTTCCGGGATCTTTGGTCTCATCATCGCAACCGATGAAGAAGGCAGATACCATTGCAACGATCAAAGCAACAATGAGCAGTTTCGCCCAAATGTGTTTCTTTGTCATAATTTGATAACCTCCTAAGTTATGCATTTTTTTGTAGTTTAATTATACAAAAACGAATTTTTAAAGTCAAGATAAAAAATTAACCCAAAATATACCATTATGACCATAAAAAAAGTTGTTAAACCTACTAAATTCATAAAAACAGTTGATTTCGTGAAAAATATACGAATTACAATGATTTGCTAAAAGTCTATAAAATTTTACATACGTACGCACGTGCATATTAAAATAATACCCATTCGTATATTATCCTTATAGAAAATCTGAGTCAAAGCAGAGATATCGGACGATTTATCGGATGAGGAGAGTTCAGAACATGACATGTCATTAATGTATTGTTTGATACAAGTAAAATCCGTTTTACGATAATTAATCGGAACTTCAAGAATTGATATTTATCGTATTGTTTTTGTTTGAAGAATATCTCGGAAAGATAAATTTATTGATAAGATACTTGGAACAAATACATATTCAGTTTTTTTTAAGCACTTTTACAAGGAAGGTGTAGTGGTTTTGAAAATTTTTTATTATCCCTGCAAGCAGTTGTAAAAAAAGTCGTTACAAGTGCGGTTTTTGCCGTAAAAAATACAAAAAACTCAATACGTATCGACAAAACCGCCTTAAACAAAACATAAAGATTTTCAGCCTTAAAATGCCTTAAAACTTAGTTTTTTGCGTAAAAAAAGCACTTTCGCGGAAAAGAAAATTTTAAATATCTATTGACAGCTTTAAATTTTGCGGTTATGATTACATTATAAGGCGAATAATCTCGCGTTGTGTGGTAAGGAGGCAGATTTGCCGTATGGGGAAAACGGCTACCGTCAAAAAACCCGTTTCTTATTGCTACATACCCTACTTTGACGGGGACGGCAGGACGGAATTTATCGAAGTATGGCAGGTGCTCGAGGATGAAGTGCTTGGGGTATTGTATCCCTGGCAATACGTTCCGGCAGCGCAGGCCAGTTCCCGCATCGAAACTCTCAATTTTCTGGCTCTCACACAATTTGAAGAAGATACCGCGAAGTATCCTGACGTGAAGTTTATCTATAAGGTAAGCAGTCGTCTGCTTGCTGAAGGCAACGTACACCGTCTTGCAGGACTTATCAAAGACAACCTCGTGTTGTGCTTTGACATTTTTCAGCTTGAGGCGTTCGGTGATAGAAACAGCAGGCTGGGACTCAACTTTCTGAAAAAACGCGGCGCTCACATAATGATCGAAGGCATTGAGCGTGCACCTATGGACGTAATAGCGAAATACGCTCCTGAATATTTTCTTCTGGATTACCGCTATTACAACAGCAGCAATTTTTCTCTTCTTTCGATATTCTCGAATATCGCGGGGCAGAAGGGCATAAAACTGGCGCTGGGAAACGTAGTGAATAAAAACAATATTGAGCTTTTTGAGAAAGAGAACGTGAAAATCGTGGGCGGAAGCGCATACGCAAAACCCAAAAAGAAGCTAGAAACTCTTCTCGGCAAAACGGATTGAACAGGCAAACACCCGCAAGGGTAAACCAACGGACATAAAACAAATTAAAGATAAGGAGAGATTTTATGAAAAAGAGTTTGGTAATTACAACAATCGCCACTGTGCTCGTAATTGTCGTTGCTCTGACAACCGCGACTTTCGCGTGGTTTTCAACCAGTGACACTACGACCGCAAGCGGCAACTTTACAGTAAGTACCGGCGGCGGTGATTTCCGTATTTATACGTGGGAAAAAGACCAGAATCAGTATGGTATCGATCCTGTTTATATGCTGGATCTCACCTCTTACGGTAGCGGATACAATTTTGATACGACTGCAATGGGACAGACGCTCGGAGCTGAAAGCAAGATCAATCCGTCTATGCCTATATCCACTTTGGACGGCGTAATCAAAGGAATGACAGCGAAGAACTTCATGACGGGTAACCAGATGCCTTCTTCTGTAAATGTTACAAGCATAACGGCAAAACCTGTTTACGCAAAGTTCATGCTTGACACCAGCCTTGCAGACACGCAGCTTGACATTACCATTACCATCAAGAGCGACAGCCCCACAAGAAATATGATCAACGCTATCAACAACCTCAACTTTATGCTTGTAGGTAAGAGCGCGGTTGATTCTGCTGATACACAGAGCTTTGTATTGGGAACTACGTATTCTTACTATTCTGACGGAGATTATGAAACGAACACAGAATTGGCAGTAGGAGAAATTGCTCAGGCTGAATATGATGCAGAAGTTAAATCTCAGACGGTTAACGAATATGCAACGGCTAATCTCGGCGGAGTTACCAATATTGTAAAGAAAGACGTAAAAGCTGATCTTGAAGCGGTATCTCTTGCAACTTTCCAGACAGGTGTAGACGGACAGACCAACAGAGTAGTTCTCAATTCAGGTGCTATCAATATGGAACTCGGAACTGAAATTGAGTGCGTATTGTTCCTGTGGTTTGACGGAAACGAAATGACAGAAAGCGCAAGTGACGGCAGCTTTAACTTTGAAATCAGCTTCGGAGAAGTAGCTCTTCCCTGACATACAAACAGTTAAATTGTTGACTTTCAACTATAAGCCTCACCCCGAAAGCGGGGTGGGGCTTTTGCGCTTTTAAAAGGGCGTTTTGTAAGTTTTTCAGCCGTTTTTTGAGACACGTATTTTGAAATCGCTATTGACAGAGCTAAAATATTATAATATAATTATTATATATGCGAATACCCGCGCGATGTACCTGCACGTATTACTGTAATGCGCGGCGCATAGGATAAGGGAATGGGAAGAGAGTTTAACAAGTCTAAACAAGACGACATCATTAAAAATAAAAAGATCCGTGCGGCAAGCAAACGCCGCACGGCTACGACTGTCATAATCATTTTCCTTATCTGCGCTCTTTTGCTGACGGGAGCTGCCTGGGGTACGATTGCTTTCATAGATGCCAACAGTATGAGAGTAGTCGTTGAAAAAAACAACGTGGGCGACATCTCGATAAGCAAGACCGCGGATTTTTCTTCACCTTCTACCGTGCTCAAGATGAACGGTCCTGAAGATATTTCCAACATAACTTACGACTGGATCTTAAAGAACGAAGTGCTGGGTAAAGAAGGCGATCATCACGGCGACAACTATATTGCTTACAGCTTTTTTCTCAAGAACGTCAGCGATTCCGATATCCTTTTCAAAAGTTCGATTATGCTCAATTACGTCTCAAAAGACATTGAGCGCGCGGTCAGGATAATAGTCGTTGAAGACGAGGAGAAGGCGACCTGTTACGCTGTTACGCGTTCAGACGGTTCTCCTGAATATATCGCTTACGATACAGACTCAAAAGAAACGCAGAAGCCGCTTCCTTTGGGAGACAGCAGGCTGGATGAACTTCTGGGTACGAACGTTACCACTCCTTTCTCGACGGACGAACCCAAGGACAACAACGTTCTCGTATTCGAGTCAGCTGATACATTCCTTGCAGTAGAAGAAGTCAAGAAGTTCACCGTTCTTATATGGCTCGAAGGCAGCGACAGCGATTGTGTGGACAGCATTATAGGCGCAAAGGTAAATTTTGAATACAACTTCCGCGTTACGCAGGCGGACGCAATAAAACCGTAAGATAAGAGGAAGTCTATGGACAATATGTTAAATTTCATCAAGGCCTTTCTGGGCGTGTTATGGGGCGGCATCTCACAGATATTCGTCGGAATTTTCGGCGGTATCTTTCAGATGTTCAATTTCCCTGCATATTACGACGCTTTCTGGGTCAATGCCAACGGTTGGGGCGCAGGAGAGTGGATTCTCGCCATTCTCATTGCAATACTCGTCGTTGCGATCCTTGCCGCTCTGGTTTGGGTGATCGTATGGTTTGCGATACGTCTTGTAAAGAGATTCAAAAAACCTGTGATAAATCAGGATCTTCTTGACGAGATACACAATCTTAAGAAACAGATACTCAAAGTTACGCAGGAAAAGGACAGAATTCTGCGCATGAAAGTTTCAGGCGCTGAAGGCGACGCTTTCCTCGAAGGTCTTGAAGAAGAGGAAGAAGAAGCTCAGGGCGAAGACAACAAGATAAAAGAGGGCGAAAGCCGCTTTTTCAAACTTACGGAAGTCGATCAGATCTATGAAAACTATACGCCGCCCGAGTATGACAACGAGATTACATTGGAGCAGATATGCGACCGCTTCCGCAACTTCGCGGCAAGCCGTCTTAGACTTTATTACGAACCCCGCATAATCCGCCTTTTCTGGGCAGGCATGTCCACGACGAGACTTCTTATCCTGCAAGGTATTTCAGGTACAGGTAAGACCTCGCTTGCATACGCTACGGGTCAGTTCTTAGACAACCCCGCGACGATCGCTTCGGTTCAGCCGTCATGGCGTGACCGTACAGAGCTTTTCGGATATTTCAACGAATTTACCAAGCGTTTCAACGAAACCGAAGTTCTCAAGAAAATGTACGAAGCGACCTGGAACGAAAACATCTACATAACCGTTCTCGACGAAATGAACATCGCGCGTGTAGAATATTACTTTGCAGAAATGTTGTCTATTCTTGAAATGCCGTCCCGCGACAACTGGATCGTCGACCTTGTTCCCAGCGGCTGGCCTAACGACCCTAAGCACGTGGTCAAGGGCAGATTTACTCTTCCTCAGAACATGTGGTTTATCGGTACGGCAAACAACGACGACTCCACCTTCGCTATATCGGATAAGGTTTACGACCGTGCTATTCCTATCAACATCAATACAAAAGGCGTGCCTTTCGACGCTCCCGACACCGACAAACTTTATGTGTCGTTCAAGCACGTTGAGGCTATGTTTAAAAAAGCGCAGGAAGAGCACAAGGTCTCTCAGGAAATCATCGATAAGATAAATACGCTTGACGATTACGTAATCGAGCATTTCAGACTGGCGTTCGGTAACCGTATCGTAAAACAGCTCAAAGAGTTCGTTCCTGCCTACGTGGCATGCGGCGGCACTGAGATAGACGGCATAGACTACGTGCTGTGCAACAAGATCCTCAGAAAGTTCGAATCGCTCAACCTCGGTTTTATCCGCGACGAGATAGACGGTCTTTGCGACTATCTGTCAGAGCTTTTCGGTGAAGAAAACATGGGAGAGAGCAAAGAATATCTGCAAAGACTCAAGAAACTGTTCTGATACCTTGCGTTTCATTACATATTCTCGGCTTTGCAATAAAGACAATTGTCTGAGAAGCGCGTAATGCGCGGCAGATAAATATACTTAAACAGAAGAAAATTTAATACGTACGCGGCGGATACGCTTATATTGCCTTTTGCGCTTTCAAGATAAAGCGTTCTGAAAATAAGCGTGCCGTAAAAGGAGAATTTATGTCAAAGAAAAATGCGGATGCTAAAATGAGTAAGGGAAAATTCGCGCTCAACGTTGCGCTGATTGTCCTGCAAGTCGTGATTGTCGTAGTCGCGATAGCATTTTCGATTTCAATACTTTTGTCCACGGGCTATGAAAGCAATACAGACTTCGGCAAATCGTCGATAAGACTTATGCCCGTCCTTACAGACAGTATGGCAGGGGATAAGCCCGACAGCTTTAAGGCAGGAGATCTTATCATTGTAAAAAGCGCTGAAAAAGCAGATCTTTCCGCTCTCGAAGAAGGTGATATAATCACTTATCTCGATTATGTCGGCGGAGATCTTCAATTCGTGACTCACCGTATCATAAGCATAAAAGAAACTCCTCTTACGGACGGCACTATAGTCAGAGAATTTACGACAATGGGCGACGCAGAAGATCCTGCAACCGCTGTGCCGAAGACTCTGTATCAGGGCGATATAAAAGGCGTTTACATAGGCAAGCTCGCAGGAGTGGGCAGTGCGGTATTCTGGCTTCAGGATCCCACGCATTTCTTCCTTGTGATAATGCTTCCGCTTATACTCCTTCTTATTTACAACGCATACCTTGTAGTACGTATCATCATAGAAGCCAAGCTCAAGAAGCAGAGAGAACAGCTTGTCGGTGCGACGGCAGAAGGAGCGGCTCAGCTTGACGAAGAAGAAATCAAGCGCCGCGCTATCGAAGAATATCTGAAGACTCACGGCGGAGCGCTGCAGACCGAAAGCGTAGATACAGCCGCTGAAGCAAACGCAGAAAACAAAACCGAAGAAAGCACAGAAGAAACAACGGCAGAAGAAAAAACCGTTGAAAGCGATGCGGTTACAGAAGAAGCGCAAGGCGAAAACAAAGAAGAAAGCGCTGAAAACGCAGTGAAAGAGACTGAAGAAGTTCAGAAAGAAGAACATACTCAGCATGAAGCATCTGAGACGGCTGAAGTTGCCGAGAGCGTTGAAAGCGAAAAGGTTGAAGAAACTTATGTTGATCCGCAAGAAAAAGTCGAAGAAAGCGCTTTGCCTGCAGAAAGCGCAAAGCCTGTCAAGGAAGAAAAACCCGTAAAGAAGCCTGCGGCGAAGAAGACGACAACTGCAAAGAAGCCTGCAGCTAAAACTACGGCAAAGAGCGGAACAAAGACGGCTGCGAAGAAACCTGCGGCAAAAGCAACTGCAGAAAAGCCTGAAAAGAAAACAACTAAGTCTGCAACCAAGACTTCAGCTGCAAAAACAACCGCGGCAAAAAAGTCAACGGCTAAAACAACAACCAAAAAGACCGCTGCAAAAAAGGACTGAAAATTCGCTGATATAACGGCGGCAAAGGCAGGAGAGTATGGACAACAGACAAAAATTTGACGCATACGTCGAAAAAATAAACGCAATGTTGCGCTCGGACGACTTTTATCAGACGTTCAAGCGCAGACTGCGCGCGTCTAAACCGCAGCTCAAACTTGCCAAAAAGAGCCGCACAAAGCAGTTTGAAACAGACTGGATAGACATGATAGAGTCCTGCATAACCAATCTGGATAATATCGTCAGAAATCCCAGAAAGTTTATCGTTATCGAAGAAGACATTGTGGATATCTCTCTTGCACGCGCAATTTCGACCGAGTCGGTAAAGCATCTTGCTCAGCATACCAATATGATCGCAAGCGTGGACAAAGAGGGCAACGTTACGCCCAACAAGATATTGAACACGACAAAAGAAGAGAGCTTCGAGATATACGAAAACCGCTTTATTTATACGCTTTTGAAGAATCTTTCCAACTTCGTTGCGCGCCGTATGGACGCAATAAAGAAGGCGTACGTAAACGACAATATCTTAGAGCTTGACGTCGACGCCAATTTCTATATGGGCAAAACGCGTGTATTCTACAATCTGGAACTTATAGGCTCTGTCCCGTCTGACGTTGAGGAGGAAATTCAGGGTGCGGATCTGAAGATAGTTGAGCGCGTAACCAAGCTTCAGCGCATTATCTCAGACTTCTTATCGTCTCCGTTTGCAAAGCAGATGGTGAACAGCGCGCCTGTAAGACCGCCTATCACGCGTACCAACGTAATACTGAAAAACCCTGACTTCAAGAAAGCTCTCGTGCTGTGGCAGTTTATTGAAAGCTATTCAAAGATGGGCTTTTCTGTCGAAAATGTAAGCGAAAAAATGCCTGTCGACGAAGGCGTTGAAACGGCCGTAGGCGATATGATGTTTATCTGCAACTCTCTTATGGAAGGACTCGTCAACGCAAAGGTGGAAGACGCGTTGTTCTTCGACGAATCCAATATGACCGAGCAGGAGAAAGAGGAAGCGGAGAAAGAAAAAGAGGTGGAAAAGGAAGAGCCTCAGGAGACGCCGACTCCCGAAGCGGTGGAAACTCCTTCTCCCGAAGATACAGAAGGAGAGGCGGAAGAAGAACAGCCGCCTCAGGAAGAGGAAAACAAAGACGAGGAAGAGGACGGAGAACTTCCGGACGAATTCGGCGTCGCAGAGCTTCGCAACCTGTTCCAGCAGACAGAAGGCAAGGTGGACAAGGCGCAGCTTGCGCGCATCAACAAGGCTATCGACCGCGTGCTTCTGAACGAAAGCACATTGCGCGCAAAGAAGAAATCGGATATCGCAAAGATACAATATCGTCAGAACGAGATCGAGAAAGAGAAGATGCTTAAAGAAATGGAAAAGGAAAAACTCGCACTCGAGCGTTCTCTTGCCAAAAAGGAAAAGATTGCGGAAAAAGAGCGCGCGTCGCTTGAAAAACAGCGTGAACGCGATAGAAAGCGCCTTGAAAAGCTTGAGGAAGAAATGCGCCTGAAGCAGGAATCTATGCAGGAGATCGCGGTTGACGAAGCGTCGCAGGAAGACCTGGGAGAGGTGGAAGACCTTTCAGTAACGCCTATGCTTGCCGCGCTTAACGAAAACACGGACAACGTAGAAGAGAATAAAGATATGCAGACTACAGTCGAAATAGCTGAAGATACGGCTAAGACGGAAGAACTGAAAGCGCAAGAAAATTCCGATGAAAACGCAGCGGACAGCGCGCTGACCGTTGACGGAAACACAGACCGGAATGCGGAAAATGCTAGTAAAAATGAAAACGCAGACTCTTCTTTAAAGAGCGAAGACAATAGCCTGAAAGGTGATGACGACAGCAATGGAGAAGACTGAGAAAAAGAAAAAAATTTCCATACCCGTGTTGATTATAAATATAATCGTTACGGCAGTATTCTTGTTTGTGTTCGGCTGTCTCGTAACTGTTATGGCACAGTATTTTTCAGGCAAAGAGCCTACGCTTTTCGGATACCGTTCTTTTGTCGTGGTAACCGAAAGCATGACGGGCACATACGACAAAGGCGACGTGATAATAGTAAAAGTCGTCGACCCGGAAAAGCTGTACGACGACCCGTCTCAGCTTAAAGAAGGCGACGTTATCACGTTTACCGCACCCGAAGGCTTCGGAGCTGTGGAAGGGTACACGGTAACTCACAGAATAGTAGTTGCGCCTTATGAAGGAAGCGACGGCAGATGGTACGTACGCACTAAGGGTGACGCCGCAGAAACGGCAGACGAAACGCCCGTGCCGCTAGATAACGTTACGGGCAGAGTGCTGGGCAAAAGCGAGGCTTTGGCAGGCTTGCAGAACGTGCTGAGAAGCAAGACGGGATTTTTGCTGATAATAGTCCTGCCTTTGATTGCCATAGGTGTGTGGCAGATTGCTGTTTTTGCAATAGCAAGCGCAAAAAGTAAAAAGCAGAAAGAGCTTGAAAGCACCATGCAAGCAAAGCCTGAAAGCGACGAAGACGACAATGAAAAGATAGAGCGGCTTAAAAAAGAAGCCGTAGAAGAATATCTGAAAAACAAGGGCGGAGAAACAAAAGACGGTTCTCACACTGAAGACTGATAAGGAGGGGAAGCGGCAATGAAGAGCGCAAAAGTATTATTGCCCGTGCTTATGCTCGTGCTGGTATTCTGTATGCTGGCGCTGACTTTTGCCTGGTTTTCCGCTTCTACAGAAACGCGCAGCTCGGCAGTCCTTCAGGCAGGAACTTACATAAAAGTCGTTTTTGACGACGAAAGCGGCGCGCTTGTGAACGAAAAGTACAACGGGCAGAAAGGCTATGACGAAAACGGAGTGCCTTATACCGACGACGACAGAGCTTATCAGGCTTATTATCACACCAAGATGTTGCTTCAGGGCGACAGAGATTTAAGTCTGAGGTTTGAATTTACATCTCTGTTGATAGAGGTATCCGATACTTTCTATATGCTGAGTGCCGGCAAGACTATGGACAGCATAATTTCTCTGTTCGACGGATACGACCCGCAGAAATCGCATATAGGCAAGGTGGAAACCGTTGAAAACGGCGGAGAGGTGAACGAGATATTTACAGAGCCAGAGGACGGCAGCACAGCGTTTATCTATACGACAGACGGCACGTTGAACGGCAAGGTAAGATATATAAAGCTGGATAAAGTCAATCTGGATAAGTTCTTTACGCTTGAGTATGCAAAGATAACTACAGAAACGCCGCCTTACGCTTACGGCACATTTGCGAAGGAAGGCAACGGACTGCATTATACATACGGCCCCAATCTGCCGTCGGGACAGAGCGAAGTCGTGTCGGATTATATATACGGCAAGGCAAACCCGATATGCATCAGGATAACTTATTCGGACGAAGGATACGCCAGGACTTTCCCGTTCAGCAACGACAATTTCAAGGCGTCGGGATTTAAGTTCGAGATAGTAGCGGCGGCGGATTACGTCTGAGAAAAGCCGTAAAAAAGTTTGTTTATAAGCAATGAACTGCGCAAAAGCAGTGTGCGGGAAAGGAGATAAAGTGAAAGGTCAGTTTGCGAGATTAACGGTATTTATGGTCGTTTGCGTGCTGCTCATTGCGGGCATCACGGCGGCTGCCTATGCCGTGTGGACGACTTCGGACGGAGGCTCTACGCCTGCAACGACCGAAACGGGAGAATGGGAAGACCCTTCTTTCAGATATCTCGTCCTGGAAATTGACCTCGGAGACGGCAATTCTGTTGTTGCAGAATACAGACAAAAGGGCATGGAAGGAGAAGATTTTTCGGCTTTCGACGCTGGGGATACCGACATAACGGGAGCGGTGTCTGCGACTGTCAAAGGCTACAACGGCATACTTACCACGCTTAAAATCCCTCCTGCCGTAAAGGTGAAAAACAACGCGGGGCAGTCTGTCGAAATACCCGTCAAAGCGATCGCAATGGGCACTGTAGAACAGTACGACGGTCTCAGACTTGTTGAAAAACTGGAGATCCCGTCAAGCGTTGAGAGCATTGCCGACTATTCTTTCGCTTTCTGCGACAGCCTTAAAAGCGTAACTTTCGTATCGGGCGGAGGGGCGCTCTCGATGGGAAGAATGTGTTTTTACCGCTGTATCAACCTTGACAGAAGCAACGTAGATTTCGGCGGAAGAAGCGTGAGTGAAGGCGAACTTTGCTTCGGATAATGCAAAAAACGTGATACGTATCCTGAATTACGGCTTTGCCTGAGTGCAAAGCCTTTTTATTTTTACGGACTTCTTGCGAAAACGCTGTTTGAAATTTGAGTTGTTGCTGTGTTTAAAACACATGCAAAACTTAAATAGAGTATTCTGATTTTTTTGCCGCGAAACGCCTTGCATATAAAAATAAGACGGTTTTGATCTTAAGGGAATGGATTTTTATAGAATTACCGCAAAGATTTGTTAGAAATTATTTGTATTTTTTAAAATTTTCGATTTTAAATGTAAAATATTGGTTATGGGTATTGACAGCGCGCGCTTTTAGTTATATTATATTAATATAAATAAAGTTAGGACAAGGTCGGGTAAGGGGAATGAAAAAAAAGACTGTCGTCATAGCTATAATTCTTTTAATTCTTATCGCGCTGACAGGTATCAGCGCGGCGTTCGCTTTTTTTCCGAACGAGAGCGATTCCTCTTATCTCACTGTAGATTCCAACGACAAATTCAGCATAAGCATAGGCGTGGGCGAAACGCAGGGCACGCTTATTCCCGTTAAGGCGACAAACGACAATACCGCGGAAGGGATTATTTCCGATTCTGACGGCGTAAGAATAGATGTGCCTTACGTTATCGGAGACGCGGAAGAAGGCGTTACTTCTATGAAAATCATTGTTTACGCTTCTTCGGCGGTCTGGAGAGACAAGGACGGGAAAGAACTTTCTCAGCAGCTTCAGACGTATATGCAGGGCAAGTTGGATTTCTGCCTGTACTCAGGAGAGACTCCCGTCTACAACTGGAGCAACGCTTCCGCAACTTATTCTTTTGATACTCTCGCGGCGGGGACTTCAGGCAACCTGACTCTGGCAATAAGATTTAACGTTACGGATGAACTGCTTCCGCCTGAGATCATGAACGCAAACGTTACCGTAAGCGTTACGTCGGAATTCGTAAGAGAATAAAAGGTGCTGAATGAAAGATATGAACGAAGAAAAAAGAGTTTTGACAGAAGAGGAAATAGAGAAAAAGATAAGCGACCTTGTGGCTATATGGGGAATTGAGGGAATGGAATTCACTCAGGAAGAGCTGGACAGAAAAAGGGCGTATCTGAGAGGAGAGATAACGAAGGAAGAATTTATGTCGGACGTGCTCGAACGTCCCGACGCAGAGACTGAAAGAAAAAACAAAAACTGAAAACAGCGCAGTGAAAGCGCAATATAAGATAATGGAAATTATGACAAACAACGCCTCAAAACGCAGGATATGGCTCACCGCGACGGCTGTAATCATCGCAGTCGCGTTTGTGCTGTCATGCGCTTTGGCGGCTTTTCTTTATACGCGCACGGGCGACAATTCAGGCGCGGGCAATATAGCTGAAGGCGGGGACGGCGACGAGATCTTCGGTCTCAACGACAGAGGCTACGGATCTTCTATCTATAACGGCAAAACCCCTGCTATACCTTCAGGCGCTGTCGGATATGCTATCAACAGTGAATCAGCGCTGAGCAGTTTTCTTGCTACCGCAAACGCAAATCCGGGTACGACTTATTACGGCTATCTTACAGCCAACTTTACGGTCGGCGAAAAACCCGTAACTAACAGGGTTTTGCCTGCAAATGCGACTTTAGACGGAAACGGATACACGATAACATCTAAACACGGTAACTCAAACGCATACAACCTGCAGAAAATAAACAGTGCTATCGGAAGCAGAGACAGTTATCTGTCCTGGTGGGGAATAGATACTGCAGGTGGAGAAGGAAATTACGACGTTCAGATATACAGCGGTGTGGATGCTTACGGTCTCAGCAATGTAATTTCTGTCAACTACGGCACGATAAAAAATCTGAATACCGTTGTAACCAGAGTGGACGGCGGAAGCGGCAACATTCAGGCAATTTATATATCGCCCTGGAACGGAAACGTAATGATGGGCGGTATAGCAGGAATAAACTTCGGCGTTATCTACAACTGTACGATGGAGAACGAGATCAAGTACGGTTTTATCCCCAGCCAATACTATGTCAACGGAAGCAATGCTTCAGACAGAGGAGATATAAGTTATCAGGAATTTTCTGCGGTCGGAGGTATTGCGGGATACAACGGAGTAAATCCTTCTGATTCTTCTCAGACAGGCAGCATATACGGATGTAAAGTAGTTGTCAACGACGTGCTGGGATTGTTCAGAAGTGAAATCGCAATTAGAGGACGCTGGGCGTGGGACGATTATATAGAAGTACCCAGCAACAGCATTACGAGCGGTGTGGTAGGAGGAGTTGCCGCGATCAATAACGGCGGTATAGTAAGCGGCGTAAATCTTTATGCCGAATATCGTGAAACCTACGAGAATTATACCGTATTGTATAATACGCCGAGACACTCTTCCAAGAGCTATACCGGGGTAATCACAGGCATAACAAATATCACCTCTTCTCCGATTGTACTGGAGCTTAACGGGCAGAACTGGACGTTTGCGCCTTCTACGGTAACAAACATAACTCTCGAAACGGATTATCTTTACATAAAAGCCGAAGCTTACGACATGACTGACCTCAGCAGGGGCAGCTACGGTGTTATGAACAGCGCGCAATACCCTGAAGCAGGCAATTATGCAGGTATAGTTTGCGGTCAAGGAACGACAAACTCAAACGTAAACTTCGTTGCTTCTTACGGCGGAGATCTCGCAAACGCTCAAAACGTAAATTTCAGGACCTGGAATGCAAGCGAACTGAATTCGTCTCAGCCTATAACGTCCGCGGATATTCCGAAGTTCGGTTACGGCTCAAACAACTCAAACGATTACATAAACGAGATAGCATCTGTCAGCACTCGTTTCGAAGGTCAGAGGACAGAAAAAAATTCGACAGACCTTACTTCCGTAGGCGCAACGGTAAGCTATATATGGGATGCTGAGCAGCAGTCGGACGGCGGCTGGGTAAGCGGTCTCAGACAGAATATCAACTTTGACAATGTCAGCGGCATAGGCGCGGGCAACTATTTCATTTACGGCACGCAGAGCTATGTAAACGGCGCGCCGTCTTACGCTACGGGAAGCGCAACTTACGAGAGCGCAAACGTAACTTACGGCGGACTGGCAGTCATTCCTTCCGCGGCAAGCACGGCGGTGGAATACGATTACAGCCTGCTTATGCAGAACTTTGCGGATTCCGCCGCATTCGACGCATTTGCCGGAGTCAACGCGGGAGCAAATTTTGCATACGCGTACGCGAACTCGCTCGTTTTGAACAAGGCTCATACTCTTGACAATTCTTCTGCATCTCAGCGTGAACTGCGCAGCTGGAAAACGATAGACGGCGGACTCAATCAGATAACCGTTACGGGCGTTAACAACAATGCCGTGAATACCGACGGCATAAACGCGGTCAGCGACTTTATCGCAGTGAACAGAGGAAATATTCTCAACCTCAGCCTTGTTTATCAGAACGCGCGCGGCACGGTAACCGCGGCAGATACTACGGCGTTCGGTTTCGTTGCAGGCATAAACTACGGCACTATAGCTCCTGCAGTCGTGAGCACAAGCGCAGTTGAACTGAATGCTAACAACGCAGACGCTCTGTATGCACTAGGCGGTGCAGTAGGTTACAACACGGGAATTATGTCCGGCATTACGGTAACCAACGCAGGAGACCTCAAGATATCGGGAAGCGCAAGGCAGACTTATCTCGGCGGAGTCGTTGGCGTCAATACAGGTGCGGGCGTCCTGAGGACGGCGGTTGTCAACGGAAATTACGACGTTACCGTGCAGGCGACTGCTTCTTCCGTTTACGGCAACTATGTGGGCGGCTTCCTCGGCGCGGGCGTGAACAGCGGCTCGGTAAGCACAGAGGGCAACGTTCTTACTCTTACGGCAGAGCAGTCAGAGCCTTTCGCAAACTGGCTGTATGCGGGAAAACAGAGAATTCAGTCTGATGAAAATTCGTATACGGGTCTGTTTGCGGGACTTATCGCTTCAAGCGCGACTTATGATCAGACAACCAATCCCTATATAAAAGGACTTGTCGCCGCCGCTCCCGATCTTGACGAGGCGGTTGGCTGGTTTACTCCGCAGAAGGGAGTTATGTCTCTTGTCGGTTATGTGACAGGAAGCATCGGCGCAAGCGGAAAATACGTTGCTCAGGATCTTGTTCAGGGTCAGATTTATACTGTGCAGGATGCTTCAGACGCATTCGTTTCAAAGATACTTACAGGCGTAAGCTGGACGCCTGAGAGTGCAGGCAACATATACAGATTTACCGTTACCAGTCTTGCGTACAGCGGCAACTGGGCGCTCACTCCTTACGGTGCGGGATATCAGAATTTTGTAAGTTACGGCACGCCTGTAAATGCGGGTGAAACCTTCTCGACGCCGTGGACTTATTCAAACAATAACAACGGCTCTTACTCTTATGTGTTCGACACGGGTCTTTACGTTCAGAACAACGACGTGAATTCCAACCCCGATTATCTCGCACCAGTTGTCGGCGTAAAGCTGGATTACAGAATGAATCTGCACAGCGGAGTGTCTGCGGGCGATACGACCAACGCCGACGACGCGCTGACTCTCTTCCTTTCGGGTGAATCGGGCGGATTTGAACATATGAATCCGTCAAACGGATATAAAGCTCTCTGCGCAGGCGCGAGCGGCGCTTATGCCGACAACAGCGGTACACCTTGGACGGTGGACGGCAGCAGGGCAATCGTATTCAATAAAAACAACGGACTTGACGGCGGCGACGGTCTCAGAGTGAACGTGTCGGGCACTTCTTCTGCGTTTGAAAGCGTATGGGACGAAGAAAGTCAGAGCAATGTAAGCGCAGAATTCATCGCCGTCAACAACTCGAGAATAACAAATATTATTCTTACCGTTGACGGTCAGAGGACATATTCTTTCAACGACGCGCTGATATATTCTTATCTCATAGGCGTGAATAACGGCACGGTAGACAACTGTTCGGTAATGCTCAGCGGCTCGGCAACGCTGACAAATACTGGCAAAAGCGTATACGGAGCTGCGATCGGCGTAAACAACGGCATTTACTCGGGCGGCTCAGTAGTCATAAGCGGCGCGGCGAATTTGTCGGGCGGAGATATAAGCTATGCAGGCGGAGCAGTCGGTGTCAACCGCGGCACTGCGGACGGCGCTTCAGTCAATTACGACGGCGGAGAATTGTCGCTTGAAAACAACGGCGGCACGCTGGCAGTACTGGGCGGCGTGATCGGATTGCAGGATTCTTCAGCGCTTTCAGAGATAAAGGCGAAAGGTTACGGCGCTGTGCTTACGGTCAACGGTATCGGCGCAGCGGGCGGCGTGATCGGAGCGGCGAACGCAGGCAGCAACGGCAACACCGTCGTATCAGGACTTATAGATGCGGCTCAGACGACCTTAAGCAATATCGTCAACGAGGTTTACGGAATGCGCATAAACGCGGCGGCAGGATACAAAGGTCTCGTCGCGGCTACGTTGGGAGAAGGAGACTTAAGAGAGGGCGCACTCAGCGGTATAGCGGCGCATTATCCCGACGAGGTAGAAAGTTATGCTTTGCCCTGGACGACTACGGCAACGGATACGCTTGCGATGTACGGCTACGGCACGGCAGTTCAGACTGAAGGATTGCTGTTCAAAGTGAGCGATTTCAGCAATGACGGCTCTGCAGATTTCCTTACTGAACGCACAATAAACGTAAACGGCGCTGACAAGTCGTTTACATTCCTGCGTTCTCAGATAACAGCACTTGATCAGATAACCCTTACGGCGAAATATTATTATTACAATTCAGAAGGAGCGCTGACGACGGACAACACTTACAGCGGCGCGCCCTCGCTTGCTTCGGGAATTTACACGACGGCAGTGAACGGCACTTACGCTAGCAGCGATAAATACGTGCCCGTGCTTGACGTGCTTATAGACTATTCGGTCATCATTTACGATAAACAGAATCAGGAGCTTGTCGACTTTATGAGGGGAGACGGGGCGGGAGTATACGCAGGCGCGCATAAAGCTTCGCTTGCCAACAACGCTTCCTTCTCGGTTGACGGCACGACTTCTTCTCTGCGTGCCGAAAGCTCAGAAAAGAAAATACTCATCGGCAGCATAAACAACACTCTTGCAGTAACGGGAACGCTTCCCACGGCGCTCTATAACGGAGAAACGGTCGCAGGCGGTTTCTTCGCGGTAAACCGCGCAGAGATAATGAATCTCAGCCTTACGGCGGGAGAGGAGCTACGCGCTTCGGCTTCCGCGCTGGGATTGCTTGCAGGCGTAAACGAAGGAAAGCTTACCAACGTCAACGCAACAGTTATAGGTGCGAGCGCTACGGTCAGCTACTTCGGCGCCGTTGCGGGTATAAATACGGCGGACGTTACGGGTGCAATGGCAAATCTTTCAGGAACTTACACCGTAACAAGCGCAGACGTATTCGCAGGAGCGGCGTTCGGCAGCAACAGCGGAGCGATCAGCGGCGTCAGCGTGAATTTTGACAGCGCGGCGCTTATCGCCAATCCCACGGGCATAGCTGCGGCAGGTGGCGTTGTCGGCATGCAGAACGGCGGCTCTGTCAGCAACACAGGCACGGCAGGTAAAACCGCTTCGATGAAGGTAACCGCAGGCACTGGCTATATGGGCGGTATTGTGGGCATTATAAACACGGGCGCGCAAAATACGCAGATCGCAGGTCTCGACCTCGCGCCTTCGGTCATGTCAGGTGTTTACGCAGGCGCATATACGTTCAAGGCTTACGGCGGATACAGAGGACTTATCGCAGGTGCAGTCGGCAGTATAGCAAGCGGATCTGTAAAGGGTGCGGCTGCGCATTATTACGAAAACGGTTATACCGCAGGCGATTATAAAATACCGTGGTTTACCGATAATGCGGATACCGTTTCTATGTACGGATACAATACCGAGGACGCAAGCGCAGAGTATGCTACGGGCGTATTGTTCAAGCTCAGCGATTACAGCGACGACGGGGACGCGGATTTCGTAAGTGAGAGAACGCTTGTCTCGAATGCGAATTCTGCAAACTGGAGCGCTCCGCTCAGCTATTTCAACGGCGCTTACGATATAAATATCAGGCTCTCTTACATCAGATACAACGGCGACGTTATTTCGACAGAAACTCTGTCTTCCGACAGCTATACGGCTTCGGGCACGCTTTCTTACACTGCTTCCGGCGATTATCTCAACGGTACGGGCACTTACGTTCCTACGCTCGAATTCTTTGCGACTTATTCTGTGGATATCAGACAGGGCACGGAGTATAACAATTACGTAAATGAGGCAGACGGCATCGCCAACAGTATGCTGTATTGCTTTGTCGACGGCAAGGGATACAATCAGCTTTATGCAGGCGCGAAGACGGGCTACGTAAAAGAAAACATTCAGATATACAAGCCTGCAAACGGTTACGTCGAAATGAATGAAGGAAAAGTGCTCGACGGCGGCAACAATATGCTGCTTATGGCATATCCCGGCGGATACGTATTGCAGACGAACGACAGAGAAAACGACAATACCTCATCAGGCAGCGGCGGATATATTCAGACAGAAGTCGGCGGAAGCGAAAAGGGCGCTGTGGGCGGACTTATGGCTGTCAACCGCGGCACGGTAAGGAATTTCAATATTGAGATAAGAACAACTTCTTATATACTCAGCACATATACCTCAAATCTCGTCGACAGTGCGGCAGTGGGTATGCTTGCGGGCGTCAACTACGGCGATATAAGCGGCATAACTTTCAACAATAGCACGCAGACAGCGGCGATCACGGTCAGCGGAGCGGCTTCGACTGAAGTCGTCTACGGCGGAATAGTGGGTATAAATGCAGAAAGCGGCAGAGTAAGCGACCTTACCGTAAACAAGTACAGCGCCGTAAACATTGACGGTGCGGCAAAGGCTGTTTACGGCGGACTGGTTGGCGAAAACTACGGCGAAGCGAGAACGCTTACGCTCAACAATTTCAGCAACAACACTATCGGACAGGTAGAAGAAGGCATTTACGGCGGTGCAGTCGGTTCAAACTATGCGCTGGTTTCAGGCGTAAACGTTACCGTAGGCACTGAGACGAAGCAGAGCGATTACTTGAGCAGACTGGGACAGTCTCCGCAGTCGAGAACGATATATCTTACTGCGCAGGAACTTGCGGTATGGGGCGGTGCGGTAGGCTACAACTCAGGCACGCTTTCTGCGGCTTCGTTGCTTGCGCATATCAATTACGGTATGAGCGCGGGCGGAGGAGACGTTTCTGCGGGCGGTCTTGTGGGTATCAACGACGGCGGAACGCTCAAAGGGCTGAAAGCTACAGGTTGGGGCGGTTTCTACGTATATTCTTCTGCGATCAATTCCACTTCTACGACAAGCGTGTTCGTAGGCGGTCTCGTCGGCTCTATGAACGCTGACGGCGCGGCAAGAATAGGATTTATAGATTTCAAGAACACATCTTCAAAGGCTACGATTTCTGACAGCGTATTTGCCTTGAGCGGCGGCATGGTAACTATGAACTCCCGTGCTCTGGGTTTGCCGAGATACGGTTACGTAACGGGCGCTCTGGCTGAAAGTTATGCCGCTGTGCCTGAAGGCGCTGTCAGCAATACTTTCTGGTCGATACCCGATAAACTTACGGGAGTAGAAGGTGAGGAAGCTGAAGTCCTGCCGGCATTCCACGGAGGAAATTCTCAGTACCCAACATATATAAGCGTATTCGGCAAAGCGCCTTCCGATTGGATCGATTCACAGCAGCAGGCGACGAACGAAGCGGCTTTTGCGTTGAACAGCTACGGCTTTGCTCTTGTGGATTCAGACGACAACCCGATAAATTATCTTACCATGGATGCTGACATAAGCGGAGGAGTTCTCACTCTCAACGTGCATAAGCCCTCAGGCATCATGTTTATAGAAACTCCCGATTTCTCCGCGTCTGTAGGAGGAAGCGGCGGCAGCGGAAGCGGAACTGTGGGCGCAGGCGGCGCGGCAGATCAGACTCTTACCGTAACCAATGCCGGCAATACGGGTATAGGATACGTTACATTCTCATTCGAATCAAACGTTTATGCGCTTACCGACAGCGCTTACGGCGCGTACACTCAGTATATGGTGCTGAGCTTCCTCAGCACGAAGCCGTGCGGTACGGTGGACGGCTCGTACGCGGGATATTATCAGTACACGATGGTGAGCAGCGACGAGGGCAGATCTCTCGGAGACGCGATATACCGCTTATATCAGGTATGGTCCGGCGCAACTGAAATGCGCATCCAGGGCACAGGAAAGACGGTGGAAATCACTACCGTGCCTTCACAGCCGCTTGTTCTCGGCGAAGGCAAACTGTTCGACGGCGGACAGGACAGCGGAAATAAGATCGTCGTAACGTCCGCGTTTGAAAACAATATTGCGGCTTATACGTTCGGCAACGACACGGAAGGAAAAGAACAGAAATATCTGGTAGTCAGTGAATTCCTTGCGCTGAACTACGGCACGTTCACCAACGTAGAGATAGAGCTTTCAGGCACTGACGGCGGAAGAGACATATTCAGAAACGCAAACGACGTCATCGCAAATGCGGCGAATATGGGCATCGATTTCGATTCAAATTCTCTGACGGGATTCATCTACGGCATGCTCGTAGGCGTCAACGAAGGAGTTGTCTCTCAGCTGCGCAATTACAGCTTTGACAGAATTATTGAACTGGACAGCAACGCAGGCGCAAAATACAATTCGATATTCGGCGGAATGGTGGGCGCTCAGTCGGGCGCGGACGCGGTTATCGCTGATATAGACAATCTCACTTTCGGCACGGCAGAACGTGCGGGCGGCATCACAATGAAAGGCGGCGCAAACCTGGTTGCCGCAGGCGGCGTTGTGGGTATTGCGATAGACGGAAGAATAGAAAATCTCGCCGTAACGCTTACCGCCAACAGCTTCATATCTGTTGAAGGCGCGCACAACGCGGCTACCGTCGGCGGTGTAGTAGGCGATCTTCGCGGCGTTCTCAGAAAAGTAGAGTTCGATTCAGAATATCAGTCCGTGATGAAGATATCGGGCACAAATGCAAACGGCACCGCGGCGCTTGCGAACATTGCAGGCGTTATCAACACGTTCGAATTTTCTGAAAATACCGCATCTATCGAGCAGGTCAAGGTAATCGGCGTAGGTTATCTTTACAACGGCATAGACGAAAGCGGCACGGTTACCACTTCGTCCACAAAGCTGTATACGGCAGGCGTTGTCGCTCTCGGTTCAAACTATTCGGTGCTTACCGCAGACAGTGCTGATCCTGACGTGCAGGAGATAGTTGCCGCTTACGGAGAGATCAGACCTTCTAAGCTGGACAGCGTATATATTGGCTTTGAAGGATACGTAAGAGCAAAGGCGAATACCCGCGTCGGTATGATAGCGGCGAGATTCCTTGACGGCATTACTTCGGAGACAGGTACGGACGGCACGGAGACCGTAACTAAAAATATCAATTACGACAATATCAAAAACCTCGTATGGCAGACCACCTATGAAGGAGACACCGCTTGGACAACCAGCGTAAATTACGCTGATTATACTGAAACTTTCAGCTCAAACAAAGCGGTTGCCGTTATGGGATATGCGCCTGTAACCGTTGATTCGAGCGATCCCGATCTGCGCGGCGCAGGTATGAGAATGTGGCTTACCAACAATCTGTATTCTATCGATATAACCACTGCGGATATGGTTGCGACCTGGACGGAAGCAGGAAAACTCAGCGTAAGCATAACGGGCGGTCTGGGTTGGCAGAGCATAAACCTTTATCTTGCTTACTTTGACGAAAGCGGAGCTGACATCGCTTCCAGAATAAAGCAGATAAAAGACTTGGGCGCTCTCGGCGCTGCTTCAAGCGCATTCATTACCGTTGACGTTGCGACGGCTCTTGCGGATATAAAAGCTTCCGCGGCTGCTTTCCCCAACGGCATTTACGTGCTGAAAACGACTTACAACGAGGTTTATATCTACGATGCGCAACAGCTGATGACTTTTATGTCTTCAGGCACGGATACCACGAAGGGACTTGCTTCTTCAGACAGCAATTATACGCAATATGCCAACGCAAATATAGGCATTATCGCAAACGACTTGAACGTTGATTACGCAACGCAGGGTACAGGTAACAAATCCGGACATTACTACGCTACCGCGGTTACCATGCGTTCAGACAAGATACTTGAAGGCAATGGCAATACCGTTACCATTACAACCAGCGGCAACATTCACAGCGCGGTGCTTGACGACAAGGGCAATACTCCTGCAGGAGCTTTGCTGGAAGACGAGTATTTCTGGGATTATATCGGCGGTCTGAATACATTTACGCAAAACGACCTTAATCAGATAAACACAGACTATTCGATAGGAATAAGAGCGGGCGGTCTTTTCCTTGGAAGGAATCTGGGAACTATTCAGAATATCGAATTCAATGTTCCCAACTCAATAACAATAGACAACCACGACTATGCAAGATGGTTTGATGTAATAACTCAGGACAGCTGGAGAAACTACGGCACTTCGCTGTTTGCAGGTATAGTTACCGCGGTCAATGCTGGCACGATCGACAACTGTACTCTGACCCTCGGAGAGAATGTTGTCGTCAACAGTTTGCGTGCTACCTGCGACGGACCTCAGTTGCAGTCGGGTTATACGAATAATCTGAATTATAAGATAAACACGATCGCCGTGAACGGCGGCTTTGCGGGATTCATGTACGGTACCGATTCTGCACAGTCTTATATTTCCAATTGTACGGTAAATCTCAGCGAGGGAAGCGGAATAAGAGTTGAATCTCAGGTTTCTTCGTTCTCATGGTCAGGCAGAAGCGACAGCGTTTATGCTTATGCCGGAGGCATCGTGGGCTGGCTTACGGACAACAGCACCGTTTACAACGTAACCATCAACGGTAGCGGAACGATGACTGCGTGGGGCGAACTCAATATGGGAGGCAAATCTCAAGGCTTCAGCTCAGGAAATAAAGTAACCAGCGCAGGTTCTATCGTAGGTCTCAATTCTGATCATTACACATACACGGTAAGCAGCAAGGATAACGAATTCGGCAACATTGACGGTGTTATCTGCAACTGGAACGGCGCGGCATACTTCCTTACAACGGGCAATAACAATATTTTCTACAGCGGAACGAACCGCGTAAACTACTATATCGGCGCTCAGCTTGCAGGCGTTGCGGAAGAGAACACTCTCAACAATATCTACTTCATGTACGGTATTGAAAATTACAAGACTTTCCATATGGACAACTGGTATTACGGCAGCAATACCGCGACCCGTATGGCAAACAGCGATTTTAAAGACAAATACGAATATATAAGAACTCAGGCATACAATCTTCTGTCAGATCCGACCTTCCCGTATGATACGATAAAGGTAGGATATTCCGATACCGCGGACAGCGGCGGAAGCGCCGTAGTGCTTGCATCGAGAAGTAACGGAGAAGTGGTATACAACGATGCGTTCACTTTTGAAAAATACAGCAATTACAATACCGCGTCCGATTCTTCGTGGGTATCAGGAGCTCCCAACTTCTCTGTTTTCGGCAGTGTGGGCAGTCAGGGCGCAATGAGCGTGATAAACGATTATTTCCCCAGAATAACCAGAACTCTCGACAGCGGCGGAAACAAAGACTTAGACTATACCGGCGCGCGTGCGGCGGCGATGATGACTTCGGACGGAACGGCAGACTGGAACAGACTGTTCAAGCCCAACAACGTGTATATTTACGAGGTTGCTTTTGGCAACAGCATAGACGAAGGCACAGAGCTGGATATGAATGACCCTGACACCAGTGCGTCTCTTACTTTCCAGACAAAGAATATTACTTCTGACGTCGCTATCAACATAACGCTTTCTTCAAGCTCTATGGGCGCGCAGTTCGTATGGGAGATTTACGAGACCTGGAGATATGCTGACAACAGCGTTACCATCAGCAGCACGCCTTACTATAACAACGTTAGATCTCTCGAACAGGCAAAGCAGAACAACAACTTCAGCAGAGTATTCGACCGCAACAACGACGGCGCTGACTTCACGTTCACTTACGTCATGGGCATGGCGGTAAAGATCGCAATGGACGACAGCCGCTATTATTACGACGAAACGGAAGGCGTATTCTATGACAGCGTAGCGAAAACTTATGACGGAGCTGTGATCAACGACCCCGTGCTTTACTATGCTGACGAAAACAACAATCCTATAAACAGACCTGACATGGGACTCGGAGAAGTTTCTGCGGGACTCATGTCTCCGTCCTATTACAGAGACAGCGCGGACGGCAAGTCCACCGTAAAGGTAAGCAAGACCGCTACTGACAAGGCGGGCGCTTACCGCATACGTATCACTTTCAGTTCGGAAGGCGGAGAAAACTCGAAGATAAACACGACCAACCGCACTATAATGTTCTCCGATTCCGATTATATCGACATATATACGGTTGTTCTTCCCAAGGGCGTAACTCAGAATAACGTATCCGTATCTAAGACTTACGACGGCACTACGGCGTACAACGAAAGCGAAACGAGCTTCGGCAACAATCAGATAAGAGGAGACGTGATCGAGCTTTCAACGGGCGTGTACAGTCAGAAAGATGCCGGAAGCGGCACTATATTCATGGCTACATACAGCGATTTCATGTTCAGGTACGCTGTGGGCGGCGAGATAAAGGAAGCGGTGATAAAGCTGTTTGAAGGTACGGGCGATACGGCAAACTACGCCCCTGCAACGGCTTCTTACAGCGGAAATATAACGCTTACCGACGGTGCGACGAATTTCTATGCACTGCCATCGGGCAATTACACTTACAGCGGCACTATAAGACAGAAAGAGATATCTTCTCATGACCTCAGTCTTTATATGTGGGGAGAAGAATTCGGCATAGGCAACATGAACAACAGGGTTTACGATGCCCTTGTCGATTACGATACCGAGGCGTTTGAAGAGAAGTCGAAAATTCTTTCTCAGACCGTTGCTTACAGACAGAGCGGCAACAGATTCTATCTTGAGATCAACGGTTACGCAAGCGGTGAAAAAGTGCATTTCTATATCACGTTTACCAATGAAGAAGGCGTTACTTCTGAAAGCGTAAAGGATAAGGCGAGATATAAAGTCTATATCAATATCGCCGATTCTCCCAACTTTATATTTACAGACGGCAACGAGCTGCTCGAGTCGCTCAATATAGGCGAGTTGCTTATATCCGAGTATGCGATCCAGGAAGCGCAGGTCACTTACGTCATAACGGCAGGCTTCCTCAGCAAGATTTTCGACAATGACGGCAAGATACCTTTCAACTTCGATATCAACAACCTCAGAATAGTCGCGCAGGGCGGCTACGAGGTGCAGCCTGACGAATACACGCTCAATTACGGCGCGCTGTTTACTGCGGCAAAGGGAGATGCAGGCAAGAATCCGCTCACCGCTAAAGACGCTGGAGAATACGATATATACGTAAAGATATCCAACTTTACTTCGCAGAACTACACACTTGCGGATATGACCGTCAAGTTTGTCGACAAAAGCGGCAATCAGATAAGCTATTTCGTTCTGCCGAGAGAGATAAAGTTCGATTCTGTTACCAAAGAGTTCGACAACACGCTGAATGCTGAAGCGTCTTACACTGAATACACTTACGAAAAGGGATACGAGCCCGTAAGCGGAACAAACGACGTGTTTGCAATGAAATACGCTTCGCTTGATGCAGGCGCGGATATTTCAGTCGAATTCACAGGCACGGGCAAGCTTACTTTGAACGGCAAGACGTACAACACTCTGAGCGTAGTTTCGGGCGCGAACAGAGACAAGAGCAACTACTGCGTAAGCGCGCTTTCTGCACGAGTAGGCAACATAACGCCCGTTCTGGTAACCGTTGAAAGCGTTTCTATGATTTACAACAACGGCATCAACGTGGATTACCGCAAGGAAGGCACGAGTGTCGTGATCAAAAAGGAAAAGGACGGCTCGATCGTAAATATCTATCCGTCGGCAACTTTCGACACCAAGAACGCGGGCGTTAAAAAGAACGTCAGATTCGACACTACCAATACTATTATCGACGGAACGACTTATGCGCTTCTTGAAAATACCAGGTATTACACGGGTAATCTTGCTGAAAGCGGAGAGGGCTTTGCCGGCAACTACTACGTCAGCAAGACCACCTGGAACGTCGGCGAGATCATAAAGAATACGCTAAGCAAGGCGGATATTCTCGACAACATAACCATCGTTCAGACCAACGGCAACGTCAACTATTCGGGCACGGCGTATCTGTTTGAAAATGTCGGAGGCAAGAAATATCAATATCATTACGGATATTACGTAGGATTCGAGATTGACGACAGCGCTACGGTAATTGAAGGAGACCTTCTCAAAGACCATATCGACGTAAGGATCACCAACGATACCAATAAGACAAACGGCTATGTAGGCTCTTACACTCTCGAACTTTACATAAAGAGCGGAGACTACGACTGGGACGAAGACGTAAGCGATGCGGATAAGAAGAAAGCGTTCTCGGTAACCAAGCAGGAACTCAGAGTAGGAAATCTCGAAGCTACGCTGTCGAGAACTGAATACAACTATACCGCAAGCGGCGCAACGTCGATAAATCCCGTACTGGTGCTTACAGACCTTGACGGCAGAAGGATGTCTTCAGCGGAAGGCGGACTTAATATAAGCAAGAGCGCTTATACCAACAACAACGAGTTCTTCGGCGGCAATTACAACTCGGGACAGCATCTCAACGTGGGCGATTATACGTTCACGGTTACTCCGGTATTCGTAGGAGACGACGCGATCAATTACAATTACAGCGGCGTAAAACTCCTTGAATTTTCGGTATTGCCTGCGAATATTTCTCTTGTTACCGCGACAAAAGAATTCGACAACACGACCTCGTTCACAACGACAGGCAACAAGGCCGTATTCACTACAAGCGGCGCGCTTGATCCGTTTACGCCCGCAGGTACTTTCGCAAACAAAAACGCAGGTACGGGCAAACTCAATCTCACTTTCGAGACAACGGTAATAAACGGCACAGAATACAAGCTTCTCGTCGACGCCGAAGACGGAAAGCCCACCAACAACACATTTACGAATACAAGAGGAACTATAACAAAATATACGATTTCTCAGGCAGAACTCAACACGTATATCATGGGTTGGGTAAAGGATATGACGGAGCGCCAGCAGGTAATGCTGAAAGGCGGCGCAACTCTTGAATACCGTTCTGACGCAGACGCGGCATATATGGCAGAACACTTCCAGTTCTCAGTCTCAGGCATGCAGTACGGCTTTACGGGCGGCGCGGCTTCCAACGCTCTCACGATATCGCAGGGCGGATCGACTTATACGATGTATTTTACAATAACGCTGAGCGACGGAACGAATCAATACGTATTTGCTCCGGGAGACAACGTTTCAGCTTATATGCTCGCCGCTGGCAATTATACGGTAAGCCTTGAGCTTTCACACATGAACTTCGAGCTTGATCTCGGCGCGGGCAACGGCACTTTCGTTATCGAGAAACAGCAGATAAGCGGCGGCGACGGCTCAGGCAGCGCGAACGTGTTCATCTCTCTTGACGGAGACTTCTCGTATATATACGGCGAATCAGGCTTCAATCTGCCTTCTGTCGCTGACGGAAAATTCCTTTATACTATGAGGATAATAGATAAGTATACCGGTAAGGTCAGCGCTACTTATACTCAGGCTGACGGTGTTATCGGCTCTATTGAATTCACAACGGCGGCGGATTCTGAAGAATTCCTCACGTCTCTCGACGGACCGCTGTTCGTAGGCGGATACTTCGTATGGGCAAGCGGATTTGCTGAAGAGATCCTCGTCAACTACGCTATACCCGAGGGCGCGAGAATTGCTGTATACACGGCAGGAACGCCCGTGCCCGAAGCTCCCGATCCCGAAGAGGGAGAACAGGGCGGAGAAGAAGGCGGTGAAGGCGAAGGCGGAGTAGTTACGATACCGTCTCTGCCTGCTGAAGCGGCATATTTCATTCTGCCGCGTAACCTCAATATAACAAGCGTTGAAAAGACTTACGACGGCAACACTTCGTTCGCTGGCGCAACGCTCAATTCTGACGCAATTGCTTCAGATAACGTTACCGCTGACCTGCTGGACGGCGTTTACGAATCTGCAAACGCAAACTACGACAGCACGGGCACAACGTATATCAAAGGCAATAAGGGCAGCGATTATCTGCTTATCAACGTAAAAGAAATCACCGTGGACGGAATTGTTTATTACGTTCTTTCAGACGGCGGAATAATCGGCAACTACTGTCTGCAAGGAGAAGTGCAGACGGGAGTCATGCGCGTTCTCGGTGCAAAGATAAAGAGAGTGAATGTCGACGCGTCCGCGCTCAGCCTTACGTCAGGTACGTTTGAAAAGGTTTACGGCTCTGAACAGGACGCTGAACTTCCCGAAGTTATTGCAAACCTCGGCAGCGGAAGCGAAATCGTTGTGTACAATGCAGACAATGTGATTTACAAGCAGGGAGGAGAAGTCGTTGAAAATCCGTCTCAGGTCGGCGGATATGAGATGTATCTTACTGGCATAGCGTTCGACAACTACGAGGTCGCGGGACTTGGCGAAATCCTTGTAAATGCTGATAAAGCGGCTGCGGGCGGAGACGAAGGCTCTGAAGGCGAAGACCAGGGTGGAGAAAGCGGCGGCGAAACGGGCGGAGAAGAACCCGTCGAAACTCCTGAAGTGTACACGTATTATATAGTGCCGCAGGAAATCGTGATATCTTCTGTCGTCAAGTTCTATGACAGAACAGAAACGCTTGTTTACTACGGCGAGGAAGAAGAGAAAATTTCTGCCGACGTTGCGTTTACGGATAAGGAAGGCAATCAGATAACCGACGCAGACGGCAATCCCGTTATCCTGCGCGTGCAGGGCAGATTTGTCGATGCCGCGGTGGGCAAAGGCAAAGACGTTCTGACTGACTTTACCCCGTTCGGATATTACGCTGATTTCGATACTGCCGCGCCCGTTATGTACTACAGACTTCTCGTCGTGGGAGAGGACGGCACGGCTGACGTTGCAAGCAATTATTGCATCGCGGCTTCTGAAACCGTATTGCTTCCCGCTCAGTTTGACGAGGATTACGTTCCCGATCCTGAGCTGGGTTATGACGACACCCCCGTAGTAAACAACGGTCTTATCTACAATATGACTTTTATAGGCGCAGGCACGGTTATTCCCGCACCGCTGACCGTATCTGACGTAACCAAGGTTTACGACGGCGACTACTTGGTCGACAATGCTGTTGTCAACGGTTGGCTGGAAGGCGACGAAGGACTTGTTATAGCTAAATGGAGATACGACGATAAAAACGCGGCGACGGGCAAGACCGTTGCGATACACTCGGACGGCGTGGCTTATACTTATAAAGATACGACTTATTACGCCGTATACGTCATGTCTGACGGAGAAATGATTTTATCCAACTACGGCGTTCAGGCTGACTACTCAGGCGAATCTGAAGAAACCGTTATCGACGAAGAAGGCGTTGAAACCGTACAAAAGGTAATGTACGCGATCATCGAAGGACTCGGCACGATAACTCCGCTCGAGCTTACTTCAGGAAGCTTCAGCAACGTGAACGTGGCAGGCATAACGAGCAACAGAACGGAGTACAATTCAGCAAGAACTTATACCGCGTCTGAGATCCGCGTTACCGTAAGCGCGCTCGGCTTTACCGCGGCTGCTGTCAATGCAAACGGCACGCTCACCGTTACTTTCGAGAACGGCGACGTGATAACGTTCACTGCTACTCTCGGCGGAGGAACGACGGCTCACAATGCGGGCACTTATCCGATAACGCTTACCCTCAAAGATCAGGGCAATTACACAATGAGCGCGCCCCATACGGTCGACTTTATCATAACGAGACAGTCGATAAACAGAGTTTACGTTGTTATGAACGCGCTTGAAAAGGAGTATGACGGCACGGGCGTTCTTCCCGCATATTCTACGGACGGCTGGAGCGTTTACGCGATAGACAAGCAGGGCAACGCGATAGATATGTCTTCGTTCGGCGCAATAGATCTGTCCGCTCTCGGCATAGTCTTTAAGCGTTACAACGAAGAAGAACAGAAAGAAGAGTATTTCGTACCCGTCAACGTTACCGATGATCCGGGATATCAGATTTACGTCAACGGTATTGCGCTTGACGGAGAAAATTATGTGTTCACGGCTCAGGAAGACGCTTTCGGCGTTGTGTCGTTCGACGAAACAGAGCTCACCTACGAAACGGCATATTACAAGATCACTCCGCGTCCGATAAACATTTCTTCCGACGCGTTTGAAAGCAAGAAGTTCGACGGCGCTTACTCGCTCAGAATAAACGGCGGTATCGACGGAGAAACGGTTATCATCGGCGACGGCAGCGGACTCAACGCTTCGCTTGCAGGCACTTACGGCACGCTTGACATAAAGCCGTTCGTAAGCGGAGTTGCGGTATCGGCTGACGCGCTCAATCAGGACAGCGTTGCGGCAAACTACGTGCTTTATTACGAAGGCGCGCCTGTAACCGAAGCCACCGTGATTACGGTTACAGATTATACGGTAACGCAGGCTGACGTGCTTGTCGCTGAACGCGAAAACGGCAGTTACGCTGTCGGCATAAGCGCATTGCAGGGACTCGATTTCCTGTTTGCAAAGACAGCGGATATTACTACTGAAGCTCAGCATCGCATAATTCAGAAACTTATGAGCGGAGAGATCTGGAGCGAGAGCAGTTTCGATTCTTCTTCAGATTTTGCAAAGCTCAATCAGGCGGTGCTGACGGTGTTTGCGATGTACGTCAACAACGCAGACAGTGCGGCGGAGATTTCGCTTGACGGCAGATATCTGTTCACGGATTTCGCTTACACGGCTCAGGGCGGAACTTACGTTCTCACGTTTAAGTTCACGGGTCTTGACGGACACGACAACGCGACGGCTACGGACAGATATACCTTCGTTGTTCAGGGCAATACCGAAAGCGTCAAGTCAACAAATCATTCGACCACTTCTTCAGAGCTTGAAAGCGGTCAGCTCAACGCCGTTCAGACAGGCGCAGGCATAGCCGTTTCAACTGAGGAAGAACTCAAAGAAGCTATAAAGAACAACAGCAATTTCTATCTTGTCAACAGCATTTACGGCGCAGATCTTTCAGACGTATCCGATACGGTATTTACGGGCACGTTCGACGGCAGAGGATACACGCTGTCTCTCGCAGGCGGTGCGGCTGAGACCGCGACAAACGGCGCGGCAGGCATGCTGGTTGCGGTAAACAACGGCACGATAAGCAATCTGACCGTAAAACTTATGCCTGAAAATGCGTTGAGCGCGGCTTCTGCAGGCGGTCTCGTCGGCATAAACAACGGCGTTGTTTCCAACGTGTCTGTCGAATTTATAAGCGATATCGAGATAAGCGGCGCGAGCAATTCAGGCGGTATCGCAGGCGTAAACGGCGCGGACGGAAGGATAGAAGATTCCAGCTTCGTCTATTCCGCAAACGTTAAGGCAAGCGGAGCTACGTGGGGCGCGATTGCAGGAAGCAACGCAGGCGCTCTGACCAAGGTTGCGGTCAGAGTCAACGAGAGCGCAGGATGCGGCAATTACAGCGTGAGCGCGGCAGGCGCAGGTTATGTCGCAGGCGCGTCTGAAGGAAGCGCAGACGGCGTTATCGTGGCTATTGCAGCAGGAAGAGTAACAGGCGTTTCGGCTCTCTTCGCAAGCGGCGCGACACTTGCTCAGAACGTATATTCTTACGTTGAGGCGGACTGCGCGGCAGGCGGTCAGCTCAGTCTGCTCGAGCCGTACACAAACGGCTATATCGGCTATTACTTCGCAACCGCCGACGATTACACTACGGGCGGAATTCAGCACAACGTATTTACCGAGGCAGGCGAGTATAACAAGTCTTATTATGTGGATTACTCTGACGGCGCAGGTTATATCGCTGTTGAAGCGATCGCTCCTTATAACAGATTTATCTGGGACGGTTACGGCATAAATTACCGCACTGCGGCAGGCACAGACAATATAGGCTCGGCACTCAACCGCATAGTCGCTATGTTTGCGGCAGGAGATATAGCTGCTCAGTTCGAAGGTACGGCGGTGATAACTTCGGGAGTCAACGCGTTCACGGTCGCAATCGGCGTACGCGGCGGCACTGTTGACGTTGAAGGAGACGTAGAGACCAGCATTAAAGAGGTCGTATATACGGGCGTTGCCCAGACTTATACGGTCAAGATAACGGTAACCACGGGCGGAGTTTCCGAGACCAGAGAACTTTCGGTAGGCGGCACTGAAGCAGGTTATTACAGCAAGGCCAGTATTGAAGGCATTATCGGCGGCGGCAGCGGCGAGACGATAGGCGACGTTACTTACGACAGCGGTTCGAGAACGGAATACACCTTCTCGGGAGATGGCGCGAAAGTGGCAAACGGTATTGCTCTCGTCATTTACCCGAAGCAGGTCGATGCCAACGGCGTAACCGCTACAAAGTATTACGATACTCAAAGCGCGGGCATGCTGAGAGTTGAGTCTGACGGAAAAGAGGCAGGATACGTTGACGGCAATTATTACGACGGCGCAGGAGCAACCACTTCGCAGGTAGCGGCGGCTGAGAAATTCGGATTTGCAAGTTTTGGCGCGCTGACAAGAAGCGTTCTTTCAAAGGACGGAGTGCTTTACGGCATAGTCAGCAAGACAGGCGAGGACGGCAAAGAAGTTTACGAAACTCAGCCTATAAAAGTCGGCAATGACGAGAATGTGGTTGAATTTACGTCTGGGGCGACAGTCGGACAGTTTGACGTACGCGATCTTATGATAGCGATGAGCAGGCTTGTTGACGAAGATTACGCAAGAGAAGTTCTGACTGCAGAGCAGCTTGAAGAATTTACCTTCATAAAGGTATACAATCTCAGTGCAAACGTAACAGCGGATCAGGAGAACACGGCTACCGTCAGCGGTGCGATCGTTTACAGACCCGTGCTCGGCGGAGAGAACGGAGACAATTATACGCTTTATTCGGCTGGCTGGAGCGCGCCTTCGGATATGACGATAGGCGCTGACGAAGCTACGTTCGCGCTCAAAGAAAACGCAATTGCCGTATCGGGTGCGATCAGACCTGTCGATCTGGGCGTTTATGCCGATTACGTCGTAGGCAAAGACCAGTCTTACAATTCCGCAATGCTCGATCCCGTAGCTGAAGCGGGCAGAACGGTAAGCGTAACTCAGGCAGAAGCTGAAGCAATGGGCATCTCGGCTGAGAATTACGACAGACTTGTCGCAGAAGTAGCGGCAGGACTTACCGTAAGCTTTGATGAAAACTTCTACGATAAGCTCGTAGCTGACGGAGTGCTCGAAAAACGCGCTGACGGAAAGTATTACACTACAGCCGAATACTCGCGCTACTGCACGGCTGAACTTCCGACATTGCTTGACGGCGGCAACTTCGTGCTCACCGCTCAGGATAACACGGTTACATTCCGCTATTTCGGCACGGCGCTTAAGGACGGCGCGGCGTTCTACACTCTGACAAGCGCAGACGATTATTATAAGTGGATCGACAACGAGGGCGGCATTGGCGATTACAACGCGATAGACATGTTGCTCACTCAGGATATCGACTTTGGCGGAAATGTTACAGATATGCTTGCTTGGCGCGACGCTGAAGGCAATGTTCAGGGATACAAAGGTACGTTTGACGGCGACGGCAAGGCGCTTGTCAATATGCTCATAGAAAGAAGCGGAAGCGCGGCATTGTTTGAAAGAATCGATGAGGGCGCGACAGTAAGGAATCTCACCGTAGCAGACGCAGTGATAATCGCAAGCGGAGAAAATTCAGTTGCAGGCGGCATCGCGGTCGACAATTACGGAAGCATTGAAAACTGCGCGTTTGAGGGCATTCTCAGCGCGGCGGCAAAGACAGGCGGTATCGCGGCAGTCAATTACGGCGCGATCACTGGCGGTGCAAGCGTCAACAGGGCATACGTAGATGAAGGCGGCATTGCAGAAGGTATATCTGAAAACGCTGAAAGCGAGGGCGTGAGCAGTACGTCTGACGGCGTAAGCATTACCGAGAGCGCAGTCATAGGCGCGGACGGAGCAGAGGAAAACACTGTTATAGAAAACACCGACGGCACTGCGGCAGAGTGGAATGAAGAAAGCCTTGTCCCCGTAATCAAAGCGTACGTATTTGACGAAAGATACGTTAAGGTGGACGGCAAAGGATTGTTTATCACAGACAACTTCTTTAAGCTGAACGCAGTCGATAAGCTGTTCGGCTGGGTAGGGGCAGACGCGGTTACCGCGGCAACTCAGAACGGATTTTACGGTTCTCTGACTTTAAAATAAGTCGGCATTCGATATTGAAAACCGCATACATATCAGAGGTTTTTGCTTCAGATAATAAAAGAGCCTTGATAAAGGGCTCTTTTTTGTAGACAAAATATGATCTGCTATATTATATAAAAAATTTTGATATGGTTTTTATTGAGTTCAATGAAATCTTGACAGGGTAAAGAAAAAGGGCTGCGTTTTGCAGCCCTTTGTCGATCTTTGTTTTCAGTGCAGAGAATTACAGGTCGTCGTCCTCGTCATCGTCGCCGCCTTCTTCCTCGTCGTCATCCTCGTCTTCGACGTCGTTGATATCATAATTGAAATCGTCGTCAAGATCGTCTTTGTATTCTTCGTCTTCTTCCTCTTCAGATTCCTCGTCCTCTTCGTCGAATGCGTCGCCGTAGTCGTCGCTGTCGAAGTCTTCGTTGTCGTCGAAGGGCTCGTCAAAGTCGTTCCACGCTTCTTCTTCAGCCAGTTCGTCAAAAGAAACCTTGTTTTCGTCTTCTTCCTGGTCGTCCTTTTCGTATTCTTCGTCAGCGCCGTTTTTGCCTGCCTTGCGTGCGCATTCAGAACACATTTTTTCACCGGGTTCGAGATAGTTGGTGTGGCAGACGGGGCAGAGGAGTTCGTCTTCGTCCTCGTCGTCCAGCAAAGTTGCACCGCCGATTTTGAGTTCAGCCTTGCATACGTCGCAGTAGTCCTCTTCGACGGGAATCCAGTTGAGTTCGCATCTGGGACATTTTTTGTATTTAGCCATAGTCTTTACCTCACAATTTTTCCGTAAATAAAGGTAAAATTCTCCCTTACCTTTGCGTGTAGTATTATATTCACTATTATTGAGTTTGTAAACACTTTTACCGTAAAATTTTTGTATTTTTACATTTTATTTATATACTACCTTATTAAAAGAATGCGAATGGGTTCAGAGATTAGACTTTACGAGATATAAAAGCCCGCGCCGCAAGGGGTGGCGGCGCGGTAAAAGGGGGAGTATCGGTCAGTCCGATACGAGGGGTTGTTTATGTTGCGCTCAGAAGTGGAGCGTTAAGCTGAGAAGGTCTGTCAGACAGCGCCTTCCATTATCATTTTGTCTGCAAGAAGAGCTATGAATTCGCCGTTGGTCGGCTTGTCGTTGGCAGAATATATCTTTATGCCGAAAATCTGGTTTATGTTTTCGATCTTGCCTCTGTTCCAAGCCACTTCGATCGCGTGCCTGATAGCGCGTTCGACTTTTGAAGGGGAAGTGTTGAAGTTTTCGGCAATTCCCGGGTAAAGCTTTTTGGTTATGCTGTTGATTACTTCGGGGCGATCGATAGTCATCTTTATCGCTTCGCGCAAAAACTGATAACCTTTGATATGCGCAGGTATGCCTACCGATATGAAAATATTGGCGAGCTTTTCGTCAAGAGTATGGCGCGAGCGGCGTATAGCCTGCCTCATCTGCGATTCGTCATCCTTGACGGCTACGGGAGAATACTTGACTCGCGTGCATTCGATAAGGCGTTCTTTGAGCGCCTGAGGGGATACGGGCTTAAGCATATAATAATCAGCGCCTGCGCCTATTGCCTTGCGGATGAACGCGTCGCCCGTAAGACCCGATGTGATTATGAACACTGGGCGCTTGCGCAATTTTGAGAAATCCACGTTGGCAAGAACTCCGTAACCGTCCAGGTTGGGCATTACTATGTCAAGGGCTACCGCATCCGGCGACAGGGTTTCTATTTTTGCTATCGCGTCCAGTCCGTCTTTGGCAGTCGCTATAACTTCGACGTCGGGATCTCCTTCAAAACTTTCTGCAAGAGCCTGAGAGCATTCCTTTTCGTCGTCAACAATCAAAAGTCTGATTTTCTGCATATTGTTACCTCCGTTTTCTGACAAAATTCATTTTATTGCAATTGTTTTCGCCTTGAAAGAAAAAATCGCCGCAAAATATCCGATTTTGACCGATAATTCGCAAAATTATTACAATACAAATAATTTATATAAAATATTAATTTGATTTGTAATATTTTAATCATTGTGTTAAAATGTGGATATGGAATTCAAAGAGATAATAAAACTACTCAGGGAAGAGGACGGAATAACTCAGACAGGGCTTGCGAAAATGCTCAAAGTGTCTCAGTCTACCGTAGCGCAGTGGGAGGCGGGTACACGTATGCCTACGGCTCAGGCTGTGGTTGCGATCGCGCGTTGCTTCGATACGTCTGCAGACTTTATACTCGGACTTGTGGACGAAAAGCTGCGCTTAGTGCCTTACTATAAGGATTTGTCAGAAAAAGAGCAGACTTTCATGCAGGCATACGCACAGCTTTCTCCTGAGCGCAAAAACGCTGTGGGCGAGATCGTAAGGCTTTTCCTTGAAGAGTGAAAACGTTTTAATCTATATATCCGCGCGGATATCCGTTAAATATTTATATCCATTTTTTAATAATGCAGAGACGAAGAAAAAGGTATATCTGACAAGGTTTATGCGTTCACCTTGAATGCTAGACGATTGACTATAATCGCAGTCGATGTTATAATTTTTTTATGCAGTCAAATAAAGATACGGCATTAAAGCCTGTTAAAAACAGAATATGGGAGCTGGATTTTCTGAGGGGCGTCTGCGTCCTTCTGATGATTTTCGACCATTTCATGTTCGATATCGGCGACATTTTCGGCAAAGAATGGGCGGCAGTGCAGGGCAGTGAATTCTTTATCGGGCTTTACGAGCGAGCGTTGGTGTATGCGGACAGCCCTCTGAGACTGGTTACTCAGGATATCGTTGTGTGGGTGTTCGCGCTTCTTTGCGGTATATCTTGTTCTTTTTCAAGAAGCAATCTGAAGAGAGGGATACAGGTTGCCATCTTCGCTCTTATAATTACTGCTGTGACGACGTTTCTCGATATGCCGATAAAATTCGGCATACTGCATATGTTTGCCGTTGCGATACTGTTGTGGACGGCGATCAATTTTATCGCGCGCAAGGATAAATGGCGCACTGCCGTTATATGTCTTGCCGTGGGAATTATGATAATAATAATAGATCAGTTCTGCAGCGCACGTTATGCGATCGACGATCATGCTTTCAGCGACAACAACAATTGGTTCTTTATCGGAGACTGGATGCTCGGCGATCACAGAAATTTTTATTCTGCAGACTATTATCCTATATTCCCCTCGGTAGGGTATATGCTCATCGGCGCGGGCGTTGCGCCGCTGCTGTATCCCAAAAAGCGCTCTCTTCTGCCTTGGCTCGGCGAGTACAACTGGCACGCGCCTTTCGATTTCTGGGGCAGGATCGCGATATGGGTATACGTGTTGCATCAGGTGGTAATAGCAGTCATTCTTGCTGCGATAAGCTGGCTGTTCATTACACCCGGCGATTTTGTAATAATATAGTTAATCCACACGGGCAAGAAAAATCCGTGTAAAGATAATACAGATTATGCTTAAGAGGGCTGGAAGCTCTCTTTTTTCAGGAGGCAATATGGAGTGTAATCACGATTGTTCTTCCTGCTCTTCAGCAAGTTGCGGAGAACGCAAGGAGAAAGAAAAGAAAAAAGGCGCTGAACACGTAAAGAAGGTAATTGCCGTTGTCAGCGGAAAAGGCGGCGTGGGCAAATCTCTCGTAAGCGCGTTGACTGCAAGCGCGCTGGGCAAAGACGGCGCAAAGGTGGCAGTGCTTGATGCAGACGTTACCGGACCTTCTATGGGCAAGGTTTTCGGCATAAAGACAAAGGCTTACGGCAACGGCTCTATGATCGTGCCCGCTATGACCAAAAAGGGCACAAAGCTTATATCCGTCAATATGATGCTTGAGCACGAGGACGACCCCGTCATATGGCGCGGACCGCTCATCGCAGGTTTGGTTCAGCAGTTCTGGACAGACGTTGACTGGGGCGACGTCGATTATATGGTCGTGGATATGCCTCCCGGCACGGGAGACGTACCTCTTACCGTCTTCCAGAGTCTGAACGTAGACGGAATAATAATCGTTACTTCTCCGCAGGAGCTTGTCTCTATGATCGTCGCAAAGGCGGTCAAGATGGCAAAGATGATGAACATACCCGTTCTCGGCGTAGTGGAGAATATGAGTTATTTCGAGTGCGACGGCTGCGGAAAAAGGCATTATATATACGGTGAATCCAAGGCGGAAGAGGTCTGCGAGGGTTACGGCGTAAAACTTCTTGCAAGACTTCCGATAAATCCCGCATTCGCAAAGTTGTGCGACGAGGGCAGAATAGAGGACGCAGAGTGCGTTGAAATCGCACCCGTTGTGGAAGCCGTAAAGAACGCGCCCATGCGTAATCACGAATAATTATTCATCAAATTAAACTTTATGCACAAAAATTCAACCCGTCTGCGATCGTCGCGGACGGGTTGAATCATTCAAAAACGCTTATTTCAAAAGGATTCTGCGCTGTTTTTGTAAAAAATTATATTATACGTTAAAAAAATAAAAAAACTCTTTTATTTTGCAATGCGTATATGATATAATATTTTCAATATTCAAAAATCCGTATAAATACGGAAGGAGAAAATTATGAAGAAGATTTTACTTTTTACAATGATTCTTGTTACGGTTGTAACACTTTGTTTTGCGTTCGTTGCATGTGGTCCTAAAACTGATTATACTGTAGGAATAGTTCAGTTCGCTCCACATGGTGCTCTTGATGCGGCTAATGAAGCTTTTCAAAATAAATTAAATCAACTTATAACTGAAAAAGGAAAAACGATTAGTTTTGTTTATAACAATGCGCAGGGGAAACAAGATAATGCAGTTACTGCGGCTGACACTTTAGTTAATAGAAATGTTGATTTGATTTTTGCGATAGCGACTCCTGCAGCACAGCAGGTTGCTTCTGCAACCTCAGATATTCCAATTGTATTTACTGCAGTTACTTCTGCTGAAATAGCTGGACTCACTGCTGGTAATATAACGGGAGCAACAGATTTGAACGATGTTGAAAAGCAGGTGGAACTTATGACACAACTTTGTCCTGGAGCGGATAAGTTGGGAGTTTTGTATTCAACAGATGAACCTAATTCACAGTTGCAAAAAGATCTTGCGGTTAAAGCAATGAAAGAAAAAGGTTTTTCCGAAGACGATATCGTTGTTTATGGGATTAATACTGTTGATATGGTGGAAAACAGTTTTAATAATTTCAAGAATAAGGGTGTTGATTGTGTTTATATCCCCACTGATAACAGACTTGCCGAAGCTGCGGCTTCAGTTCATGAATATAATAAATCAACAGGTGCAAATATTCCTATAGTATGTGGAGAAACTGGCATGAACGAAAAATGCGGAGTTGCAACATATGGTGTTAATTATACGTCGCTTGGCGAAAAGGCGGCAGAAATTGCTTTTGATATTTTATTTAATGGTAAAACTCCGTCAGAAATTCCAGTTGCAGATCCTGTAATCACAATAGCAGATTTTTCATTGAATGAAGCTATTGCTAAAGAAATTAATTTTACGATACCTGATGAAGTAAAAAATATAGGAAAATAAAGAAGTAAAAAAACTATGGATGCAATATTTTCAACTTTATTGACGAGCAGTAATCAAGGCTTGCTATGGGCAGTAATGGCAATAGGAGTTTATATTTCTTATCGTATTTTGGACTTCGCTGATTTGACTGTTGAGGGAAGTCTTACGAGTGGAGGCGCTATTGCAGCAATGATTATGACTATGTCCAAAGAATTTGTTTCGCAAGGTGCGGCACAAAGTATTTTTATGTCGATCGTATCATTGTTGGTTGCTATGATAGTTGGAGCTTTTGCGGGTATGATAACAGGTTTGCTTAACACAAAACTGAAAATAGCTCCAATATTATCAGGTATTCTTACTATGACGGGCTTATATACAATTAATATGCTTATTATGGGAGCTGGAGTTGGGGAGCCTTCAAACAGTCTTGCTTTTAGCGGAGTGAATTCTCTGTTTGCAGAATTCACAAAGTTGTTGTCTATACCTAAAAACTATGTTGGATTAATTTTTGGGTTATTGTTTGCTGCGGCAATAATAGCTGTATTGTATTGGTTTTTTGGGACAGAAGTTGGAAGTGCAATGCGTGCTACAGGTAACAATGAAAGAATGGCAAAGGCACAGGGAATAAATACAGAGCGATATAAGATACTGGGATTAATGGTCTCTAATGCATTTGTTGCACTTTCAGGTGCATTGATTGCACATTGGTCAGGGAATGCGTCAGTTACTATGGGAACTGGTTCAATAGTTATTGGATTAGCAGCTATAATAATCGGAGAAAGCATAATTTCATCTAAATTTCAATTTTGGGCAACTTTGGCAAGCGTTGCGATAGGTAGTATAATTTATCGTATCATAATTGCTTTTATTATGTTAGCAGGTTTGCAGGCAGCATATACAAATTTACTTACAGCCGTATTGATAGTTGCTGCACTGTCAATTCCTATAATCAAGCAAAAAATTAAAGGAAAGGCTAAAACAGTAACAGTAGGCAATGATAATAATGAAGGTATCATAAAAGATGCAAACTCTGATATAGTGGATAAATCACAAAATAAAGACGATAAAAGAGGAGACTAATGCTTAAACTTGTTAATATACATAAAACCTTTAATATCGGTACTATAAATGAAAAAAAAGTTTTAAAAGGGCTGAATTTAAATGTGGATGAGGGCGATTTTATTACCGTTATTGGTGGTAATGGAGCAGGTAAATCTACAATGTTAAATATAATTGCCGGAACATATTTCCCTGAAGAAGGACAAATTGAAATTGATGGGATCAATGTAACAAAAAAGCCTGAATATAAAAGAGCTAAACTGCTTGGCAGAGTTTTTCAAGATCCTATGATGGGTACGGCAACCAATATGGAAATACAGGAAAATTTGGCATTAGCATATAGAAGGGGGGAGCCAAGAGGTCTTTCTTGGGGAGTTACAAAAAAAGAAAAAGAGGAATTTAAGAGTCAGCTCAAGATATTGGGACTCGGACTCGAAGACAGAATGACGGCAAAAGTCGGTCTGCTGTCGGGCGGACAGAGACAGGCGCTGACCCTTCTTATGGCTACGATGAAAAAGCCCAAGGTATTGCTTCTTGACGAACATACTGCGGCTCTTGACCCGAAAACGGCTGAAAAGGTGCTTTCGGTAACAGAAGAGCTTACGGGTATGAACAACCTTACGACGATCATGATCACCCACAATATGAAAGACGCTATCCGTTACGGCAACCGTCTTATAATGATGAACGAAGGCAATATAATTTATGACGTGCGCGGAGAGGAGAAGAAAAACCTTACCGTAGCTCAGTTGCTTGACAAGTTCAAGATAGAAAGCGATAAAATGCTTATGGTATAAAGAGCGCCGCGGCTTGCCGCGGTTTTCTTTGTCATATCGGTTTTGCTTAAAAAATGCCTGACAAGCTCGGGACAATTACGTTACAGTAAAATAATGCGCTTTTACAGACAAAATTTGTATAAACGCATTGCGCATTGAGGAGAAAATATGGATAAGATAGCCAGCTTCTGCATCGATCACTTAAATCTTTACCCGGGAGTATATCTTTCAAGAAAGGATAAGAGGGGAGAGGTAACAGTTTCCACCTTCGATCTGAGAATGACTGCTCCCAACAGAGAGCCCGTCATAGATCAGCCCGCGCTTCACACAATAGAACATCTTGCGGCTACTTATCTCAGAAATTCGTCAATAAAGGACGACATAGTTTATTTCGGACCTATGGGCTGTCGCACGGGTTGTTATCTTCTCGTGTTCGGAGAGCCTTCGCCTGAAGAGATAGCGGTTTACGTAAAAGAAACTTTAAGGTTCATAGTCGGGTTTGAGGGCGATATCCCGGGCGCAAAGGCAGACGAATGCGGCAATTATCTTGAACAGAATCTGTCAATGGCAAAGTATTACGCGGCAAAATATCTTAAAGAGCTTGAAGAAAATCCGCGTTTTGCATATCCCGTAAAATAAGCAGCATTTTCTGAAATCTTAAGCGCCTGTCGGGCGCTTTTTTTTATTTGATCTTGTAAGTGTTAATTAAAACCGTCTTATTTTCAGACGGCAAATAAAGTATGGACTGTAAATTCGGTAAATGAATAAAATTTGCATAACGGTATATTATTCGATAAAATATCGGCACTTTTCGTTTGTTTGATAAAGTTAGTCAGAAATCGACGCAAGATATTGTCTTAAATTATTAAAGTGCGTTTAATCAACACGTGTACGTAAAAATATTTTTACCTGTCAATACACTTTGATATCAGATGCGCCGAACTTACGGTGAAATGCCGTTTAAGTTATCTCTGTTACTGATATGAATTATTCTGTTTTTTGCTTGGTGTTATAGTTGAAATTATGGATTAAACGGGTGGATTCCGGCGACAAGATTTTACATTTATAGCGTTGATTTTTAAAATTTCTTATAATATAATTAATACGCGTAAAAAAGTTTAGCTGGTTTTAAGATTAGTTGCGGTTTTTCCGCATATGAGAAGAGAAAGGATTGTTGAATGCCGCAAGGGGCGGCGTAAGGAGTTATTGTTATGAGAAAGTTTTTGACCGTGCTGATTATTCTGGCGACAGTTTTTGCCGCGGCATTTGCACTTGCGGCATGCGATACCAAGACTGTTCCCGGAGAGGGGGACGGAGACGGACAGATCGATACGTCTACGGGCATCAATGCCGTATATTGGGAAGGAAATGCCGTAAATTTATCTGACGACGAGATTTCCACATTGTTTACCTCAGTGCCTGAGAGAGAAGGATACGTTTTCGGAGGCTGGTATTTTGACAACAACATCTGGCAATTACCTGCTGATTACAATGCCGTAATCGACGCTGAAGACGGAACGGTGCTGTATGCAAGGTGGCTGGATATGGACGAGGTCGTAAAGGTTACTTTCTACGACTGGTCCGATTCTCTCATCATTTACAGCGCATATTTCCCGATAGGAAGCGATCTCAACGGTTACGTCAGCGCATCCGATAAACCGTCTGACGAGCAGTATGATTACTATTTTGCAGGTTGGGATAAGCCGCTTTCCAACGTTACCGAAGATCTTGAAGTGCGCCCTGTTTACGAAAGCAGGGTAAGGACTTTTACCGTAACTTTCAATGTGGACGGCGTTACGATAAAAACAGAGAACGTAGAGTACGGCAAAGCCGCAACCGCGCCTTCTCAGCAGGCTATAGAAGCCGCGCTTCCCGTAGTAAAGGGCAGTATATACAGCTTTGCAGGCTGGGATAAAGATTTCAGCTGCGTCAAATCGGATATAAAAGTCAATGCGGATATCACAAGAGAATACACAACTTATACCGTTACTTTCAATTACGGCGACGGGCTTTCTGAAACTCAGACCGTAAGATACGGCGAGGACGCCGTAGCTCCTACCAATGAGAACGGCAAACTCAATAAGACTCCCACAGAAAATACTGATTATCTTTTTGTCGGCTGGGATAACAATTACTGCTTCGTAACAGAAGACAGAGTTGTCAATGCCGTTTACAACAACAACGTAAGATATTACACTGTCAATTATTATGACGGCGACGTCCTTTACTGCCGCAGATACGTGCCTTTGGGCGGCACGGCGGAGCTTCCCGCGACAGATCCGGTAAAGCCGTCTGATGATTCTTTCGACTATACTTTTGCAGGCTGGAGCGAAGAGGCTGTCAACGTCGACAGCGATATGAACATATACGCTCTTTACGATAAAAGCGACAGACAGTACACTGTATCTTTCTATCTTGACGGCATATTGGTGGGAGAGAGAAAGACCTCTTACGGCGGAAAGGTAAGCGCTCCGACCACTATTGAACTGGAAGATAAATACGTGCTGATAGGTTGGGACTCTTCGCTTGAAAACATTACCAAAGATACGAAGGTAAACGCCGTTTACAAGCTCAGAGAGTTCAAAGTAGTCTTCAGATACGGCGTTGAAAACAGCTATGCGACTTATACGGTTAGCGTGCCTTACGGCAACAGCGCAAATGCTCCCGCGAACATGAACGGAGAATTTTCTTCTCACGATACGGCTCAGTATCATTACGTTTTCACGGGTTGGGACAAAGAATTCTCCTGTGTAACCGAAGAACTTACCGTTACGGCAACTTACGATAAGATACTCAGAGTTTACGCCGTGGATTTCGTAGACGCTGAAGGAAACAAGCTGACCGAGACCCAGTATATCGGATACGGACAGAGCGCTGTTGAACCGAGTGCGGAACAAGTTGCGAAGAAGAGCGATGCTCAGTACGATTATACGTTTACTGGTTGGGATACAGACGCATGGAAGAACGTAAACGGCGCTGTAACCGCAACTGCTCAGTACAGCGCGGCTGTAAGATATTACGACGTCGTGTTTACCGCTAAGAACGAAAAAGGCGAAGACGTTTTATATGAGTACAACCTCGCTTACGGCAGCGAGATCGAATTGCCTGAAAGCGTGCTTTCTTACAGCGACGAAAAATACGATTACACTTTTGCGGGTTGGAATTTAAAGGCAGGCGCAACGGTCAGCGGCGATTACAGTGAAGTCGCAAATTATAACAAAACTCTCAGAAAATTCACAGTTACGTTTGTTTACGGCGACGGACTCAGAGAAGAACAGGTCGTAGAATACGGCGCAGCCGCAAAAGAGCCTGTTGAAAACCTCGGCAAGAGCGAAACTGCTGAATTCGAATACATATTCAAAGGTTGGGACAGTTCCAACTGGCTCAACGTTACAGAGGATATGACCGTAAACGCGGTATATATCGAGGTTGAAAACTATCACGCCGTGCGTTTTGTGGCTGAAGACGGCGTTACTTTGCTAGGAGAGATCCAGTACGTAAGATATCGCAAGGACAGCGTTGTTCAGCCTTCGGCAGACGGACTTAAAAAGCCTTCGACAGCTCAGTACGATTATCTCTTTGACGGCTGGACTTACGAAAACGCAGAGGGCACAGAAATAACGGTTTCGGTTGACGACGGTATTTTTGAAAATATCGACAGAGATTACACTTTCACCGTTCATTACAGCGAGAATGTAAGAAGCTATGACGTCGTATTCTTAAGCGACGGAACGGAAGTTCGCAGAGTAAATGCGGAGTACGGCACGACGCTTTCTGAAATCGCGCCTGAAAATCCGACAAAGGAAGCCTCCGCTCAGTATACTTACGCTTTCGACGGCTGGACTGTCGGAGGAGAGAAGGTCGTGCTTGAAGATACTACGGTCGAGGGAGAGACAACTCTTACTGCGGCGTTTACGGCAACGGTGAACACTTATACCGTAACGTTCGTTTACGGCGACGATAAGACCAGCGTACAGGAGGTCAGATACGGCGAAAGCGCGAAAGAACCCTCCGCAGAAGAAGCTCAGAAAGCTACGACGGCTACCACCGCGTATATTTTCCAGGGCTGGGACAACGCCAACTGGCTCAACGTAACTCAGGATATCACGGTGAATGCCGTTTATCTTGAAATAGAAGTATATCACACCGTGAAGTTCTTTGCAGAGGACGGCAAGACTCTTCTCAGTGCGCCGCAGTTCGTAAGATACGAGAAAGACACTCTCGCGCTGCCTGACACTACGCAGATAGTAAAACAGCAGACAGTATCTCATACTTATACCTTTGACGGCTGGAACTATACGACTGAAAGAGGAGAAAGCGGATTTATTTCTCACGAAGATCTTGAAACAAAGGTAAACCTCATCGACGACAGCTATACGTTTACCGCGCATTTTGCCGAGACATTGCGTCAGTATACCGTATCTTTCCTCAACGACGACGGAACTACGATAAAAGAGCTCAAAGCGGATTACGGCACAGTATTAAATACCGTAGAGCCTGAAACTCCTGAAAAAGAGATGACAGAGCAGTACATATTCACCTTTGCAGGCTGGACAGATGCAGACGGTGAGGCTGTGGATACGTCGGTTGCTACGGTTGGCGGAGACGTATATCTCAAAGCTACTTATTCAAAAGAGCTCAGACCTTACACGGTAACGTTCAACTTCGGCAACGGACTCAGCGATACTCAGACAGTACTTTACGGACAGAGCGCAAACCCCGACGTGTATACGGCTGAACAGCTTGCTAAGACTTCAACCGTAAAATACGACTTTGCATTTAACGGCTGGGACAGAGGCACGATGACGATATATTCCGATACAGTAATCAACGCGCTTTATACCAAGACGGTGCGCAACTATACGGTTACTTATTACGACCTCAATAGCGGAGCGTACGAGGGCAGCAATACGTTGCCTTACGGCAGTCTTATCGACCGCACTATGGCTGAGGCGGGATACGTATGGGATAGCTGGTATCTGTCAGACGGCAACGGCGGTTATTACGCGCTCGCTCTGCCTGAAGAAATTACCGACCTTGACGAGGACGGTTTGTCTGTCGGACACGTCCAGGGAGATATGACCCTTTACGGCAACCTTGTGATGGAAGGCTTCGAGTTTGACTCAAACAACAATATCGAGCATTACAGCGGAGAAGCAAGTTTTGTCATTCTGCCTACATACGCTAACCGTCAGAAAGTATCTGAAGTCAAGCCTAAGATGTTCTACGGCAGAACTCAGGATGAAATCACAGCGGTATATGTTCCTGACGGACTTACTCTCAATGCAAATGCATTCCGTTCAGAAGATTCTCCGAGATGGGGAGACATTGCAGAAGCGTTTATATCGGAAACCGATCTTCTTAATACTATTGTTGTTTATATGGCAAGAGAGAAAAAACTCGTTGACACTACGCTGAAAGCAAGTTGGTCTTACGGTATCGATAGTAGTCGAATTTTCTGGGAAGTCAGCGCGATCACGGCTATAGGCGATTATGAAGTGATAATGTATGAGGGAAGCAAAGCGATTCTGCATAAGTTTGTAAACGCAACAACGCCGTACGTCAATATCCCGACTACGGTAACGTATAAATCAGCTACTGATACAGAGGCTAAAACTTATACTGTTACGGATATATCAGATTACTGCTATGCTGACAGAACGAATATTCAGACAGTTTTCATACCTAAGGAAGCGGCTGAAATGAAGTTCGGCGCATATATGTTCAAGAATGTAACGGCAACGGTTTACCTTGCTATGGAAAGACCCAAGGATCTGGGTATTGAATACGATTACATACTGGGCAAGTGGAGCTTGTTCTGGAATTACAACACATGGACTAGCAAGAACGATAAGCTTACTCTTGAATGGAACTGCGACGGTTTAGTTGAGATAGACAACGTAACTTATCTGCTCAGAGGTACGGGCGAGGCGTCTGCGATAGCGCAGAATCTGACTTTTGCGGGCTCTATCACCAATTACTCGATACCGTCTCAGGTAACTTATAAAGATAAGACTTATACGGTAACTGAACTTGGCGCACAGCTGTTCAAAGACGAGTTCTTCCTGTCGGTAGTTACGATACCCGATACGATAAACGTTATCGGCAATCAGGCGTTCTACGGCACAAACCTCGAGAGCCTTACGCTTCCCGAAGGACTTGAGAAAATAGGCGACCTTGCGTTTGCTATGAATACCAATCTCAAGTACGTTTACGTGCCTGCTTCATGCAGTGAAATAGGATACTTCGCATTTACGGGCGCGAACAATGCTGAACTGTTCATGGGCAGAGATTCCGCACCTACAGGCTCAGGTCTCATAGGATACAAGATGGGCTGGAACTATACGACTTCGCTTACGGGCATCGACCTCAGCAATATCGCGGGCGCTCTTGAGACTCTGCTTAAGAACGGTACGGAACTGCCCACTTACTGGAGCGCAAAAGGAAAGGTACAGCATACGATTACAGGCTGGTCTACAATTTATAAAGAGATGAAACTCAACATTGTCGTAAAGACGGATAATAAGGCTTACATTTACGGCAATGAGCAGACGAGCGCGGTTATGCCGCTTCTCGATAAGATAACTCTGCCTTCTACAGTATCGTTCAACGGAGAAAATATAACGATAACGACGATAAAAGCAGGCGCGTTCGGAAGTGCGGTGACTGAGATATTCATTCCTTCCACGGTTGTTACGATCGAGCCCAACGCATTTGACAACGCCGTTACCGTAAAGACAGACGCGGCTGAAAAGCCTGCCGGCTGGAACTTGCCTGAAGGCTCAACGGTTACCACCGGAGCAAGCGGGCTGTAAACACAACTTAAACATCAGACAAAAGAGCCGCAAATCGCGGCTCTTTTTATTTTATGCGTGCGCGCGCAAATGAAATATGATATCATAATTATGATAATAATATAAAGGCTTTTTGTTGAAGCCTTTGAAGAGAGGACGCTATGACTGAAAAAGAAAAGGGCGCAATGGGTATGTTTTACGACCCCAACAACGACGTTGAGCTTACCAAGGACAGAGAAAGGGTAAAAGACAAGTGTTTTGAATACAATAATATTCCGCCTTCCCGCAGAGAGGAAAGAAAACGCAAGATGCTTGAGATACTCGGCGGAGCAAAAGGAGATTTTCTTATAGAATCGCCGTTCAACTGCGATTACGGTTATAATACTTTCGTCGGCGAAAATTTTTATGCCAATCACAATCTTGTCGTACTCGACACCGCAAAGGTTACGATTGGGGACAACGTTTTCGTTGCGCCCAACTGCGGTTTTTATTGCGCGGGACATCCCGTGGATAAGGATGAGAGAAACAAAGGCATAGAATACGCTCTTCCGATAACGATCGGGGACGACGTATGGATAGGCGGCAACGTGGTAATACTCCCGGGGGTAACGGTGGGGAGCAACGTCGTGATAGGCGCGGGAAGCGTGGTAACAAAAGACGTGCCGTCGGGTGTTATAGCTGCGGGTAATCCTTGCCGCGTTATACGTCCGATAACGGAGAAAGACAAGGGCAGATTTCCCAGCGCTGCAAAGAAGCATTAAAACTTAAAAAAGCGCTTTTTGCGAAAAACAAGGCTTTTCATATAAAAAATATTTGACGAAAAAGTAAAAATATAAAATCTTTTATTTGAATACGCGCGCGCTTGACATAAATTTTCAAATAATTTAAAATAAGACTGTAAATTCCCGGGCGCGGGGAGTAGTCGGCGTGTGTGCGTGACACGCAATTAAATCGGTAACACGGAGAGTTTCTCCCGGTTTAATTTGAAATGACGAGACCGCATCGTTCCGTTTATACGGTTCGATGCGGCTTTTTTAATAAAGGAGAAGTGTGATGGATCTGAATTTTTTGATTGAATCAGTTTCCAATGTCAAGCCGGAACACGTAGTGATGTGGATCATCGGCGGACTTCTTATTTTTCTTGCTATAAAGAAAGATATGGAGCCTGCGCTGCTGCTTCCTATAGGCTTCGGCGCGATACTTGTAAACATACCGCTTTCAAACGTGGTAAATGAAGTTGTTGACGGCAACGTTGTTGCATCCGGTATTATTGACTGGTTGTTTGAAGTAGGTATTGAAGCCAGCGAGGCGATGCCGATACTGTTGTTTATCGGTATAGGCGCGATGATAGACTTCGGTCCGCTGCTTTCAAATCCCAAGCTGTTCCTGCTGGGCGGTGCGGCGCAGTTCGGTATATTCCTGACCATATTGCTGGCTACAATGATAGGTTTTAATATAAACGACGCTGCGGCTATAGGTATAATCGGCGCGGCTGACGGTCCTACATCGATACTTGTAGCGATGAAACTGGGCAGTAAGTTCCTTGGACCTATCACCGTCGTAGCGTACTCATATATGGCGCTCGTTCCTATTATTCAGCCTGCGGTCGTCAAGCTCTGCACGACGAAGAAGGAAAGACTTATCAGAATGGAATACAACCCCGTATCCGTTTCTCACACCACAAAGGTTCTTTTCCCGATAGTCGTTACTCTTATCGCAGGACTTATCGCACCCAAGTCGCTGGCGCTTGTCGGCTTCCTGATGTTCGGTAACCTCCTCAGAGAATGCGGCGTTCTGAGACTTCTCAGCGAAACCGCGCAGAACATTCTTGCCAACCTTATAACCCTGCTCCTCGGCATCACGATCGCTTCTCAGATGAAGGCAGAAACGTTTATCACCTGGGAAACTCTGCTGATACTCGTTCTCGGTCTTGCGGCATTCGTATTCGATACCGTTGCGGGCGTTATGTTCGCAAAGTTCATGAACCTGTTCTCAAAGAAGAAGATCAACCCGATGATCGGTGCGGCCGGTATATCCGCATTCCCGATGTCGGCGCGCGTAATACAGAAGATGGGTCTGAAAGAAGATCCCAGCAACCATCTGCTTATGCACGCTATCGGTGCGAACGTATCCGGACAGATAGCTTCCGCTATCGTAGGCGGTCTCATAATCGGCCTTGTGCTGGCTTAACGGAGGTGGAAATATGAATATGATTTCTTTGCTTGGTATTTCTCTCGATCTTACTCCGATGGATAAGACAAACGTGCTTAAGTCTCTTGAGATAATGTGGAAGGGAGTTCTCGCAATATTCATCACTATTGCGATCATTCTTTTCGTATCCTGGGGAATCAACACGATATGCAACAAAGCCCGCGCCGCGGTTGAAAAGAAGAGAGCGGAGCAGCAGGCGAACAAACAGGACGGAAGCGACGAAAACAAAGCCGAGTAACGCTGTTTTATCAGAATTTCTACAACGCGGAGCGTATAATGCGCCCCGCGTTTTTTGCTTCTTTTTACGAGTAAAAACTACGTTAAAAAACAGACGAAGTTTTTGCTGTTTTTTTGACTTAAATTCATTGACAATATTTTTTATTCTTCTTATAATGTTAGTAATCCTAACAAATATGTTAGGAAACCTAACAAAAATCGGCGGTAAGAAATGAGAAGAAATCTGGGATATGAAATAAAGACGCTCGCGCGTATGATGAAACAATGCATTGACGCCACTGAGTTTATGAAAACAAATGAACAGATGACGGGCATGCAAGGCTGGGTGTTGGGTTATTTTACTCATCACGAAGGGCAGGAGATATTTCAGAGAGATCTTGAAACCGAGTTCCGCGTAAGACGCTCCACTATGACGCAGCTTCTCAATACGATGGAAAGCGGCGGACTTATAGAGAGAGTTGAATGCGAAAAAGACCGCAGACTCAAAAAAATAGTCCCCACGCCGCTTGCGCGCGACTACATGAGGAGAAGCGAAGAAGCGATCAAAATGGCTGAGTCTCAGCTTATCCGCGGTTTTTCAAAAGAAGAAATAGACACTTTTTATTCTTTCATAGAAAGATGCAAATATAATCTGGGCGGAAATACCGCCCAAAAGGAGTGAAAAGACAGATATGTTAAAGACTTTGGCAAAGAGTATCAGGCAGTACAAAAAGACGTCTGTTTTGTCTCCTGTATGCGTCACGTTCGAAGTCGCGCTTGAATGCATCCTTCCGTTCTATATGACGGAGATGCTGGACAAGATTCAGTTGGACAACTCACTTTCCAACATAATCAAGTGGGGCGCGATTTTGCTTGTATTTGCGGCATTGTCATTGTTGTTCGGTATGCTTGCGGGTAAATTCGCGGCGACCGCTTCAGCAGGATTTGCGCGCAATCTGAGAGAGGATATGTATTATAAGATACAGGACTTCTCGTTCGCAAACATAGACAAATTCTCTACGTCCAGTCTCGTTACCAGAATGACGACTGACGTAACCAACGTTCAGAACGCTTATATGATGCTGATAAGAGTTGCGGTAAGAAGCCCGATAATGCTTATTTTCTCGCTAGTCATGGCATTCTTTATCGACCCCACGGTATCGCTTATGTTCCTCGTACTCATCCCTGTGCTGGGTATAGGTCTGTTTATTATTTTCAAAAAGAGCTGGCCTATATTCGATAAGGTATTCAAAAAATACGACGCGATGAACGAATCCATTCAGGAAAACATCAAGGGTATAAGAGTAGTCAAGTCTTACGTCAGAGAGGATTACGAAAAGAATAAGTTCGCAACTACTGCTGAAAACGTAAAGAAAGACTTCGTACGCGGCGAAAAACTGATAGCGCTTTCAAATCCCCTTATGCAGTTCTGCTTCTGGGCTGCGACGCTGTTTATCTGCTTTATGGGACCTATGGTAGGAATTACCAAAGGCGACGTGGGCGTAAGCAGTAAACTTTCAAGCCTTATCGTATATACCGCGCAGATCTTATCCAGCCTTATGATGCTTTCAATGGTGCTCGTAATGTTCTCTATCGCCCGCACTTCGGCTGAACGTATCGTAGAGGTAGTTACTGAAGAAAGCACGCTTCACAACCCTGAGAACCCCGTAACGGAAGTGAAGGACGGCTCTGTAAAATTCGATAACGTTTCTTTCAAGTACAATGAGAACGCTGAACGTCGTGCTCTCAAAGAGGTCAACCTCGATATCAAGTCGGGCGAAACGGTCGGTATTCTTGGCGGAACGGGAAGCAGTAAAACGTCTCTTGTAAACCTTATCCCGAGACTTTACGACGTAAGCGAAGGCGCGGTCTACGTGGGCGGCGTAAACGTAAAGGATTACGATCTCGAGACGCTGAGAAATCAGGTTGCGGTTGTTCTGCAGAAAAACCTGCTTTTCTCGGGAACAATAAAAGAAAACCTGCGTTGGGGTAATCCCGACGCTACCGACGAAGAACTCGTTAAGGCGTGCAAACTCGCTCAGGCGGACGACTTTATACAGTCTTTCCCCGACAAGTACGACACGTATATAGAGCAGGGCGGTACCAACGTATCCGGCGGTCAGAAACAGAGACTGTGCATAGCGCGCGCTCTTCTGAAGAAACCCAAGATACTCATTCTGGACGACTCAACCAGCGCCGTGGATACAAAGACAGACGCGCTGATAAGAAAGGCGTTCAGGGAAGAGATCCCCGATACGACCAAGTTTATAATCGCGCAGAGAGTTTCTTCCGTTATGGATGCAGACAAGATAATCCTTATGAAGAACGGCATGGTCAGCGACGTCGGCACGCACGAAGAACTGCTTGCGCGCAACCCCGTATATCAGGAGGTCTATTATTCTCAGAATAAAATCGGCAATGCAGACGCAGTAAAGGGAGGTGAGGACCGTGAATAAGACAGAAAAGAAAGGCGGAACGATGGCTATTCTCGGCAGACTTCTCAAGTATATGTTCAGATTTTACAAATGGGAACTCGCGGTCGTTGCAATATGTATAGCTATAAACGCTGTTGCGGCTATCAGCTCTTCGATTTTCCTTGAAGTGATCATTGACGAAGTCGTAACTCCCGGTCTCGAACTCGGTTGGGACGCAGTCAAAGGAACTATGCTCAACATAGGTCTGATCATGGCGGGCGTATTTGCTCTGGGCGTTATCTGTTCGTTCACATACAACCGCATCATGGCATACGTAACCCAGGGCTTCCTCAAGCATATGCGACTTGAGATGTTCAACAGAATGCAGTCGCTTCCTATACGTTATTTCGATACGAATACGCACGGCGACATAATGAGTACTTATACCAACGATATCGACGCTCTGAGACAGCTCGTTTCTCAGAGTATGGCGCAGATGTTCTATTCGGCTGTCGCGCTCATAACGCTGGTATTCAGCATGATGAATTCAAGCATATGGCTGTTCCTCGTCGTCATTCTCGGATGCGTGGCAATGCTTTTCGTAACCAAAGCCGTAGGCGGAAAGAGTGCAAAATACTTCGTACGTCAGCAGCGTTCTATGGGTAAGACCGAAGGCTTTGTCGAAGAGATGATGAACGGTCAGAAGGTAGTCAAGGTGTTCTGTCACGAAGAGCAGTCAAAGAGAGATTTTGACAAGATAAACGAACAGCTCTTCAAAGACAGCGAAAGCGCGAACAAATTTGCAAACGTGCTTATGCCCACGATAAACAACATAGGTCATGTGCTTTACGTGCTTGTGGCTATCGTAGGCGGTCTGCTCGTTCTCGCAGAAGTTCACAACCTGTCATTCCAGGGCTTAGAAGCTGAGGCAATCAAGATGGGTGCGATCGTCGCATTCCTCAATATGAGCCGTCAGTTCACCATCAACATAGGTCAGCTGTCAATGCAGGTCAACTCGGTAGTTATGGGTACTGCTGGCGCAAAACGTATCTTCGAGCTTCTCGATCAGCAGCCTGAAACCGATGACGGTTACGTAACCCTTGTAAACGCTGAAATCGACGAAAAGGGAAATATCCGTGAAAGCGCTACCCGTACGGGTAAGTGGGCTTGGAGACATCCTCACAAGGCAGACGGCTCAGTAACTTATCAGGAGCTCAAAGGCGATATTCAGCTGTTTGACGTTGACTTCGGATACGTACCTGAAAAGATAGTTCTGCACGACGTGTCTCTTTATGCAAAGCCCGGTCAGAAGATAGCGTTCGTAGGCGCAACAGGCGCTGGCAAGACGACTATCACCAACCTTATCAATCGCTTCTACGACATCGCGGACGGCAAGATAAGATATGACGGTATAAACATCAACAAGATAAAGAAGGCAGACCTGCGCCGTTCTCTTGGTATGGTTCTTCAGGATACCAACCTGTTTACGGGCACGATCATGGACAACATCCGTTACGGCAAGCTGGACGCGTCTGACGACGAATGCGTTGCGGCAGCTAAACTTGCCAACGCGCACGACTTCATCACGCGTCTGCCTGAAGGTTACAATACGATGCTGACGGGCGACGGAGCGAACCTCTCTCAGGGACAGAAACAGTTGCTTTCGATAGCGCGTGCTGCGGTAGCCAACGCTCCCGTGCTTATACTTGACGAGGCGACGTCTTCTATCGATACGCGTACCGAAGCTCTTGTTCAGCAGGGTATGGATCACCTTATGGAGGGCAGAACGGTATTCGTTATCGCTCACAGACTGTCCACGATCCAGAACTCTGACGCGATTATGGTTCTCGATCACGGCAGGATAATAGAGCGCGGCTCTCACGATCAGCTTATCGCACAGAAGGGCGTATATTATCAGCTTTATACGGGTGCGTTCGAACTTGAATAAGCAAATGAAAATGCCTTATACAGGCAAAAACGACGGCGGCAGATTATGCCGCCGTTTCTTTTCGTTTTCTGTCATTGTTTGATCGTTGTCTTATCGGAGGAAATAAAATAAGACCTCTCCGAGAGATGTGGGGGAGAGGTCTTGTGTGGGATTCGGCTTTTACGCCGAAGAGAGAGCTTTTTTATCGGTCAGTCGCGGTTTTCCCGCTTTGTTTTCAATCCTTTGTCTGAAGTTTTTTTGCTTATAAACTCAGAAAAGATTGAAATATATACGTTTTGTACATAACTATGACCGTTACGTATATAAATTTACCATCGTTTTCTGTAATTGTCAACATATTTTAACGTTGAAAAGCGCTAAATTTCAATGATTGTCAGCCTGATTCTTGCAGAATGCAGATAAAATTATGTAAAAAACGGATACAATCAACGATTTTACAAATCTTTTGAAAAAGCGGCGATATAAAGCGAAACCGTGTTCTTAATGAAGAGATTATTTTTTAGGCTTTGTCGGTGTATATATGAATATCAGATCGTCGCCGTCTTTTTCTTCCGACTGCTTGAAACCGAGTTTTGTATAGAGTTTCTGAGCTTTTTTGTTTTCCTGTTCTGTCGACAATTTTACGGGATATTCGCTAGCAGCTTCTGAAAGCAGATTTAAGGCAAGTCGAGCAGCTTTGACGCCGTAACCGTTCCCCTGATATTCTTCGGATATAAAGTAGCTCCAGGTCGTTGACGGAGTATTTGCGGATAAGCAGTCTGAAGAGATCTCGTCGTCAGAGCAGTTAAAGCGCAACAATATGAAGCCTACGGGTATTTTTCGTCCGCCTTCGGTAGCGTAAATCAGATATGGCACATTGTTTTCGGGGAAGAGATAAGCTCTTCCTATAGAGAAACTTGCAGGGTTTACCATAGCCTGTTGTTCGGGAGACAGCGAAAGATCGAAGATCGCGATCGCAAGGTCGTCTTCAGAGGTGATTTCTTTCAAAAAAATACCGCCGTTGTCTGCAAAGAGGTTTTTCGGCAAGTCGTGAAGTCTTTGTCTGAAGTTCATAATTACATCTCCTTTAAAACTCATTACTGATTATTATACAGTGAAATATAGCATTTTTCAATATCTACGAAAAAATAAAAGCGAAAGTACGCTTTCGCTTTTGTAATCCATACTATTTGGCGCAGTGCAAAACCGCGTAGGTTTTACAAGTCTTGTTCAGCCGTGTTTTCGGTCGTATCAGAAAGATTGTCATTAGAGACGTTATCTGCGTTGTTGTCAAGGTCGGACTTATTTTCTTCAGCCTGAAAAGGGGAATTCATTTCAACAGCGCCTGCATCCTTTATCAGAGTGCCCATAAGAAGGTTTCTTTTGGTCAGACGGTGAAGAAGAAAATGCAGAGAGAATATCAAAGATCCCAGGGTGTGGCAAGCCATATCCGTATCAGTATCGAGCACTCCGACGTATTTCAGCTTTTCCCAGTTGGCTCTTATGCCTGTATAGCCTTGTTCGGCTATCTTCTGCAATACCTCTTCGGATACGTACCCCTGACCGTTCTGACCCAGCAGCCAGTCGAAGAGAAATTCGATCACTTCCCATGCGCAGGCAGTGCCGAGACTGAATGCAAACATCATTACAATCGACACGGGCGCGCTTATTTTGTCGAAGTCCTTGATAAAGTAGGCGTAAATTCCCATTATGAAAATCATAAGAAGATATCCGCTTGTGCCGTGAGCGAGTTTATCGTAAGGACCCCACAGTTCGAACACGTAAAATACTGAGCCTATCACGCAGGACGACAGCATTATAAAAGCGTAAACGAGATGCTGAAAGAATGAAAATCTGTGCTTCAGCAGTCTTTCTGCTATAAAAGGAAACCATACCGCAACCGCCGTGTTTACGCAGTTTGCCGTACGTTTGTAGGGGTCGCCTATCGCATTGTAATATATCAGCATTATTATTGAGAGCAGGCTCATTGCTCCGTAAAGCGCGACGAGGAAATAAACCTGTTTGCGCTGAGCGGGGGCAAGTTGCTTCAGATGTACGTATTTACGCTTTGTCAATTTTCTTCTCCTTTGAGGACAGAAGTCGGTCGCCTGCGTCGGGAGAGCAGTATGGACAAGCTTCTGCAATAATGAATAAATGTGTTACCACCATTACGAAGGGTATCGGCACAAAGTTTCCGGCGTCAACAAGCTGATACGCTTCGAAGCCGAAAAACGCGATGGCGAAAAATACGTAGAAAAGTCTTTTTGTGCTGAATACGATTTTAAGTTTTACTATATAGCTGTATGCATATGCGGCAACGCCTATCAGTCCTGCCGTGCCTATGATCTGGAAAGGAGTGCTGTGATACCAGTACATGTTCCCCGTCTGAGGGTTGAAATATTCTCCTCTGAAACCGACTCCCGCACCGAATATCGGGTTTTTAAGAAAGTTCTGCCACGCTTCTTTCCACAGTTTGACGCGAGCTTCTGAGGAAGAAACCTGCATTTCTGAAAGCACGGTTTCTATAAGACCGCTTGCAAAGGCGAACGCTACAGCGGCGATCGCGCATACTGCCGAGAATATTATGAATACGATCCTGTTGCGTTTTTCGCTGAGTATACAGCAAACAATTACGCTTACACAAAGCGCTATGCCGCCGAACAGCATTCCTCCTCTCGAGAACGAAAGGATTGCAGAGCCGTATCCTATGCATCCCAGAGTAAAATTAGCCCACGCTTTAAGCCCGAAGTCTTCTTTTGCCGCGATATAGAAAGGAAAGGGTGAAGAGAGAAGAAGGAATGTCGTAAGAGTGTTTTTCCAGGTGAAGAACCAGTCGTATTGCCCTTTGCATACGTAGGGCAGTATCTGACTCAGCAGCATAAGCGCTGCACCAAGAGTGAAATAACTCATCTGAGATGAGAGAGCGTATGCAAGAGGTACAGACGGCCGCGTGTAGGAATATATGACAATACACGCGATAACAACGCCTATGCCGAGGGTAAGAGTATAATACATAGTTACTGGTGCAAAGTAATCTTTTGCGCTTATTGAAAACAAACCGCCCGTCATCAGCGCTATCGCCACGGCAACAGACGGAAATAACATTTTTCCGCGTTTGAATACGGGCGGATAGAATACGAAATGAAGTATTGTGCAGATAATCAACACTACTACGCAAGGAATATAGATAAGGTAATCCTCAGGTTTGCTTCCGTACTGACGGGTAAGCGACATCGAAAGCAGACTTATCGGCAAAATGGCAGGAGTTATATCGTCGCTTAATACCAAAAGAGCAGAAAGATACAAAGTAAAGAAAATTATAGAAAGAGGTACGCAGTTGAAGCAAAAAGCCAACGCCGCGACCACGACCTGAGCCATCATGGTGAGGTCAGAATAAAATAAGCTCTTAAATTTTGGTTTCAAAGCCGTTTTATACATAATTTAAACCGATATGTATATAAATATAGCATCAGAGTGCGGTGCTGTCAAATAAAATCACTGTGTATTTTTAGCGCTGAAAAATGAGAAAGCTTTAAAAAATATGGGTAATTCAGGCAATATACATATTTTTATAGCTATTTTTATGTATTTTTCGGCTTAAAATTTTTATAAACTACAAAAAGACGTCAGATGTCTTATTATGTACTTTGAGTAGCGGTTTGCTACTTATTTTAAGTTTATGAACGTGGTAAAAACCGTATCTCGGCAACATAAAAAAATATACATGCTTTAAGAAGATAAGAGAAAAGCCGTATTGACAAAAATTGCGCGTGCGGTCTATAATTAACGTATATAAGTTCGGGAGAGTATTATGGACGTAACCAAAGCGTGCGAAAGCAGATTCAGTTGCAGAAAATACACCTGTGAAGACGTAGGCAACGGGCTTATCGAGCAGTGCCTCGAATGCGCAAGACTTGCACCGTCTGCACTCAACAAACAGCCCTGGAAATTTTACGTTACCAGAGGAGATATAAAAGCGGCTATTGCCAAAGAGACTCAGCTTTTCGGTGCAAACGGGTTTACTGACGAAGCGCCTGTGCTGATCGCGGTTACCGTAAAGCCGAAAATTGCAGATAAACTTGCGGACAAGATAAAACATCAGGACTTTTCTTCTATAGACCTCGGGATAGCCGTGCAGAGTTTTTGTCTGAAGGCGGCAGAACTCGGGCTCGGAACGTGCATTATAGGTTGGGTAAAGACAAAGAGTGTGGATAAAATACTGAATACCGCGGCAGGAGAGCATACAAAACTCATAATTTCTCTCGGATATCCTGCATGCGATCAGCCGCCGCGTCGCAGAAAATCAATGGAGGAGATAGCGGTTTATATTTCATAGCCGCAAAGATAATATGAATAAAAACGAAAAAAAAGCAGGCAAAGGCGTAAGAAAGGCATTCTGGACGGCGGCGATACTGTCGCTCATGTTGGTTGCAGGCGTCCCGATGATAATATTCGGTGCAACGGACAAGATGTATGTGCTTATGGGCATAGGTATAGCGTTTACGGTACTGGGATTCTACGGTTGTCCGATAGCATGGGTAATGTACGGGGAAGAAAAGTTCCGCGCGTCATTGGTAAGCGCTATCGAGTGCGAAGGAAGCGTAACGGTTGCGGGTCTTGCGGCTCAGTTCGGCAAGCCTGAAAAGAAAATCGCCGCAGATATAAGAAAGCTGATAGAGAAGAGATATCTGACTGGGTATGTGTTTGACGGAGAGAAACTCGAATACGCCGTCAAGAAAGAACGCGTCAAAGAAAGAGTGTTTGTCGGCAAGTGCCCTTCATGCAATGCGATCATGGTTTACGAGGACGGCAAGGTCATGTGTCCTTACTGCGGTTTCGTGAGAGAAGCCACAATCGAAGAAATGCAGAAGTCGAGATAATATTACATATCAGCTTGCAGAATTCAAGCGCCGCAAAGAGCGGCGTTTTTCTTTTGTAAAGCATAATTATTATTGAGTAAAACGTTTGACCGCGCGCGCGTAAAGGTATATACTTTTGACGGAAAAGAAAGGGTAAAGAAAGACATCGGGGTATGAAAGAGGAGAATCAAAAAGACAATATTATTGCCGATAATCAACACGGGCAAGAAAATATTTCTCAGTCTGAAGTTGCTGAAAAGAAAGGAGACGCTTTGCCGTCTGACGTAGCTTCCGGCGCGGATCTCGAAGAACCGCTCAAAGGTTATGAAGCTCACGCCGAAAGAATGCGTATACGCAAAATTTTCCGCAAGCAGGACGTCAAGAACTTTTTAAAAGCCAACACCGTACTCATAATAGCGATCATCGCCGCGGCGGTAACGTGTTTCTTCGTGCCTTTCGACGCGCAGTATGCCGATTATTTCGATTGGCGCACATTGAGCTGTCTTTTCTGCACTCTGGCGGTCGTTGCGGCTTTCAAGAATATCCGCTTTTTCGTATGGCTTGCGGATATAATCGTAAGAAGATTCAAGAGCATAAGAACGGTCGTGATATCGCTGGTCTTCGTTACCTATTTCGGCTCTATGATCATGGCCAACGATATGGCGCTCGTTACCTTCCTGCCGCTGGGTTATTTTGTGCTTGAGTCGTGCAACGGCAAGCGCTATATGGCGTTTACGTTCATAATGCAGAACATAGCCGCCAACCTCGGCGGTATGCTTACGCCTTTCGGCAATCCGCAAAACCTTTATCTGTATTCGTTTTTCAATATTGGCGCGGCTGAGTTTTTCAAAATCATGGCTCTGCCTTTTGCCGCGGCTTTTCTGCTCATTCTCGGCACGTGCTTTTTCGTAAAGCCTGAAAAGGTTGAAGTCGGCACAAAAAAACGCCCTGCGCCCAAAGCGTGGAGGGTAGCGGTCTACAGCATTCTCTTCATCGTATCCGTGCTTATAGTCTTCCGCATATTCCCGTATTACTGGGGATTGCTCGCTGTAACGGTTGCTTTGCTTGTTCTTGACTTCAGATTTGTGCTCAAGGTGGATTACGGTCTTTTGCTCACGTTCTGCGCGTTCTTCGTATTCTCGGGCAATATGGCGAGGATAGAGCCTGTTCAGCAGTTTCTGAGCAATCTTATGGATATAGATCCGCTTGCTTTCGGCATACTCTCGTGTCAGGTGATAAGCAACGTACCCAGCGCGGTGCTTTTGTCGCGCTTTACGACAGATTACGCGCGTCTGCTCATTGCTGTAAATCTGGGAGGCCTGGGCACTCCTATAGCGTCGCTTGCCAGCCTTATTACTCTTAACACGTACAGAAAACTCATGCCGGAAGATACCAAGAAATACATACTTATGTTCCTCGGGCTCAACTTCGGATTTTTGCTGATACTTGCAGGATTCGGATATCTGACGTGTTATGCTGTGCTTTGACCTGAATGACATATACCCGCCGTATGGCGGGTTTTTTATTATCTTTAAAACGACTTTTTGTTTGTTGATAAACGCGGATAAGCAAATTTTGAGATATCGGATATGTAAGCTCAAAAGTTATATATTGACAAGTTATAGTGCTTATTGTAAAATTAATTTATGCGACGCGCGTGCGTGCGAAAGTAAGCCGAAATCGGTTCTGCTGGCTTGTTTCAAAGGGCAGAACGTGGTGTAGGTACAAGGGAGAAGGTTATGAAAAAACAGCTGTTTATATGTATTGTCGCGGCAATCGTCCTGGGTATGCCGTACGAGTTGCTGTGGGGAAACGGCGTTTTCTGTATGCTGCTGAATATGGCAAGGGCGCTGCTTATCCTGATATTCTGTCTGTTCGTTGCGATATGGATTTATTCGGGGATAAGAAAAAGGGCAGACGGACAGTACACGTCAGAAATAGCTGTGATAACGGGAGTGTTTGTTCTGAGTGTGATAGGCAAACTTTTCGTGCTTATGACCGACGTCGAGGACGGACTTTCATTCAGACTGCCTGAAAATGCGTGGCAGTCTATATCCGACTTGTATTATTCTGCATATCAGGCTTTGGGTGGGCTGACTTTTGAAGGACTTGCTGATTACAGTATGTTCGACGCATGGAGAACTTTGTTGTATTCGGGGTCTTCTTTGTTTGCGGGAATGGTCGCATTCACGATACTTACTTTCAGATTCAGTTACGAGATGTACAGCCGCTTTGTATGGAGCGATTTTATCAAGGCAGGAGCAAAAGTGTATGTCTTTACTGCGATAACCGAGGACAGCGTTATCCTTGCTCACAGCATACAAGAAAGGCACAGAGCGAAAGGAAGGTCGCTTTTTAAGAACAGGTATAAGATAGTTTTTCTGCGCACAGAAGATCAGGACGGTTTCGATGCAAAAAAGCCATTGCATCAGGATATTATGCGTTCAGGCTTTTTGTTTATGAGTTACGCTCCCGGTGTAAAGAACAAGTCTATTCCCGATTTGCTTAAACTCAGAGGGAAAAACGATTATTACATCAGCGACAAGAGAAGATGGGCTAGAGGCGGAGAAATTCATATTTTCGCTCTTGACTGGGAAAAGAACAAGACAAGCGAAAACGATAAAATAATTTTTGAGGACATAGCGAGAATTACTCAGAAAACCTTTGAAAGGAGAAGGCTCTCGGAGCTATTCGGTAAAAACCGCAGAAGTAACGGCGTTGACTCGCTTCCTACTGACTTTGTCAAGAGGGCAGAAGATTACGACAGAATAATACATTATTATTATCTGCTCAGTGAAGAGATCGACATAGCCAACGTCGATATGCGTTTCGATAAAGAGATAAATAAATTCTCAAGAGGCGGCAGCAGAGAACTCAGACGTTCAAAGACGGGTTATGCCGCAATGTTGGGAGAGATAGCGGGAAAAGAGCTTTCGAAAGGTGTCGCAAAGTCAAAGCAGAAGAAAGACGAAGATTCTGCGGCAAGCAAAGAAAGAGACGTTTATATCAGATATAAAAAGCACTTCGTTCTTACCGCTCTCAATGAAGCGAACATGGCAGCGTTCTCCTATGTGAAAAAGAGAGGAGAACTTATAAAATCTTACCCTGAAATCTATGAAAACGACGTCAATTCAAAAGAATACGGCGCAATCGTAATAGGCTTCGGTCTCAACGGTCAGCAGACGCTCAAGACCGCTTATATCTTTGCCTCCGGAGGCAATCACGGTGAAGATTATCAAAGCAGCATTACAACGAGCATAGATCAGAACGGATTCGTAGAAGAAAACGAGGAAAACAACGCGGACGGCTGGATATCGAGCGTAAGACAGTCTGATTGCGCAAAATACAGACCGCAGCCGTTCATTGCCGACGTTTACGATAAAAACGCGTCCGAAATAGGCGGACTGTTCAAAACGCGTCATCCTATGTTCAGAGTGAATATGCCAGGTGAGAGCACAGAAAAGTTCAGATACGGAGAAGCGCTTTTCAGAATAAATCTGCATCAGGAGTCCGCATTGAGCGAAGAGATGATAAAACTTCTCGACAGGATTATCGATGAAGGGAAAGGCACAGATGCGGGGGCAAGACAGACTAAGCCTGACGGAAAAAGCGAAAAGACAAAGAGTCTGAGCAAATACAATCTGATCCTTATAGCTCTCGGAGACGACGACAGCAACGTAAATATCGCCAACGCACTTCTGGAGGACTGCAAGCACGAATACGCAAAGAGCAACGCCAAAGCAGTTGACGGGCGCAGGACGCAGGTGATTGCGATAAACCTGCGCAACAGGCTGAACTACGACAGAATAAACTGGTGCGAAAAGGATGAGAATGAGTTCAGACATCTTAAAGTGATCATATTCGGCAGTGCAGAAGAGATGTACAGTTATGAAAACATTGTTGATATGAGTCTTGCCAAGCGCTGGAACGGCGGCTATTCGGCTATTTCTTCAAAAGACAATATGTCTTTCATAACGCAACAGATGCAGACGGCAGTCGAGGGTAAGAATGACATCACCCTTGCAGAGCTGTTCAGGAAATTCTCGGCTGATTACGACGATGAGCGGAATGAGAAAGTATGGTATGACATGAAAGATTCCATGTTCTACAGCAGGATATCAAGCCGCTACGCTTGCGAGATGCCCAAGTATTTCGCCGCATACGCGAGGGCGAAAGGTTTCTGTAAAGGCGAAGAATACGGCAAAATCAGGTTGACGGATCTGATAAGGCTGGGCGCGTTCGAGCACGACAGGTGGATAAGATTTATGGCGTCTTACGGCAACGAGCCGTGGGATTACGGCAAGGCAAGTCATTTTAAATTGCACAGCAGTATAAGAAAGTATGATCTTATATCCACTCAGCATTACGATATGGCAAATGCGATAAACGCCTTTGCAGAGGAAGAAAAAAGCAAATCCTCTCAGGGCTAAAATAAGTTGACAGTTATTCGTTAAGAAGAAAACATAAGAAAATCAGGTGAGCAGGAGAAATATGAAGATAAAGATTTTATTCCGTTCAGAGAACAAAGAGATAACTCAGGAATACAAAGACAGATTCAGAAAGGCGACGTCAAGGCTTCAGTTCATATTCAGCAATATGAAGCTGACAAATATAGATTACGACTGTATTGAATTTGAATGCGCAGACGATGACGGCGTAACCGAAGACCAGATCGAAAGGGCAAAAAGGGTGCTAAGAGATACAGGCTTTGCGGACGCCGAGGTAGAGTGTTCGGGGCAGGCAGTTTCAGAGAAAGACGCTGAGGCAGAGCTCAGTCAGAGCGAAGCGGCAGCGGCAAGCGCGGCTGAGAAGCAGGAGAGCGTAAACACTGAAGAAAACTCAGCCCAAGATTCAGCGGCAGACGAAACGGAAGCAGACAAAATCGCAAAAAGTCTTTTTGAATTCAGGAAGAGTTTTTCAGATAGTTTAAACGCAGGTAAAAAGAGCGGAGAAAAAGAGCAGAAAAAGCAGGAAAAGCCTGAAGAAAAAGAAACTTTCGGGCAAATGCAGAGAAGGATAGCAGACCTGAAAGCAGAACTTGCGAAAAAGGTAAAAGGTCAGCAACACGCGATAGACGCTTTCGTAAGAGCGTACTTCGGAGCGCAGGTGCTCAATGCAAAGACGCACAAAGGACCGCTTGCAACCTTTGTCTTCGCAGGACCTCCGGGATGCGGAAAAACTTATCTTGCAGAATGTGCGGCAGAGTGTCTTAAAGGGCGAGTTTATGCCAGATTCAACATGAGCGAATACGGCGAAATGGGCGCGGTAGTAAACGGCTACGAATTCAGCGGCAAACCGGGAAAGATAACGGGCTTCGTAAAGGAAAACCCGAAGAGTATTATTCTGTTCGACGAAATAGAAAAGGCTTCGCAGAACAATCTCAGGCTTTTCCTTCAGATCCTGGACGCAGGCTCTATAAGAGATAACGGCACTGGAGAGGAAGTGTCTTTCAGAGACGCTATTTTGATCTTTACTACCAACGTAGCGAGAAATCTCTACGAGGACGTAGACGGCTCCAATCTGTCCGGCATAACTAAGAGCGCGATAGTTTCTGCGCTTGCAAGCGATCTGAATCCGATGACAAACAGACCTTATTTTCCTCAGGAACTCGTTTCCCGTTGGGCAAAAGGCATCGTGCTTATGTTCAACCGATTAGAGCCGTATGCGCTCAAGGAAATCGTGCTTGCGGAGCTTAAAGAAAAGATCGCCACAGCTGAAGCAAATACAGGCATTAAAATAGAGTGCGACTGCGATAAGATAGCGGCGCTTATAATGTATTCTGTAGGCGGCAGCGGAGACGCGCGTTCTATGACGGGCGCGGTCAGAAAATTTATAGAAAGCGAGCTTTTCGACGCAGTCAGTCAGCTTACGCGCAGAAAGATGGACGTAGACAAACTCAGAAAGATATCGCTCAGCGTAGACTATAAAAAAACTGCGGCAAGCGATATGTTCGAGGTCAGAGAAAAAATCCCCGTGCTTTTTGCGGTCGATAAGAGATACAACAAAGAATTGAAGATTGCTTGCGCTGAGACTAAAGGTGTGAAAGGAGTTTTCAAAAACGACGTTGAAGCAGCGAAAGAAGCTTTGGACGGAGAAGTTGGCGCAATAGTTCTTGACGTCTTTATGAATGAAAAGAACGCTCACGACAGACCAAGCGACCTTGAGGATATAGACAGCGACGGAGTCAGACTGTTCGAATATTTTACAACCAAATATCCCGAGATCCCCGTATACGTTATCAACGATGACGGCAACGGCTATGACGACGTAGCCTTCGATACCTTCCTCGCAAGAGGAGCAAAAGGCATTTTCGCCTTCAAGTCGGGCGACAATTCTGAGAATTCCGCAAGTCTTATCTTCGTAAAAGACGCAACAGTTACCGGCAACAACTTCTATAAACTCGCAAGGTCAAGCAATATCCTCAGCTATAATTGCGCGCAGGAGATCGAGGATAACGGCGAGACGCTTGAAATACACGCGCGCCGCTTTGAGATAAAGCGCTCGGTAAAAGCAGAGGACAGAGGCAGCGTTCTTGCGGACGTTTCAAGACCTGATGTAAAATTTTCTGACGTAATAGGCGCGGCTGAAGCTAAAAAGGCTATGGCGGATTATGTCAGATACCTTAAAAATCCCAAGAAGTATACCGCTACGGGAAGAAAAGCGCCCAAGGGTATATTGCTTTACGGCCCTCCCGGAACGGGAAAGACCATGCTCGCAAAGGCGCTTGCAGGAGAAACGGACGTTACTTTTATCGAGAAAAAGGCGACAGAATTCTTTAACAAATACGTTGGTCAGGGGCCTGAGAACATAAGAGAAGTGTTCAGGACGGCAAGAAGATACGCGCCTTCTATCATTTTCATAGACGAGGTGGACGGCTTCGCAAAAGCAAGAACGGGCAGCGACACGACGCGTTATCAGGAAGAACTGCTTACGACTTTCCTTGCCGAGATCGAAGGCTTCAGAACCAACGAAAACAGACCCGTCATCGTGGTGTGCGCAACCAATTATGCAATAAAGTCAGACGATGACGACAATAAGATGGTGCTCGATCCCGCATTCGTAAGGCGCTTCGATAAAAAAATACTTGTCGGATTGCCTGATACGGCAGAGAGAAAAGAGCTTATCTGTCATTATCTCAGAGAAAACGGAGTAAATCCCGATGAGCTTGAGGACGGAATCAACATCCTTGCCAAGAAAACCGTGGGATACAGTCATTCTCTTATCAAAGATATAATAAATGCGGCTATAGAGCGCGCAGGCGGCAGACCTCTTACCGATGAAATGCTTGAAGACGCGCAGGATACAGAGGAGTACGGAGAAAAGAAAGAGTTTTCAAAAGAAAGCGTTCTGCGTACGGCACGCCACGAGGCAGGACACGCGATCGTTTCATGGGCGTGCGGAAAAATACCTCTGTATATGACGGTCGTTGCGCGCGGACCTTACGGCGGCTACGTTATGCACGATAGCGAAGAAGACGAAAGCATTGATTCCAAGCAGGAGCTCCTCGATGCGGTATGCTGTTCGCTCGGCGGCAGGGCGGCTGAAATGGTTTATTACGGCAAAGACGGAGGGCTTACCGCAGGCGCGTCTTCAGACCTGAGGAAGGCGACAGAGATCGCCTCTGCGCTTATCGGAGGTCTGGGTATGGCTGAAAACAGACTCGCGGTCGCAAGTTGTTTCGGTGAAGAAGTCAAAAAAGAGATTTATTCTGAAGTCAACGCCCTGATGCTCAAAGAACTCGGGCGCGCACAGAAACTTATAGAGGACAACAAGGAGTCTGTCGACAGACTCGTTGAAGCGCTTATTGAGCGCAACAGTCTGGATTCAAAGGATATCGAGGCTGTTCTCGGAAAACCTTTAAGCTGACAGACGGCTGAATAATGAAATGAAAGGGACGGGCTTCCGTCCTTTTTATTTTTATTGAGAAAAAAGTCGATACGTATATAGAAAATCAACAAAACCAACTTAAAAATTTTATTATGATATAAGTAGTTTTTCAAAGCGCTATTGACAATATTTGCTATTGGTTATATAATCAATATATAATCCGTGGAGAAGTATTCTGCGGATAAAGGGAAGAAGTCTGTGTGCCCCTAAGGGCGCATTGCAACAATTTTGACAAAGACAATAAAACGATAGTTTAGCGTCGCTTTATTTAGAAGGAGGAGTGAAATGATTTGTAAAAATTGCAACAAAGAAATCTCTGAAGATTTCGTTTACTGTCCGTTCTGCGGAAAGAGGACCGACGGCAAAAAGATTTGCCTTAAGTGCGGAGCGGAGATAGACGAAGTTTTTTCTTTCTGCCCTAAGTGCGGTGCAGATCAGAACGAGGTAAAAACCTCTGTTGTCAAAGAAGACAGAATGCCTGCAAAAGCCGATGGGGCTTATTTTGCAGAGAAAGCACCGTCAGCAGAAGACGAGGTGCTTTTTGACATAAAAGAAAGTCCGGCAGAGAAAGACCGTTCCGTGAAAAAAGAAAAGAAGAAAAAGTCTTGCCGCGTAACAAAGGAAAAATTCGAAAAGATCAGAAACAGCATGGATAAGGGGCTTATCGGTCATATCGTGCTGGTTGCGGTTACATTTGTATTCTTTATATGTTCTTTCTTTACGGTTTTTGAAGTCAATATGAGCGATACGGTAAAATCCGCCGCAGGAGAAGATGCAAAATTCGAAGGCGATATCAGGATGAGATATTCGGCGGTTTCGCTTATGGATTTTGCGTTCTTTGCGCTTACTGCGGACGCAGAAGACGCTCAGGATTATATCGATAAAGTCAGTGAGGGAGACAATTATTTTGAGGAGATAATGGACGTGCTTTCAGAAGAAGGCATGATAAAAGAAAATGAACTGACGGGAAGGATCACCGTTACTGAAAAGGCTTGCAAAAAGATTTCAGATATTATAACTGAAGCCAATTTGTTCAAGATAACTTATGCTGCAAGTCGAATATCGGCTCAGGAGGACTATAATGTCAGCGCAGCGGTCAACGACCTGATAACCGCAGGAATACTTGCAATGATAAACGTTATCGTTTGCGGCGCGGCGTTTATCGCTTCTGTTGTTCTGCTTCTTGCAAGGAAGAATATAGGCGGGGTGCGTATGGTCGCAATCGTCCTAGCAAGTTCTGTTGCTTTTGCGGCTTATCTTTCAACGTTTGTTACCGCATCCGGATTGAAAGGCGATGACGGTATTTTTGTGGGAAGTGCACTTTTGTGCATAATCGCGTTCTCTGTAGTATTCTTCGCTTACCGTCTTGCTATAAGGATAATGTCTGAAAAGAAGGAGAACGTTAAGAAACTTATTGTCAACGCTACGGCTGTTGTGGCGGGAATAATAGTTATTTCATGCGTTGCGCTTCCTGCCGTAAATACTTCGCTTACATATTATCCTCAGGATGAAGAACTTCCAAGCACGACGTTCAGATATTCGTTTACTCAGTTCGATACGTTCAATGAGTATTTTATAGATTTGGGCGAGGACAATTATACTGAAAGTGCAGACTTGAAAAAAGATTTCAATGAAAATGCCGTCAGATATACTGAAAGTCTGACCGCAAGAAAAGAAGGCAACGAATATTTTAAGCTTTCTTACGGTCTGCACGGATTTGTAAATACTTCTTACGTGTCTGAGACCAACAATTTTGCCAAAGTGTTTATCAGATTCCAGCCTATAATTTCGATTATTGCGCTTTATGCCGTTGCGGCAATGTTCTCAATGGGCTTAGCGTATCTTTGCGGCGGAAAAGACGTGAAGGCAGTCAAGGGTATAGCGCTTATCCTTCTGATTATAGCGGCGGCTTACGGCATTTTTACGACTATTTTGTTGAATACGGTTCTCAACACGTCTGACATTCTGCCTGACGTCAATCTTGCAGTCGGTTCTGCTCCGATACTTCAGTTGGTAATTGCAGTTATTGCTATTGTCGGATTTATCGTAGCAAAAATTTTCAAGAACAAGTATTTCGGAAGAAATGAGAAGGATTCTGCAATCGAAGACGATGAAGATGATTGTGAATTCACAGAAATAGCTCTCGATTAAATAAAATGCCGTCCGAAAGGGCGGCATTAGAATTGCAATAAAATCATAATATAAAAACGAGCAGATATTTATCTGCTCATTTTTTGACTCTTAAGAGAGTCTTTGCTATGGCGCAGAGAGAGGGATTCGAACCCTCGGTACGTTTTACCGTACACACGATTTCCAATCGTGCGCCTTAGGCCAGCTCAGCCATCTCTGCACAGCAATATTTTATCGCAAAAGCAATATTATCATAAAAAAACGTATTTTGCAAGTAAAATGGTGAAGAAAAACTTTTTATCAAAGTATAGTATCAAAACATTGTTATGAGAGAATTTTGATATGTTTCTATAAATTAACCTTTTAATTTTAACAAGTTTGTTTGAAAGAAAATTATATATATATTTAATTCAGGGCGATTTTTGGTATAACATATATGATACAATATAAATGAAGGTGTTTGTATGAAAGATAAAAAGCAATTGATTCTTTTAATTCTGAAGATATTGGAAAACGAAAGCGATAAAAATCATCCTTTGAGACAAACATACATTGCCCGAATAATATCTGATGTATTGCCATGCGACAGGAAGACAGTAGGGCGGAATATAAAATTTTTAATTAAATCTGGGTATCCGATTGTTAAAACGAATAAAGGTTTTTATCTGAGCGGAAAGAAACTGAGCTTGGAGGAAAAGGATTTTATCATCAGGTGCATTCGATTTTCAAATGAAAAGTCTGAAAAAGAGAAAGAGGATATTATAGATAGATTGAACGAAGTTTTTGTAAAAATTTTCAGATGAAATCAAGAAAAATCTATATTTTACAGGAGGAAAAAATGGCTTTCAGATTGTGCCCTAAATGTCATCTGCATTACATAAAAGACGACGAAGCAATGTGCTCGTTTTGCAAGACGGCAATAAAGAACAATAAAACGATTAAAACAAAAAAAGCATTTGCCGCAAAGCTGACCAACAGTCAGTTGAACGGCGAGCGTTTCGACTTGAATTACGACGGATACAGACGATATCTTATCAAGCGCGGATACGTTGTTATGACTGATAAAGGGACAGTAAGCACAGTGTATTCTTACGAGTACGCATTGACGTGTATAGCCGAAGTAGAGTATAAGTCGTTCGGCGAAATGTTGAGAGACGTAGACGAATTGGTCAGAGAATACGGATCAAACGGGACAAAAAGCGATATGGGGCAAAACGGTCACGGCACTTGGATAAGCGCGCTTAACAGATTGAAAGAATTCAGAGACTATGTGAAATTCTATATGAAATAACTGGGGGTAGAATATTGTGTCTGCAAAAAAGAAGTGGGCGATTGCCTTGTTTGTAATTCAGGCAGTAGGTGTTTTTGGAGGAATTATAGGCGGTACGTTTTCAAAGATTGGAATAATCGGGGGTATCGGATATTTTTTGCCTGCAATTATCGGCATAATTCTTATTATATCGGATAAAAAAAGCAAAACATTTTAAATCATAAAATTATTTTTATATCTCCGTTTTTTTAAAAAGTATAAATCTGCAATAATTTTGCACAATATTCAAAAACGGAGGTTTTTATGGACGGACAGAGTTATAAACTTGCGACAAAGTGTTCAAAAGGAGTAAAGATGGGCGCTACTGCGCTCAGCAATATGGCGCATTTCTGCGAGGAAGGCGAGGTCAAAGATGTTATGGAAGATTATTGCTCAAAGCATACTGAGCTTGCCAAGGAGATAGACGGCGCAATACGCGCGCAGGGCGGACTGCCTAAGGATGCGGGCAAAATTGCAAGCTGGTTTGCAGTGAAGGGCATAGAGTTCAAATTCTCAGGCAAGCACGACACGAGCGCGGTAGTACGCTCGGCGCTTTCGAGTGCGGATAAGGCTATCGCCACGCTGGAGATGGACGCAAGAACTTATTCTCTTGCCAAACCCGATATATGCAGATACGTGAGCCGCACCATTGAACTTGAACGCGACTTTAAAGACAAGATAAACGAAGCGTACAACAAGCAATAATCGCAAATATAGTATAACGTGCGGGCGGGCGCGCATTGACAACGGCGTTGCAATCCGTTATAATGAAATTCAACGACAAAGAGGAGATTTACAATGGATTGCGAAGAAAACAAGAAGGAATTTATCACGATTTTCAACAACGCCGTAAAGCGCCCGGGGGCAGATAAGTTTCTGGAGTGGCTTTGCAAAAGCGACTTTTTTTACGCTCCTGCGAGCTCAAAATTTCACAATGCGCTCGAAGGCGGACTTTGCGAGCATAGTATAAACGTGTGCAAAAGGCTTAAAATGCTTGTCGATCAGGAAAAAAAACTTCATGCCGCAGACGACGCTATAACGTCGATCACCGACGAAAGCATAGTGATATGCGGACTTCTTCACGATATCTGCAAGGTTAATTTTTACAAGGTCGAGTACCGCAATCAGAAGAAGAACGACGTCTGGGAAAAAGTTCCGTATTTTGCGATAGACGAGGATCTGCCTTACGGCCACGGCGAAAAGTCTGTTTATATCGTCAACGGATTTATGCGCCTGACGAGAGAAGAGGCAATGGCGATAAACTGGCATATGGGCGGTTTCGATTCAAGGGTCAAGGGCGGAGATTACAGCATTTCCAAGGCATACGAAAAATATCCGCTTGCAGTGCTGACGCATATCGCGGATATAATGGCGTCCTATCTTGACGAAAAAATAGGCGTGAACTGAGAGGTGAAAGAAAATGGATAAAACAGATATTGCGATAATAGGCGCAGGCACCGCTGGAATGAGCGCGGCGATATATGCAAAGAGAGCAGGCAAAAACGTTATCATGTTCGAAGGCTATATGCCGGGCGGACAGATAGTCGTTACTCCAGAGGTAGACAATTACCCCGCTCTCGGTAAGGTAAGCGGATACGATTTCGCAATGGGGCTTTATAATCAGGCAACTGAACTCGGCACTGAAATGATAAGCGCAGAAGTCAAAAAAGTAACGCGTAAGAACGGCGGTTTCCTGATCGAATACGACGGCGGAGAACTTGAAGCGAAAGCGCTTATAATCGCCACGGGCGCGAAAAACCGCAAGCTTGGAGTTGAAAAAGAAGAAAAGCTTACGGGATACGGAGTGTCTTACTGCGCAACTTGCGACGGCGCGTTCTTCAGGGGCAAAACCGTTGCCGTGATAGGAGGCGGAAACACCGCGTTCGAGGACGCAGAAGTTCTGGCGTCTATGTGCGCAAAGGTGTATCTCGTTCACCGCAGAGAGGGCTTCAGAGCTGAGCCTGAAAAGGTTGAGAAGGTAAGGAATATGCAAAATGTGGAATTCATTCTCAACGCCAAGGTGGTTGCACTTTCAGGAGAGGACAAAGTCAGCGGAATTACCCTTGAGGACACGAGGACGGGCGAAAAGAGAGAGTTGCCGCTTGACGGCGTATTCGTCGCTGTCGGTCAGACTCCGAGCACGGACATATTCGAAGGACTGGTCCAAAGAGACAAGGCAGGCTACATCATTGCAGGAGAGGACTGCATAGCGGCTGACGGTATATATGCGGCGGGAGACTGTCGTACGAAGAAGGTGCGTCAGCTTATTACCGCTGCTGCTGACGGAAGCGTTGCGGCGCTTGCGGCAAGCGAATATTGCAGTGCAGACTGATAAATACCGATATATTTTCACACTGAAATTCAATTATGAAAAAAGAGAAGAAACAAGAAGGCAAACGCAACTTGTTTGCGTATTTTATATCTTATTACAAACCTCATAAAGTTACGTTCATTCTGGATATGCTGGCATCGCTGGTATTCTCGTTGTGCGGACTTTTCTATCCTATGCTGACAAGGCAGATGCTCAACGACTTTATCCCCAACGGAATGGTGTTGCAAATAGTGCTGTTCGGCGTAGGGCTTGTGGGTATTTACATTGTGCGCGCGTGTATGAACTATTACATAAACTACTGCGGACACGTTATGGGCGTAAAAATGCAGGCGGCGATGAGAAGCGACCTTTTCGACCACCTTCAGAAACTGCCGTATTCTTTTTACGACAATCACGAAACGGGTCAGCTTATGGCGCGCATGACCAACGACCTGTTTACGGTGTCAGAGCTTGCGCATCACGGTCCCGAAAACCTGTTTATATCGTCGTTCATGATAGTGGGATCTTTCATATACCTTTGCACGATAAACTGGCTTCTCGCGCTTATCGTATTCGCTTTTCTGCCCGTTATAGTTCTGGTGTCGGTAAAAGCGCAGAACGATATGAATGCCGCTTTCGACAAGAGCAGGCAGGAGACAGGCAACATAAACGCAACGCTCGAGAACAGCATATCGGGTATCCGCGTAACCAAAGCGTACGCAAACGACGCTTACGAGCAGAAGAAGTTTGAAAAGAACAACAGCGGATACGTCATGTGGCGTTCGAAGGCATACAAGGCAATGGGTAGATTTTCTGCCAGCATGAGTTTTACCACTCAGATATGCAATGCGGTCGTGCTTATCGCAGGCGGTCTTTTCTGCATCAAAGGCGCGCTGGATTACGGCGATCTTGTCGCGTTTATGCTCTCGATATCATTGTTTATTTCCCCCGTTGAAAATCTGCTTATGTTCTCAGAACAGTTGCAGGACGGCGTAACGGGCTTTAAGCGTTATGTAGAGGTAATGGACGAGAAGATAGAAGAGGACAGCGAAAACGCAAAAGACATCGAGAAACCCGCAGGACACGTACGCTTCGAAGACGTAAGTTTTTCTTATGACGGAAATGCCGAAGTTCTCAAGGACATAAACATAGATATCCCTGCCGGCAAGATATACGCTTTCGTAGGCGCGAGCGGCGGCGGAAAAACTACGCTTTGTCATCTGATACCCAAGTTCTATAAACTCGAGCACGGAATGATATACATAGACGATCTGCCTATAAGCGAGATTTCCAACAGGTCGCTGAGAAAGAACATAGGCATTGTTCAGCAGGATGTCTTCCTGTTTACGGGTACGTTCAGAGAAAACATAGCTTACGGAGAGACCGACGCGACTGAAGAAGATATAATTTCTGCGGCGAAGAGAGCGAATATTCACGATTATATAATGAGTCTGCCCAGCGGTTACGACACTCAGATCGGAGAAAGAGGCATCAAACTTTCAGGCGGACAGAAACAGAGACTCAGCATAGCGAGAGTATTCCTGAAAGACCCTTCAATTCTGATACTTGACGAAGCGACAAGCGCGCTTGACAATGCTACCGAAGTAATGGTGCAGAAATCTTTGTTCGAGCTGTGCAAGGGAAGGACGACTCTTATAGTCGCTCACAGACTGAGTACGATAAAGAGCGCGGATGAGATCATTGTCGTAGAGGGCGGACAGATAAAAGAACGCGGCACGCACAAACAGCTTCTCGAAGAGGGCGGCTCTTACAAGAAGTTGTACGAAGCTCAATACAAAGAATATGACGAGGCGAAGCAGATATGAAAAAGCTGAAAATAGTAATTCTTGACGGCAATTGCGCAAATCCCGGGGATCTTTCCTGGGAAGAGTTCGAGAAACTGGGCGAGGTAGTGGTATATCCTCACAGCGAAGACAGCCAGGTGGTAGAACGCGCAAAGGGCGCGGATATCATTATCGACAACAAGGTAAATATCACTGCAAAAACAATTGCGGCGCTTCCCGATCTGAAATACATAGGGCTGTTGTCGACGGGTTACAACGTGGTCGATATCGCGGCGGCAAAGAAAAGAGGCATACCCGTATGCAACGTGCCTGCATATTCCACGGTCAGCGTAGCTCAGCATGCGATAATGCTGATAACCGCACTGGCGGCAAAACTGACTGCTCACGCAGAAAGCGTCAGGAGCGGCAAGTGGGGAGAGTGCAAGAACTTTTGTCTGTACAAAGGCGAGGTCATCGAGCTTGCAGGGAAGACTCTCGGCATAATAGGTTACGGCAGTATTGGCAGAGCGGTTGCGAAAATCGCTGTTGCTATGGGAATGAAAGTTATTGCCTGCAAACGCCATACCTGCTCTTCAGACAGTGGAGTCAGGCTGGTCGAAAGTCTCGATGAATTGCTTGAGAAAGCGGACGTAATTTCTCTGCATTGCGACCTCAATGCGAGCAACGTGAAAATGGTGAACGCTGACTTCTTGTCAAAGGTCAGAAAGGGCGCTATTTTAGTCAATACCGCGCGCGGCGGACTTGTGGACGAAGAGGCGGTCAGAAAGGCGCTTGACGACGGAACGCTTTCAGGATACGGCGCAGACGTTCTTGCAGAAGAGCCTCCCGTACACGGCAGCGCGCTTACAGGCGCAGACAACTGCATAATCACTCCGCATATCGCATGGGCGAGCAGAGAGGCGCGTACAAGGCTTCTCAAGGCGGCGAAAGTCAATATCGATGCGTTCCTTGAAGGAAATCCGATAAACGTCGTATATTGATAAACTTAAATCAGATAACAAAGAGCAAGAAAAAAGAAAACGCGCCGAGAAGCGCGTTTTTTTAATGATAAATAATTGCTTTTAAAACTTAAGTCTGCAATCTTTGAATAGTAAATCGTCAGGGCAGATTTATTTCTTTTACGTCGTCGGGGATAAACATATCCAGTTCTTCGTGCATATCCGCATTTGTGATCATTTTTGCAGGCATTTTATAATACGTTGCCGTGCCTTCTGCAAGCACAGTGCCTTTTTCGTCTTCAATTACGGCATGTCCTGTGTATGCGCGCGTACTGCTTTTGACTATTGTTCCGATGCCGATAAGCTTTGTATCGTAGGGCACGGGTTTGCGGAATTTAACGTTTATGTCAAGCGTTACGGCAAGCACTTCGGGGTCGGTAACCCAGATAACTCTGCCGATAAGCTCGTCAAGCATACAGGTTATCATTCCGCCGTGAACTCTGCCCGGATAGCTCTGATGTTCAGAAGAATAAGTGAACAGAGTTACGACGCTGCCGTCTTCCATTTCATAGAAAGGAGCTTTTACGCCTGCGGGATTGTTCATTCCGCAGATTATGCAGTTTTTGCTGTTGGTTTGTTTTTTCAATACTTTCATAATCATACCTCGCAGTATATTTTAGCACTGCAAAACGAGTAAGTAAACAAATATATGTAAAAAGTGGGATAAATCTCACTACCACGGCGGATATGTATATTATATAACCGTTAATACGCGCGTGTTTAATCGGACAGTGCATTGACAAAAGCGTCAAAAAGCGTTATACTGAATTAAAACGTGCGATAAGTATTGAGTTTTGAGGTGTTTTATGAATGCTTTTGAGAAAGTATGGTGCAGAACTTTTCAGATAGTGATGAAGGTGGCTTCTCCTTTGCTGCCCTGGAGAGAGCCTGAGCTTTTGGAGTTTTCTGACGGTACGCGCGGACTGGGCGCTTTCGTCGCAAAGAAAGGATACAAGAAAGTTCTCGTCGTTACGGGTCCCAACGTATATAAAAAGGGGCTTGCGGACGAGCTTATCAAGGGACTTGAAGAGAACAACGTTCCTTATGCGCTGTTCAACAGAGTAGTCAACAATCCCACGATAGACAACATAGAAGAAGCGTTTGCGCTTTACAAGGCTGAAGGGTGCAACGCGATAATCGCTCTGGGCGGAGGCTCTCCGATGGATCTTGCAAAGGTCGTAGGCGCGAGGGCGGCGAAGCCGAATAAACCGGTAAAGAAAATGAAGGGACTTCTCAAGATAATGAAGAGGATCCCCGATCTTTACGCGATACCCACGACGGCGGGCAGCGGAAGCGAAACCACGATCGCCGCAGTTGTAAGCGATTCTGTCACTCACGAAAAATATCCGATAAACGATTTAAGCCTTATCCCCAGATACGCGATACTCGACCCCCGTCTGACGGCGGCTCTGCCAGCGCAGACGACGGCAACGACGGGTATGGACGCGCTCACGCACGCTGTCGAAGCGTACATCGGAAGGAGCAATACTAAGAAGACGAAAGAACGCGCAGAACAGGCTGTCAAGCTTATATTCGACAACCTTCTGACAGCATACGAACACGGCGACGATCTGACCGCAAGGGCGAATATGCAGAAGGCGTCATATTATGCGGGCGTAGCGTTCACGAGAGCTTACGTCGGTTACGTTCACGCGCTGGCTCACGCTCTGGGCGGTTTCTACGGCACTCCGCACGGACTTGCCAACAGCGTTCTGCTCCCCGTGGTGCTTGAGTATTACGGAGAAAGCGCGCATAAGCCGCTGGCAAGACTAGCTGAGATCACGGGCGTATGTTCTGCAAACGACGACACTGCGGCAAAGGCGGCAAAGTTTATCGCAAAAATAAAAGAAATGAACGATATTATGCAGATCCCGAAAAATATCGACGGAATAAAACCCGAAGACGTGCCCGAGATGGCAAAGAGAGCCGCGGCTGAGGGCAATCCTCTCTATCCCGTTCCGAGACTTCTGGGAGCGGACGAGCTGGAAAAGATTTACGGGCTGATAATGTGATGACGGCTTATATCGTAGGCGCGGCTGACGACTTTACGGAACGCGGACTGATAAAAAAGGACGGAGATATCCTTATAGCGGCGGACGGTGGTTATGCAAAGATAGCGGACAAGGCTTCGATAGATCTTGTCGTGGGCGACTTTGATTCTCTCGGCTATGTCCCCGAGTCGGGAAACGTAATAAAACTGAAGCGCGAGAAAGATGAAACAGATACCGACTGCGCGGCAGAATACGCGGCGGCGCACGGCGCTGAAGAGATAGTCTTTTACGCCTGTATGGGCGGTAAGCCCGACCACGCGCTTGCCAATCTTCAGCTTGGCACGCGACTTGCGAAACGCGGGCTCAGAGTGCGCTTCGTAAGCAAGGATTACGACGTGTATTTCATAAAAGACGGCGCGCTGCGCATTTCTGCGAGAGAGTGCGGCAGGGTGTCAGTATTCAGTCCCGACGTTACGGACGGCGTAACGATCAAAGGGCTTAAATACGAAGTGGAAAATGTAAGACTCAACAACGGCGTCGCCCTGGGCGTAAGCAACGAGTTTGTGGGGAAAGACGCTGAAATAAAAGCAGAAAACGGAGTGCTTATTATATTTGTATATGAAGAAACTGATAATATTCGATCTTGACGGAACGCTTCTCAATTCTCTGAAAGATCTGTGGGCGGCGCTTAACGGCGCACTGTGGGAATGCGGTCTGCCTTACCGCACTGAAGACGAGGTAAGACATTTTATAGGCGACGGCGTCGATATGCTTATCAGAAGAGCCGTAGATGACAGAGAGGATAAATTCGCTGAGTGCAAGGCGGCTTTCAAGAGGCTTTATGACAAGGATATGCGCAATCAGACCCGTCCTTTCGACGGCGTAAACAAAATGCTTTCAGACCTTGCGGCAAGAGGGCTTGAAATCGCGGTGCTTTCCAACAAGTACGACAGCGCGGTAAAAGAGCTGTGCGGTTATTACTTCGGAGATAAGATAAAGTATGCAGTGGGACAAAAAGAAGGCGTAAAGGTAAAGCCTGATCCCACCGCGCTTCTAAACCTTATAAAAGAAGCCGGCGCAACCGTAGAAGAAACGGTTTATTGCGGAGACGGAGAAGCGGACGTGCTGTGCGCCAAGGCGGCGGGAGTGGATTTTATCGCGGCTGCCTGGGGCTTCAGACATTACAGCGCGCTTGAAAAGGCAGGGGCGACTGTGTTTGCGGCAAAGCCTTCGGACATAGTCTCTGTCGTGGATACTTATATGTGATCTTACGCGCATAGGCGCGCAACAATAAAGATATCATTTGAGGAGAGGTGTAATTATGAAAAAGGCAAAGTACGGCAGCGGATTCAAGCTGTTCGATTACTACAAAACAGTTGCCCGCGTGGGCGGCGTGTTCTCGGCGTTGTCGCTTTCTGCGATGATCTATATCATCTACTATATGTTCAGCGACTACATACTGGGAGATCTTAAGGCAGAACTTGCGGTAAACGCAGGACTTAAGTATGCGCTTATCGCGGTGGGTGTGGTCATTGCGCTGATGGCTGTGGCTTTCATAGCCATGAAGATCGCTTCAAAGCGCACAAGCGCGCTTGACGTCGCTCTGATAGTCGTGGGTATCGCGGATATCATAATTATGGTCAAAGAATTTGCGATCGACGGCGTTATCAGAAACTACGCTTCTGTGCTTATATTCGCTATACCGCTTGCATGCACGGTAGTGGTAAGCATCGTAAGGTGGATAATTTTCTCCCCCAGACGAAACAAGCTTATTTCCACGCACAGCGAAAAGACCAACAGCACGTTCAAGGAATATTACAAATATCTTTTCAAAAAGCCGTCAACCTGGTTCATGATCGTAATGGCTCTCGTTGTGGCGCTTATGTTCGTTCTTGCTCAGGCAAAAGGCTGGCTGGACGTTATCGACCTCAACGACAGCGCGAGATACGAGATGATCAAGAACTGCGTTGCGATGGGAAGCCTTGCCGGAATACTGTTCCTTATTGGTCTCGGCATAAGACTTTACAACAAGACCATGAACTTTATGGACGCGTACTCATTCGCGCTTGCTCCTGCGGGAATAATGATGCTGATAAGCTATATCATAGTTCAGCATACCGCTACGCTGATACTTGCGCTGGGTGCGATCGTCATTTCAGCGGCGCTTCAGGTGCTTTACGCAAAAACGAGTTATCTTACTGACAGCATAGTCTGCGACGAAGAAGAAATCGTCGAAGAGCTTGAAACTCAAGAAGAGCCCGTCGCTGAAGAGAAAGTCTGCGAGCAGTGCGTTGCGGACGAAGCGAAAGCTGAGGTTGCAACCGCTGTTGCGGAACTTGCGGACGAACACGAAGATTACGGCGCTACGATCGAGGCTGTTCAGAGAACTCTCGACAGACTGTATAAACAGAACTGCGAACTCGAAGACAGACTTGTCAAAGCTGAAGAAGCGCTGAAAGTTGAGCAGGAAAAGAACGAGAAACTCGAAAAAGACGTTGAAGCGCTCAAAGCTTCTTACCGTTTCGTACTTCTCGACATAGAAAAACTTATGTCAAGGCTCTCTTATCTCGAGAGCAAGGCGGGAAGAAAGAGCGAAACCGTAGTGGTAAAGGAGAGCGGAGAAAGCGCCTTCGTAATGAGAGCGATAGAGAATATCGTATCCAGACTTACTTATGCCGAAAGTCTTATCGGCAAGACTGACTGCGAACAAACCGAAGAGCCTTGCGTAGCCGAAGAGAACTATCCGTTCATAATGCTCACTCTTGAAAAGCTGCTTTCGAGACTTACATACGCAGAAGCTCTGCTTGCAAAGGGTGTCGTCCCCGCAAAAGAGGAAGAACAGCCTGAATCGATTGAAGAAGCAGTCGAAGAAGAGCCCGCTGAAGAGCCTGCAGAGGAAGTTGAAGAAATTGCCGAAGAGCAGGAAGAAGAGGAAGACGAGGAGGAAGAGGAAGAAGCTCCTCAGGAAGAAACGGGCGAGATCACCTGGGAAGAGGTTGCGTCGAATAAGCGCCGTGCAAAGCCCAGATATACCTTCGATATGAAACTGCGCATTGCAGAAGACAACGTAAAGACTTTCTACAGCGATATAAAGAATGCGCTCTTGTCTTACGGTATGCACGCAAGACTGTCCCGTCACAAAGAGAACTTCAACAAGGGCAGAAACAATATCGCGCGTATGGCGATAAACGGCAAGACGCTCAAGATATATCTTGCGATAAATCCCAATGAGATCGATCCCAAATATTATCATCACCGCGACGTGAGCGACAAGAAGGGCGTTGCTGAACTGCCCACTATGATAAACGTGCGCTCAAAAGTGGCGGTAAAGAAAGTCAAGATGCTGATTGACAGAATTGCGGAAGAACTGGTCATTATGCCCAAGAAATACACTCCGCAGGACTTCGCGTCTCAGCTTTCCGCAGAAGGGTTCTCCACGGTGGAGCGCAAGGGATACGGCTACCTGGTCAATCCCGAAGGCGTAGCTTCAAAAGAAGAAGTGGATAAGATCCCCGATGACTTTGCTACGAATGCGGTCGAATATATTTACGCTCCCGAGAAGGCAAGCCGCTTTATCAAGGCTGAGCTTTCTCTCAAGCAGATAAGCGACAACTTTGAGGACGGCGAAATCGTCAATATAGAGAAAGTTCGCAACAAGGGACTTTGCGCGGTAAACGCCAACTACCTTGCCGTAACAGAAAGCGACACTCTCAGGAAGAAACTGCACGTTTACGCTGACGAATACACCGTACCCGCGGCAAAGATGATTTGCGTTGCGGGCGGCGAAGCGTATATGATTCTGCAGCCGCAGGAATAAAAACCAAAGGGCAGGCGCAGGGCATGCGTCTGCCTTTTTGCTTAAATATCGGAGGAAATTATGACTAAAACTCTCAGACTCATCCCATATCCGCTCAAAGCCGAAACGGGCAGCGGCAGTATTGTCTGCGAAAAGATAAGACTGTGCGGAGTCAGTGAACTCAACGGACTTGCAATCTCAGACTATCTGAAAGAACACAACGTTGCCGTAGCAGAAGACGGCGTAAGCGTAAGATACGCCTGCGAAGAAGGATTCGAGGGAGGAAAAGAAGCTTATTCTCTTGAAGTCTCCGCAAACGGCATAACCATAGCCGCGGCAGACGAGAGCGGGCTTTTCTATGCGTTCGTGACGCTTATACAATTGCTGTACAACTATAAAAACGAGTTGCCGCTGTGCAGAATATACGACGCTCCCGCTTTGCGTTACAGAGGCTTTATGCTGGATACGGGCAGATATTTCTTCGATAAAAAAGACGTGCTCAGAATAGCCGATCTGTGCGCTTTGCACAAGCTCAACGTTCTGCATCTTCATCTTACCGAAGATCAGGGCTGGAGAATTCAGATAGACAAATACCCGCTTCTGACTGAAAAAGGAAGCGTGAGATCTCACACTAATTTCGGAATCAAGCCGCACGGAGGTTTTTATTCAAAGGACGATATAAGAGAGATCATAGCTTACTGCAATGCAAGGAATATAGAGGTCATTCCCGAATTCGATATCCCGGGGCATTCCCGCGCGGCGCTCGCGTGCTATCCGTGGCTGGGTTGTTTCAACAGAAAACTCACCGTTGCGACTCATACGGGGGTCAAGCACGATATACTTTGCGCAGGCAAGGAGAGCACTTACCGTTTTGTTTACGACGTGCTGGACGAGATAATGCAGTTGTTCGGAGACAACACGCGCTTTATACATCTCGGCGGAGACGAAGCTGTAAAGACAAGATGGAAGATATGCCCTGACTGTCAGGCAAAGATGAAGGAGCTGGGAATAGAGACAGAGGACGGACTGCAGGCGTATTTTATGCAGTGCGTTGCAAAATACGTTGTCGACAAGGGCTTTACGCCCGTTATGTGGAACGAGGTCAACCTCTCTCTGCCTTGCCACGACAATATGGTATGGCAGCTTTGGACGACGGCGGACGGCGCAGTTACGACAGAGGAAATCGTGGGCGCGGCTTGCAGAAGGGGCGGACTTATAAACAGCGACAGCGCTTTTGTTTACCTAGATTGGCCGTACTCATATACGAGCCTTGAAAAGAGTTATTCTTTCAAGCCCGTTCCCTATTGCGCGGATAAAGCCAAGGCATACGGCGCAGAGGCGGCGCTGTGGAGCGAATACGTGCCAGATTTCAAAACTGCGTGCAGAAGAACTCTTCCCAGACTTTGTGCGATTGCTGACTGCGTTTGGGGTAAATACGGCGGAGATTTCAAAGAATTCATGTCAAGACTTGACTACACGTCTGAATATCTTAAGTCGCTGGGATACCGCGGCGCGTCTTACAGACAGACCATGCCCGGCAAAGTCAGAGCGCTTTTCCAGACGCTGTGGTTCGAGCGCAGACAGCTCCATTGGCAGGGGCTGCACAACCTTATAGAAAATATCGCGGTGAGTATTAAATATAAAAAATAAATTGCAGCATAAGGAGTATATATGTTAGGACAACCCAGAATAAGATTTGCATTCAGATGCGGAGACGATATTCTGACCGCAAAAGCTTCGCGCGACGAAGTTGAATTCACTTACGAATATACAGACCGCGGTTACAGACTGTGGGTGCTTGCGCACAAAGAAATAACTCCGCTTATCTGTGAACTGATATATCAGTATCCTTATCCGGAGGGTTCTACTGTCTATGCGGGCGGTTTTCAGTCCTGGACTCATTCAAGAGAGTACGGCGCGCACGAGGTGCAGAAAGGGTTGCGCCTTCCCGTGCGATACGGCGTTGCCAGAAAATACGCTTCTGCATTCGGCGATTACGACTTCGCTTCTTACAGCAGAAGAGAGGGAGAGTGCCATTCTTTCTATTACACGTATATAAGAAACAAAGATGAATTCACTTTTGCAGGCAGTCTTGACGAAAGCCGCGGTTATACGATTTTTTATCACAACCGCGACGGCAAACAGCTGAAAATAGCAAAAGACCTGGAGGGGCTGACTCTGCGCGCAGGGGAGAGATATAAGCTGTTCGACCTTTATTTCTGTAAAGGAAGCAGAGACGAGGTGTTTGACTCTTATTTTGCTGAACTTGCCATAGATAAACCGCGTGAAAGCAAGCTTTGCGGATATACGAGCTGGTACAACCTCTTCGGCAAAATAGACGAAAAGAGTATTATGCGCGACCTTGACGGTCTTAAAAAGGCTGACATAGGCGCGACGATATTCCAGATCGACGACGGCTATCAGGCGGCAGTCGGCGACTGGCTTGAAACAGACGACGAGAAGTTCCCTTCGGGAATGAAAAAGCTGTGCGAAGAGATCCACTCCCGCGGCTTCAAGGCAGGGCTGTGGCTTGCACCATATCTGTGCGCAAGAAACAGCAGAGTTGCAGCCGAGCATCCCGACTGGCTTGTTAAAAAAGACGGCAAGCCCGTTATAGGCAATGTGGGTTGGGGCGGCGCGTACGTGCTGGATTCAACCAATGCCGAGGTAAAAAAATATCTTGAAAAAGTCTTCTCTGTCGTGCTGAACGATTGGGGATACGATATGGTAAAGCTTGACTTTCTTTATGCCGCCGCCATGTATCCCAAAAACTGCAAAACGCGCGGAGAACTTATGACTGACGCAATGCAGTTTTTACGTGCCTGTGTAGGAGAAAAGTGGTTGTTGGGTTGCGGAGTACCGCTATTCCCCGCCTTCGGAACCTGTGATTTCTGTCGTGTGGGAAGCGATGTCGACCTGAGTTTCAGAGAGAGGATTTTCTCAAGGCTTACCAACAACGAGATAGTTTCCACTTACAACGCGATGACGTCTTCGGCTTTCAGACAGCATCTGAACGGCAGAGCTTTCGTCTGCGATCCCGACGTGTTCTTCCTGAGAGATAAAAATCTCAAATTCACAGATGCGCAGAAGAAGTTGCTGGCAACTTTCAATTCTCTTGTCGGAGGAGTGCTTTTCGTATCCGACAATGCCGGAGATTACAGCGAAGAGCAAAAGAAAACGGCAAGGGAGTGCTTTGAGAGAAACGCAGTCGTAAAAGACGTGCGCTATAAATCTAAGAACGTGCTTGAAATATCGTATATTGAGGCAGGAGAGCAGAAAACGCTGTGCTTCAATATGAGAAGCGGCAGGATTTTAAAGCAGTAAATATCCGTTATGCTACAAATTCATAAGGGATTATCCGTTTTTAAAGATTGCAGATACTTATTATTGCATAAGTTCGCGCGCGTATGATATTATAATGAAGATATGAAAGAGATAAGAAATATAAAAAAGCTGGCGCGTGCCCGCAATAAAAAGCAGCACGACAGTTTAAAGCTCAAGAAGGCGGATAAGTTCTGTCCTTCCGCAGAGGAAGGACTTACGTCCGCGCAGGTCGAGCAGAGAATTCAGGAAGGTCTCGTAAATAAAAAGACGGACAATTCCAGCAAATCTTACTTCAGAATAGTATTTGAAAATATATTCAACTTCTGCAATACCGTTACCATTCTTCTGGTAATACTGCTCCTTGCAATCGGCGCATGGGATTATACTTTATCCTCAAGCATTATTTTCCTCAACATCGCTATCGGCATTATTCAGGAGATAAAAGCAAAGTGGACGGTGCAGAAACTTTCTCTCGTTGCGCAGTCCAAGTGCGACGTCGTCAGAGACGGCAAGCGTTTTAACATAAACACGGCAGGGCTGGTGTATGAGGATATTTTTTATATCCACGCCGGCGCGCAGGTCCCCGTAGACGCTGAGGTAATCAGCGGATACATAGAGGTGGACGAGTCTATCATCAGCGGAGAATCGCGTCCCGTACGCAAAGAAGCGGGTGCGAAGATCCTTGCAGGCAGCAACGTCCACGAGGGCGAAGCTTGCTGCATCGCAAAACGCGTGGGCAAAGACAGGTACATAGAGGGCGTTTCAAAGGTAGCAAAGCGCGTAAGCAAGCCCAAGAGCCGTATTTTTTCAGTTCTCGATTCACTTATCAAAGGCATAACGGTAGTGCTTGTCATACTGGCAGGCTTCCTTCTCGTCGCCAACAGGGTTACCGTGGGCGGCGCGTGGAAAGATACGATCATTACGGTGTCCAGCAGCGTGCTCGGAATGATACCTATAGGTATGTTCCTTCTTACGTCGACGGCACTGGCGGCAAGCGTGCTTAAACTCTCTAAAAAGCACGCGCTTGCTCAGGATCTTTCAGGCATAGAAATGCTTGCGCTTACGGATACGCTTCTTCTCGACAAGACGGGTACGATAACGGACGGCAAGCTCGAACTTGTGGAGACCGTAAAGGTCGGAGACGAAGAAAGCCCCGTAAATTTGCTCAATACTATCATGAGCGCTACTCATGACAGCAAATCCACCGCGCTCGCGCTTTTGCAAGGCGTAGGAGAGGGCGAGATAATGCCTGTAAGCGACGTTATGAGTTTTAACAGCGCGAGAAAATACAGCGCGGTCACGCTTGAAAACGGCGCTACTTACGTACTCGGCGCTCCCGATTTCGTAGGAGTTCTCGAAGGCAAGGTAAAAGACGCCGTGGCGCAAAATTCGGCTAAGGGAAGAAGAAGCATACTCTTATCCCGTTTTGACGGCACGATAGCGGATATAGACAAAGAAAAAACCGTGCCTTGTTTCGTGTTCGCGCTCGAAGACACTCTGCGCCCCAATATCCGTAAGACGCTTGACTGGTTTTATGAAAACGACGTAGATATAAAAATCATATCGGGAGACGACCCTGAGACTGTCGCAAATATTGCAGGCAAGGCAGGTCTCAGAAGATGCGAAAACGCGGTCAACTGCTCTCAGCTCAGCGAAGAGCAGCTCAAGGAAGCGGCGGCGGATACCGCGGTATTCGGCAGAGTTTCGCCTGAACAGAAAGCCGTGATCGTCAAACAGCTTCAGAGCGAGGGCAGAACGGTCGGCATGATAGGTGACGGAGTAAACGATATCCAGGCGCTCAAGGAAGCGGATTGCTCGATATCTTTCGCCAGCGCAAACGACGTTGCGAGAAACATTTCGAGAATAATCCTTATGGACAACGACTTTGCTTCTATGCCCGATATAGTCCGCGAGGGCAGACAGGTAATAGGCAACATAGAGAAAGTGTCAGCGCTTTACGTAATGAAGAACATTTTCGTTATGTTCATGACTCTTCTTTATGCGATAATCACTATTGTGACGAAGGAGAACACTTATCCGTTCGATACCAAGAAAATGCTGATGATAGAGTTTTTCGTCATCGGCGTGCCCACGTTCCTGTTCGCGCTGCAACCGACAAAAGCGCGACCTAAGGGCAACTTCCTGCGCAACGTGCTCAAGTCGTCGCTTTCGGCGGCGATAGGACTTATCGCAGGTACGGGCTTTATAATGATAATGAACGGGTTTATAGATTATTCCGCCATCGCAACCACCGCGGCGGAGCTTCAGCAGGTAAAGGCGGTCATGGCTACCTTTGCGCTGACTATGGCGGGCTTCGTCTGTCTGAGCGTTATCAGTATGCCGCCCAACAAATTCAGGATCGCGGTCATCGCGGTAATGTTCGTCGTATCGCTGCTTGCGGTATGGTTTGACAACAGCTTTATGGACGGCACTTTCCTTGGCATGCAATTCGTGCCTATGCAGTACGGCTGGTGGATAATCGCAAGCTCGGTCATCGCGCTTGGCGCTATGCTCGGCACGCGCTGGATCATAACATATTTTGACAATAAGTACGGCGAAAAGATAATTGCCGGCATGGATGAAAAAATACGCAATTTCAATGACAAGAGAATAGAAAGGTACAACAGAAGACAAGAGAGGAAAGAAAAGAAGGGTGGAGAAGAAGATTAATCCTCACGAAAACCACAGGGCAAGGATGCGCGCCAGAGTAAAGTCGAATTCGCTTGAATCTCTCAGCGATCACGAGGTGCTGGAGTTTTTGCTTTATCCGTTTATACCGCGCAAAGACACCAACGCGATAGCTCACGCGCTGATAGCGAAGTTCGGCTCGCTTGCGGCTGTGCTTGACAGCGACTGCACCGCGCTCAGGTCAGTCAAAGGAATGACTGAAAACGCGGCGCTTTATCTCAGCAGCATGTCGTCTCTTTCCAGACGTTACAACTCTGGCAAGATCGGAGAAAAGCCCAAGCTGGAGACGAGAGGGCAGATCGTAGAATATCTCAAAAGTTTTATGACCACTCTCGAAGAAGAGCGCATATACGCAATCTGCATAGACAGCGCGGGAAGACTTAAAGAGAGATGCGAGCTTGGCAAGGGCAGTAGCGACGACTGCAAACTGCGCGTCAAAGAGCTTGTCATGCTGTGTCAGAATTCACAGACTAAATACGTATGTTTAGCTCATAATCATCCTTCGGGTATCGCCAAGCCTTCTGTAGAAGATATTGAGTTTACAAAGTGGGCGGTAACGGCGTTTGAAATAATGGACGTCCTGCTTATCGACCACATTATCATAGCTAAAAACGATTCTTACAGCTTTTTGCAAGACGGTCAGCTTGACGAGTTCAGAAAATCCTATCTCAAATTCGTGGACGAAGGAAAGGTTTCAGACAGGAGAAACTGATGGCACGTGCTACGCTGAAAACATACGCCGTTTCGCTCGGCGGCAGAAATTTTACCGTGCTCAGAAAAAGGGTAAAGAATATGACCCTGAGAATAAAGAAGGACGGTCTTTACGTTACCGCGCCCGTAAGCGTCAGCGAAGAAAGATTATATAAGTTTATAGAGAAAAACCTTGCGTGGGTCGAAAAACATTTAAAGAGGATAGAGAAGAATAAAGAGAAGATATATCTTCTGGGGCAGGCTTACGACAGAGTTGACGAATATTCTCTCAAGGCATCTGCCGAGTTCTTCGGCGGAGTATGTTACTTAAGAGGAAAGGACGATAAAGAAAGAGAAAAGGCGCTGATGGCGTATTATAAAAAAACGATCGAGCCGCTTTTGCCTCCTTTGTTCGTTAAGTGGCAGAAAGAGACGGGAATGTACGTAAGAAAAGTGCTCATTACGTCTGCAAAGACCTATCTCGGCAAATGCGAAATAGGCGAAAGAAGGATAAGAATAAGCTGTCGCCTTGCCGCAAAAGATCAAAGCGTTATCGATTATGTAGTGTTGCACGAGATATGTCATCTGCGTTATGCTGGGCATCAGAAGAACTTTTATTCACTCGTTCAGAGATATATGCCGGACTATAAAACAAGGGTAAAAATAATGCGCGGTAGATAGCATAAAAAGGTTTTCACTATGTCACAAAACGGAATAAGCTGTAAAAAACGGCACTAAAAAGCGTTCGCTTAAAGAGCGCTTTTTTTAATGCGTTTGTATGGTAATAATGCGCTTTATCCACACGTATAAATAATAATAACTGGATTGAAAAATCGGCTGACTTATCCACAAAAACATTCGTTCTTGTGGATAGGTCTGTGGATAACTGTGTAAAAACAGAGCTTTTCGCAAATTTTCGCAATTTTGCGACAAGTTTTGCATTAAGGGTTTAAGAATATGTTTTTTATAGGTAAAAAAACTGTTTTTTGCGTGCTTGCGGCGACCCTTGTAATGGCGCTTGCGGCGCTGGGAGTATTCGCCGTCGTGAATACCGTCGCAGGGTCTTACACTCCGTTGGGTGCCGTTGTAGTGATAGACGCAGGGCACGGCGGTTATGACGGCGGAGTCGTGGGCGTAAGCGGTACGAAGGAGAGCGAGCTGACGCTTGAAATATCGCTTGAACTGGGTGAGATACTCACTGCACGCGGTGTAAAGGTGGTCTACACACGCACCGAGGACGTTGCGCTCGGAGATACCAAGCGCGAAGATATGAAGGCGCGCGCCGATATCATCAAAGAAAGCCGCCCCGATTGCGTTGTCAGCATTCATCTCAACAGCTATCCGCGCGATAAGTCGAGAAGAGGAGTTCAGGTCTTTTACGACGATACGGGAAAGGGAGAGACTTTCGCCTGTTATATGCAGGAAAGACTCAATGCGGCTGTCAATTATAAATACAGCAAGCGCACTGACCTGGAGCCGCAAAAAGGGGATTTTTACATAACCAAATGCTACAGCGCTCCGTCGCTTATTATAGAATGCGGTTTTGTGTCCAACTCGGAAGACGAAAGTCTTCTGAAGACAAAATCATTCAGGCGGGAGCTGAGCAGAGAAATAGCGGACGCGATTATCGACGCGGTGGTCTGAGATCGGGCAATTCTCACAAAGAAACGTATCTGACTTGAAAAATAAAGGTGTTTATTGTTAATTCGAAGTATAAATAAAAGAAAACCCTCCGCCGCAGCGGAGGGCAGTTTTTTGAAAAGAGCGTCAGGAGAGCACTCTGCGCCCTTCTATAAAATAAGACCAGCGTTTTGAAGAAATCTGCTCAATGACCGCGTGGTCGCTGGCTGTATGAAGAATATAGTTGTCGCCGAGGTAAATCGCTACATGTCCCACTCTTTCTGTACCCGTAAGGTGATTTCTTGAAGAATTGGTAAAGAACATGAGGTCGCCTCTTTCGAGATTGTCGCGCGTAACGCGCACTCCTTGCAGCACCTGAGTCCTGGTGGTGACGTCAAGCAGCACGCCTGCGCCCTTATAATAAACGTACTGAGTAAGCGCCGAGCAGTCGAATTCTCCTGCAACGAAGTTCTTGTTCAGCACGCCGTTGCCCCAGTGATAACGTTGGCTTCCCCATACGTAGGGATGCCCCAGAAGGGTTTTGCCGATCGAGATCACTTTTTCTATTTCAGCGCTGGCTTTGTCCATACGGTAAAGCGCGGTGTATGCGGAGCTTGCTGAAACGTAAGCGGTTTTTTCTCTGTAAACAGTCTTGTACCACCCGTCTTCGATACCTATATAAGCAACCATATCGCCTTTGTCAAGAGTCCCCAGAGAAGAGTAAGAAGTGCCTTTTCCGCTCCTTACGTTAAGCCCGTTGGTCAGTGAAACCACCAGAATATCCTGATCGGGATACGACGGAGACGTATTTCCGTTTCCTCCCTGATTCTGTCCGATATAATTCGCGTAAATAAGCGCGTCGATTTTATCCGCTATAGAAAAGACAAAGCCGTTGCCGTCTTCAGTCTGTCCGCAAGAGACAAGAGAAAACACAGATACCAAAAGCATTGTTACAGCGGCTATCACAGTTAATGTCTTCATTTCCTTCCTCCTAAAAGTTATCGCGGTTTTGACCGCAGGGTTATTGTACAGGTTTTTATGCGCGTAAGTCAACGCACAAAATTTTCCATTTGATTAAAAAAATATTGAATCCGTGTCGATTATAAAGCAATTGATAAAATGAAAACTGAAGAATGAGGAGGAAAGTGTGGAGACTCTTGTATTCGCGCGCGCCTTATGATATAATAAACAAAGCAAAGATCTGATTAATTTTGCGGAGGTTTTTATGAAACGCAATTCTATGTGCCCGATATGTTTTCTGAAGACTGTCTTTACGCGTCCTTCAAAAGTCGGCGACGTTTATCCCAAGAAAAAATACGATGACGGAAAGGTTACCGCTCCGCCTATGGGCTGGTCCAGCTGGAATACTTTCAAGAACAATATAGACGAGGATCTCATATACGATACCGCAGTCGCAATAAAAGAAAAAGGACTGCTTGCCGCAGGTTATGACAGAGTAAATATGGACGACTGCTGGCACAGCTCTTTGAGAGACGCAGACGGCAATCTTCAGGGCGACCTCACGAGATTCAGAAGCGGCATAGGAGAACTGGTCAGGAGAATAAACGCTCTGGGGCTCAAAGTCGGCATTTATTCTTCCAACGGCACGCTGACATGCGAAGATCTTCCTGCCAGTCTCGGCAACGAATACCGAGACGCTTATACTTTCGCAAAGTGGGGCATAGAGTTCTTCAAGTACGACTTCTGTCACAATGTCCCCATGCCTTATTACGCTCCTGTTGTTTACGGTATTGAAATGACGAAAAAAGGCGAAAAGGACGGTGTGTTCTATCCCTGCACTCAGGCGCACCTTGAAGGACTTGCAAAGTTTATGCCTTGCAAAAAACTCGTTACAGGCTGTTATGTGAGCGGCATGGACAAGTGCCACGGCGCTATGGAATACGACAACGTTTACAGCGAAGAGGGCGGAGAATACGTGCTTACGCTTTGCTGTAAGAAGACAAACAGCCAGTATGAAAAGCTGGCAATGATAATCGTCAACGACGACATTCATCTTTGCAACGTGCCGCCGCAGAAGTTCTGGAACGTTACTTCGCGCTTTCAGGTGGTAGTAAAGCTCAGAAAAGGCATAAACAAAGTGCGCATATTCAATCCGATATCCAGCCGCGCAGACAGCTCGATGCTGCAATATCTGACTATGGGAAATGCTCTTAAGGCGGCAACGGCGCGCGTTGCTAAGGAAAGCGGTCAGCCTGAAAAGCCTATAGTTTATTCTATCTGCGAGTGGGGCAAGAATCAGCCCTGGAAGTGGGGCGCGCTAGCTGGCAATATGTGGCGCACTACGCCTGATATAATCCCCAAATGGATATGGATAAAGATGATCTACAATAAGACCGTCGATCTTTATAAATACGCTCAGGCGGGCGCGTACAATGACCCCGATATGCTTGAGGTGGGCAACGGCAATCTTACCGAAGAACAGAACAAATCCCACTTCGCGTTGTGGTGTATGATGGCTGCGCCTCTTATTCTCGGCAACGACATAAGGACTATAAGCGATAAGGTCTTGAAAATCGTTACCAACAAAGAGCTTATCGGGATAGATCAGGACGTTTTGGGCAAGGCGGCAAAGCGCGTAGTCAAAGGCAGCGTCGACATACTGGCAAGACCTTTGAAATGCGGTGCGGCAGTATGTTTCTTCAATAAAAAGGGCGGCTCTAAGAAAGCGTCAATAAAGGTTTCTGATCTTGTTAAGGACGGATATGCGGCGCTCGAAAGAGGCGCGACCTATACTTGCAGAGAGGTTTATTCAGGCAGAGAATATCCGCTCAAGGACAAACTCGAAGTAACGCTCAAGGGCGACGCCTGCGAGGTTATTGTGCTTAAGAAGAATTAAAAAACAATCCAAAAGAATCAATATATCGCTTTAATACACACGGAAACGGGAAAATCACACGGTTTACGCTCCGTGTGTTTTTATGTTTGGATATGCTTTGTCTTGTCAATAATCGTGGTATGAGAAGAAGTTGCGGATGCGGCGGCTGTCTTTCAAAGATAGTTATTGCCGTAGTAGTAATATTTATGGCAGTTTATTGGGGATATTCTTCGCTTACGCTTGAAAAACTCGGCAAAGCGGACGAAGCGGGAATGTTCGGATTTCTCGGCGAAAGATACGAGGATAAGTCCCCGAGGGATCTGGGTATTGAGGATCTAACGCTTAAAGAGATAATCGAATGGTTTTTCGATAAGGACGAAGAAACCGCCCCGTAAAGGAGCGGCTTTTGTCATTCTTCAATATATTTGTCAAGAGTGTTTTCGTAGTGATAAAATCCGTCAGCTTCGTCTTTAAGACTCATTTCAAGGTTGCGGACGTCTTTTTCACGCATCTTTGACGGATTGGCTTTTGCTTTGTTCTTATTGGTTTTACCGTTTTTCATAACTTCACCTCCTGAGATATTGTGTGTAACGCGCGGCTTATTATTCCCTCAGTCCTTGCAAGACAAGCAGCTTGTGTGTTACAATGAATTTATGAAAAAAGGCGATATTTTGGATATTGAAATAACTTCTTCGGGTATGGAAGGAGAGGGCGTGGCGCGAGTTGACGGAATGGTCGTTTTCGTGCCGCTTTGTATGCAGGGCGAAAAGGTCAGGGTAATGGTCAGAGAGGTGAATAAGAAGTTCGCCAGGGCTACCGTTATCAAAGTTCTTGAGCCGTGTGTAGACAGGATAACTCCTCTTTGTCCCATATTCTACCGTTGCGGTTGTTGCGATATGCAGCATATAAGATACACCAGACAGCTTGAAATAAAGAAAGCCAACGTAGAGGCTTGCCTTTATAAAGCACTCGGCAGGAAAATAGAGGTGAACGACGTTGCAGGCGACGGAATTATTTTCGGATACCGCAATAAAATCCAGGTCCCGCTTGCCAAGGTCAACGGAAAGGTCGTTGCAGGATATTATAAAGGCAACACCCATACAGTTGTACCTTTCGGAGAAAGAGTGAGGGAAGATCTGGGCGCTTGCGTTATGTATGAGAGCGGCATGCAGGATATGCTCGACGCGTTTCTCGCTTATGCCAACGAGGCGGGGCTTGACTGCTATGACGAAAGAACGCACTCAGGATTTCTGCGCCATTTCGTAGCGCGCAGAGTGGGGAACAAGTATGCCGTCGTCGTTGTCGGCAACGGCAAAAAATTGCCTCTCGAAAAGAAGCTGATATCGGCTTTAAACGACACGGGTAAGGAATTTTCACTATATTTTGACAGGAACACGAAAAATACCAACGTGATCATGTCTCCTGATATATCTCTGATTTACGGAGAGGCGAGACTTGAAGCAAATATATGCGGCGTGCGCGCAAATGTAAGTCCTCTTTCCTTTATGCAGATAAACGACGGCGTAAGGGATATGATATACAATGCCGTGGCAGAGAGCGTCAGACGCAATAAAGACGGAGTTGTGATCGACGCATACAGCGGCGCCGGAGTGCTTACCAACGTGCTTGCAAAGAGTGTGGAAAGAGTCTACGGCATCGAGATAGTGCCTGAAGCAGTTGCCGATGCGGACGAACTGACAAAAAGCTGCGGCAATGAGTCCAGGGTAAAGAACATCTGCGGAGACTGCGCAGAAGAACTGCCGCCGCTTGCCAAAAAACTCAGAGAAAGCGGAACGAGTTTTTCTGTCGTTCTCGACCCTCCGCGCAAAGGTTGCGATGAAAAAGTCATTGAAGCGATAAAGACTGCGTTGCCTGACCGTGTTTATTACGTTTCCTGCAATCCTGCAACGCTTGCCCGCGATCTTGCAAGACTTGACGGGGCTTACGATATTCTTTCAGTATCTCCTTATGAAATGTTCCCTCAGACTAAGCATATAGAAACTTTTGTGGAGCTTTTAAGAAAATAATTGATTATAGTCGATTTCAGGTCAAGAATTTAGGTCTTTGACCTGTTTTATTTCCTGTTTACTTTATTAGTTCAGTAGATAATATGCTAATGTAATTCTTGTTATATTATAGCTTATTAAATTTGTATCACTTTTTATAAATAAGTAAAACAGCCCATAGAAAACAAATCGTATAAGCGGATTTAAAATGGACAGGTAGTGACAACTGTGATATAATTATTTTATAAATTAGGGGGTAGCACTATGAATAAATTTGTTTTTAGACCTGTTGGACAAGGTTTATTTTACACAGGATCACTTTTGAATGGACATTATAATTTTGTATATGATTGCGGAAGTGAAAATAATCAAAAAATATTGAATGAGGAAATCAAGAATTATAAAAATGAAATTAAAGCTTCATTTAATTGTAAACCTATAATCGATTTTGTAATTGTTTCTCATTTACATAAAGATCATTATAGTGGCTTATATGAATTGCTGAGAAATTTTCGTGTCAATAAAATTTATCTTCCTTATTTGGGTTTATTTAATGAAAACGTTTTACGTTTGTATATATATTATGACTTATATGTAAATAATGAAAAAAGGCAAAATCAAAAAGAAAATATTGATGAATTGTATAAATTAATTGAGTCGTTATATGGGTTAAATGATAGCGATTTTCTGAAAGATAATATCCAAGAAATAAAACATGTAAAAAGCACAGAGGAGATCAAATGTTTTGATTCCGAAAATATTTATTGGGAATTTAGATTTTTATATAATGAAGTCGATCAAAATAAGATAGCTGCAATAAATAGCGCCTGTGAAAACTTTTTGAAAAATGCAAACTGTGAAAATATGCAGAAGTTTATTGAAAAAAACAAACATAACATTAATATGATAGCTCAGGCGTATAAGCAGATTCTCGGGCGCGGAAATGAATTGAATAATACATCAATATTATTGCTTCATAATCCGAAAAAAGAAGTAAATAGTGTCCATTATACTAATTGCGATAATTGTAAATGTATCAGAATGTTCTGTGATCGTGACGGTTGTTACAGATATAATCGAAATATGACATCACAAGGAATAACGTTGCTTACGGGTGATATTAAATTTAATGTTGCAATTGCTAATGAATTGAAGAGTTATATTGAGTATAAAAAAATATCTGTTTTACAAATTCCGCATCATGGTTCTATAAGCAATTGGGATGCCTTTCGTAAACATTCTATCAATAGCGAAATATATGTCATTTCTTTTGGGCATGGGAATAGGTACGGGCATCCTAACATAAAAGTTATTGGAGACTTGATTTGCAATAATAATGAATATTATTTTGCAACTCAAAATAATGGTTTTGCTTACGTTATTAATTAAAGTCAGAAGTAAATATGTGTTTTTTCTTTTTTAGTCTTAATTGATTGCGACTGAAGGTGAATTGTTTATCGTAAATTTACAATGGTGAGACGGCATGTTTTATAACCAAACGTATTGACAATATATTTTTTACGACGTATAATTGATATAAAGGAGTATAAATGAAGGGATGAAAAGAGGAGAATTTTTAGCTCGAAAGCGTAATGAAAAGGGTCTTTCGGTTTCAGAGCTTGCAAAATTGCTCAATGTTTCCGAATGGCAAATCGAGCGCTGGGAAAACGGCGAATTGCCTGATTCAGAGTATCTTTTAAGTCTTTCTTCGGCACTCGACGTTTCAGTAGAAGATATTCTTAAAAGCGAAGAAAAAAGCTTTGACTCAGATGCAGGAAAGGCGCAGGAAAATTATGCTGGAACGGACAATTCGAAAACTGCTTACGCTGAGAGTTTTGAAGATGTATCAGAGGCTGACAGCACAAGCTCTTCCGATAAAAGCGCGGTAAGTTTTACCGGGCGCAACGGTTATTCTGCGTTTGAGAGAAAATTCGGTTATACGGTATTTGCTGTTTTTATAATTATCGTAATTATTTTATCCTCTATTCAGTTCGCAAAGTGGCTTGACAGACCGAGAGAGCTGACGTTGGATAATTATAAAAGCTTTATATACGTAGAAGTTGAACCTACAAGAAATTATAATTGCGAAGAGTACATAGTACGAGTCAGCGCTGTCAGGGATATTTCTGATTTAAATTTAACGGTACGGGTGGAATTTTTCTGTTACGGCACAGGAGATGTTACAATTGACGTTTCATTTAGCGGAAGTATCAAAAAAGGCGAGAGTTTTGAACAGATGATAAATACTTATGAAATTTCGATTGAACAAGGATTCAAAGTCATATCTGTCGAAGGAGGGCTTGACTGATGGACAAAAAGAAGAACATTAAATTTTTAGTTTGTCAGATTGTCGTTGCTTTGATAGGTCTTGTGTTTATGTATTTCAACGGAATGAGGAGTATACTGTGGATGTACGCTTTGTCGATGACATTGATTATCCCTGTAACGTATTTCAATTACTCTCTGTGTAAATGGGAGAATAAATGGCATTCAAGGTGGAATGAGCGTTATCCCTGCAACAGTGAGCCCAGCGAGTTCAGGCTGCGTATGGGTAAGATCTCAGAGTGGGCGTTGTATATCCTCTGTTTGTTCATTGCGATTTTTCCTTCGATCAGGATAATTTAAGCATGGTCTTTGTTTTTGTTAAGTCTTAACAATAAAAAACCGCCCTCTGCGTGAAAGTACGCGAGAGCGGTTTTTGTGTTTCAGGATAAGAGGTGTTCTTAATCATTTTTGAATGAGCCATTTCGGAGTTCTCTGAGGCGTTTTATCTGTGCGGTCAGAATGGCGACGGTTATCTGAGCCAGCACAATACAGTATTGGACTGAAGACAGAATTATCATTTAAAAAGGGAAAACAGGTTGTGCAAACTCCGGATAGACAGTTTAAACAAGGATTGAAACGCTTAAGTATATATATTATAATTAAATCAACTGCTAAAGAAAATTTTAAACGGTTGTAACAAAACGCGGTTTTTGCGTATCTAATATGTGAAGAGGAAGAAGCTCGCGGCTGACAGACGGTCGGCGCGGGCACAGGCGGCAAAACGCCAAGGTGTTGCAGGAAGAAGTTTTGATGGAAGCGGCAGAATTCAACAGATTATCAAAAGGATAAATAAGGACGGTGCGGCGATAGAGAAGTTATACCGCGCCTACTATTCCGCTATAATCAACAAGTTGAGTTTTACCTACGGCAAAGAGGTAGCAGAGGAATCGGCACAGGAATTTTTCCTCAAACTGTTTGAGATCGCAAAAACTCAACAAAGGGTGAATTCTCCGACAAGCTGGGTATATACATGCTGTGAAAACATCGCAAAACGCAAAATATGCAACGAGAGCAGGTTCGGGCGGCTTGACGAAAACACTGAGAAGGCGGCGTTGAGCGAGCAGGAACGCTACGGCGATCTGTATGAAGAATTGCAGAAGCTTGACGACGAGTCTCGATCGATAATCGAGAAGGTCTACTGGGAAGGTTATTCACAGAAAGAAGTAGCCGATATTCTCGGAATAAAATATTCGACGGTGAGGCAGAAGCATTCGCGTGCCGTCAAACGGTTGAAAAAATATCTCTGAAACGGAAGAGAGGAAGGATATGAAAAAGGATAGAAAACTTCAGAAATATGCTAAAGAAAGGCTGTCGGCGCTCGGCAACGAGGAGTTTTTGTTCAAGCTTAAGCAAAAGGTGCCCGTAAGACAGAAGATCTCGAAGAAAAAGAGAAATCTTATAGCCGCATTGACGGGGACGCTGACGGCGGCGGTCATAGCGGCAGTTGCTGTGATATGCGTTGCATTTGGCGATTTTCAGGATGATGCTTACGACGGCAGAAACAACGACTTCCTCTATATAGCAGGCAAAGCGGATTTCGGAATGTCAACTCTTCAGGAATTGAACGGGGAAACGACGGTTGTCGATCTGTTCGTCAGGAGTACTGATAACCTTGACGTGACGAGATATTTCGATATAGAGACGGACAAAACAAAATATTACGTTGTCAACTTTTCGTCCGAAGTTATGGAGGAAAAGGCGACAGTCTGCGTTGTAATGAACGGTTATGAATACGGCGGCGCGATCGCTTCGGCTGCTATGACAAATTCTATAGACTTTGGCAAATTTACGGTAAAGTATAATTACAGTTACTATCCCGACAATGGCAGATATATGTATCAATATCAGGGAATGATCGACACGGGCGAAGAAAAAATTTATATATGGTATAATGCCGCCCGTCAATCAGTATACGACGGTTTTTACGCGTTTGCGGCGACAATGTTCTATTGACGGAGAGGAGGAAAGACTATGAGAAAAAGCAAGGTTTGGTTTTTACTGCTTACACTGATACTGATTCTCGTTGCTGCGGCTTTATTGAGCGCATGCGACGGCAAATCCAGGAAAATAGAGTTTCTGATCGACGGGGAGACGTATTACGAGACTACGGTCAAGGACGGTACTGTGGTGACGATCCCGCAAATAGACAGGACTGAAGATCTTACGTTCAAAGGCTGGTATCTGGACGGAGAATTATACCGTGAAGAAAGCGTTACGGTTGACAGAGACATGACTTTTGAGGCTGTCTGGCTCAGGGATTATTACGATATCTACTACATCGTTTACGACGGCAGAAACAACGTGCTCAATCCCAAGCATTTCGGAAGAGGCACGGTTGTCGATCTGTACGAACCGACAAGAAACGGTTATACGTTTGTCGGCTGGTATCTTGAAGGCGAGAAGATAGAAAAGATCACGGATGAAACTTTTAAGAATTCCAATGCAGAAAGCATAACTCTTTTTTCGGAGTGGGAGCCCGTTCAATACACGGTGAGTCTCGACGCTCAGGGAGGAGATCTTGAAGAGGAAGAACTTACCGTGACGTACGGAGACGTATCTGATTTTCCTGTGCCGGAAAAATACGGCTATGCTTTCGAAGGCTGGTATGACGGATACGAGAGGGTGACTGACGGAAAAGGCAAATGTCTCTCTATATGGACTTATACCGAAGACCTCGAACTGACCGCTAAGTGGAAAATAGATCCGTCGAAAACAGGACTTTCGATTTATCCCAGCGATACGGGATATGTACTGTACAGTGCGAGCGGTTTTGCGGAAACCCTGATCGTACCCGATTACGTGACCGAGATCGGAGAGTACGCATTTAATTCCAATTCCACATGCACAGAACTTTTGTTTGCAGAGGGAAGCAAACTTACGGTAGTGGAGGATCACGCGTTTTTTAAATCAAAGATCAAAAACATAGTTTTGCCTGCGGGAGTGGTGTCTATAGGGGATAGTGCGTTCGCTTCGTGTACAGAACTTGAAAGCGTTGCTTTCGCAGACGGCAGCAAGCTTAATCATATCGGAGAAGGGGTATTCAAAAATTGCCATTCATTGAAGTCGGCAGTGCTTCCGTCTTCAGTCAGAGAGATACCCTCGCAGGCGTTCGGCAACTGCTATTCGCTTTATGAATTCGGCGTATCAGAAGGGTGCAGATATATATCTGAAAGAGCTTTCGAAAATTGTTACGTTCTTGTGTCGCTTACTTTGTCGTCAACAGTGGAATATATAGGGGATTATGCTTTTTCAGATTGTCAGCAACTGAAAGAGATATACAATCTGTCCGATTTGCCGCTTGTTGAGGGCGATACGTCATACGGTCTTGTGGCTAGCAGGGCGGTAGATATATACGATAATACCGACGTGGAGAGCAAAGTTGTCGTTACGACGGACGGATTTGTGTTCTATGACGGAACGGACGGCGCTGTGCTCCTGACAGCTCTGAACAGGAAAGGCGAGCTGATCCTGCCGCAGTCTTACGAGGGCGGCATGTACAGTATAGGCAGAGAAGCGTTCTATGACTGCGAGTATACCAGCGTAGTTATCCCGGATGCGGTAACTGAAATAGGTGAAAGCGCTTTTTGTTATTGTACGTCGCTAGGCAGAGTAACTATAGGAGCAGGTGTTGCGAAAATCGGAGATAAGGCATTCGCATACTGTTCTGATCTCTATGAAGTGAAATTGTCTGAGGATAGCGCGTTGACGGTTATAGGGGCGTGGGCTTTTAACAGATGTTCGTCGCTGACTTCGTTCACAGTGCCTCAAAAAGTCGTTATTATAGGAAGTCTTGCGTTTGAAAAATGTGAGCTGCTGTCGGAGGTGATCAATCTCTCGTCGCTTAATATTGTCGCAGGTTCAGAGGAGTACGGCGGCATCGCATTGTACGCTGAAAAGGTCATCACGTCTTTTGAGTAAACGATCAAATTCAAAACGACTTAAACTTGTCAGAGTTTAAAGAAACAGACTGAGAAATCGTATTGACCTGATACAAACTGCGAAGAACAGAGCCTTGCCGTAGATTTTCAACGGCAAGGCTTGCCGTTTCGGCTGGAGAGCGTTCTTTGCGGTTAAGCTTAAGAACTATTATTTATCGGCTTCGTCAGAGTCTGTCGTGGCTTGTTTGCGGTGATTTATGTACGCGGTAAGAATTACAATAGTTATCTGAGTCAGTAACAGGAAGCATCCGACTGACAACAGAATAATTCCCAGAGGATATTTTGCTTCGTTGCCTAAGATGCCGAAGGTCATTGAAACTCCTGCATATAAAAGAATGAATATTGAAAAAGAAACGATTACGCAGAGTATTTTCAGAAAGATTTCCGTGCTGCGTTTAAGCTTCTTGTTGTCAGTCATTATTGCTGTGGTAAATTCAAGATAAACTTCCATCAGCAATTCTAAAATAAATTCCATAGTTTGATTATAGTGTCGTGCATAACAAAAGTCAATGACGGCGTAAATGATGAAAGGCAAAACCGCATATCTGCTTAAGTCGCGGAGTGCTTTATTGTGTAAAAAATTATTCAGAAAAACATTTGATATTGACAAGGTTTTTAGGCGGGGGTATACTGATTGAAATTGAATTGAGGGGAAATTATGAGGATTTTTTATTTGGGTAACCCCGCTCATCCTTACTGGGGAAGATTTTCAGGAAATAAAGAGCAGAGATATACTTCGGATTCTGACGGCATTCACGCTCAATTCGGCGAAGGAAGTTTATTGCCGCATTACAATCATATCGAGACTTCGGGATTCGGATGTTCAGCCATAATCAATTATCTGATAAAAAAGGACTGCAGACTCAAGAAGTACATATTTGCAGTTTTCCCGTCGGTGAGAATGTATCCCGATTTTACGAGATCTTCATTCAGTACAGTAGTAAAAGGGCTCGAATTCAAGGGCGGAACTGTAAAAATAAACAAGGTTGATTTTGACGGGATACTTACTTTTACGGGAGTTGCGGACGGCGTTAAAATAACTGAAAAAATCACTGCAGCCGCGAAGAGCAAAGCCGTAGTATTCAGATACGTTTTGCAAAATATAAGCGGCACGGCGAAAGAGTTGAAAGTCAAAAAGCCTGCTGATAAAACAGTACCCGGATTTTTTGCTATGGACGGAAAACCGAAAAAAGTGATTTCTGTTGCCTATATCGGCGGCAAAGAGATAGCGCGTAGCTTAAAAATAAAACTTGCCACAGGAGAAAAGACTGAGATTTTTTATGCGACCGGTGTTGACAGACTCAGCGGTGAGGGGATCTCAAGAGAATTCGATATGCGCGCAAAATTTATTCAAGAAAGCGCGTCGAGACTTATTATATCCACTCCCGAAAAAGAGTTTGACGAAATGACTTCCTTCTGCAAAATTCGAGCGAGCGAAAGCATTTTTGAGACTGAAAACGGGCTTATGCATTCCCCGGGCGGCGGCAATTTTTACGGCGCCATGTGGACCAACGACCAGTGCGAATATATAAATCCGTTGTTTGCGTACCTGGGGTACGATAAGGCGAGAGAGCAAAGTATGAATTGTTATAAGCTGTTCGGCAAGCTTGCAAAAGAAGACGAAGCGATATATACCAGCATTATTGCCTGCGGCAACGGATATTGGCACGGAGCAAAGGACAGGGGCGACAACGCGATGTATCTTTACGGGGTGTCAAGATATCTGCTTACGACGGCGGACAGAGAAAAAGCCGTTGAATTTATGCCGTACATTGAAAAGGCGCTCAGATATCAGTTTTCGAAATTTTCTGACGACGACATACTTTTGAGCGACAGCGACGAGCTTGAAAACAGATTTTTATCGGGAGAAGCGAATCTGTCCACTCAATGCATAGCTTATGACGCGTTCATATCTCTTTCATATCTTTTCAGAGAGCTTGACAGAATCGACCTTGCAGAGATTGTTGTAAAAGCCGCCGAAAGACTTAAAAAAGGTTTCAGGAATTATTTTGAAGCCAACGTTGAAGGGTATGAAACATACCGTTATTGTGCAGAAGAAGACAGGTTGCGTTCATGGATATGTCTGCCGCTCACTGTAGGGATAGAAGACAGAAAGAAAGGCACTGTCGACGCCTTGCTGTCAGACAAAATATTCAAGGACGGCGGTATGCTGACAAGAAGCGGAGAGAAGACTTACTGGGACAGATCTGTATTGTACGCGATAAAAGGATTGTTTATCGTGCAGGAAAATAAGAAGGCTTACGAACTTTTGAAGGCATATACGAGGGCAAGACTCGAAGGAGAGCACGCTCCTTATCCGAGAGAGGCATATCCTGAAGGGAATGCGGCGCATCTTTCAGCCGAGAGCGGATTGTATCTGAGGATTTTCGTTGAGGGGGTGCTCGGTTACAGACCTACGGGTTTCAACAGTTTTGATCTAAGACCCGCGCTTCCCGAAGAATGGGACGGAATGAGCGTTAAAAACATTTACCTTTGCGGAAAGACAACGGATATCGTTGTAAAATCGGATAACGGCAATTATCTGATATCGGTAGGAGAAAGACAGTACAGGATCAAAAAGGGTGAAAGACTGTCGGTGTTTATAAAATAGTTGCAGGCTTTGCGCTCTGCATAATGCGTAGTTTGTCGCAAAGATGTAATGACGATGATCGGATAGAATCAGTTGTAATTGATTTTTATTGCTAGAAGCCAAGACGGTTTTGAAAAGTTATACAATTAAACGGTGTAAAAAATAATCCTCAGTATTATGCTTAAGCATGGCTGAGGATTATGTTATATTTTTCACATTCAATATTGCTTATTTTTTAAACTGTGCTCTGTAGCGGCTGGGAGTGGTGCCTGTCTGCCGTTTGAATGCGTTGGCAAAATAATGCTGATCAATAAAATGCAGTTTGTCCGATATCTGACTTACGGTTTCGTTGCCCGTTCTCAGATACATTTCAGCAAGTTCGATTTTGCGCTTCAGATAATATTGAGCAGGAGTCAGATGAAACTCTTTTTTGAAAGATCGGATTATGTAGTTTACAGAGTAGTGAAGCTTGTCCGCGATATCCTTTACAGAAAGATTTTCGTGTGAATTATAGTCAATTATATATTTTACTTTATAAGCCACGTTGTCGCTGTCTCTTGAAAGCGCGGCGTTTACGTCAAGTATAAAGCTGCAGAAAAGAAGGGTTGCGTATTTTATAAATTCTTCAAAATTCCCTGAATAAGTATTCAGAAGATCGCGCATTCCCGAAAAAAGATAAGCAGCGTTGAAATCAGGCACGTGATATACGTCTTCTGGAATATACAGAGAAAACATTTTCTGCGCCAGTTCTCCGTCCACTATGAGCCAGTCTTTTACCCACAGATTGTCTTTGTCCGGATAATAGCGGTGGTCGCTGTTCTTTTTCAGAAAAAACACGTCGCCTGCTGAGACCTTGAATGTCTTGCCGTTTATTTCAAGAGTGCCGCTTCCGCGCATTATGTATTCAATTGCCGTTACCTGTGAATTCTTGCGTTCAGTGAAGTATTTTTGATCGTTTGCGGATACGCAGTCCGAAGAGCCGATAGCGCCTACGAAGAAGGGCATTGAGGGGTTGTAATAATTCCATAATAACAAAGCGTTGTCGCTAAGGTTTATTTTTTTAACTATCATATTTCAATTCCCTCTTTTCTCGATTGGTTTATTATGTTAAAATAATAATATCATAATGCCTTATAATTTTCAAGTCGTAAGGAGATAGGATAATGGGGAAAATCACAAACGTCTGGTATGACGTGCGCAGTTACTGGGAAAGACCCAGAAAAAACGAGTACGTTTCTTACAAAGAGGTATTCAATTTTTGCGTGGGCGGAATGGGCATAAAGACTTTGGGCTCGCTTTTGTCGTATATGACGCTGGCGTCCACGTGTCTGCTTTTCGGTTCGGTTTACGGTTTGAGCCCCAGGCACTTTATTATTCTGACCATAATCACCAACGTTATCAGCATAGTAAAAACGCCTTTCATAAGTATGCTTGTGGACAACACGCGGACAAAGATAGGCAAGTTCAGGCCCTATGTTTTATGGGCGGGCATACCCACTGTGATAGGCATTGTGGGTATGGCATACATACCTCTTGACGCGCCTATAGTAGTCAAGGTCGTTGTAGTCGGCATTCTTATAAATCTCGTTACGATCGCTCAGCCGCTTTACAACAACGCTTATATGGGCGTTTCTCAGATCATTACGCCCAATTCTTACGAACGCACAAAAATACTCAGCATATCCGAATTTCTCGCAAATCTCGGTCCGAGTCTCGTACAGCTTTTATTGCCGTCGCTGGCAGGTCTTTTCCTCGGGCAGGACTGTATGACGAATATACTGACTTACAGGATTTTCTTCCCGATATTCGCAGTTGTCGGCTTCCTTATGGGCTTGCTTGTAATGATAAATACGCGTGAGCGCACTCTTGTTCAGGAAAAGGAAAGAGAAGAGAAACTGCCGTTTTTCAAGGGACTTAAGGAGATAAGCAGAAGCAGATATTTCTGGATAGTTTCGATATCTAAGTTCTTTGACGGGTTCAAGGGCGGCATAGGCGTTCTTCTCGCGTGGGTATGCACGTATCAGCTCGGCAATTCGGCGGCTATGGGAATAGTACAGACCATAGTCTCTGTCGGATTTACTCCGGGTATAATCCTTGCGCCGATCCTTATGAAAAAGATGGGCACGAAATATGCGGCGTTTTTCGCTCACGCGCTCAACTGCGCGGCGGCGCTTCTTATGCTGTTTACGTTCAAGAACGGTTTTGTATTCTTTGTCATAGCGCTGTTCTTCTACAACTTTGCATCAGGCCCTCAGTACATAATGCAGACAAGCATATTGTCAGACGGTCTGGATTATCATCAGGACAAGTACGGTACGCGTTTGGAGGGCTTTGCTCAGAACTTCCTTCTTATGATAACAACCATAGGCACGATTTTGTCTACGGTAACGTTCTCTATGATATACGAGCATTTCGGACTGGTCGAGGACGAAGTTACCGGGCTTACCGATTATTCGGTGCTGACTGACGCGGCGGTAAGAGAGCCTATTATAACGTGGGTGGTAATCGTTGCGATGATAGCGGGCGGTCTGTCTGCGCTACCTTATATATTCTGCAATCTCAAGGCATCGGATATGGTTGCGATAAGAGAAAGACTCGAATATAAAAAGTTCTGCGGCAGAGAAGAGTGCCAGGGACTTTCAGACGAAGAAATAAAAGTGCTTTATGCCGCTCACCTCGAAGAGGTTGCGCGTGAACACGAAGCTGAAAAGCAGAAGGTTGAAGCTCAGAAGAGAGAAGCGGAGGAAAATAGACTGGCGGCAGTAAAAGAAAAAGAAGATTTCAAAGCGACTCTTGAGCTTAAGAGAGAAATTATGCAATCACAAAACGCTACGAAAAAGCAGATAAACGCAGAGATAAAACAGCTTAAGGATATGAGGAAAAAAGAGCTTCAGGCAGAAGCAAAGAAAAAGAGGAAAGAATTCCTTGAAGAATACAAGGCTTTCCGTCAGAGAAGGAAAGCGTTTATTGAAAACGACGTAAGAGAAAGGAAAGCTCGCGGCGAAAAGGGATTTCTGAGAATTCTTGCAAAAGAAAAATTCGAGGATCTGTTGATCGCAGAAAACGCTGCAGAGGCTGAAGCGCAAAGCAGAGAAACGACTGCGTAAGGCAGTTTTACGGGCGGAGGACAAATATGTCAAAAGGTAAAAAAGCATTGATAATAACGCTTTCGGTGATAGGCGTGCTGGCAATTATCGCAGGTATAGTAGCAGGCAGCTGCGCGTTGTTTGCAAACTCGGTAAAGGACAAGTTTTCGTTTATCGCATATGACGGCAGCAAAGGCGGAGACAGGATACATTTTCTAAGCGTGGGCAACAGCGATGCGATTTTGCTTGAAAGCGACGGCAGATACGCATTGGTAGACTGCGGAGAAGACAGCGACAATCCGCGCGGTTTCAAGAGCCTGGAACTCGAGGGTTATGAAGACTTTGTCGTCGATTATCTGAACGAATTCTGCGCAGACGAAAACGGTCAGATATATCTCGATTTTATTATAGGAACGCACGCGCACTCAGACCACCTCGGCGGATTCGATACGGTTCTTTCGGAAGAAAACGTACATCTCGAAAGGGCTTATCTCAAGCGCTATTATGAAGACAGGATAAAGGATTCAGAGGTAAACGGCTGGGACAATAAAGAAGTTTACGAGCAGACGGTCGCGGCAGTAAACGCGCAGGGAGCAGAGCTTATACAGGATCTTGAAGACGTTTCGTTTACTTTCGGCAATTTCAAAATAACGCTGTTCAACGGTCAGGAAGCTACCCAAGGAGAAAAGGTCGGTGAAAACGAAAATTCGCTTGCAGTTCTTGTGGAAAAGGACGGTTACAGAGTTATGCTGAGTGGAGATATGAACAACCTTGACGGAGACGAAGAACGCGTTGCGCCGCTTGTGGGCAAGGTCAACGTTCTGAAACTGGGACATCACGGTTACGACGGGTCTTCGAGCTATGCCTATATCAACGCTCTAAAACCTTATATGGCGATACAGACCACGGCAAATCCTGCAGGGGTATCAGTTCAGGTCGCAGTTACGATGATCAACAAAGCTCCGATATATTCCTGCGTTAAACACAACGGGATCATTCTTGATATAAGCGATGTCGAAAACGTAAAACTTTACGACAACGTGGAGATAGGTTGAAATGGGAGAAAAGAGGAGAAGCGTAATATTCTTATCGGCGGCGATTCTGCTTATCGTGTTCGCGGCATTCACCGTTACGGGCTGCAGCGCTGAAGGGAAAGGAAGCGCGCTTGCGAGTTCTTTCGAGTTTTACGACGAAGAAGCTTTTGTAAAGGAGATGGCAACTCCGGGTGATAACAAAATACTTTTTGCCGAAGGCGGAAACAGCGCGTTTTCTGCGATAGTATATCCATATGGACTTACTGAAGATTCAGACGTTTCAAGAGACGACGCAGAACTTCAAGGAGCTGTAGAATATCTTGAAAATACGCTCAAAACAATCACGGGCGCGCAATTTTATACTTTAAGTAATTCCGATATCACTGAAGGAGAGAAAGCGGTCGTTCTCAGCATTGACGAAGCTTGCGGAGCGGAAAAGGGCGGTTACAGGTTGCAGATATCCGATGACGGCATAAACATAAGCGCGGTTTCGGAAGAAGGACTGACGGCAGGTATATATTCGTTTTTAGAGGACGAGCTTGGCTGTATGTTCGTGTCTCCGGAATACGATTATATCCCGTCTCTCCCTACGGTTTATCTTGAAAAGAAGGATAAGACTGTTTCTCCGTCTATCAAATGGAGATACGTATATTGCGACGAAGCCGACGTGCTTTCAGACGAAAACGGGGACAGCTTATACGGCAATTACTGGTATTCCAAACTCAGACTCAACGGCGCCGGTACTAAAGACTGGTACGCGTGGGTGCATACCTCTTTCACATATATTTCGCCTGAAGAGTATTTTGACGAACACCCTGAATATTTTTCGCTGAATAACGGCAAGAGGACTTACAAGCAAGGTCCCGTTTCAGGACAGCTGTGCTGGACAAACGAGGATGTTTACAGGATAATATCAGAGAAAGTATTGCAGGAAATGCGAGAAAATCCCGACATACATATCTGGGACATAAGTCAAATGGACACCTGGGAGAGCAGAGGAAAAGGCTGTGAGTGCGACAACTGTAAGGCTATTGACGAAAGAGAAGGCTCTCAGATAGGCTCTATACTTACGTTTATAAACAGACTGGCGGCAGAGGTAAAAGAGGAATTCCCCGACAACTACATCTCAACGCTTGCTTACAATTATTCTGACAAGCCGCCTGCAAATCTTCGCCCCGCAGACAACGTTATAATAAAGCTGTGTCTTATGCCGGGCGACTGCGCTTCTTCTTATGCAAATCCTGACTCTGACAAAGCTCAGAAGGCGCATGACCTTATCGAGTCGTGGGGAAAGGTCGCGGATAACATAGTTATATGGGATTACAATATAGATTTCCACAACTATATGATGCCTTTCCCGATACTTGACAATCTCAAAGAAAACAACGACTTCTACATTGACAACAACGTTTACGGTATTTTCCACCAGATGAGCGCGGATAAGGGAGGCGATTTTGCAGAACTTAACAGCTATATTTTCACAAAGCTGATGTGGGACAGAAATACCGACGTAAGCGCGGTTTTCAACAAATATCTTTCTGTATACTATAAAGAAGCCGCTCCTTATATTGCAGAATACTACGAGCTCATGACCGAGAATCTGGCAAAATCGGGGGATAAGCTGTATATCTACGCTAAGCCGTATCAGTATATCACTTCATATCTCTCTCCGTCGGCGCTTGACGATTATCTTGATATATTTGAAAAGGCAGAGCAGGCAGTTCAGGGAGACGAAGAACTGCTTTCAAGAGTCGAACTTGCAGAAAAAGGAGTGTTGTTTGCAAAGGCCGATCAGTTTTCAGCCGATATGAAAGGAAGAAGGGAAGCCCTTGAAAAGTTTGTCGCCATATGCGAAAAGAACGGCATCGATTCTCTTATAGAGGGAGAGAGCAACGGAGACGAACTGGCAATCTTCTATAAGAATACTGACGCTGAGATCAAGGCTATGCCTGCGATAATCATAGGCATGATGCTTGGAAGCGCTTTGATCGTTGCGGCACTGATTGCGGCGGGACTTTCGATATATTGCAAGATAAAATACAAGACGTTTAAAATAAAAGTGCTGTTTGACAGGAAGAAGGAAACAGCGTAAAACAAATCCGGCTTTATATGAAAAAGGATTGCAGAATTGCAATCCTTTTTCTTTTTATCGAATTCGATAAATCGATCACATATTATCTGAAAAGCAATGTAAGTATTCTGAACGGCTGTGTCTCAATGTTCTGAATGCTCGTTTTTACGGGGTGATTGCCCTGCAGATCGGTTGAGTAAACCTCAGAATAACGGAAATCTGTCTGCACGGAGAAGGTCTGAGCCTTTCCTGAACTTTCGTATATTCTTACCATTATTCCGTCTTTGTCGCGGTGGATAGAATCTACTATGACGTTGTCGTTGTCGGTGCGAGCTCCGTTTATTTCTGCGCTTGACGGGACAAATACGGGCGGACGGTTGAGGTCGTAAGCGTATTTTCTTATTTCGGCATTTGTTACGTCGCCTTTGTGAGGGAATAGCGCATATGTGAATTCGTGTACGCCTCTGTCAGCTTCGGGATCGGGGTGGACTGTGGAGCGCAGCAGGTTGAGACTTATCTTGCCGTTTTTCACGCGATGTCCGTATTTGCAGTCGTTGAGAAGAGAAATGCCGTGTCCGTTCTCAGATACGTCAACCCATTTGTGCGCGCATATCTCGAACTGAGCTTTTTCAACTGAGTTCTGAGTTTTTGTGCTTCTTGCTATGTGACCGAACTGTATTTCGCAATTCACCTTGTCCGCGAAGTCGGTCGGGAAGAAGTCTGCACGCAGCATCTTGTGCGTTTCGTGCCAGTCTGCGGTGTTCTTGAAGTAGACAACGGGGCTGTTCTGTGTGAGATATACAAGGCGTTTTACGCAGGATTTGCCGTAGACCAGTTTTTGCTCGATAACCGCCATTCCGTCTTTTACGTACGCTTTTGCTTCGGCAAGTTTCATTTTTGTGCTCTTGCGCTTTTCGTATTCAGGATCGATATCCCATGCGTTGTAAGGGTAAAGGCGTTTATCTGTATAAACTCTCAATGTGCCTGACGCCGATTTCACGCACTCTCTGCCTGAATCCTTTTTGTCTGTCAGGCTGATTATTTCGCCGTAGTCGTTGAACACAACTTTTACAAATTCGTTTTCGAGCAGTTTCGCGTTTGCGGCAAGTCCTTTATTCGCGTCTTCCTCCGATATTTCGGTAAGGGGTGAAGAAGAGTAAGCTTTTGCGTCGTAAGCGTAAAGCTTTCCGTCCTTTGGCAGATAACCTTTTCTGGCAAAAGGAGAGTCGTTTATCACGCAAGGCGCTTCGCCCGTTCCGAGCGTTTTAAGAGCGCTGTTTTGCAGTTCTTCCAGTCTTTTAAGAAGGATTGCATAGCGCTGATGACATTCTTTGTAAATGCGGTTGATAGAAGAGCCGGGCAGCATATCGTGGAACTGATAAAGAAGAACTTCCTTCCAGATCTCGTTCAGTTCTTTTTCAGGATAAGGCGCTCCTTTTTCAGCTGCCGCAGTGCATAACCATTCAGTAAGAGAAAGGCTTCTTTCTATAGTGCGGTTGAAGCGCTTCATTCTGGACTGAGTCGTATAAGTGCCGCGGTGCTTTTCAAGGTAAAGTTCTCCGGTATAACAGGGCAATACGTCTTTATCTTTTATCAGTTCGTCAAAAAATTCTTTTGCCCGTGTCTGTTTTACGCGAGGCAGCCCGTCGATTTTCTTGCAACGTTCAAGCATTTCGAGGTGATATTCGCTCGGTCCGCCGCCTCCGTCTCCTATGCCGTAGAGCATAAGCGACTTATCGCTGATATTTCTTTCGCGGTAAAGTTTTTCTGCCGCTTCTGCCGCAAGAGGGCTTGCGGTGGAGTTGTAATCTCCTTCAGGAGGCATATGTACGAGCACTTCTGAGCCGTCTATGCCTTTCCAGTTGAAAGAGTGGTAAGGGAATTTGTTTACGGTGTTCCAGCTCAGCTTTATCGTCATAAATCTGTCCACGTCAGAGCCGCGAAGTATCTGCGGCAGATTGCCGCTGTAACCGAATACGTCAGGCACCCACAGCATATCGCATTCTATGCCGAATTCTTTTTTCCAGAAGCCTTTGCCGTATTTGCACTGGCGTATAAGGCTTTCTCCTGACGGGACGTTTGTGTCGGGTTCTACCCACATACAGCCCTGAGGCTCTATTCTTCCGTCCTCTACCGCCTTTTTGATTTTTTCGTAAAGGGCGGGACGGTTATTCTTCATCCATTCGAATTGCTGAGGCTGACTTGCGCCGAAAACGTAATCAGGATATTTTTCAATGTTCGCCAGGGCATTTGAAAAAGTCCTTTCCGCTTTTCTCTTTGTCTCGCGCACAGGCCACAGCCAGCCGAGATCGAGATGCGCGTGTCCGGTAGCGTAAACGGTAAAATCAGTGCGCTTGTTGCTTGAGAGGTAAGGTCTCAATACTTCTCTTGCGTTCTTGCAAGATTTTTCTGAGGGAGCTGCGGCGATAAGACACGCTTTTCTCAATGCGGCGTTTGTTTCGCGTTTTAAAGCGCCGTTGTTGCATATCAGCGAATACTGATACAGTGAAAGGAAATCGTAAAAATATCCGTGAATTTCGCGGTTAAAAAGCGCTACATAAGCTCCTTTGAACTTTGCACCGTCTTTCAGCGTATTGTTGCCTCCTTCCACCCAAACGGTAAGAGGAGAGCCTGCCACAGGTTTGAGCTTTGTAAGCTCAATGACTTTTTTGCCTTTTACTGGCTGCATAAAGTCGGCTACGCCCATAATGTTGGTAAGTCCCTGAACTACGCCGTCGTCGTCAAATACGCAGCCTTCGCCGCCAAGATCGAGCACTGCGACGTATTTTTCTGCATTGTCTAAAACTTCGCGCGGAAGAGACGTTGTCAGTTTATACCAACAGCAGGAAAAGAGCTTTCCCCATTTTTCTCCGCTTGTGATTTTGCGGTAAGAAAGAGTCTGCCTTTTTTCGTACGGTACAGGCTCGTCCGTAACCGAGATCTGACAGTCGAAAGTTGAGACTTTTTTGTAAACGTTTTTCTTTACGAGTTCTAGATGAGAAGCGAAAAACGGATTGCGAATGTAAGAGAGTATGGTTTTTGTATTTATGTCCATATATTTCCCCTGATATTTTATAATTTAATCATACGCGCGTGAGGAGCAGGAGTCAATAGCAAAAAATGATAAAAAAGTGTAAAACATTGCCGAGAAAAGATAATGCCCTATAATATTCAGAGTCAAGATTTGTTGAAGCAAGCTAAGATTTGTTTGTCATTATTTTTTCAAAATTCGTTTACACGTGCAGGTTATACCGCTTTTTAAATTGAAAACAGTGCGATAAAGGTCGAAAAACCACTATTTTGCTCGTAAAAATTTTCGGTGATAAAATTGCCTTGCGTTTTATCGTCAATGATTATATAATGCGGTTGTGTGATTGGGAGGTAGGTTAACCTATGGTAATAGTCGATTTGAGCAAAGCCGTACGTCGCAAAACAGACCGTCGGAGACATGAAGTGCGCCGCGTAAGCGCGCAGGGAAACGGAGTTCTCGCGCGGATAGCGCATCTGCAACGCGTTCTGGATTCAAGTATGAGAACGGGTGATAAGGAAGGACTTCTCGCAGGCAGAAGAGAACTGAACAACCTTATTTTCACGGTAGTGTCGGAAGACGTCTGCATGAGAGAAAGGAACTGACGCGCAGCGATGCGCAAAAAAAGACGGGCTGTCAGAAATCCGAGCAGCCCGTCTTTTTTTAAGGATACTATTTATTTTTCTTGAATTCTTTCATACCGTTTACGCTGCCGCCGTCTACCAGCACGTCAACGCCTGCGAGATAGCCGTTTCTTTCATCGGCAACGCTTGCGATCGCAAAGCCGAGTTCTTCGACCTTTCCCATGCGTTCTTCGGCAGAGAAGCCTATCAGCATGCCGCCTGATTCTTTTTCAAGATTGCCCATGTCTGTGGCTATGAGACCGGGGCTGAGAGATACCACTCTGATACCTTTGGGACCGTATTCGTAAGCACATTTTTTAGCGTACCATACGACGAAGTTCTTTGAAAGAGTGTAAGCAAAACCAGAGCGCATATATCCTTCTTTGACCATATGCGTTTTCTTGACCAGCTTTTTGACGAACTTGTCTTCGTCTGTGTCTGCAAGGGCATAAGTCTTTTTGCTTTGCATAAAAGAGGGAAGCATATAAGCCGAGTTTGAAGCGATGTCCAGAATAACGCCTGATTTCATTACCTTTGAGAACTCCTGATTTATATAAACCGTGCCCAGTGCGTTGACTTTGATTATCGTTTCGGCATCGCTCATTGCTGGCGAAAGTCCTGCCGAGTTGATGACGGTAACTACTTCGCCTAAAGAAGACGCGTACTGTACGAGTTCTTTAACGCTTTCGCGCTTTGAAGTGTCGCAAGCCTTGGCATAAGCTTTGAAACCCATAGATTCGAGTTCTTCAACTGCTTTTGCGAGTTTGGCTTCAGTTCTGCCTGAAAGCACGATGATCCTGTCGTTTTGCATGAATTTTGCGGCAGCAAGACCCATTCCGCTTCCGCCGCCTGTGATAACGCATACCTTTGCCATAATAAATCCTCCGTATCTCGGCGTAACGCCGATTAAGTTAATTATATAACAAAGTGATACATTTGTCTCGCAAATTAAGTAAATTAATAGTGATCTTATAAATATGCGGGCGGAAAAGGCAAAATTCAGCAATAAATAATATGGCGTTAATAATCGGTGGATATTTAATCAGTATTGATTTGCGCCTGAGAAGATGATACAATTTTAGATGCGGACAATTTGAATTTCCTTTTGAGATCGCATTGATTAATGTGATTAAGTTACAGAACTAAGCCCGGAGGCTTGTTATAATATGTTCAGACAAACAAAAAGGAGATCGATATGTCCGAACTTATTATTACAAAAGACAATTTTGAAAAAGAGGTGCTTGCTTCAGATAAGCCCGTATTGCTTGACTTCTGGGCGTCGTGGTGCGGTCCTTGCAGAATGATAGCTCCCGTTATTGCAGAAGTTGCCGATGCATACAGCGGAAAAGTAAAGGTAGGGAAGGTCAACGTTGACGAAGAAAGAGACCTTGCGGCTGTATTCGGGATAGTAAGCATTCCCACTCTCGCGGTAATCAGAGAGGGCAAAGTTACGGCTATATCTTCAGGATATAAGCAGAGAGCTGAAATAGAGACTATGCTTGGGGTGGAGAAATGAGCATTTTCGATTTTTTGACGAGAAAGGATATAAACGAAGGAGTAAGAGAGTTTGAATGCACGACAGGCTCTGTGCTCGTGGACGTAAGAACGCGTGAGGAATACGATCGCGGACATATAGAAAAAAGCGTAAACATGCCGCTTGACAGACTTGAAGCGATTACAGGCAAAGTGGAGGATAAAAACACTCCCGTTTTCGTATATTGTCTGAGCGGCGCGAGAAGCGGACAAGCTGAAAGAATTTTAAGACGTCTCGGATATAAAGACGTAAGAAATATCGGTGGGATATCTTCCTACCGCGGCAAGGTGGTAAGATAATGAAAGTTGTGATTGTCGGAGGAGTTGCGGGCGGTGCAAGCGCCGCGGCAAGACTGCGCAGACTTGACGAAAATGCGCAGATAATAATTTTTGAGCGTACGGGTTACGTTTCGTACGCTAATTGCGGTCTGCCGTATTACATCGGCGGAGTTATCAAGGACAAAGAAGACCTAACATTGCAGACTCCTGAAAGTTTCAAAGAAAGATTCAATATCGACGTGCGCGTACTCTCAGAGGTAACTTCGATCGACAGGGCGGCTAAAAAAGTCATCGTGCGCGATCTGTCCACGGGAAAGACTTATGAAGAAAGTTATGACAAGCTGATCTTATCCCCGGGTGCGCGCCCCGTCGTGCCCGACGTAAAAGGCGTTAACAGCAAGAGGATATACACTCTCCGTACCGTTGAAGACACATTCCGCATAAGACAGGCGGCTGTCGACAACGGCGTAAAGTCAGCCGTGGTGATAGGCGGCGGATTTATAGGCATAGAGACTGCAGAAAATCTGAAGGAAGCAGGGCTTGACGTATGCCTTATCCAGCGCAGCGCACACGTTCTTTCACAGATAGACGACGATATAGCTTCTTTTCTCAACAACCGCATACGCAAGGCAGGCGTTGATCTCAGACTGAATTCTCCTCTGGAAGGCTTTGAGGAAACCGAAAATAAGATCCGCGTTCTCATCAGAGACAAAGCTCCCGCAGAAGCCGATATCGCAATACTTGCTGTGGGCGTTGCGCCTGATTCTGATCTTGCAAAGGAAGCAGGACTTGAAACGGGCATAAAGGGAAGTATTGCAGTCAATGACAGAATGCAGACCTCAGATCCCGATATATACGCTGTCGGAGACGCTGTGTCGATAACAAACAGCGTTACGGGAAAGAAGGCAGTTATAACGCTGGCAGGACCGGCAAACAAGCAGGGACGCATAGCCGCCGACAATATTGCAGGGACTGATCACCGTTACAAAGGCTCGCATGCGGCTTCTGTACTTAAGATTTTCGATATGACTGCCGCATTCGTCGGAATAAACGAGAAGACGGCAAAGGCAGAAGGGATAGATTACGGCAAGATAATCATATCGCCTGCTTCGCACGCTTCGTATTATCCTGGCGGAAGAGTTATGACCGCCAAAGTTCTTTTTGAAAAGGGAAGCGGTAGAATACTCGGCGCGCAGATCGCGGGTTTTGACGGCGTGGACAAGCGGCTTGACGTAATCGCTACCGCAATGCAGGCAGGGCTTATGGTTACCGATCTTGCTGACCTCGATCTTGCTTACGCACCGCCTTACGCGTCGGCGAAAGACCCCGTGAATATGATAGGTTTTGTCGCTGAAAACATTGCTGAAGGCAAAGTTAAGCAGTTTTATTATGAAGACTTGCCGTCTTTGACACAGAATAAAAGCGTAATGCTTCTCGACGTGCGTACAATAGAAGAGTACAGGCGCGGACATATCGCAGGGTTTGACAACATACCCGTGGACGAATTGCGCGACCGTATCGGAGAACTCGACAAGTCAAAGCCGCTTTACGTTATCTGTCAGTCAGGACTGCGCAGTTATATCGCGTGCAGAATGCTCTCGCTTAACGGATTTGACTGTTACAATTTTGCAGGCGGATACCGTCTGTACGCCAGCATGAAAGAGGCGTATTTCGACAGCGGATGTGCGACGGATTGCGGATTAAACCGCACAAAATAAATATAAAAGGTAAAACCTTAAACAGGAGGAAAAATGTCAGACAAATTTTTTATCTGCCGTCACTGCGGCAATATCGTCGGAATGATCAAAAATACGGGCGTACCCGTTTTCTGTTGCGGAGAAAAAATGCAGCAGCTTGTTCCCAATTCTGTAGAAGCAAGCGGAGAAAAGCACGTTCCCGCAGTAACGGTCGAGGGAGACAAAATCAAGGTACGAGTAGGCTCTGTCGATCATCCGATGCTTGAAGAACATTACATCGAGTGGATATACGTTCAGACCGAGAACGGCGGTCAGCGCAAGGCGCTTAAGCCGGGCAGCGCGCCAGAAGCAGAGTTTTCTCTTACGGGAGACAAGGCAGTTGCGGTATACGCTTATTGCAATCTCCACGGTCTGTGGGTAAATGAACTTTGATACCGATTGAATTTTGAGAATAAAAAAAGACGGCTTTCACCGTCTTTTTTTTATTTAGAAATAATTTTCAATGCTCTTTGATTATCTTTCTCGGGCATTTCTTAAGGCATTCCATACAGCCCGTGCATTTTGAATAGTCGAATACGGGCAGGTTGTTTACCATCGTTATAGCGCCGTTGGGGCAGGTTCTTGCGCAAAGTCCGCAACCTATGCAGCCTACCTTGCAGAAAGACATAGTTTCTTTGCCTTTGCAGGTGGTGGAGCAGGCGCAGTAAACTTTGGCAGAAGCGGGAATGCGCTCTATAATAAGCTGAGGGCATTTCTGCATACAAGCGCCGCACGAGGTACAGAGCGTCTTGTCTACGAAAGCCACGCCGTCCTTGACCTTGATTGCGCCTACCGGGCATACGTCCTGGCAGGTGCCGCCGCCCAGACAGCCGTGAGGGCACATCTTGCAGCCTCCGAGGTACATTTTTTTGTTGAGACAGCCTTCGTTGCCTATGTATTCGTATTTGTCGGTGCAGTTTATGCCGCCGTTGCATTTTACTACGGCTACCGTAGGCTCGCTTGAAGAGAACTCTATGCCCGCAAGTTCGGCTATTATTTTCTTTTCTTCGTCTGAGGTAACCTTGCAGTCGTTGAGAGAAGCCTTTCCGCAGGCGAGACATTTTGCAAAGCCTTCGCAACCGCTGTGTCCGCAACCGCCGCAGTTTGCTCCTGCCAGATGTTCAAGGATCTTTACGACTTTTTCGTCTTCCTCTATGTGGCAGACCTTTGTAACTATAAGAATCAGCACAGCAAAAATTATCGCAAGTCCCGCAATGATGCCCAGCACCATTCCGACCTTAGCCCATTGTATAGCCGCTGAAATCAATGTGTTGTACATATTTTATCCTCCTCAGCCAATCATGTTGAATACGTAAAAGCCCATTGCCATAAAGCAAGCCGCCATCATCGTGATGGGGAAGCCTTTCATAGGAGCGGGCATTTTGAGGTGGTCGATCTTTTCTCTGAGACCGCTCATTATGACGATAGAGACGGTGAAGCCCACGCCTGCGAAGAGACCGTAAAGAACGGCAACGCCGAGGTTCATTGATGATATTCCCAGAAGGCTCATCATCTGAGCTTTGTCGATAACCAGTTCTGCAACGCCGAGCACCGCGCAGTTGGTGGTGATAAGCGGCAGATAAATACCCATTGCCTGATAGAGCGCGGGGGAAAACTTCTTAATAGCGCGTTCTATCATCTGCACGAGAGCCGCGATGACGAATATGAACACGATGATCTCAAGGTATTCGAGTCCGAGCGGAGTCAGGATATATTCGTATATCGGATAGGTTATCAGACAGGTTATCGTCATTACCAGAGTAACCGCGATGCCCATACCGAGAGCGTTGTTCGTCTTCTTGGATACGCCGAGGAAGGGGCATATTCCGAGGAACTGCACTACGACGAAGTTGTTGACGAAAACCGCGATTATGAGAATAGTAAAGAAAGTACCCATATTACTTTACCTCCTTTGCGGCAACGTCCGCAGTGGTTGATGCCTGAGCCTTTTCACTCTCCTCGGGGTCGAGGTTGTCGGGAGCGGAAACGTCGGGCTTGGGCATTATGCGAAGATCAAAAGTTTTGCTTCTTCTGACATTTTCGACTTTGGAATAGATTGCGTTGAAAATAGCGATCGCAAGTCCGTATACGAAGAACGCGCCTGCAGAAGAAGTGAAGAATTCTATCTTGAAATCCCACAGCGTGTATCCGAAGATAGCGCCCGCGCCGAGGATCTCTCTGACCGCGCCTATAAGCGTGAGAGCGCAGGTGAATCCGAGACCCGTAAACAGACCGTCGCAGGCTGAATCGAGCACTTTGTTTTTGCTTGCGAAAGATTCTGCTCTTCCCAGGATTATGCAGTTGACGACGATAAGCGGCAGATAAACGCCCATCGAGTCATACAGCGAGGGTATGAACTTATCCAGCACCATTCTCACTATCGTAACGAAAGTTGCGATGATGATAACGAATGCTGGGATACGCACTGCGTTGGGAATGGTCTTTCTGAGCAATGAAATAAGCACGTTGGAGCAGATAAGAATGAACGTAACCGCAAGACCCATGCCTATGCCGTTGAATGCGGCTGTGGACAGCGCCAGCGTGGGGCAGGTGCCCAGTACGAGGCGGAGGGTCGGGTTGTTCTTGAGAAGCCCGTCAAAGGCAATAGTTTTAAATCTCTTTCCCGTCATGATCAAGCCTCCTTTGCGCTCAGCGTATTGCGTGCGAAATAAAGCGCGCAGTCTACCGCATTGTTGAGCGCGTTGGTAGAATAGGTTGCTCCGCTTATGACCACCTTGATGCCGTCGCTGCCCGTCGTGAAATAAACGTCGCCGGTTATCTCGTCGTTGTGAGCAGAGTAGACTTCGTAAGTGAGTTTAGACATAAGGGTTTGTTTTTCATAGCTTTCGAGCACGACTTTTTCTATGCCGGTGAAAGCGCCGTCTTTATATGCAAGGACTGTCCATACGGTGATAGTGCCGCCTTTGTAGCCGCCGCCGCCAGTGCTTTGCACCATATAGTTGCCGTTCTCGAGCAGATAAACTTTGGATATCGTGCCGTAATCGTTGGTGAGTTCTTCGGCGGAGTATGACAGCTCTTCGTATTGCATCTCTTTGCCGTAGACCTTTTCTATCGCTCTCATAGTGCGTTCTTCGTCTGTAACGTAAAGCACGTCGTTGAGGATAGCGAGAAGTCCGCCTGCGATAAGCGCGATGACGAGAAGGACGATTATGCACTTGAACGCCTGACTCTTAAAAAACTGTTTGACTGTCATTGCTTGTCCTCCTCCTTTGCCGCCTTGGCAGCTTTTTTGCTTTCGATTTTAGCGCGTATGCGTTCAATGAAATTGGGTGCGCCGAACGGACGCGGACGAATATACGCGTTGATGAGCGGAACGAGCAGATTCATAAGCAGTATCGCAAAAGAGACCACTTCGATTTTGGTCGCCGCTCTGAGCACAGCGGTAAGAACGCCGAGCGCTATAAAATACACATAGTTGCCTGCGGTGCTGTTGGGGCTGGTAACGTAATCCGTTGCCATGAAAATAGCGCCGAGGAACAGACCTCCTGAAAGTATCGAGGGCAGGAACTGTGCGAAGTCGAATTTTGCAAGGCATACGGCAACAAATCCTTCCACTACTATGTAGATAACGGGGAACTGCCATTTGATTACCTTGCGGGCAACGAGGTATATGCCGCCGACGAGAAGCGCGAGTTTGCACGTTTCGCCTATGCAGCCTGCCATGCCCGTACCAAGGAACATATCAAGAAGACTTACTGAATAACCGTTGCCGCCGAGGATAGAAGTGAGCTGAGTTGCGCCTGTGGTTACGCTGCCGTCGAGCGCGCTTATTGCGGGAGCGACCCAGCCTGAAACCATCATCGACTGGAAAGCTATGAAGGCGAAAACTCTGCCCGTGATAGCAGGGTTGACGATGTTTTTACCCGTGCCGCCGAAAAGCATTTTTACGACCGCTATCGAGAATACTGCCGAGATAAGCGGAACGTACCACTTTACGTGAGAAGGCAGACACATCGCAAGCAGAAGTCCCGTAACAACGCTTGTGAGGTCGAATGATCTGATTATGTCAAGCGGCTTTTTCTTAAGACACAGGCTGTAGACGAATTCAGTCGCCACGCTTGCCGCCACGCTGATCAATATCGTAATGAGCGCGCTTACGCCGAAGAACACGCAGCCCATGACCGCCGCGGGAAGCAGTGCGATGATCACGTCCAGCATTATTCCTCTCGTAGTGCGTTTGCCTCTTATATGAGGGCTGTCGGATACTATGACTTTTTCCATTCTGTCCCTCCTATTTCATCTCTCTGAGTTTTTGTTTGCACAGCTGTATGCTCTGAACGAGCGCACGGCTTGCGGGGCATACGTACGCGCAGCTGCCGCACTCTATGCAGTTGAGTACGCCGCCGCGTTCTTTTGCCATATTGTAGTCGCCTGCCTGAGTATAGAAATCTATATCCATAGGCATAAGGTGCATCGGGCAGACTCTTGCGCAGGAGCCGCAGCTTATGCACGGCGTGGGATTGCTCAATGAAACTTCGCTTGCGGGCAGAAGCAGCAGACCGCTATCTGTCTTGCGCGTGTAGTAATCTGTGCTGAGCATGGTAGCGCCCATCATAGGACCGCCGTCTATTATCATGCCTATATCGCCCTTTATACCGCCGCATTTTTCGAGTATGTAATCGAAACTCGTGCCGAAAGGTACGATGAGGTTGGCAGGATTTTGGACGCATTGACCAGATACGGTAACCACGCGTTCGAAAAGCGGTTTGTTGAGTTCTACCGCTTCGTAAACAGCGTAAGAGGTAGCGATGTTCTGAACTACGCAACCTGCGTCTGCGGGCAGTTTTCCGGGCGGAACTCTGCGGCCTGTGCAGCAGTATATCAGGTGCTTTTCGCTTCCCATCGGGTAACGCTTGCGCAGGATAACTACGTCTAAGTCGTCGTATTTCTCAAACAGGGATATAGCGTCGGGCTTGTTCTTTTCAACTCCTACGATTATGTGAGAAACGCCCAGAGCTTTCGCAATAAGTCTGAAGCCTTCTACGAGCTTGTCCGTATTTTCCACCATGAGTCTGTAGTCGCAGGTCAGATAAGGCTCGCACTCCGCCGCATTTATGATAAGAGTGTCTACGGGAGTTTTGGGAGACAACTTGATAAAAGTGGGGAAGCCTGCGCCGCCCATACCTACGATGCCCGCTTCCGCGATTCTTGCGATGATGGCTTCTTTGGTTTTTTCCTTGACAGGCTCGAGAGGGATAAAACTATCGTCCTGAGTTTCGTCGCGCTTTATAACGATATGGGTGTCCATACCGCCGCGGGGATTTGCACGCTTTTCAATTGCGATAACGCTTCCCGAAACGCTGCTGTAAATATTTGCGCTTACAAAGCCGTCTGCCTTGGCTATCAGCTGACCGCATTTTACGGCGTCTCCGACAGCGACTACGGGTGCTGCGGGTTTACCGATATGCTGTTGCACGGCGATAGACACGATATTCGGCGCTTCCAGCCGTGTTATCGGGCAGTCTTTGCTTATGAATTTCATATCGCGGAAATGCACGCCGCGACTGAAAAACTTGCCGTTTCTTGCTTTCACAGTTACCTCCGATGATTTATTTGCACAAAGTGCAATCCCTTTTTACGGGGAATGGTTTTCGAATAATTATAATACGTCTGCGCCCATCTTTGCGAACATGCGCGAAGGGATACGCTTCAGGACAAGAACGCACGCAATCCCCACAGCAAAGCCGCTTATTGCGCCCAGCAGTATCAAATACGGTAGATACACTATCGCCTGCCATGTCTGAGATATAGCGCAGAAAACCACGCACTGAACGGCGTTGTGAATAACAGCCGCACATACGCTTATGCAGACGAAACTGATTTTGGGAAATGCGAAACGCCACAGTATCACGGTTACGCAGATGCTTACAGCGCCTGCGGCAAGACCGAACATCATTGACGATAAAGAGCCGATTATAAGGTTGCCCAGTACGCAACGCAGAATAACGATGAGAACCGCCGCCCAGGGAGAGTAGAGCACGAGCGCGAGCATGGAAAAAGCGTTGCCCAGTCCCAGTTTTGCACCCGGGATAAACATAGGCGGCAGGAAGTTTTCAAGCATGAAAGCTATAAGGCTCATTGCCAGCAATAATGAAATACCTGCGATTTTTCTCGTACCCAAACCCATACAATAAAAGACCTTCGCTTAAGATAGATATATTATAAAATAAAATATATCCTATTGTCAATTTGAGTTGAAAAAAGTCGTCAAATCAACATTTTTTTAACAAACAGGACTTGTCGCGCATTATAATGCGTTTTAGCGGACATTAAACGCAGATAAGTTGAATAAAATCGCGTAATGTAAAAGTGAGATTTATAGAAATAGATTTCAATAAAAAAAGCAGGGCTTTGAGCCCTGCCTGAACAGACAAATTTTTAAATATTATTTTATAGCTTCCTGTATCGCGGCGGACAAAGCGAGAGAGCCTTTTGCGTCGTAATGAGGGCAGACGGAAAGAATTCCCGCTATACCGTAGTCGTAACAGAACGCAGCCATATCGCGTACAAACGCATAGCCGCTGAAGCGCACGGTCGTGTTCTCGTCTATTTCTGCGACGTTGCCGTATTTGCCCAGAGTTTCTGCATAGTCGCAGTATTTATAAAGCGTTTCGCTTTCTTTGTCATAGCTGTAGAAAGGCACGGTAAGGTATGTCTTTGATTTGGGCAGGTCGCTGTCCTGAAGCTTTTCAAGAGTTTCGCATACCGTATTCGAGAAAGTGCCTGCAGTGTTGTCTTCGAGGTTTGGCGTAATCACGTAGAAGTTGTCTATGAGCTTTTTAGACTGCTTATTGAAAATCAGCGCGTCAGGTTTTATGAATACGCCGATCTCGTAAGGAGACATCAATTTGCCGCGCAGAGTTTCTATAAATTCGTTGTATGAGCCGTAATCGAATATGTTTTCACCGAATGAAAAATCGAATCCCAGCACAACGCCGTCAAAGTCCGAACCTTTAAGAAGAGAAGCTATATTCTTTGACAAAACGTCGGCATAATCCTTAAAAGCGCTGTGGCGCACGTCGTTTTCAGTCTGGTCCTCTTTGGGGTCAGGCAGAACGACAAGATGGATTTTTGCAGAGTAGTTGAAAGAACGGATTTTTCTCGTAACGTCAATGAGATCTGAACCGTTTACGTTCAGATTGCCTTCAGAATCGAAATACGCCAGAGGATAAATCAGATAATCGGTATAATTCTTTATCAGAGAAAGATCCACTCCTTCAAACGGATCGCCTTCATTGTTGAGTCTTACAAAAGCCGTTGAATGGAAATCGCGGTTTCTTGAAAGGTTGTATATACCTATGTCGGTAAGTTTGTAAGTGCCGTTGCAGGACGTAACTTTTACCGTGATTGACGTTGCAGTCGTCTTGCCGAGGTAGACGTTTCTCATTTTGCCTATTTCGTCCTGAGAAGTTACAAACTCGTCGTTTACGTAAATTTCAAAGCCCGTGACGTTATTTCCGCTTTCGTAGAGGAAAATTTCATTGAAAACGACAGCGCTGTCCCAAGAAATTTTAACCCATGCTTCGCCTGAAGCTTTGAGCGAAAAATTTATCTTGCTGTCGCCGTTGCTGTAAGTGAAATTTGCGTACTGTGCAAGGTTGGTCGCGTTGACGTCAAAAATGCTTTTGATATCGCTGCAGCCGACAAGAGCTCCGCAGAGAAGCGCGAGCGTAAACACAATAACTATAACGGATAAAAGCAAGGTCTTTCTTTTCATAACAATCTTATTATATCATATTATTTGTGGATAGTAATAAAAAAATTGTAAAATCCGCAATATTGGTAAAATTTTTAAATTTGTCGGCTTCTGCTGCGCTTTTTTGTTGGAAAACGGAAAAGGGATATAAAGCGTTTGTAAAGTTCTTTATAACGTTTTTTCTCTGCATCGATTAATGATATGTTATCGGATCTATAATGAGTGTATTGTAGCTGATAAATCACGCGACTTTTCGTCAGAATAGGCATGACTGATATCGTAAAAGGGGGCGGCGACGCATTTTTTCGCGCCGCCGCTTTGTGAGGGGGATTTGTGTGTTAATACACACGGGTATGAAAAAATCAGTTGTTATCGTTAAGTTTGAGCATTACTGCGCCCTGCTTTGCCTGGCAAAGAGGACATATCTTCCACGCTTCTTTTGAGGTGGCTTCGTATCCGCAGTCTGCGCACTTCCACTTTACCGCGGTAGGACGGCTGTAGAGCTTGCCCTGAGAAAGCTGGTTGTAAAGATCCGTGAACAGTTTGTTGTGGCAGGTCTCCACCTGTACTACGTTTTCAAAAAGTCCTGCGATATCTTTAAATCCCTCTTTACGCGCAGTTTCTGCAAAAGCGGGATATATTCTGGTTGCTTCTTCGTTTTCGTCGTTTGCCGCGAATTTGAGGTTGTCCACAAGATCCCATTTTTCTTTGAAAGGATATCCCGCTTCTACTTCGATGCAGTCTATTGCGTTCTTGTCTGCAGTCTGAATAAAAGAGTAGAACATGCGGGAGTGGTGGAATTCCTGATTTGCTACCTGCTTTATCATCTTTGCGAGTTCGCAGTAGCCTTCCTGCTTTGCGCCGTACGCCATATATTCATAGCGCGTCTTTGCCATACATTCGCCCGCAAAAGCACGGGCGAGATTTTTAAAAGTTTCGCTGTTTTTGAGTTGCATAATTACCTCCGTCGGGAAAAGTATTGCCTGAAATGACAACATTATTCTTAAATTTTAAAGCATTTTTACTAACTGTTTAAAATAACGATTAAAAGTTACCGCAAAGCAAATATTTCAACGCTTTTCAATAAATAAACACATATATAATATTTATATAATAATTATTTTTGCAAAAAGCTTTTTTGAAAACACTCTATGAGTCAAAAAACCGTAGGGTAATGTCGAAGCAGAAAGATAATAGCGTAAGGGAAGAAAAACCGTGTATATGAAACAGCCGCCCTTTTCGGACGGCTGTTGATTGAGCAGTTGATTTTTTTTGCTCCTAGCTGAGTCAAGCTTAGTTTTTATTGCTATGCAACGGCGCCGGGATTCTTCCTCCGCGGTTTACGAACTTTGACGGGTCGCTTCTGTTGATCGGCATTATAGGCGCTTCGCCCAAAAGTCCGCCGAAGGTTGCCGTTTCTCCTTCTTTCTTGCCGTAGACGGGGATAACTCTTACCGCAGTGGTTTTTGTGTTTACCACGCCTATCGCTATTTCGTCCGCGATGAGCGCGGATATGATCTCAGGCGACACGTCGCCGGGGATAGCTATCATGTCAAGACCTACCGAGCATACCGCAGTCATTGCTTCAAGCTTTTCGAGAGAGAGCAGACCGCTTTCTGCCGCTTTTATCATGCCGGCGTCTTCGGATACCGGGATAAATGCGCCTGACAGACCGCCGACGTGATTGCTTGCCATAATACCGCCTTTCTTTACGGCGTCGTTGAGAAGGGCAAGCGTTGCTGTAGTGCCGCAAGCGCCTACGCTTTCAAGTCCAATCTCTTCAAGGATATGCGCAACGCTGTCTCCTACCACAGGGGTGGGGGCAAGCGAAAGGTCTACGATGCCGTAGCTTACGCCCAGCCTGTTGGCTGCTTCGCGCGCTACCAGCTGACCTACGCGGGTTATCTTGAATGCTGTCTGCTTTATTACTTCGGCTACCTGAGTGAGGTCTCCGTCGACCTGCTCGAGAGCTACTTTTACAACGCCCGGACCTGATACGCCTACGTTGACCACCGCGTCGTCTTCGCCGCTGCCGAGGAATGCGCCCGCCATAAACGGATTGTCTTCGACCGCGTTTGCGAATACGACCAGCTTAGCGCAGGCAATGCTGTCCTGATCGCGCGTGAGGTAAGCGCAGTCTTTGACGATTTTACCCATCAGTTTGACCGCGTCCATGTTTATGCCTGCTTTTGAAGTCGCAACGTTGACTGAAGAGCATATCTTTTTGGTTGTTGCCAGCGCTTCGGGTATGCTGAGCAGGAACTCTTTTTCGTAAGGAGTCATCGCCTTATGTACGAGTGCAGAATAACCGCCCAGGAAGTCTATACCTATCTCATCGGCTACTTTGTCAAGCGTTCTGATGATTTCGAGGTGTCCTTTGCTTGCGGCGGCAACAAGGCTGACGGGAGTGACGGCGATGCGTTTGTTGACGATAGGCACGCCTATTTCGCCTGAAATATCGTTGCCTGTTTTGACCAGGTTGCCCGCCTTTTTCATCAGTTTGTCGTATATCTTATCGCAGGTACGTTTGGGACTGTCGGTGATACAGTCGAAGAGCGAAACGCCCAGTGTGATCGTTCTTACGTCAAGATGTTGGTGAGAAACCATATTTATGGTCTCTAAGATTTCGTTGGTAGAATACATATAAGTTCCTCAGTTGGATTTTGTCAGAGATATGTTGTGCATACTGTCGAATATGCTTTTAAGCTGAATCTGGATCTGAACGCCTATCTGTTCGCCGAGCTTGTCCAGATTTGACTTGATAACGTCGAAGCGGGGAGCGTTTTCGCAGATCTCAACCGCCATGATCATCGTAAAGTATTCCTGAAGAATGGTCTGAGATATGTCCTCTATATTGACGTCCATATCGTAGAGCGCGTTCGAGACTTTGGCGATTATGCCTTTTTTGTCCTTTCCGATTACGGAAACGATTGCTTTCATAGTTTTACCTCTCAATAGTGTAATATAACTTTTCCGACAAGCCAATCCCTTTCGATGCAGCCGTATATATGGCTGTCGTTGGAAATGTTGCGGTTATCGCCTAAGACGAAGAGCTGATTTTCTCCGACGGTGATACCTGTTGTGGTAAGCGCGATATACACGTCGTGATTGCTCGAAGAGAAATAGTTGCTGTTGTATCCTGTAGAAGTTGCGAAGTCGTCTATCTTTTCGCCGTTGACCGTGTAGTCCATGGTCTCTATGTCGAAATAGACTACGTCTCCCGGCAGACCGATAACGCGTTTTATCGGAGGGGAGTCGTTGCCCGGGATTTTGAATACGACAACGTCGCCGCGGTTTACCGAATATCCCACTTTGGACACTAAAATGCGGTCCCCCGATTCGTAAGAGGGGTGCATCGACTGACCGGATACGCTCATCGGAGTCAGGAAGAAGACGAGGACGACGATAATCAGCACAAGAAGTACGATTATTGCGCTCAGAATGATATTGATTATGTCCGAGCGGCGTTTTCTGCCGATGTCTCTTTCTTCAAGCAGGTCGTTCAACTTTCTTCTCCTATTATCTTTTTGACGCTTTTTTCAAATTTGAGCGCGTCGATCATAACGCTTCTTCCGCATTTGTTGCAGACTATTCTTACGTCTGCGCCTGTGCGGGTTATCGTCCATACGTTTCCGCCGCAGGGATGCGCTTTCTTAGTGATAACTTTGTCTCCGACTTTATACTGCATATTATACCCAGAGTATGTTCTTGAACAGCACGCCGTCTATCTTGTGAAAGGACAGACTCTTGATGTTGCTCCAGCCTTTGAGCGGCGCGAGAGTCGGAGTTTTGAACGATGACGGGGAGAGAGAGCATTTTGTCCATTCACCGTCGCCGTTTACGGTGCATACTGCGGTATACATCACTTTTTTACCGTTTTCTTTGTTGCATACCCTGACTTCAACGTTGGTTTTTACAGGGCTGTATGCGTCGAACTGCAACAGACTTTCGTCAGTGCGCAGGTACTTGTCTTCGCCTACGCTGTATGTGGTTATATCTGCGTTTTCGCAGGTTATGCCCAGAATGTCGTATGCTCCTGCCTTGAGGAACGGTGTCGTACATGCAAGATAATGACTTGAATTGTCTGCAACGAAACAACCTACGCCGTTCTTGCGCTCATATATTATGTGCGTTCTGCGGGTAAGCACGCGCTTTGCGTCTTCAGGGATCTTGGAGAAGTCCTCGTAAGAGGAAAGCACTGTGCCGTCATCGTATTCTACGTTGACGAAAGCAAAAACGCATTGTGCGTTTTCAGGAACGGGCAATTCACAACGTTTGCAGCCGTTCTGCGGCAAAATGATCTTATTCCAGTTTCTGATAGTGCCGTCAAGCTCGTCAAAAGAGTACCATACGCTTATTTCTTTTGCGGCAAGAGGAGCGTCTAGCGTGAGATTTGCAATCATGAGATCGTTCTCAACGGCAAGTTCAAGGTCAGGGCTCTTTTTAAGGAGAGGAGCTTTGCTGTCGAAATGCTCGACGAAATTGAGCTGACCTGACAGTGAATACTGCGGAAGCAACAGTCCTGTGTTGGGGCTTACGGTGCAGTAAACGCGGTCGCTGTCTACAAGAGAAAGAGTGCTTTCGACTCTGTCAATGCTTGTGAGAGGGTTGTTTGAGCCGCAGACCAGCATGACAGGGCATTCAACGTATCTTGCGTAAGTCTGACCTGCGCAACCTGCAAACCATCTTTCGCGTTCATCCGTCATCTGAATGGGCTCAGCGTCTTCGTCAAATCTGAAAATGTCAGCGTATTCTCTCCAGCCTGCATTGTTGATTGCGATAGCGGCGTCGACGCGCTTATCCATTGCCGCTGTCTGCCACAACATATCAGCGCCTTCGCGTGCGCCGATAAGCACGATTTTGCAGTCTTCCGAGAGAGTTTTGACAAGGGTTATAACTCTGCGCGTAACAGTGGTCCACAGATACTGGCAACTGCCTTTCGCATTGGGTTCTGCAACAGAATAATGTCCTTCGGAATGAGCGATTTCACCGTATTTCACGCTTTCTGGATAACGCGAACGTCTTGTGGAGTCTGCGTTGTCTGCATTGTAATCGAATTCGATAAAACCGAATCCGCGTTCAATAAACGCATTGACGTAATTTGACGGAGGAGGATTGCCCGTGCCGTCCTTTATGTAAACTACGATTTTAGGAGAGACGGACGTAGGGTAAGAACCGCTCACGAATATACGCGGAGCGCCGTCTTCGGATTTATCGCCGTTAAAAAACGCCTCGAAAGATATTCTTCCGCCTTTCTTTTTAAAATCCGTAAAAGAAATCTGAAGGGGAGCGGCTTCGGGATCGTAGTCCTGCCATATCTGAAGGGGCGTCAAAATCAAATTTTCCATACAAAATATTATAGTATAAGGGTAGAAAAAATGCAAGTCATTGATATATCCGATTAAAAACGAAAAAAGGCGCGCTACTTTAAGTATAAACAGGCATAACGACGAGGCGCGCGGCGTATTATAGCAATACACGGAGGGGAGATATGGCGGAATATGACGACTATAAATTAGCTGACGGCAAGGCGGTTGACGCAATGAACTCAGAATATGCGCGTATTAATGCTGAAAAGGGAAGAAAAGCCGCACTTTCAGGACTTCCCGTATATCTTACAGACGACGCGCATCGCGCGGCTGAAAGTTGTTTCAACGCTGCTCAGGGATGCGTTTATCTGCTCGATTACGCGACGACTCCCGACGAGAAAAAACTTCTCAAGTATGCGGCTGACTCTATGAACGGACTATGCACCCTTCTCGGCGGAGGAAGAAAGCTGTCTTCGGCAGAGCAGTTCGGCGCGTCGGGCGTAAGACGGGCACTGGGTAAGACAATGCTTTTATGCAATGACGCGGCTATCAGACTCTGCGCCTTGTCCGAGTCTTCGGGAGGGGATAAAAAGATTGCGGGAGCGGCGCGCGCCGCGCTTTGCGCAACGCAGAGCGTAATGGCAGTGTATATGTTGCAAATTTAGGTGTCCGTGTAGGTTATATGCGTTTTATACGTGATAAAAAAACAACGTGTATAACAGATGAATTGCATAAATTGGTTGCTTTAAAGAACGGTATTTCCCGTTCTTTTTTAATTTTTTAAAAATTGACGAAAATGTAAAAAGGTATATAAAAAAATCAGGTTTAAACAAAAAAATCCCGCCCTGAGGCGGGGTTTTAAAACGGGATGCCGTTTTACTCGTGGTCGTGCATCTTAGCACCCTTTTCGATCGCGTTGATTCTCTTGGGGTTGAACTTATTGTAAATAAGATATACGATAGTCCAGATACCCGCGATACCTACGATAGCGTAAAGAATACGTGCGCCGACATAAGCTTCGGACGTGAATATCCAGTTGATAAAGTTGAAATCGAAGATTCCCACGCTCAACCAGTTAAGCGCGCCGACTACGAGCAGCAACAATGCTATTACAGTAATCATAATTTCCTCCTTTTGAACGATTAGGCAATCGGCCTTATCGGTAGTTTGCATAATCACCGCAAAATTATCCGCGCAAAAAAGATTGAATTGTAACGTGAATTAGTTTATAATTTTATAAAACATATAAATATTGAGCCCCGACGGGATAAATATTCTGTGCGAGGCAATACATTCAAGGATATTATTATGGCAAGCAGAGGAAAGAAAAAAACTCAACTCAGAGGAGAGACCGCTCCCGTAGTGCAGACCGCTGCCGTAAAGCGCGACAACCGTTGGGTTTACGTCGTTGCGGCTATGCTGGTATTGCTTACCGTCTTTCTGTTTATCAATTCTTTTACCGTACAGGCTAATATCGAATACAAGGACGAGGACGGCAACAATCTTCTCGAAGATATCGATTCTTCTCAGCTCAGGTTCGGCAAAAGCGCGATAACAGCTATTTTTGCTCCCGTAAACGGATACGACGGAGCGATAGATTATACTTTGCAGAATCTGCCGATCTCCAAGGACAGCGACATTATGCAGGATATAGCGAAACAACTTGTTTCTTCTTATCCTGCTTCTCAGATAGAACTTCTTGACAACGCTTATGTTACGATATATTTCACTGAGGTGATTTATCTTGCGGCGACAATAGCTTTTTTAATTCTCGCCACGGTAATATTGATACGCAAAAAAGCAGGAGACAATATAATCGCACTTGTTGCGGCGGCGGTAATGACGGTGTTTTCTGCGGTAAGGCTAATACTCGGGCTTGTAATGTGTCTCAGCAGCACTAAAGAATTCATGATAACAGCCGGCGGTGCGCCCTGGCTTGCGCTTGTGGTTACAATTGCGGCAACAGTTATACTTTCAGTATTGGTTGCAGGTCGTATAAAGAAAGAGAAAAACAAAGTCGGAGAGATCAGAAGATGAAATGCAGAGTCTGCGGCAAAGAAATAGAAGACAACAGTGAGTTCTGCAGATATTGCGGCGCTTCTCAGAAGAAAAAACGCAAGCCTACCTGGAGCGAACGCAAAAAAGAGAGAGAACGCGAGACTGCAGAAATCATTAAGAAATCTTATCTTACAGAACAGGACGTAACGCTTGCCGTTCCTACGGGGACAGACGGGCTTGAGATAAGAGAACTGGGAGAGACAAAAAAAGCGTTTGTCAAAAGCGTTCTTATCGGGGCGCTGTATACTTTGATAACGGTTGCGGCACTTGTCGGACTTGTGCTGATGATAAGACTTGAATTCGAAGGATTTTCAAGAACTTTGCGTGCAGTCATTTGTTTTGCTTTGCTTCTGTTGCTGGCAGGTTTCGGAGCGGCGTCTGCCGAAAGAATATACAGTGCGGGCGTATTCAAAAAAATGAGCAGAAGTTCAAGAGCTGTCAAGAAAGTAAGTTACGGCAAAGCGCCTTATATAACCAACGATGGAAAACTTTATCAGCTCGTATGCAACGCAAAGTGCATCGCATGCGGAATGACGGTGCATATCGAAGAGTTTGACGGCAAGCTTTACGAAGTGTGCGACGTTGACAGAACGCATCTTTACGCTTTGTCAACAGCTGAGATATTCAAAAATCTTCTGGGCGTTTCTACAGAAGAGGCGGCAGAAACTGATAAGCCTGTTGTTTCTCAAGAAAGCGAAAAGCCGCAGGAAGAGAAAGAGTGTAAAGATGCGGCTGAAGTTAATGACGAAGCCGTAAACTCGGGTTCTTCATACGTTCAGAGCGATTCTGAAAAAGACGTTAAGGAATAAATATTAAATCAAAATAAAAGATCTGAAAGCACGGAGCTGATCCGTGCTTTTTGTTTTTAAAAGAAGTTGAATTTCATAAAAATAAACCGATACGGCGTTTATTGATATTCGTTTTAAGGTCTGCATACAAGGTGAGCTCGAAAGCGGTTTTATCTGCCAAAAGGTGAGTAAAAAGCAACAGCGATGGCTGTTTTAAGACAGAGTATTCAAGCGATATTTTCACCTGAAAGCATTAAAAAGCCGATACTTGTCCTTAAAAACTAAGTGTCAGATAAAATTGCGCTGACGTCTTGTCTATACACGATATTAAAAATATAAAAAAAGCGGTATTTACAAGCGCACGTTTATTAGTGTATAATATACGAGGCGGCCCAAAAAAGAGGGCGCAAAACGGGGTAAATTATGCAGATACTTAACAAGGCAGGCGAAGTAGTCAAAGACTTTTTCCGTTATTGGAACAAGCCGAGCGAAGGCAACTACGTAGCCAACAAAGAGACGATTGCCTATTCCGTCGGCGGTATGGGCGTGCAGTTCATCGCTGCAATCGCAGGTCAGATATTGCTTCAGGCAAACTGTCTGCTCATAGGTACGGTTTACGGTCTTAAACCGACAGACCTTGCGTTGCTTCTTATGATAAACACGATTTTCTCAATCGTGATCCAGCCTTTGAAAAGCTGGATAATCGACAATACGCCGGGTAATAAAGGTAAAGCCAGACCGTGGATATTGTGGCTGGGACCGCCTTGTGCGATTCTTATGTCGCTTACGGCGTATATTCCGCTTTCATGGAGCAAACAGACGATACTGATATGCGTCGGAGTGCTTTACATACTGATGAATTTTATTTATCAGTTCTATCTGGGTATGTACACTCAGCTTGTACAGCTCCTTACCCCCAATACAAACGAACGCGCCAAGATAATATCCATTAGCTCTGTTATTTACAGCATGGCTCCCACCATTACCGGCGCGATTTTCCCGCTTATAGCAAAGGGATTCGATCTCGGGCAGGTGGATCAGAACTTTTACAAGGTCATATTCCCGCTCTTTTCTTTTATCGGATGCGGACTCGGCTTTCTTGCTTATTTTGGCACTAAAGAGAGAATAATCGTTCCTCGCAGACAGGTTCAGAAAGTAAAATTCGTCGACGGTTTCGTAAAAATCTGCAAGAACAGATATTTCTGGATAAACAACGTGGCGACCTGGTTCGCTTTTGCAAGAGGCGCCGTAACTGCCTGCATGATGTGGGCTTACGTATATATGCTTCAGAACGAAGTTATACAGTCTGTAGCGAGCCTTGTTATGGGTACGGCTTCGCTTGTCGGAATGGTAATGGGTCCGTTCATCATAAAGAAAACGGGCAAGAAGAACACCGTGCTGATAACAGACGCGGCAATAGGCATTTCGATGGTGCCGCTGATTTTCTATAATGACAATTTCTACGTGTTTGCCGCGGCTTGTTATATAGCGTTCTGGGGTAGTGCGGTGCAGATAATCACAGCTCCCGCCATGAGCGCAGACGCACTGGATTATCAGCAGTGGCGTACGGGCGACAGACTCGAAGGTTTTTCTCAGAACTTTGCGATAATCAACTCTCTCGTCGCTATGGGCACAAACTATATCATTCCGTTTATAAACGAATATTACGGTCTTATCAACGACTACGACGTGCTTTATGACGAAGCGATCCGTTCGCCGATGCTTTCGGCGCTCGCTGTGCTTGCGGTTATAGGCGCTGTGCTTCACGGCATACCTTATCTGTTCTGGAATATGACTGAAAAGGACCAGGAACGCATGATCGAAGATCTTAAGCGCCGCGCTCACGAGCAGAACGTTCTTGACGGTTGTGCAGACGAAAGCCTTCTTTCGAGTCATGAACATCTCAATGAAGGGGATCTTCTGAAAGAGAGTGTATTAGCAGGAGAAACCGGCTCTGAACAGGCTTCTGTCGACAACGGGGAGGATAACTTATGAAAAAAATTGTAAAAACTGCTATAATTTCGTTTATAATATTATTGACGGCGGCTCTTACCCTTACCGGGTGCAATCAGAAGCTGACGGTTGAAGAAGGAAGGAGTCTGCTTTCGGAAGGTATTGAAAACGCGCTGGCAAGCGATACCTATTATATTAAGTACAGACAGAACGACAATACTTCCGCCAACGGCAAATACGTGCAGTACAGTCTCAACGTTCAGGGAGAAACGGCAAAATTCACCGTTGCGACGGGAGATATAATAAAGACCGTTTACGAAGATACTTATTACGGCAAGTCTCTTAAAAGCGGAGTAGAGGCGAAGAAAGCTTCTGAATCGGATTATAAGACGGGTATGCTTTCTTACGCGGAAGATAAGTGGCAGCTTAAGGAATGTTCTTTTGCCGAATTCCTGAACGACGAGAAGATCAAGGGATACAATATGGAGAGCGTATCGGGTCTTCTCAAAGGACTGACGGAGGAAGAATTGCAGATATCTTCAGTAACGCGTACAGGCAAGGTGGTATACATAACCGCTAAGGTGTTAAAAGAGGGCAATCCGCTTGCCGCATACGACGGACTCAATATCCGCGTGGTCAACGATAAGTTGGCATATATCGGAGATACAAAGGAGAGTTTCAATATAAGCATCGCTTACGGCGGACCGAATATAAATATACCCGCCTGGAGCTCTGTAACGGAATAACGGACACTGAGAGGAGTGTTTTGCAAGCAGTACTCTGCAAAAGAAGAAGGAGAAAAAGTAATGAAAGAAATTATTCCCAGGCCTCAATCATGCGTTGAAGCCAGAAAGGGCGGTTTTTACGATATGGCGCAGATAGACGCGCTTGACGTAGATGCCAAATTCAAGCTGACTGCCCCGGTCATTACCGAAATACTTGAAAAAGGATTGTGTAAAAAACTGGGTAAAGAAGGCAAAAACGTACTCAAGATAGGCTATGCGGCAGAACTTTCTCCGCAGAGTTATCGCATCGAGGTGGACGAAAACGGAATCAATATTTCCGCAGGAGACCCCGCAGGCGCGCTTTATGCCGTGCAGACGCTCAGAGTGGGCTCTATGATGGGTACGTCGAAACTGGATACAAAAGTTCCTTGCGGCAAGGTAAACGACTATCCGCGTTATGGCTGGAGAGGCATCCTTCTGGACGAATCCAGACATTTCTTCGGCGAAGAAGAGGTCAAGAAACTGCTCGACGTAATGAGTATGCACAAACTCAACGTTCTGCACTGGCATCTTACCGACGATCAGGGCTGGAGAATAGAAATCAAAAAATATCCGCTGCTTACTGAAATCGGATCGAAGAGACCGAGGTCGCAGATACACGGCTGGCAGTCCACAGACGTTGACGATGTGCCTGTAAGCGGTTATTACACTCAGGAAAAGATAAAAGAAATCGTGGCTTATGCGGCTGAAAGAGGAATTTCCGTTATCCCCGAGATAGATATGCCCGCGCACTTCGCGGCGGCTATGGCGGCTTATCCGTGGCTCGCGTGCAGAGAACTCAAGCGCGACGTTCATTATTATTTCGGCGGTAAGATACCGCTTTCTCAGGGCATTAAGGACTGGAACAGAAGCGCGTGCATAGGCAAGCCGACTACGCTCGAATTCATTTACGACGTTATCGACGAGGTGTGTGAACTGTTCCCCGCGCCATATTTCCATATCGGCGGAGACGAAGCGCCTAAGGAAGAGTGGAAAGATTGTCCTGCTTGTCAGGAGCTTATCCGTTCTCTCGGACTTAAGAACGAAAAACAGCTGCAGGGCTGGTTTATAAACGAGATAGCAAAGTATGTCCGCGAAAAGGGAAGAAGACTTATCGGCTGGAACGAGGTGCTTGAGGGAGACAATCTTGAAAACGACGTTATCGTTCAGTACTGGACGCCGCAGAAGGACCGCAAGGTCATAAAGCACGTCAAGAAGGGCGGCAACGTCATTATGAGCAAGCATAAGTATTTCTATTTCGATATGCCTTACGCGCAATATCCTCTCAGAAACACTTATATGTTCAATCCTTATTTCGAAGGTTTCATATCGATGTACGACAATAAGGTCAAGGGCATAGAAGGAGCGCTGTGGACAGAATGGATATCTACGCCGTCAAAGCTGGAATTCCAGCTCTTCCCGCGTATGGAAGCGCTTGCAGAGGTGTCCTGGTACGGCGGCCCGAAGAATTTCAAGAAGTTTCTGCAAAGGGTGAAGGATTATATTCCTCTTCTCGATATGTACGGGCTCAACTACGCGAAGGAAGAGATATACCGCGCGGTAAATCTCTTCAGCAGACTCAACACTATCCGCACCTGGTACGGCGGCAACGAGAACGTGGAGTACGAGAAAAACGACAATAAATACTGAGATTTTTATCCTTTGACTGCGCTGTTTGATTTAAGGGCAGCGGAATAAGGACACAAAAATATTTCAACAGTGTATTATCGGACGCGCAGTATGTTTGCGCGTCTTTTTATATATTGAATTCCTTATTTGCGTGTGGTATAATAAACTCAGTAAACTAAAGGGGAAACTTATGAAAGAAATCATAATCATAGGTGCGGGGGTCATCGGCTGTTCTATAGCCAGAGAACTCAGCCGCTACGATGCGAAGATCACCGTTATCGAGCGCGAAAACGACGTAGCCTGCGGCACTACGAAGGCGAATTCGGGCGTAGTTCACGGCGGTTTCGATGCAAAACCGGGGTCAAAAAAAGCTTTTTACAACGTGCGCGGCAACGCGATGTTCGATAAGCTGTCCAAAGAACTGGATTTTCCGTTCAGAAGAAACGGCGCATACGTGCTGTGCTTTGACGATACCAAGTGGGACGGACTTAAAAAGCTGTACGATCAGGGTATTGCCAACGGCGTGAGAGACGTAAAAGTCGTTACGGGAGACGAGGTCAGACAGCGCGAGCCTTACGTTTCAGAAGAGGTCAAGGGTGCGCTCTGGTGTCCGTCCTCAGGCATAGTCAGTCCATACGAAATGACTATAGCCTATGCTGAAAACGCGGTTGCAAACGGCGTTGAATTCGTCTTTGAAAAGAATGTAGAAAGGCTTGAAAAGGACGGGGACAAGATGAAAGTCGTATGCGAGGACGGAGAGGTCTATACCGCAGACCTTGTCGTCAACGCGGCGGGACTTCACAGCGACGATCTCAACAATACTATCTGCGATAAGAAATACAGAATCGTGCCCAGAAAGGGCGAATATATGCTTCTCGATAAGACGTCTGGCTATCTGACGTCTACAACGCTCTTCCAGCTTCCCACGGCTATGGGCAAGGGCATACTCGTAGTGCCCAGCGTTCACGGCAACATACTTTTGGGACCTACGGCGGTGGATATCGAAGACAAGGAGTGCAAGGATACGACTTACGACGGTCTTGCGGAGGCATTCGACAAGGCGCGCATAACAATGCCGTCTCTGACCAAGAAAACGGTCATCACTCAGTTTACGGGCTTACGTGCTCACGCTGACGCAGGCGATTTCGTGATAGGATTTGCTGCGGACGATCTTCCGCTTTACAACCTTATAGGAATAGAAAGTCCGGGACTTACAGCCGCTCCTGCCATAGCTGTGGACGCGTCAGAAGAAATTGCGGACTATCTGGCGCTCTCTTTCAATAAGAAATTCAATCCCGTAAGAAAAGGAATCCCTTGTTTCGCAACTATGACAGAAAGCGAAAGGGCGGAAATCATAAAGAAAAACCCGCTTTACGGCAGAATAGTCTGCCGTTGCGAAGTGGTTACCGAAGGCGAGATCGTGGACAGCATAAACCGTCCCGTAGGCGCGAAGGATCTTGACGGCGTAAAGAGACGCACCCGCGCAGGTATGGGCAGATGCCAGAGCGGTTTCTGTTCAGAACGCGTTATGGAGATCATAGCGCGCGAACGCGGCATAGATATGACCGAAGTTACAAAGAGCGGCAAAGGCTCTGAAATACTCGTCGGGAGGGTAGAATAATGAGCGTGAAGAATCTTATAATCATCGGCGGCGGTCCTGCGGGACTTGCGGCGGCAAAGAGCGCTTACGACGCGGGTGAAAGGGATATACTTATTCTTGAAAGAGAGGACAAGCTGGGAGGTATACTCAATCAGTGCATACACAACGGCTTCGGACTGCATACTTTTAAAGAAGAGTTGACAGGTCCCGAATACGCGGCAAGGTATATCGACGAGGTGCTGAAAAGAGGTATCGAATACAAACTCGGCACAACGGTGCTCAGCATTGACAAGAACAAACGCGTTACCTGCGCCAACGAGACGGACGGGCTTCAGGTCTACGAGGCAAAGGCGATAATTCTTGCCTGCGGTTGCAGAGAAAGACCAAGAGGCGCTATCAATATCGCCGGTTGCCGCACAGCAGGCATATTCAGCGCAGGCACGGCTCAGAAGCTGATAAATATTGACGGATATATGCCCGGCAAAGAAGTCGTGATACTCGGCAGTGGAGATATAGGACTTATCATGGCGCGCCGTATGACTTTCCAGGGCGCAAAAGTAAAGGCAGTCGTAGAACTCATGCCTTATTCTTCCGGACTTAACAGAAACATAGTGCAGTGTCTCAATGACTTCGACATTCCGCTGATGTTCTCGCACACAGTCGTGAATATCAAAGGCAAGGGCAGGGTTTCTTCTGTGGTTATAGCAAAAGTGGACGAAAAGCTCGTGCCGATAAAGGGTACTGAGCAGGAGATAAAATGCGATACGTTGCTTCTCAGCGTAGGGCTTCTGCCTGAGAACGAGCTGTCAAAGATGGCAGACGTAAAGTTGAGTCCCGTAACTGGCGGCGCTATCGTCGACGACGATATGATGACGGAGACCGACGGTATATTCGCCTGCGGCAACGTGCTTCACGTGCATGACCTCGTTGACTTCGTGAGCGAAGAAAGCGAATGGGCAGGAAAGCGCGCGGCGGCGTATATCAGAGGCGAGAAGACAAGCGGAGACAAGGTCGCTATCGACGCGAAGGACGGCGTAAGGTACGTCGTACCTCAGTTCGTAGGAAGAAACGGAGACGAGACCTTGAGACTTAAAATGCGTGTGGGCAACGTTTATAAAGACGTGAAGCTTTGCGTTGTCTGCGACGGCGAAGAGGTCTATGCAAAGAAGTGCAGAATTGTTTCGCCCGGAGAAATGGAAACAATAACTTTGAATGAAAAACAAACACGGGCGCTCAAAAATTGCAAAGAGGCGGTTGTCTGCCTGAAGGCGGTGAAATGATGAGAGAAATGATTTGTATATGCTGTCCTATGGGATGCAGACTCACGGTCGACGACAGCGATCTTAACAACGTAAAGGTAAGCGGAAACACCTGCCCGAGAGGGGAGAAATACGGCAAAGAAGAAGTTATCTGCCCCAAGAGAATGGTTACGTCCGTTGTCAGAGTCGATGGCGGCGACGTCGCAATGCTGAGCGTAAAGACGAGAGATGCGGTTGAGAAATCAAAGATTTTCGACGCTCTCGACGCATTGAAAGGCGTGGTAGTCAAAGCGCCTGTAAAGATAGGCGATACCGTCGTTGAGAATGCGGCAGGAACGGGCGTTGATTTTATCGCCACTAAAAACGTATCCGCACGCTGAAGGCGCTTTTGATAAGAGGTGGAATTATGGCAAAGTACGTTATGTCGATAGATCAGGGCACTACAAGCTCAAGGGCTATCGTTTTTGACAAAAAGGGCAATATTATAGCTAAGGCTCAGAAGGAGTTCACTCAGATTTATCCGCACGAAGGATGGGTAGAGCACGATCCCGAAGAGATAATGAGCGGAGTGAAAGAGGTCGTCTCAGCTGTGCTTGACAAGGTGGGCGCGGAAAATATCGACTGCATAGGCATCACCAATCAGCGTGAAACCGTAGTCGTATGGGATAAGAATACGGGAAAGCCCGTTTACAACGCTATAGTATGGCAGTGCAGGCGCACCGCGGATTATTGCGACAAACTGAAGGACGCAGGGCTTGAAAAGCTGATATATTCCAAGACAGGTCTTCAGATTGACGCTTATTTCAGCGCGACCAAAATAAGATGGATACTTAAAAACGTCAACGGCGCGAGAGAACGTGCTGAAAAGGGAGAACTGCTTTTCGGCACAATGGATACATACGTGATGTGGTGTCTGTCGGGCGGCAGGATTTTTGAAACAGACTATACTAACGCCAGCAGAACAATGCTGTTCAACATACACGATATGGTATGGGACGAAGACCTTATCGAGATGTTCGATATCCCTGAAAATATGTTCCCTGAGGTCTTTCCGTCGGGGCACAACTTCGGCTGTACGAGCAAAGAAATCACAGGCAGAGAAATACCTATATGCGGTGACGCAGGCGACCAGCAAGCGGCGCTTTACGGACACCTGTGCACGAAAAAAGGCAGCATAAAGAACACTTACGGCACGGGCTGTTTTGTGCTGATGAATACGGGAGACGAGCCTATCGAGTCCAAGCGCGGGCTTGTTACCACAGTCGCGGCGAGCAGAGACGGACAGAAGCCGCAGTATGTGCTCGAAGGCAGCGTATTCGTGGGAGGAGCGGTCATTCAGTGGCTGAGAGACGAACTGGGGCTTATCAAATCCTCTCCCGAAACGGAAGAGATAGCGTTGAGCGTAAAGGATACCGGCGGCGTATACATAGTGCCCGCATTTGTCGGACTGGGCGCGCCGCACTGGGACGCAAGGGCAAGAGGACTCATCACAGGCATCACGAGAGGTACGTCGAAAGCGCATATCGTGCGCGCGGCTCTCGAGTCGATAGCCTATCAGGTGGTTGACGTTATGCACGCAATGCAGAGCGATGCTGATTGCAGGATAACGGCGCTCAGCGTTGACGGAGGCGCGTGCGCCAACAATTTCCTGATGCAGTTTCAGGCGGATATCCTCAATTGCAACGTGGTAAGGCCGAAGATAATAGAGACTACGGCGCTCGGCGTCGCATACCTTGCGGGACTGAATACCGGTTATTGGAAGGACGAAGACGAGATAAGAGAAAACGTCGGCGTTGAGCGGGTTTTCGAGCCGAAAATGTCGCGCAAAAAACGCAGCGATCTGCTTATGGGTTGGGCGGACAGCATAGCGAGAACGAAATTCCGCTGACGCAAGGCGCGGGGCAGAGGCAATCAAACCCCGCGTTTTTTATTGCATTGAGCGTAAAATAGTGGTACAATCAACCCATACGCCAAGGAGAGTTTTATTTGGAAAATAAGAAGTATCTGACAAAAATGGAGAAGTCCGGGTACGGTCTCGCCGCCTTGGGGCAAGGGGCTATGTACGCGATGATGACGTCGTGGCTGAGCAGGTTTTATACGGACGTGCTCGGTCTGGAGCTTCTTTTTGTCATGGGGCTTATGTGGGTCGCGCGACTTGTATTTGCGATAGGCGATCCGCTTATGGGTGTGCTTGTAGACAATACGCGTTCAAGATTCGGCAAAATGCGTCAATATCTGCTTTTTGCGCCGTTCCTGGTTTCCCTTTTAAGTGTTTTTCTGTTTATAGACTTCGGACTGAGCATGACGGGCAAGATGGTCTATGCTTCCATAACGTATATGGTATGGGGCGTAGCTTACGCTGTCTGCGACGTGCCTTTCTGGGGATTGCCCTATGCGATGACTCCCAACGTTGAAGAGAGAGACAAATTCCTTTCTTTCGCACGTACCCTCAACAGCGTGGGCGGAGCGTTGCCTGTTGCGATTGTAGCGCTTCTTATCGGCGATAATATGCTGGGACTCAGAAAAGGACTTATGGTGGGCGCGATACTCTTTTCGGCGATAGCCATTGTGCCTTTCTCGATGACTTTCTTCTTTACAAGGGAAAGAATAGAGCCTCAGAAAGAAAAGCTCTCCGTAAAGCAGTCTTTCAAAATCATAGGCAAGTGCAAGCCGCTTGTTCTGGTAATGGTTTTCGGTCTGCTCAGTTTCGGCAGATATATGATCCAGGCGTCTTACACTTATGCCGCAGATTACGTTTTCTCATATTACGAGACGGCAAATTCTTTTACCGCATTCGTATACGATATGCGTCAGATACTCGGCGCGGCGCTGATAGGCATAGGAATGTTCCCGTCAATGCTTATAATGCCCAAGCTGCTCAAGAAGTACAACACGCGCAGAATAGCTCTCGGCGCGGGTATTTTCTCGGGAGCAGTGCTCGGACTGTTCTTCCTTATCGGATCGCTTACAAAATACAATTACTATATAGCACTGCCGTTCTTCTTCCTCAGCGGTCTTCCTCTGGGGATTTACAACGTGATCACATTCGCGATGGTAGGAGAGTGTATCGACTATCTGCAGTATAAACTCGACATACGCGCAGAAGGTCTTGCGTCTTCGTGCATATCCTTTGTGGGAAAACTCAGCGCGGCTTTCTCTGCAGGCGCTATACCCCTTGTACTCGAGATAGCGGACTATGTTCAGCCGGTAACTGAAAACAGTGTAACGGTAATTCAGCAGCAGACTCCCGGCGCGCGTACGGCGATATTTATGATGCTTACGCTTATACCTGCGGTGAGCCTGTTCGTCTCCACGCTTCCTCTTCTCGGGTATGACCTGGTAGGAAGAAAAAAACAGCAGATAGAAGAAGCTCTTGAGAAAAAGCGAGTGATAAAAGAGGATTAACGCGATACGTATGCGGTTTTATGTCTCAACGTTTAAAGATGTTTCAAAGTAACATCGCGTTGAAAGTTTATAACTTAAGCAGTTGTGTATGTCGCAAAAAACAAGTAAAAAGAAAACGCTCCGCATTGGAGCGTTTTTAATTATATTTAACAGACTTGCTGTGCGATGCGTGTTTTTTTAAATCAGTTGGTGAAGCCGCCTTTTACATGGTTGGTAAGAGACTGAAGCAGATAGTTGGCTTTGGGTGTGCCGATATCCTGCAGGTTGTCGCAGATAGTTTCAACAAGACCTGAGATAAGGAAGCATACCGAATATTCGAACATAGTTCTGTCGCGATAACGGTATGAGTTTTCCTGAAGTATTTTGTTTTCAAGCAGTCCTTTCAGCTTGCGGCGGAAATCCGAATGGAAATTGTTTTGCAGGAGATTGATATACAGGTCCAGATCCTTTTGCAGAAAATCGAATACGTGTTTAAGAAAAGGCTCGGGATTGGTAAGTATCGTAGCGAAGTCGAATTTGTCGAGCACGCTGGTTATATTTGCTATTATATCGTTGTGTACCTGTTCGATCACGTCGGTCGCATCGTAATAGTGCAGATAAAACGTGCTGCGGCTTACGTCAGCCATTGAACATATTTCTTTTATGGAAAGCTTGTTTATAGGTACTGTATTAAGAAGTTGAACTGTCGCCGTGATTATCGCCCTTTGAGTTTTTCTTATTCTTCTGTCTTTAGGCATAAAATCATACTCCTTGTTAAATAATTTACAAAACGCGCAGATTTGTATTGTAATGAGCAATAAAAGTTTAAATATACGCGTAAAAGCCTACGCGCTCAGTGCAGTTTTGTTCTATAATTATTATAGATTAAAAATTTACACTTGTCTATTATTTGACATATATTTAGGAGGCAATATGATTCATATAGTCACTGATGCAACCACAGATTTCCCCAAACAGTTTTATGAAAAGGATTTCACCGTTCTTCCGATGGGCTTCATGCTTGACGACGAAGATTTCGACGGCGATAAAAAGAATCTTTCTGCAAAAGAATTTTACGATTTTATGCGTGCAGGCAGAAAGACAAATACCCGCATGGTGGACGAAGACACTATTCTGAAATATGTTGAGCCTCTTCTCAAGGAAGGAAAGGACGTGCTTTACGTCGTTTTCTCTTCAGGGCTTTCAGGTACTTACGACAATGCGGTACGCGTATTTAAAGATCTCAAAGAAAAATATCCTTCATGCAAGCTGGCTGCGGTAGATAGCTACAATGCGAGCATGGGCGAAGGTCTTCTGGTATGGTACACTCTCAAGAAGAGAGCTGAAGGAGCTTCTTTCGAAGAGCTTTGCAAATATGTCGAAGACACTCAGGCGCACCTGTGTTCTTATTTCACCGTTGACGACCTCAAGCATCTTGCAAGACTGGGAAGAGTAACAAAGACTGCGGCTTTCATAGGCTCTCTTGCAAACATCAAGCCCGTGCTTTACGTAAACTCCAAGGGCAAGCTGATACCGATAGCAAAAGTCGTATCGCGCAAAAAATCGCTCAAGGCTCTCGTTGACAAGATGGAAGAAAAGATGCTTCCCGTTGATAAACAGCAGAAGATTTTCATCGGACACGGCGATTGCTATGAAGACGCTTTGTTCGTAAAGAACGAAATAGAGAAAAGATTCGGTCTCGACAACGTCGTAATTGATTATATCGGACCTGTTATCGGTTCTCACGCAGGAGCAGGCGTCGTTGCTTTGTTCTTCCTCGGAACGGATAAATTCGAAAAGAACGACACTCAGGAAGACTGATAAACCCGGTTTTATGCCCCCGAATTGAACACTCGGGGGCTTTTTATACAATTTTTAAGGCAAGTTTAAAAAAATAGTTGAAATAATTGCGCTTTTAATGCAAAATTATATCAGTAAATTCAGGGGATAAAATTATGTACGATTACAGTTCCAAGGTTATCGACCTTGAAAAGGCACTGTCTTTAGTCAAAGACGGTTGCAATATCGTAACAGGTCTGGGCGCTGCGGAGGCGTGTTCTTTTCTGGGCGCGCTTCATACTATAGCGGGAAAAGTAAAAAACGTTAAGGTTACCACCTGTCTTTCCGTATGCGAATACGAATATACGAAACCTCAGTATGCGCATTCTTTCAGGACTGAAAGCTGGTTTTATTCTGCAAAACAGCGCAAAGAACATTCTCACGGCAATCTTTCTTTTATCCCCAATCACTTACATCTTGCCGCAAGCAAAAGGCTGTGGATGGCTCATCCCGATATCGTTGTGGTAAACGCAAGTATGCCCGATAAGCACGGCTATATGTCCGTCGGACTTTCCAACGTTTACGAAAAGGCTATGATAGAGGCGGCTGACCTTGTTATCATAGAGGTCAATCCTCACGTTCCTAGAGTTTTCGGCGACTGCGACGTCCACGTATCGCAGGTTGATTACATTATCGAAACAGATTACGAATTGCCTGAAATACCCGATATAATACCCAATGAAAAAGACAAGATAATAGGAAAGATGGTCGCTGATTTCGTGAATGACGGAGACTGCATCCAGCTGGGCATAGGCGGTATACCCAACGCGTTTGCGCAGGCGCTTATGACCAAGCACGATCTGGGAATTCACACTGAAATGCTCACTACGGGTATGGTGGATCTTATTGAAGCGGGCGTAGTGAACGGCAGCAGGAAACAACGCAACAGAGGCAAGGTGGTTACCGCATTCGCACTGGGCAACAGAAAGCTGTACGATTTTATGGATGACAACATCGGCATAGAGGTCAGAAACTGCGCAGAGGTCAACGATCCTTACGTTATAGCTCAGAATGACAATCAGATATCCGTAAACACGACGATAGAGGTGGATCTAACCGGACAATGCTGCAGCGAATCTCTGGGCTCTATGCAGTTCAGCGGTACGGGCGGACAGGCGGATACGGCTATCGGCGCTCAGATGTCAAAAAACGGCAAGTCTTTTATCGTGCTTTATTCAACGGCGATGGTAAAGAATCCCGAGACGGGAGAGAGAGAAGAAAAATCGAAAATCGTGTGTCAGCTCAAAGCGGGCGCGGCAGTTTCGCTTTCAAGAAACGACATAGACTTTCTTGCTACAGAATACGGCGTGGTATCTTTAAGGGGCACGAACATAAGCGAAAGAGTGGAAAAGATAATTTCTGTCGCACATCCTAAGTTCAGGGAAGAATTGAGGGCGGAAGCAAAAAAATTATATCTGATATAAAATACTCAAAACCCTGCTCAGGCAGGGTTTTTATTATATTTTATTGCATTAAAATACATTTCTTAACAAAAGCGTTATAAGTATTGAATATTTCAGTCGTATTTGATCTGAAAATATCGTATGCGGTTGCTGACGAGGCGTAAAGTTGGGATTTATGCCGTTGTTCCTTAAAGAAAACAAAAAAATTCCGAATACAAAGAGGAAAAATTTTACATAAATAAATTTTTATGCGTTTATCAAGAATATTTATTAATTCAATAAAATAAATCGTCAGGTTCTGCAATGCTTGGTTTTATGGAAAAAAACGAAAAAAGCTTTGATTATATTTTTAAAGATAAATATATTTGCACGATCTTATCAGAAATTATTGCCGCGCTTTTTGGCGGAAAACCGCTTAATAAGCGGCATCGGCAGATTGATTTGTAAGCATGGAAAAATAAAATATATGCACAAAACAGGAAAAAATCTGCATAATTTACATTTATAACTTTCCTTTAAATAAATATTGAAAACAGTATAATTTTAAAAAACCGCGCATTTTCGCAAAAAACTGAGGGGTCAAACTTGTTTGTGTTAAAAAAAAATACGTGCTACAATTTAAATATGTCATTATGCGCGTACTATTATATATACGCACGCGACGCCTTAAAACGGCGTCAGGCAAGGTTGAGAGGTGGAGAACTATGAATAAGTTCAGAAAAATATCTGCGCTTGCGCTTATCGTATTCGTTGCGGTCGTCCTGCTTTCAGTGGGACTGGTTGCCTGCGACAATACGACTGCAAAGCCCGTTACCGTCATACTCGATTGCGACGGCGGTATGTTGGGAGAAAGCGGAAGCGTTACGCTTGAGCTGACGGCAGGACAAGAGACCGACCTCAGCAAGTACCAGCCTGTCAAGCAGGGCTATACCTTCGGGGGATGGTCTGACAGCAGCAATACGTACAGCGGCAAGTTTATACCTACGGCAGACGTTACGCTCAAAGCTGTCTGGCTGGATTCGTCTGCAAGTACGACGCTGGGCGCTCTGAAAGCGATACTCGCTGCCATGGAAGGAGAGGACGGAGCTTTCGGATTTGTTTTCGAAGGCAACGGCACAGACGCTGACGGCAATGCTACCGGCATTTCGCTTAAGGCGAGAGTTTCAAGCGAAGAAGACTATACTCTGGGGCTGGAAATAACCGACGGCGCCGGAAACAAGACGGTAGGCATATACGTTATGGACGGGGTCTTCTATGTTTGGTCGCCTGAGATGGGCGGCGTCGCTCTCGAAGACTTCGATATGAATTACATATTGCAGGTTGCAGTGCGCGTCCCTGATGTTCTCGGAAATCTTCTTGGCGGCATCAACCTCGGCGGCATAAAGTTCGACACAATTCTCAGCATGCTGTTTACAATGTTTACCGATACCACGGCAACGGTAAACGGAAACAACACGGTTTACAACATTCACATCAACCCCAAGGGCTTGCAGGGCATAGCCACAATTCTCAATCTCATCAATCTCGATTCTATACTTCAGGGAGCAGGTCTCAATATAAAGACATCTGGCTTCATCAACTGGTTCAAGAGCGTTCTTCCCGATATGGACATAAACCTCAACGTATCGGTAGATATGACAACGGGCAAGCTGACGGGCGTAACGTCCGACGCGGTATATCAGGGAGAGCAGTATTTTGAATTCTCAACAGAAAAAGCGGGATTCTATCCCGAAAACGAAATTCAGCCCGTTGAACCGTCCGTGCTTCAGGGATATCAGCAGATCTCTCTCGGCAACATCGACCTAAGCGTAGACCTTGCGGTGCAGAACGAGGGCGCTGACCTCGGCGCGCTGATAAACGCTCTTACGGGCAAAGACGCTTTTGCAAAAGGCGCGCTTCTCCTTTCGAGCGGGCTTACATACAGACTCGATCTCAAAACCAAGCTTGACATAGCGCAGGACGAAGCAGGCGACAACAATTATATCGTACTTGAGCTCAATGAAGTAAAATCGGATGGCTCTGTTTCGCCTTTCCTTGCGGCTTACTACAAGGAGGGCAACGTATATATCAACATTGCCGACGCTCTCGGCGGTATCTACGGCGGAAAGAACGTGAAGATAGGCGTTGATCTTTCTCAGCTTATTTCAGGCGTAAAGAAAGTTGTTACAGACGCGATAGACAAGACCTTCTTCACAGAAGGACGTGCGCTTACCGGCAGCTCGAAGCTGAACGAGAACGGAGTCGTAGCGCTGGCAGGAAGTGAAGGCAACTACTACGTATCAGGCGGAGTGCTCAACTTTATACAGGTCATTCTGGGAGTTTTCGGCGTGGACGGAGACAAGGTCAGCGTTACCGACGGTACGGACGAAGACGACAACTACAGCATTCTCAACTTTAAAATCGACAATGAATTTCTGAAGAATTTCCTCAACGCGGTCGGAACAAAAGTCGAGATTCCCGCGTTCGGATGCGTAGATCTGGGCATAAAGCTCAACGCGGACGGTCTCAAGTCGCTTTCTGTTGACGCGGCGCTTGAAGGCGGAATAAACGCAAACATATTCTGCGATTCTTTCTCTATCGGCAAGTCTCCCGTTTTCGAAGGATATGACGGCATCGAGGATTATATAGACGAAAAAGTAGGAGAAGAAAGCGATTACACTTATTCTGTAAAAGAACTGGTCGGCTCTGTTCTCGAGGGCGTAACTCTTGATACGGGCATCAGACTTTCGCTTGCGGCAGGAAAGTACAACATAATGGATATAGTTTCGCTGTTCGGCGTAGGAAACGCTGAAGGCGTGGCTACTCCTTGGACGGTAACTGCAGACAGCACTGTAGACGCAAGACTTGTCGCAAAGCTTGCGGTAGATCCGTCTACGAACAAGCTGAGCGCAAGCGTAGTTCTTTCTCTCAATGAAGATTTCAATCTGGGTGCGGATAACATTCTTCCCGCAGGACAGCTTCTGGCGGTTTATCTGTCTGAAGACGGCACGGGTTATATAGACCTCAGTAAGCTTTCTCTGTTCGGGGTAAATCTGCCTGCGCTCAAGGCAAATATAGATCTGACAAAGGTCATCGACTCTCTTATGACAAGCCTGGATACGGAACTGAAGTTCGACGTATCGGGCATTTTCGGAAGCACAGGAGAAGAGGAGACTTTAAGACGTCTGAATGCAGACGGTTCTGCAACTCCGCTCAGCATGGCGTCTGGAGTTACCGCAGAGGCGAGCAGCATAATCGTCAATTCCGATTCTCTCAAACTCAACGTAACGCTTGCTACGATATCGGCATTGCTTAACGCTTTCGGCGTACAGTTTGATTTGCCTGAAGGTCTTGACGTAAAACTCGGCGCGTCTCTTGACGAAGACGGTCTCAGCGTTGACGCGAGCGCAAGCATACCGGCAAGCGAAGGTTACGACGCTCTCGGGCTTGAGCTTGCGATAAATGCGGCTTCTGACGGCTTCGCAACCGGCGTTGACGGACTTGGTGCGGCAATAGAAGAGGAGATAAAGACAAATACGGCAGGACTTGCAGACGCTCAGTCCAACGTGATAAAAGCGCTTCTTTCCACGGTGGGAAGACTTTCGGTGAGCGCAACGATCGACGTAAGCTCCGATAAGGAGGCAGACCTCGGCGCATTCGTTCAGCAGTTTGTTGAAAAATGGCTGCCTGACACAGATATAGACGTAACTGTCGAGGGCGGCAAGGTCGGGCTTCTCGTAGCGCTCAACTCTGAGCTTGAGGAATACGCGATCGTGCTTACCGAGGGCGACGGCAACGTTATAATAAGCGCGAGAGTTACAGGCGAAACCGTTATCGTCAAGGTCGCTGATTTCGGCAGTTTTATTCTGCGCGATGCGGGATTGATCGCCCTTATTAAGGATGCTGTCAATACGGCTGTGGAAAGCATTGAAAACGCAGATCTCAACAATATTTTTGAAAATCTGCTCAATCCTTCTGAAGAGACTCCTTCAGAACCTGCCGATCCCGAAGAGCCGACAGACCCTGAAAATCCGTCTGAAGGCGGAGCGGCTGTCGATATCATATCTCTTCTCGGCGCAATATCTGTTGACGACGCCGTTATAAATATTGATATCACGCGCGAGATGATCGCAGATATACTTTCGGCTCTCGGCATTGACGTCGATTTCGTTTCTGTCGACGGAAGCATAGACATAACGGACGGCGTGGCTGACGTAAACGCAAGCATAGGCGACGGCGCGCTTGAACTCGGCATCGGACTTTCTGTCGGCAGGACGGACGACGTTGCGATAGATTACGGCTTTGCGCTCGATCTTCTCGGCGCTTACGGCGACGAAGGATTCGTTCCCACGGGGGATAACGACGTTGACAGGCTGCGCGACTATCTGGTGAAGAGACTTAAAGCTCTCGGCGTTTACCGCAGTTATATGGAAAGCTGGTCGCTATCTTCGTTGACGGACGAATATACGCGCAACATACAGTCTGACGGTGTGCTTGTATTTACGTCAAAGGCTGACCTTAAAGATTATCTGCTAGAACTTATGCAGGGCGTTTCTCTTAAAGCCGATCTGACGCTTGACTTTACGCCCGGCGAATACAATATTCTCGAACTTGTAGGGAAGTTTGTGGATCTGACGTCTCTCGGACTTCCTGCGGACAGTTCTCTTATATTGTCTTTCGGAGAGCCGTCGATAGACCTTTCTCTGAGATTCAACAGCGCGATCCGCGGAGAGGGCAACGCTGTTGACGGAGTAATGGCTCTTGAAATCGTTGCAAACAAGGACCTCTCGCTCGGCACTACGGTAGGCGGAGGAGAAGGAGTAACCGTAATTCCTGCAGGAGAAGCTCTGCTGGCGGTTTATATAAGAAACGGCAGTCTGTACATAGACGTTACCGCACTCGAAGTGCTGGGGCTCAGCCTGCCCGTATTCAAGGTGGACGACTTCGATCTGCCGTCTTTCCTTTATAATCAGATAGAAAGCGTTATTTCAGGATTGTTCGCCGAAGAGGAAAATTCTCAGCAATCGTACGCTGAGGCGCTCGCAATGGCAGGCGGAGAAAGCGGCGACGGCGGCAACATTTCGCTTATCATAGCGCGCAACAGACTTGAACTTTCGGCTACGATGAGCGCGGTCGGCGCAATTTTGTCCAACTTCCTCACAGGAGACAGCGCGGCGACGGTCGACAACATTCTGGGGGCACTCGGCAACGTTGACGTAAACGTAAGTCTTACGCGCGACGACTCTCAGGGCAGCGGCATTTACAATTTCAGTCTCAGCGCGGCGGGAGACATAATGCAGACCGTAGACGGCAAGCCGTCTCAGTTTGCTCTCGCACTCGGTGCTTCGACTGCAGACATAAAGGCAGGAGATAAGACCCTTTACGACAGCTTCGGCGCTTATGTCGACAATATAATTGCGGGATACGACAAGACTTATTCAGACATTCTGAGAGGTATTGCGGACAATCTGTTCAAAGGCTCTATGCTTGTCGACGTAGACGTTGATTTCAACAGCGGAAGATATCTGCTCAACGGCTTGGTCAACAACATACTTTCCGCTGTTACCGAAAGCGAAGGAATATCTGTACCGATAGCGGTAGAAACTGGTGATTTCAGCAAACAGCTGCAGCTTGCGCTTCAGTGGAATCTCGACCCAGACACCAAACAGCTTAAACTTATGTTCGAGGTAAGAAGCGGGGAGAGCGTGCTTATCGGCGCTTACTTATACAACGGTGAGCTTGTCGTCGATCTTACTGGCGTGGGACTTATCAGCATAAAGGTCAGCAACGTCGCGTTCATACAGCAGCTTACCGAGACTCTGACCAATGCGATAGACAGTCTGCAGGGACTCGATCTCAACGAGATACTCGGCGGATTGTTCGGAAAATCGGGCGGAGATACTTTGGCGGAGACAAAAGAGGGCACAGCTCCTTCAGCTCCTTCTGAGGACGGTGGAAGTTCTTCTCAGAACAACGCATGGATAGCTCAGATCCTCGGAGTTGTAATGCTGGAGAATACAAATATAAAGCTTGCGCTGTCAGTGCAGATCCTCGAAGATATAATCTTCGCGCTTGCAGGCAAGCAGATAGAATTGGGCGACGACCTGTTCGACCTCAGCGCGAATCTGGGAATTCTCTCGGGAGTAATATCTTTTGACGCAAAATTGTTCGGAGAGGGAGAAGAAGCTCTGATAGGCATGAGCGTAGACGCGTCTCTGAGCAACGATACGATAGTGTCCAACGCTTATATTCAGGCGGTATTCCTGCGCGATCATTATGAGCTGGACGCTACGGATACAGGCTCTCTGATAAGAGACGCTCTTGACAATTTCGGCGACGTTGAATTCAGCGTAGATTTGTCCGTGTCTTTCCAGAAAGGCACTTACAACGTGGCGGCACTGCTTTCTCAGTTCGGCGTAACGGCGTTGTCGGGTACTCAGCTTTTGTGGACTTTCACTGAGGATACCAAGGTTTCGTTGACGCTCAAAGTCAGCCTTAAGACTTATGCAGACGACAACAACGGCGGAAAGAACGGCATGGCATCTGTAGAAATCGTAGCAAAGGACGATTTCAAACTCGGAGCAAGCAGTATAGTAAAGGGCGGCACTGTTCTCCTGGGACTGTATGCTTACGAGGACGTTACTTATATCGATGCAAGCGGTATAAGTCTGCTCGGCATAACTTTCCCCGTATTCAAAGTAGATTTCGATCTCCTCGGCGCTATCGTTGAAAAGCTCAACGCGCTCGGCAGCGGCTCTGCAACAGAAGAGAATGTTCCTGTAGCGGTTTACACCGACGAGAACGGCGAAGGTACGGTCACCGCACCCGTAACCGACGAGAACGGTGAAATCGTAATAGGAATAAAAGAAGGAGAGATCGCCGTAACCGCTACGCTCGGCGCAATAATCTCAGTGCTTTCGGATATGGGCGTTGATCTCGGCATCGATCTCAGCTCATTCGATCTCTCGGCAGCCGTAAGACTTAAAGACGGCTTGTCCGTTGAAATAGGCGGAGTGCTTATCCCGACTACGGACGGGGTGGAGAACTCTTTCGATATGAAGATAGAAATTCCTTCAGACGCGCTTAAATTCGGCATTGACGTAAACGCGCTTGAAAATTATCTGAAGGAGAAAGCAAAACAGTATGCGGATTACAACGACGATCTGATAGCAACGATCAAGCAGACCCTCGGCAATAATTCTATAAAGGCTCACCTGACCGTAGACGCTGAGGCAAGCGAAGTCGATCTGAATAGCCTTATATCGGGAATTCTGTCGACTGCGGGAATTAATCTCAACATACCGATTCAGATCAATTTTGACGAACTTTATTACGACCTTGAGATTCTGCTGAACTGGAACATCGAGACCCGTCAGCTTATGCTCGAAGTCAATATGATAGGAACTGTAAACAATAAGACTATCATAGGCATATACGGCGACTGGGATGACCTCTATATAGCTCTTGGCGGTCTGGGACTTGTAGACCTGCATGTAAAAGGCTCTCCGCTCATTCCCGTTCTGTTCAACAAACTGGACGAGGCGCTTGCAGGCATAAATCCGATAATCCTTTCAGAGATATTCAATGAATTGTTCTACGGCAAGGATATTGCCGAAGAGGTAAACGTTGCTAAAAATGAGATTGAGACTGCGGCGGAAAGCGGCGCTGAAGAGCTTGCAGGCGGAACTAACGATATAATCAAATATATTCTGTCTTCTGTCAGGATCACCGACAGTCAGATTGTTGCGGATATCACCAGCGATATCATGTCTCAGATATTGCGTGCCGTAGGCTTTGACATTGACTTTGTGCTCGAAGCGGGCGTAAGCGTCGACCTTGCGGGCGACAATATAGAAGGATATATTCATCTCGGTGAGGACGCAACGATAGGTCTTACACTCGGTTTTAACGGCAAGCCGGACAGATTCAAGCCTGACGATACAAGCAAGTTTGTGGTACTGGATACCACAGACGAGAATGTCGACGGAGGAAAAGTCGTAAAAGACTTCCTTGACGGATTCGAACTCGCGCTGGCAATAGACCTTAAGACTAACACTGTCGGCACAGTCGTTGACAGCAGCGAAGCGGACAACCAGTACACCAGAGTGGAACTCAAAAAGGTGAACGGCACAGTTCAGCTGGACAACTGCAATGCAACTGCAGGAGCGATAGGGCAGAACGGATTGTTGATGTCCGTTTATGACATAAACGAAGCAGAATACTTCACGCACGGCAGCGGAAGCAAGACGGCAATGCTGCATTTCTATCTGGATTATACCAACGGTAAGGCTACAATATATCTGGGCAAAGGATATTTCGTAGTAGTAGGACTCGGAGTGATTTCGATTGATGTTACCAATTATGTGTCGAGTTTCGATCTCAGTCTGGATATCTTGGGAATGCTTGCTCCTACCGTTGAAAATCTTATTAAGCAGGTTTACGATGCGGCAAACAATATAGGAAAGGAAGAACAGCCGTCCGAGCCTGAAGCTCCTTCCCAGGATCAGGGAACGACTGAAGAGCCTACTGGCATAGCAAAGGTATTTGCAGACCTTGATATAGAAGCTCTGCTTCGCCCGGGAATTACTCTCAATCTTCTGTCTACCGGCGTGGGCAACATAAACGTAAAGCTTGACCCGTATGAACTCAACAAGATGATAGACGGTGTGATGAGCTGCATATTCGGTGCGGATACGATTATAGACATGACTACGCTGCAGTTGGGAAATATTAAATTCTCCAAGAACTATATTTCTTATATGTGGTGGGACAGGGTTGCTGCATCCAACTCGCAGAGTGCGGTAAGCAATACCCCTTACAGTGTATGGGACAGCATTATAAGGCAGTTGCCGCACATAGTGGATGACGCGCTCAACGGAATGGGCGGCGCATTGGGAGCGCTCGGCGGAATAGTCAATTATGAACGCACAGCTCAGAATCTCCACAGAGTAGTAAAGAGAATACTTCCGTTCGCCGTATACAACGAAGCCGAAGTAAACGTCAACTTTATCGAAGGCTCCTTCGTAAACGTATCGTTTACAGGAAAGGATACGGGACAAAAGATAGAAAAATATACGCTGAACAAGGATACAGGAGAGTGGCAGAACACAGGCGAAGTTCTTACTCAGACTGTAAGAACCAAGTTCAACGTAGTTGACACGTCTCCCGATGTAACCGGCACATATTCTTATTATTACGAATACGGTTCTTACAACGATTGCTATTACGGCGGCAAGGGCAGGATGTGGAGAAGCGGCTTCAGTTATTATGTGAACGAAGGCTTCAGAACCAACAGCTACAGCTTCGGCAACGAGATTCAGATATACAATAAATCAGGTTCGGTAGGAGATCCCTCATATACGCTTAACGGAAGCGACGGCGTGGTGGACTGGGGCAACTTGTCTCAGAACATAACGTTCAACCCGTATGAGTATTCTTCCGCAAACGGATATCAGGGTGCTGTCGATGAATACTGGAACAGATATTTCAGCAACTACGGCACGGCTGTTTATCAGAGAGGAACTTCTGTCAAGCGCGGAAGCATAAGCCTGACATACAAAGGATCGCAGTTCAATAAAGACGTGCTGAAGACGATCATGAATTCTGCGGGAACGCATACGATAAATGCTACCGCGAATTACAGCGACGGCACGACAAGCACGATGAACATTACATTCAAGGTGAAAGATGTCGGCAACGGCGGCGCAGACAGCGTACGTACAGTAGATACGGTAAACCTTTACGTTTATGAGTCGCTGCCTGACTACTTCACTGTAACGACTTATTCGGGAGAAAAAGTCAGGTACTTTGCTGACGGCTCTACGGTAAGGCTTACGGGCGATTACAAGGCTTCAAGTCCGTCAGGCGGAACTAAAACCGCATATCTGACTTTTGCCAACGGATCGAGCTATCCCGTAACGATAAATTACTACGACAGCACGGTCAATGATCAGACTATAGATCTTTCGTGGTATGACCTCGACTTTACGGGCTCTGACACTCAGCAGGGAATTGATGCGGCAGTTGCCTCGCTTCTGGACAGGTTCGATATGTATTATGCAGACGGCTCGTTTATACCTGAAGCGCTTACTGACGGCGCAACCTGGGATACTTCGGCGCTATACGATCTGGTCATCAGAGACAGAGGAAATCTGTCCGCAAGCACCGTCACAGTAAAAGTTGTATTCAATAAACGCATTTCGTCAGACGGCGTAACGCTTGAAGACGTTGAAAGCGGACTCGTTCAGACGGTTACGCTGACGCTAAGGATGGCTGATAAGCGCAAACTGTCCGTTGTATACGAAGGACAGACCGAAGGCAATTTCTTAAGCGTTGATCCTTACAAATATTATATGTATAAAGTTACTGGAGACGAGAGTTACAATCCGATACCTTCAAACGTTACCGCTACGTATGCGGACGGAAGCAAAGAAGTAATAAAGACGGTTACGGAATTCGGAGCTGACGTCGACTGGAGCTATATGAACGGAAATACGGTAAAGGCAACGCTTAAAATCGACCCGACGGCTTATGAAGGACACGGCTATTTCGATGAAAACATGCAGATAAGCGTAAATATCAACAGAAACGTTATCGAGGCCGTTTACTTTGACGAAGCAAAGACGCAGGATTATATCGTAAGAGGTCAGAAGTATACGACCGCTACGGTGGTCTTTGCGGGAGGACTCGAGCTCGTTATGCCCGTTGCGATAGTTGAAAACGGAGACAACGCAGACGTGTATATCGGCTTTGACGTGAATATGTACAACGAATACGGCAAGATCGTCGCATTCAGTGAAATAAACGGCACGCTTTTACAGGCGTTCACGGTGGAAATCAGATAACAGGCAGGAGAAAAGTTTATGAGTAAAACAAGGAAGAATTTGATTTATTCGGCTGTTATAGCGGTAATTATACTGCTTGCTTTCGTTGCGGTTACTTTCATGACCGCTCCGGACGGACAGTCTTATATTACTAAATCGGGACAGGGGCAGAATGCATTGTTTACGAAGGAAGTTACGACTTCAGATACGGATTATTCAAAGCTGGATGTTGTCAGCAGCGTCAACGGGCCCGGTAAGATAAGCAACGACGATTATATTACAAATAACGTTGTCGCAGGCTCTTCAGCTGTTTCAAATGCTACTCAGTTGGATGCCGCTTTAAAGACCAACGGAAGTTATTATCTGACCGGAAATATAGAATATACTGCCTCTACGGATAGCTCGTCTGCTGCGGCAAGCGGTACTTTCGGCGGTGTACTTTACGGCAACGGATACACGGTAACGGTAAACGTACCTTCAAGTGCGGCGTATAAATTCAGCAATTCAGACGGAACTTACGGTTTCCTTGTAAAATATCTTACCGGTACGATAAAGGATTTAAATGTGGTGATCAATGCTGCAAGCGGAGGTTCTTTGTTCGGATTTGATATTGCGTCTGCAAATTCATCAGATTTAACAACTCAGCCGGACGGAGACAGCGCGCGTGCGGCTAAGATAGGCGGTATTGCAGGCGGTATATCTTCAGGTCTTATACACAACTGCACCGTTACTTTCAACGGAACTCTCAGACTTCAGAACGGCGGTGCGGAATTGTCAGAGGGCAACACATGGGGAGCTACTGATACCGCAAATATTTTCGGCGGTGTCGCGGCAATAGGCACCGGCGGCGTTATATCTTATACCAACGTTATTTACAACGGTACGCTTATAAACGTCGGTCAGCAAAACAGCTCGGGCTCCAACAGATTGATGATAAATACGGGTGGCTTTGTTGGACAGATAGGAAACGGTACGGTATATCTCAGGAAAGTTTCTCTTTTGGGAAGCGGTACGCTTGAATCTGAGGCACACACATATGGTAGCAAAAACTGGGCAGGGGTAGTTCAAAAAAACGGCTATGCAACAGTTTTAACAGGTGGTCTTGTAGGCTGGGTTTCTTCCGCTCAGAATGCAGGCTTTGAAGCAAACGGCGTATTTATTAATCTGACAAAATCGGGGGGCGCAGTGAAATCCAACTACCTTTCAACCGGAGGTGTTGCCGCCTGGGCTTGTTCAACCGCTATGGATTCTATCGACCATGACTACGGCGATAGAAATACGTCTTCGTCATCCAATGCGAGCGAAATGAGAGATTCATACGGTATAGGAGCTATGTACAGAGGAAAAACCGTTGTGCTCAACAACGTTTATATGACTTCGGCAATGGCGCAGACGATCAAGGCTCATCACCCGTTCGCTATCAACGAGATAAACGGTAAAAATGAAACTAAAAATTACTGGATAAGATACAACTGGACGTACACTCTTGTAGACGCAACCACGCTCGGCAATGAGTTTGTTTTTGCCCGCAATACGGCTATGGACGGCGCGTACTCTTATTCTTCAAGCACTGTAAACGATTCAAACGCTTTGCGCGGAGTTTATTATAAAGTATCAAATCAGAGCGAAAGTAACTTTGTTTATCAGATAAAACAGGGCTCTGACAGCGCTTACGACATATATTCTATTTACCCTAAAACTTATAACAACTTCGGGGCTAACGGTACGGTTTACGTCCCTGCAATGTACACGGGATATGTGTCTACGGTTGATCCCGATATAGGAAAGACTGCAAACAAAATCGATACGTCTTCATTTACTTCAGGTAATCCTACGGGCAATGACGCGACAACTTACAACGTATCTGCAAATTACGCATCATACCTTTATATGGACTTCGATATGTCGAGAGCGTACAGCGGTATCGACAGATTTACAGACGGTTATCAGGGCAGCGGAGACAGTTATACATATACCTACAACGGAGATATGCTCTATGTCCCTGCGATTGCAGGATATAAGACCTCTTACGGTACGGGCGAAAAGATCAATTTCACACAGGATGAACTCAACAATCTGGGCTTGAGCTCTACAAATTTTTCGTTGTCTTCAAGCTATACCATAGTAAATTCAGGCAACGTAAATTATGAGCATTACAACTGGCTGCATTGGAACGGCGCAGGCAACGTCGGCACATACAGTATGACGTTCAACAGAACAAGTTCGTCTCCTGTGTTCACTTCTAAGGACGGCGCAAATTATTATTGCGCGTTCAAAGAAAGTTATCCTTCGAAGACGGTTGAAGTCGAGCCTTTCAGCGTGACCCTTGACTGGGCAAGCGAAAACCTCGTTTACGACGGAACTGTAAAAGACGTTTCCGCTACGTTTGCCGCGCTTCCTTCGGGAAACACTCTGGGCAACAATGACAGCGCAAATCTCGGCGTGGCGATTTCTTATTCAGCGCTCAACGAAAATCTGCTGCTGCAGAACAAGCCTTATCACGCAGGCGACTATACTGCTAAGGCAAGCCTGACTTACGGCTCTACGACAGAAAACCCGTTGACGGGAAACTATACTTTGTCAAACGCTGAAAATCCGTTTACTGTGGGCAAAGTAACCATGACGCTTACGCCTGAAGACGTAACGTCGAGATACGGCGACGATCATTCTGCCGTGCTTCAGTCCGCAAAAGTAAGCGTTTCAGGCGACTGGGTGGGAACTGACGCGGATTATTTCCTGTTTAAGGCAAAGACTGTGGATGACACGATCAATTTTGCGACTCTTAAGGGAGAATATCCCACAACGGTTGAGCCTTCATTGACTGAAGGCGCGGTTGCGGAACTTCTTACCGACTACGAATTCAGCGTAAATCAAGGAAAACTTATTATAAACGAAAGACCTATAAACGGTACTCTTACGATAAGCGGCGGCGTGTACAACGGGTCTGAATACCGTGCAACGCTCAAGCTTGACGAAGGCGTAAGAGTAAGTACCGACGCTGTTTACAATCTGGATTACCTCTTGGGAGAACAGCAGGTTTCTTTGGTCAGAAACGCAGGCGAATATATAGTAAGGATAACGCCTGAAGAAAACAAATACGCAATCGGTGCGATAATAATCGAGGGCAAGGACGAACTTTACGCTTACGGCGAAACAAAACTCGTTGTTGAGCAGAGAAACGTTGATATAACCCTTTCTTTCGATAACGGATACGTTTACGACGGAGGCAACAAGGTTACTTCTGTAAACGTTCAGGCTCAGGAAGGCGACGCAGGCGTTCTCGCAGGCGAAGACGCTCAGCTGACGATGCTTTACAACGGGGAGACGGAGGCTGTTCTGCCTCAGGCTTACACCGCCGCTGCAGTTTTCGGCAACACCAACTACAAGGCAGGCATGATCAGCGGCGCAGAGTTTACCGTTGAGAGAGCAGACCTCAGAGACATCATAATTGACAGCGCGGAGGCGGTTTTTGACGGAAATGCAAAAAATATAGTTTACACGCTTGTCGGCGTTGCGGACGAAGAAAACATCTCTGAACTCGCGGGCAACGTAACGGTTACTTACAACAAATCTACCACCGCACCCGTAAATGCGGGAGTTTACGACGTGGAAATAACTGTTGCTGAAGGCAAGGCTTACAACGCAAAGAGCATATCCGCAGCATTCACCGTAAACAAGGCGGCAATTCAGTTCAATCCCGTAACTTCTACGGTTTATACGGGCAAGAATATTCAGCCGGAATATTCGATAACCGCGCCGGGTATGGAAGACACTTCTTCGCTTAAGAGTTTCGTAACCGCAAGGCACAGCGTTATCCTCAACGCAAGCACTTACGACGTAACGCTGAGCTTTGCAGGTACGAACAACTACGAAGCGAAAGAAGAAACATTCCAGCTCGAGGTAAGGCGCGCAACGCTCGGACTTACTGCAGACGACGGTCAGACTTTCGTCTACAGCGGCAAGGCTCAGGCACCCGTATACAATATTGAGGCGCTTTTCGACGGCGACGAATACGGCGAGGTTACGCTCACCGTTTCAGGCGACAAGGCTGAAAACAATCAGGCGGTTAAGGCAGGCAGTTATTCGCTCACGATAGACGTTGCAAGAAGCGTAAACTACGAAGCGGCTTCTATGACTGTCAATTTCACGATTGAAAAATACGTGCTCGACCTCGTAGGAGCGCTTGAGCAGTTCGTAACAGTGATAAAAAACGGAGAAACAGGCGTTACTGAAATCGCACAATATCTGCCGTCTCTCGACGTACTGCTTGTTGACGACACAGGCTTTTATTCCAATAAACATCTCGTTTACACGACAAAGGTAAACGGCACGGAAGCAACTGACATTACTTTTGCAGACGGCAAAGGCACTTTCACCGCAGACATTACAGTTAGAGATCTTGATAACGAAAACTATGAATTCAACGGCGTAACCGTTACGGTAAACGTGCTTGACGCAAGCATTACCATCACGGTAAACGGAGAAAAAACTACCGTTGCTTCGGTAACCTTTGGCGACGCGCTCGACGTAGCGGCGACAGGAAGTTACGGCGGAAGCGAACCTGCGCCTTTCAGCGACGTAACCTGGTATTCTGCGGCTGACGACTATACTGAAGCTCTTGCAGGTCAGCCCACGGACGCAGGCTCATATATGGCTGTATTCAAATACACTTTCGGTCCTGACAGCAATTATGTGACGAGATCGCTGTTCCTGACAGTATCGCCCAAGGAAGTTACCGTTACGCTCGACGGCTCGGGTATGAACGTTGTTTACGGCGATGAAATAACTTTCGACGGTGCGACCTATTATGCAGAAGCGCCTGAGCTTACGATTGAGTATTCGGCAAACGCTCGCAAATTCTCCGAGGTCGGAAGTTATGCGCTTAGCGGTACGGTTACCGCGGTTGCGGACGGCAAGATAGAAAACTACGTATTCAACGTAGTAAACGGCACGTTTGACATAAAGCGAAGAGAGATTTACGTAAAGGCGGGCGACGTTTCTGTAAGTTACGGCGACGAAGTCATATTCAGCAATTACAGTGTATATTCCGACGACGGAGTTGCCGTATGGGAAGATTACGGCAATGCGGCTCAGCTCAAAGTCAATTTCTCCGTTCAGGACGGAATTCTCGTTGCGGGAAGTTATGACATCACCGTAAATGCAGACAATTCCAACTACGATGTGAAACAGACGACGACCAAGGGCGTTCTTACCGTAAACAAGCGCGACATCGTGATCACCGTTGACAGAACAAGCGTCGTTTACGGCACAACTGAACTCCCTGCGCTCAAGGGCAGCATTACGGGAGGAAGCCTTATCAACGGGGATACTCTCGGCGCTCTCGAAGGCATATGGAAAAATGAAGTCGAAGCCCTCGGCACTCTCGATGCAGGCAATTACAGACTTACTGATTATGCAGATCTAAGACAGACGCTGAATTCTCAGCAGACGGGCGAGAATTACAACATAACTTTCGACGAGTCGTCTGAACTCGTAGTAACGCCCAAAACTCTCGGTATCACGTTTGCCGGCTGGCAGTCGGACGGAGTGCTCGGAGTTGAAAATACAGTAATGTACAACGCTCTCGCATGGACTCCTTCCGCAAAGCTTGACGGAGTTATCAACGAAGACGATGTGAAAGTCGTTTGCGTTGACGAGTCTGAGATAAAGAATGCAGGCGTTTACAGCAGAGAACTTGTTATCGGCGGCGCAGACGCTTCAAATTACGTTGCCGCTTCTTATACGGCTACGCTCGAAATACTCCCGTATAAGACTGAAATAAGCGTAGGCGCAGGCGAATATACTTACACTTACGGCGACGTGAAAACGGATATCGATCCGTCGATACGCGTGCTTGAAGGAGATTCTGAAGACGGCGCATTCAATCAGAAGAACTATGTCGGCACAGATACGGGCATAACCGGCGTTCAGGTAAGCTGGTCCGAAAACTGGAATGCAGGCACTTACACCGTTGTCATTTCTTACAGCGGCAAGAATTATACTGCAGACCCCGAAACGGTTACCGTTACCGTAAACAAGAAAGTGCTTTCAAAGGTTGACGCTCTCAGCGGCGGAGACCTCGGCACGTCTGTTTACAAGGCTTCCAACGTGCATTTCAGCGCCGACCAGATAGCAGACCTCAGCGCGTATGCAGGTCTCGAGGATTATATCAAAGTAGTTTATATGCTGAACGGCTCGCCGGTAAGCGTTGTCAGAAACGCAGGCGAATATACTATCGATCTCGTGATGACAGAAAACGTCAACTACGAAATAACGGGCGGCGGTGAATCTCTGCTCAACGACTTCGCAAGATATACTGTTACAAAGGCTTCTTCGGCAGAACTCAATTTCTCGCTTACCTACGCAAACAAGCTCTTCGACGGCACTGATATGACTGATTATATCAAGTCGGTCATAGCTGTAAGCGGAATAGGCGGAGAGCCCGTTACAGGCGCTGCGCTGACCCTTACGGTTACCGATTCAGAGGGAGGAGAAGCCGTTCCGTTTAATTCAGGAGTATATAACATTTCCGTTACGGCTACCGGTATGGCAAACTACGACGACATGACCGCCGCATCTGAGGCTGGCACGTTTACGATAGATAAGGTATACGTGGCAGTGGACGAGATAAACCTTTCTGACAAGACTGTTACTTACAACTCTGAAGAGCAGTTTCTCTCAGGAGAGGGCATCGTAGACAATGCAGTTATGAAGAAGGTTTCTTACGAATATTCTTCAACCGATTACGTTTCAGAAACGGGCGCAGTCAATGTGGGAACTTACAATGTTATAATGACAGTTCTGTTCGACAAACTCAACAGCAGATTCAGCGAGGGCGTATCTCTTGAAACCGTAGATGATCCCGATTTCGGTCTGGTCTACAAGTATGAACGCACCGCGACCCTTACCATTGAAAAGGCAACGCCTGAACTGACTGTGGATAAGAACACCTTGGCAAATTACTTTGACGGTTATAGCCATTCTATAGCGTTCACTCTGGGCGGCGTTGGCAGAGATTCAGCGTTTGCCGCTTCTTACGACGCGTCTATGGGCGCAGGTCAGACTGTCAGCGTTGAAGGACTGGGAACTTTCGAGGTAAGATATTACACCGACGCTGCTTATGCAAATATGCTCAAGGACGCTGACGGCGCGGCTACGCTCCCCGTTACAGTGCTTGCTCAGGACGGAAAGACGCTTCCTTATTATATGCAGGTAACTTTCATATCTGAGAACGGCAACTATGCAGACTTCGATTTCAGAAACAACGGCTACGATATGGCGCTTTATATAATGCAGTCTGTGGTAACGTTGACTTTCGGTAGCTTATCCGTTCCTTACGGACAGCTCGGCTCTCAGTCTGCGGCAAACGAGTATATAGAGCAGAATATGAAATATACCTATACGGTAAACGACGAGGGCAGCGCTTCTGTCAACTACGATCCCGAGGCTATGCTTGAAATCAGCTACAACCTGACTTCGTTCGACGTAAAGACAGGTACTTACGAAATAGCCGTAAACGCTGTCGCGGCAAAGACAGAGTTCGCAGGTTCGGTAACCGCTGTTGTCAGAAATGCAAACAATATAAAACTCAACATCACTCCTGCTGATGTAACTGACGCTATGAAGGCTACGTTTGAGGACGTTTCAGACACTTACGGCAATAAGATTTACACCGCCGCAGACTTTGCATGGACGGTAAACGGAATACTGGGAGAAAAGGTTGATTATACGGTAACTTATGACGGCACTGAAGACTTCTCGATATCCGATGCGGGTGAATACGTCATTACCGTAAGCATCCCCGAAGGCAATTACAAGGCATGGACGGGAAGCGTAAATCTCAGCATCGCAAAGGTCGGCGTCGACGTAGTGTGGACAATGGGCGGAAATCAGCCTGCCGACGGTACGTTTACTAAGACTTACGACGGCAAGCCTGCCGATATCGTCATCGAGGTCGTAGGCGCTGACGGCGTTACCGCGCGTTGTGTATACGTAAATTCTGAAGGAGTTGAAATAGACGCTCCCACCGCGGTAGGCACTCACACGGCAAAGGCAGTGCTCTCTTCAGACAACTATTACGTCAACGAAGACTGCGAGACGGTAAACGTTGTTATAGAAGCGATCGTGCTTGACGAGGAGACGATAAAAGGCTGGATAAAGGACGACAGCGACGTTTACGGCTCTGTACAGGGTATAGATATCACAGGTCTTCCTGAAGGCTTCGGCGCAACTTCTATCGTTTATGTAAGCGGAGATAAGGTGTTCGATATGAACACGATCAAGAACGCGATCGCAGGCGTTTATACCGCAACGGTAACCGTAAGCAACGGAAGCAGCTCAGGCAGTGCTACCTTTACCTACACAGTTGAAAAACGCAAGGTAGTATTTACCGCAAACCTTTCAGCAGACGCAGGAGTCAAGCCGACGACGGCAAACGTTTCGCTCACTTCTGATATAGCGCTTGCAGGAACGGACAGAGCAAGCGTTACCGCGCTGAACTTCACCGATAAATACAACGAGAGTCTTGCTTTCGGCGTTTACGATATGAAGGATTACGTTGCAGGCATAACGGTTGAATTCAACCAGAATGCGGACAGTTACGAATACACCGTGGTAATGGGTAAGTTTACGGTTTCTCCGACAAAAGCTCCGGATGTAGTATCCGTAACGGCAAATTACAACGCAGCTGAAATCAGATTCGAGAAAGAAGGACTGTATGCTTACAAGATAGGCACGAGAGGCACATGGATTACAATGAGCAGTCCCAGCGATACGCTTATAGTAACGGGTCTTAAAGCAGAGACCAATTACACGATATACGTAGCTTATGCAGGATTTACTTCGGTCAACGCAGTGAAGAGCGCTACGACGACCGCAGACCCCAATGTGTTGTCTCAGATGATAGACAGCATACTCGAAGGAGGACTGACGCTTGAGGAGCAGGAGGCTTACGACAACATTCTCGCATATTACGATAAGATCGCAGAAGTAGACAGACCCGAGATCCAGACTGAATACGACGCTCTCGTAGCTCAGTTCAACGCGCTCAAAAATGACGGAGGAGAAAACACTCCCGGCGGAGAAGGCGAAGTCGACGTCCTGGTGATTGTTGTATGTTCTGTATGCCTGTTGCTGATAGTCGTTTCGATTTCCGGCGTTGTCGTTGCGGCAGTGCGCAGAAAACGCAGAGAGAACGTAATAACCAGATTTGACGGAAAGCTGTTATAATTCTTTCTGAAAAGAAAAACGGCGCGTACCGACAGGTGCGCGCCTTGTTTTTTGAAATTTTATATAAAATTCAGAAGCGGATTGTAAAGAAGGCGATATTATCTGTCTTTTATAATCTCGTTAAATACAAAATATCTCTCTGGCGCGCTCAGAGCGCCTTTAAGGGGTTTTCTTTTGCGGACGTAAAGATATTCGGCAAGACTTGCGATTGCAGAATTAAAGCGTGAATCGGGGGGCTTGAACGGCTTTGACAATAAAAGCGCCGCAATGTTAGTGCGGCGCTTTGTCGGTAACTATTTAATATAATACATTTGACGGTCTGCAACAGCGATAATACGGTTGCAGGTTTTTAACGTTACGATTATCTGACAATGCTTATGAAGGTTGTTGTCAGATATCGGGATATTATCCGTTTATTTGTTTATCGATCCGCTGTAAAGAGCGATCTCCATCTTCTTTTCTCCGTCGCCGTAATCGTAAACTACGGTAAGCACGGATTTTTCATTGAGACTGACGTCGCTTATATTTGCGCGCTGTCCGTCAAAAACGTGTCTTAAGGCTTTGTTCTGCAAGTCGTTGTATTCGGATACGTTGTCAGACGTAAAGAGTACGCTGCCGAAAAGCTTGTTTATCTCGGCAAGAGTAGTCTTCTGCTTGAAGGTCATCTGGATATTGCCGTTTCTGAGCAGGAATACGTCGGGGTCGTTGCCGAAGGCTCTGCCGTCGAGGTGGCGGCGGAAAGCAGAATTGGCGATAGCGTGAGAAGTTGAAACGCCCTCACGTGTGTCATAGCGCGCTTTATGCCAGTTCAGAGAAATATCCGGTCCGATGCGGCAATAGTCGACTTTTCCGAAAGCGGGCATAAGAGGAACTCCGCAGCCGAGAATGAGTTTGTCTCCCACGCATTCACGCAACAGATCCATTGCGTCGTACATCATCTTTGCGCGGCATCTGCCGTGAGAGGGGACTAAACCTGCTGCATACAGGAAGTCGAGTTTTACAAGATCGAAGCCCCAGGTGTTGAGCACTACGTCAAATACGTTCTTAAGGTGTGCGCGGACTTCTTCGTTGTAAATGTCAAGGGCGTAGAATCCTCCCCAGTTGCCGCCGGCGCGACACGGTCTGCCTTTTTCGTCTCTGAGAAGCCAGTCCTGATGCTTTCTGAAAGTTTCGCTGAGGGGCGTAACCGCGAAAGGCGCCAGCCATATTCCCGCCAGCATCCCTTTCTTATGGATCATATCTGCAAGAGGCTTCATTCCGCTTTTTTCGTCAATGGGTTCAAGACCATCTGCGACACGTTTATCGTTGAGAACGCTGTAAAAACCGTTTTTCAGGTCGAGCCAATCGCCTACGGCGCGCTGATATCCGTCGTCTATCTGGAATACGTCTGTCTTACAGTTGCAGTTACTCAGTGCTTCAAGGTCTCGTATAATTATATCCGAATCGATGTTTCCGTAATAGTTGTACCAGGTCGTATAGCCTTTTTTGAGAGGGCAGGGACGGCATTTGAAATCCATCATTGAGAAGTACTTGTCAAACGCTTCGTCATAGCCGCCCGTTACTGAAGCTATTCTTGCCAGTACGTTGCTTCCTTTTTCCAGCTCTCTTCCTTTGAGATCAACGGTAACGCTGATTTTTCCGTTTACGGTGTCAAAGTCGAAAATCGTATATCCTGTGCTGTCGTCTACAGAACCGAATATGTTTATTTTGTCTTTGACTCTTATATATCCGTAAGAGAAGCCGTAAAATCTTCCCGCTTTGAAAGACGGCTTGTAAATAGAGTAGTCGCCTGAGCAGGAAAGGCCAGTCTTTGCCGCCAGTTTAGAGTAAGTAAACTTACGCATAAGCGGAGCGGGAGTATATTGCTTAGCGTTTTTGGGATATTCCATACTGTCCGTCCAGGACTGGAAGCCGTTGACAAATATGCGGCTGTCGGCATTATAGTCGTAATTTGCGACTATTTTCAGATAAGAAATTTTCGACGGTTTGTCGCAATCTGCCGCTATCGTAAGTACGTCGTCTGTTTCTGAAAGCGTGATCGCTATATTGTCTGAAGATACGTATTCAACGTCTGTTGTGCCGAAAATACCCGTCTTTACGCCTGTTAACTTCTTTACTTCGGTTTTCATGTGCGTTCTCCTTTAATGTGAGCATAATCACAGATCTATACCATGCAAAAAGGCTTTAAAAAAGACTTTTATTAAAATCAAAATGTGTATTATTGCACAGTACGTCCTTGCAAATATATTTATATTATGCTATTATAATAATACCACAGATAGCAGATTTGTAAATAGGGAAAAAATGTTTATGACTGTTAAAAAAATATACGAAAGCGACAGCGCGGTAGATTTGTGGCGTTATTTTGACGAGAACGAGCCTCTCAATGTCAATATGATAGGCTTTACGGACTGTACGCTCAACAAGAGCGGAAAATTCTGCGTCGAAAGGCAAAATTCTTCTCTTGCAGCAATAGAATACGTAAGGGAAGGAAGCGGATATTTTGAAATAAACGGCAGAAAGTACAGACCCTCCGCAGGCAGCGTCATCATTCTTACGAAAGGAAGCGATCACGTATATTATCCCGATAAAGACAATATGTGGAAGAAAGACTGGGTCATTCTCGACGGTCCGCTTGTCGACGCGCTTTTCAAATGCTATCTTCCTGAAGGTGAGTATTGTTTTGAAAATTGCGACCTGTCTTATTTCTTCAGAAGACTGCGCACGCTTGCGACTGAAGAACCTCTGAATTACAACGGTTTTGTCGACAATGCGGCATTTTTGCTGTGCGATGCGCTTACGGGTATAAAAAATCTCAACCGCAAAAAATGCAACCGCATCGCCTTGGCTGTGAAATCAGCGCTTGACGCAAACGTGGAAGGCGCGATAACAATTGAAGAAATCGCAGAAGATCTTCATTATTCACCCAACTATGTCATACGACAGTTTAAAGATCAGTACGGCTGTACTCCTTATAAATACTATATGGACAGAAAGCTCAAACTCGCTCAGCTGTATCTGAGAAATACGGATATAAGCGTAACCGAGGTCGCGGAAAAACTTCACTTTGCGGATCAGCATTATTTTTCAAACACTTTCAGACAGCATTGCGGAATGTGCGCAAGCGATTACCGCAAAAAATTCGCTCCCGTCGTCAGAGAATAAGAACAAAACAACAGCCGCCTTTACGGGCGGCTGTTTTTATGCAGTCGATTTATCTGTGCATGCGGTTTTAAGCGACAAAAGAAGTGTTTTCTTTAATAACGGGCTTGTCCATATGCCCGATCGCAAACAGGCATACAAGCTGGAGAACGGGGAAGAATGTGCCGATGAGGATTCCTCCTCTGAGACCTATCTGCTCCGCGGTAAGTCCCGCGCTTGCACCTATTTCTATAAGAGAAGAGGATTTGCCTATCGCGTCGGCAACCAGTCCTGCAATTCCCGGTCCTATGGCACACCCGAGGTCTCCGAAGAGAGCGCATAAGCCGAACATGGTCGTGCCTCCGTACGGGAAGCGCGCGCTTGTATTGCTTATCGTGCCGGGCCACAGCATACTGACCGTAAGTCCTGTAAATCCGCAGGCGAGCAGAGATATTATCGGCTGTGGGACAAATACCATAGTCAGATAACATACTATACAGCATGCCGTCAGGATTTTCAGAACTCTCAGCAGATTGAGCTTCGAGCCGAACAAGCCGAACACGAGTCTTCCAGTGCCCATAAGCAGAGCAAACAAACACGGACCCAATAAATCGCCTAAAAATTTAGATACGCCCAAGCCCTTTTCGGCAAACAGAGAAGACCACTGCGAAACGGTAAGTTCCGATGCTCCCGCGCAGGTCATTACTACAAGAGCAAGCAGAAATCTCTTATCTTTGAGAAGAGATATGAGCGGCGTGCGCTTTTCGTCCGGTATCGTGTCGGCGACGGGCACGAACAGAAACCATATTGCGTTTGAGACTGGCACGACAGCCCATACAAACGGCAGAACGTACCACAAAGAAGAATCAAAAATCTTGATGAACAGAGTTGAAAGCAAGACGATTACTGCCTGACCCCAGCAATAGAAAGAGTGGAGAAGCGCCATCGTGCTCTTTTTTTCTCCGAGAGGAAGGAGTTCTGTAAGCGGACTTACCACGACTTCTATCAGACCGCCGCCTATTGCGAAAACTATTGTAGAAACCATAAGCGCGCCGTACGTATTGCTCCATACCATTGGCAGAAGTCCGAGGAGTACGAGTCCGAGAGCTGAGAATACCATTGCGGCGAATACCGCGGCTCTGAAGCCGAATTTGTCGGTAACTTTGCCTGCGAATGCGTCTACGCACAGCTGAGTAAGGAAGTTGACCAGGATTATAGAGCTCAGAAGTGACAGGTTGAGCCCGAATTCGTCCTGAAAAACCACAAAAAGAAGCGGCGCCAGGTTATTGTTTATCGCTTGTACGATAAAGCCCGTCATACAGCCTGACAGGGTATGTTTATAAGTAAGTCTCTGTTTCATCTTTATCATTATATGTAACGCAAAAAGAAAAGGCAAGCGTGTTGCCTGCGTATTTTAAAATCCTTTTCGCGTTGTGAAAGCGAGGTTGACTTTAAGGCTTTTTTGACGTAAAATTGTAGTCAGCGAGGTGAATATATGCAAAACAGATTGACAAAGGGCAGACTTCTCGACGATGAAGGCAGATTGCTTCAGGCAGGTTATTCGACTACGCTTGCGCGCCGTTACGACCGCAAGAATATAGCCGCAAGCAAATGGCGTATCAAAGAATGGGATTATTATATCGTCTCCGACGGGAAGAGGAGCATAGCATTTACCGTATCGGATATCGGGTATATAGGGCTTATGAGCGTAAGCGTGATAAACCTTGAAGAACCCGAATGCCGCACAACTTCTAAAATAACCCTTTTCCCATTCGGCAAATACAATTTTCCTAAAAGCTATGAGGACGGGGACGTCAGGTTTGAATCAAAAGCTGTCAGCATAAGTTTCAGCAATAAGAACGGAGTCAGAGAAATAGACTGCACTTATAAAAAATGGGACGGAGTCAATACTCTGCGCGCTGTTATAAAACTTACCGATCCTCCGCGTGACGCAATGGTCATAGCTACGCCTTTCAAAGAGAACGAACATGCATTCTATTATAATGCAAAGCTGAATTGCATGACGGCGGATGGATATTACAAGGTAGGCAACGACAGATACGATTTTAAACCGTCTGTCTCATTGGGCACTCTCGACTGGGGCAGGGGCGTGTGGACATATAAAAACGTATGGTACTGGGGAAGCATGCAGCACAGACTCGAAAACGGTCATACGATAGGATTCAATCTCGGATACGGCTTCGGCGATACTTCTCAGGCAAGCGAAAATATGTTCTTTACCGACGGCATAGCGCATAAGCTCGGCAACGTTATTTTTGAAATTCCGCAAAAGGACGGTGCGGACGACTTTATGAAAGAGTGGGCTATAAAGGACGACGAGGACAGATTGTTTATGCGTTTCAAGCCGATAATCGACCGCTATGACGGGGTAAACGCTTTGATCGTATCCACTTGCCAGCATCAGGTTTTCGGAGAGTTCACAGGCTTTGTAAGACTGGAAGACGGCTCTATAATAGAATTTGAAGGCTGCCGCGGATTTGCGGAAAAAGTGGTCAACAAATGGTAAATTAAACATTATTTAACAAACACGGGCAGAGAAAAAACGGAGAGTGTGAACTCTCCGTTTTTCAATTTTTCCGTTTTAACGGAATAGGATTTAAAGATCGTCTGCGTCCTGACTGGGAGCTTCGCTTCCGGTTCTTCCCGTATAGCTTCCCAGCGGGTCAAAGCGGCGTTCAACCGCCTTGTAAGCGCGGACTGCGTCGTCAGCCTCCTGTATACGCCTGCGTTTTTTTGCGCACATATAATACCTCCTTTTGCCGATCGTCGCGGCAGGATTTTAGCTTAGTGTGCGCAAGTAAAATCATTGTAAACATTGACCTCCTTAATCCTGATAGTATAGACATCGGCGCGGTGCTGTGCTATACTTTAGTCAAACCTGTGGGGTGAAATATGAAAGGAAAGAAAGCATTTAAAAGGTTTGTAACCTCTTTCAATATGTACTTTTTCACGAAGGCGGTCTCGTGCTGTTTCAAGTATGACGAGGACTTCAGAAAGTACGTCAGCATGTTGCCTGAAAAATTTGTTTTCCGTATGAGAGTGCTGCCTGACGGCGCTTCTATGACGATTGTGAAGGAGGGCGATAAACTGACTGCAAAGAGCGGAAGCGAAATAATTGCAAAACCCGACGTCGACGTATGTTTTAAAAACGTTGAAGGCGCGTTTGCATTCTTTACGGGCAGGAAATCTTTTTCAAAGTGCCTTGCTCAGTCTGCATTCGTGATAATGGGAGACGTTTCGGAAATAATGACAGTGTCTCATATGTTTGATATAGTAGCTTCTTACATCCTCAGCAAGAATTCTCTTAAAAAGTACGACAGAGCGCTTTTGCCGCGTACTGCGGGCGTTCATAAAGTGCGTTTCTTCACTCTGTTCGGGAGGTTCGGACAATGAAAAACAGCGGATTTTATTATGAGTTTCACAACCCGACTAAAGTAACCGCCGGCGTGGATTGCCTTAAAGAGGCAGCTTCAAAACTCCCTTCGCTCGGGCTTCACAACGCTTTTTTCGTCTGCGACGATATTGAAAAAAACATCGCGGTTGATGAGGTCTGCAAGGCGATCAATTCCGTAAAAGTCAAAACGGGTGCTACGTACGTAAATTCTGAAAAAATAGTATGTCTCAACAGTCTCAGAGATATGAGAGACGTTTACCGCGTCAACAACTGCGACTGCATAATTGCCTGCGGCGATTACAGAGCGGTCAATACGGCTAAGACTATAAGAATGCTTCTTTCGGGTCAGGTTGTACGCTTTGAAGACGTCAAAGGTATAAACGTTGCCAGAAAAAAAGTAAATATTCCTCTCGTTATCATACCTACAAGCGTAGGCATAAGCAATATGTTGACGAACAGCGTTCTGATAAAGGACGATTACGGCGCTGTCTTTGAATGCGTTTCACCGCTATGCGCGCCTGATTATGTAATCGTAGATCCCTCTCTTACGTCCGTGTTCGACGCGCCTACGACAATTGCGGGAGCTTTGGAATCTTTTGCTCAGAACGTTGAAGAGTTTGTAAGCAAACAGGCGATAACGCTTACCAAATGTATGAATCTCATCGCGATAAGAGAGATTAGAGACAATGTTTTCAAGGTGGTCAACGACCCGATGGACGTGCATGCGGTGCTCGGATTGCAGAGGGCGGGACTGCTTGCTGGCAGCTGTTATTCAAGTGCTTCGGCAGGCGTTGCTCACGCTATATCCGCAGCGCTTGCAAACGTTACGGGCAGAGACAATTACATCTGCACGGGCATTGTCTTTGCCGCATGCATGCGTTATAATCTGGACGTTGTCGAGAAGGATTACGCTCAGGCTCTTTACTATATCGTCGGTGACGATAAGTACGCTTCAACTCCGCAGGAAGACAGAGCGCGTACTCTTATAGAAACTTCTGGAAAGATGATAAAAGAACTTTTCGAAGAAAACGGTTTGCCGACAACTCTTTCGGAGATAGGTATAGACGAGGAAGGCCTTGACAGAGTAGTAGAAGAGACGATGAAGTCTTACGCCTTGGTTACCAATCCTAAAAACGTAACAAAGGACGACGTTTATTCGATTTTAAGGAGCGTGATGTAATATGAGTACTTTCACTTTTTCCAATGACGTAAAAATTCTTTGCGGAGACCACGCTCTGGACAATCTGCCTTTCGAACTCAGAGAAAGAGATTGCACGCGTCCGCTTTTCATTTCGGACGAGAGATCTCACAGACTGGGCTTTGCTAAAGAAGTAAGACGCGCTATGGACAACGATCTCATTGAATTCGGCGCGACATATTATAAAATTTCTGAAGTTGCTTCCCCCAAGGACTGCGACGACATCGTCAATCTTTACAAGACTCACGGCTGCGACGGGATTATTGCGCTGGGAGGAGAGAACGTTGCTCAGTGTGCTAAAGTTGCCAAGCTTATGCTTTTGCAGGGCGTAGGCGACTTTGTATATTTCAACCATAAAGCGGATATGGACGCAGATAAGATCTCTTATTCGGATCTGCCGTTGTTCATACTTCCGTCAGACATTCCGTGCGGTATAGAAGCGACCGACAGAGCTATGATATTCGATGAAAAGAATAATCTTTTCTACAATTTCAACAGCGTTCTGACAAGAGCGAGCGCGGTTATTCTTGACGTCAGACTTACAGACATAATGCCTGCTAAAGCTATGGCAACGGCAGGACTGGGAGCGCTTGCTATGGGCGTTAAAGGTTTTGTCGACAATTCGGCAAATCCCTTTGCGCTTGCTTATGCTACAAGTGCCGTCCATACTGTTATAAACGAGCTTTTGCCTGCGATGAGACACAATTCCAACGCCGATTACCGAATAAGCATTTATTCGTCGATAATAAACGCCGGCGTTACTTATTACATGATAGAAGAAAGTCTTCTGAGAGATATGACAAATGAGCTGGCTATAAAGACGGGCAACAGCGTATTAAAGATCCTTTCAGTGATTTTCCCTGTTTATTACAAAGAAAAAATGGGGCAGGAAAGAGTGTTTAAAAGCGTGCTTATGCCTATCGTGGGCGAAGAACAGTACGCGCTTTCCAACGCTAAGTCTAGAGATATTGTCGCATACGATACACTCAAAGAATTCTGGAGCAAAGTTACAGAACTTGCACAGATTCCGACGGGATTGCACGAGCTGGGCATTGAAAAAGGCGACTTCGTAAAACTTGCAGACGCTGTAATAAACAGATACAGGGGCAGCGATCCGCATAATAACTATACAACGATAGTCAGACTTCTCGAGGAGGCGTTTTGAAAGAGTATATAAAACGCGCTGACGAAATAAAGCGTGCGCTGACAGAACGTGGCGAAAAGCAGAGTATGCTTCTGCACAGCTGTTGCGGTCCTTGCAGTACGGCGTGTATAGAGTATCTTGCAGAAGCTTTTGATCTTACCGTTCTGTTCTACAATCCCAATATCGCTCCGGAAGAAGAATATTCATTGCGTGCCGCTGAACAGGCGCGCTATGTGCGAGATTATCTTAAAAACGTCAAATGCGAGATCTGCGATTATGAGCCTTCGGTTTTTTATCAGGCGGTAAAAGGCTTTGAAAGCTGCGAAGAAGGCGGTGCGCGCTGTGAAAAGTGTTTTGATTTAAGACTCGATTATTGCGCAAAAGTTGCGAAAGAAAGGGGCTTTGACTGGTTTTGCACAACGCTTACCGTAAGCCCGCATAAGAATGCCGAACTTATCAACAGGATAGGAGAAGCAAAGGCTGAAAAGTACGGCGTCAAGTTCTTTCCGTCAGACTTCAAGAAAAAAGACGGTTATCTGAAGTCTGTAAGACTTGCCAAAGAAGCGGGACTATACAGACAGAATTATTGCGGGTGCGCTTTCTCACGTCGGGATTGACCCGACTTTTTTATTTTCATAATTTCCTACAAAATAAAGAAATTTTAAATTTACTTTAAATATAATTATGTAAAATTACATAAAATATTGTCGACAAATAACGAAAATTGTTTTACAATGTAGTTAATACCTTGTATTTTATATTTTAATTGCACCATATGTTAATTCGGAGGTTGGTATGCAGGAAGATAAGAAAGAATTTACGCTGAAACAGATGACAGAAGTCTTCAAAAAAGGTTGGCTTACTATTCTCATCTATGTTTTGGTCGCGGCGATAGTGTTCGGTTCTGTTGCGGCAATAGTAAAAACATTTGCTACGACGAACGTTTATCGCGCTAAGATAGGTTTTGTCAATTCAGTTGACTCGAATGACCTCGCAATTCTCAATTCGTCTGAAAATATAACCAAATCGCTCAACGATCTCGGTATGAAAGAGGAAGAAATCCCCGGTTACGTTGACGATATCAGAGCCGCACTTTCGATTACCCCTATTGTTTACAGCAATCAGACAGACAGCGACACTCCTTTTGTTCCGAGCAGTTATAATGTCACAATGTCTGAAATTGACGGATTGACAGAGCAAAAGTGCACCCAGATTCTCAATCAGATAATTGCAAACTTTATTACTTCTTACAATCTCAAAAATACAAACACTCCCGTCAATACTGAGAACGAGCAGGCTTTTGCGGACTACACTTCAAGCGATTATGTTGAAATCGCTTATGAAATAGACACGAAAATCAATGCGATGATGGCAACTGCCGAGTCTCTCGCGTCACGTTCTACGACTTTTGTTTCCAGTTCGACAAATATGTCTTTTGCAGACTTTATTTCAGTGCTTGAGTCTATTCAGAGTCAGCTTGAATCCTTTGACGGATATATTACGATAAAAGGTATTACAAAGTCGACAACAGGGCTTTCTGCAAGCGAATATATCAAGATGAGATTAAATCTTGCTCAGAGCGAGCAGGTTAAGTATGAAGAAACTGCCAGCAAGTGGAAGGAAGTGGTAGATCAGGTAACCGCAAACGGTTCTTTTACCGGTACTATCGACGGTCAGACAATAGTAGTTGAAGATCAGACTTCTTATTTCAACTTCCTTAATAAATATGTTGAAGCTGTAAAGCTGGCATCTGAAGCAAGCTCGACATATAATTATTGGCTTAATAAACAAACCACTTTCGATTCTGCAACAGAGTTTCCTCAGGCTTCTGAAGATGATAAGGCAAAGATGATAGCTGAAGCGGACAATAAAGTCTCTCTGCTGGTTTCTTCAACTGTTCAGATGATAGAAATATACAACGATATGGTAGGAGATTATAATAAGAGCGGTTTGTCTTCGGCTTCTTCGGCAAATATGATAACGCCGGCTTACGTCTCTTCATCGTCGGCTATTTCAAATACCGTAATGATGTTAATTATTGTGCTTGCGGTTGTTCTTGCGGCTCTGATAGGTTTTGTCAGAAGCAGAAACAGATATCTTGCAAGTCTCAACGTAGCAGTTGTAACAGAATCTGCTTCAACTGAAGCAAGCGAGAAGAAAGAATAAAAAAACTCAATAAAGTCAACGGGCTTCTGTATTCAGGAAGCCCGTTTTTTTGTTGTATTTTATTGTTTAGTGCATAATTTATTATATGATTTTAACCGACATTTTTTGACATTGAATAAAAAATGAGAATAAAAAAAGAAAACGATCGCAAACGCAATGGGAAACGACCGCTCTCTCTCAACGCCTTTCCTATCGGAAAGTACTTATAATTTACTATATCAAATAAAATTTGTCAATAGCTTTTAGCCAAAAAATTGCAAAAACTGCCAATAAAAAAGAAAAAAATGCCATAAAAAGACATTTTTCTTTGTTTTTGATAACCTTAATTTAAGAGCTTTTTAGACGATAAAGCCGCCGTCTACGCAAATCGTCTGACCGGTTACGTACTCTGCGCCGTTTACAAAAAACATTACGGCTTCAGCAATTTCTTCGGCTTTTCCCAAGCGGCCGAAAGGAATTTCTTCTTTAAGCGTGCTTATATCGTTTTCGGAAAGGTGTGCGTTCATTTCAGTATCTATGACTCCCGGGCAGACGCAGTTCACGGTAATGCCTGACGGGGCAAGTTCTTTTGCCATAGCTTTAGAGAAGGAGATAAGTCCGCCTTTGGAAGCGCTGTACACGCTTTCGCACGAAGCGCCTGAAATACCCCATACGGAAGATATATTTACGATTTTGCCTTCGCGGGCAGAAATCATAACGGGATAGACAAGCTTAGTAAGCTTTATCGCGCCTTCCAGGTTTACTGAAAGAAGACGTGATATTTCGTCATCAGGCATATCTATAAGGGGAGCGATAACAGATTCTGCGGCATTATTGATAAGAGCGTAAATTCCTCCGAAGCGCGCGGTTACGTCTTCGACAACTCTTTTAAGAGCGTCTGAATCGGAAGAATCCGCTTTATAAGCGCTGACCATGCAGCCGTCTTTTGCAAGTTCTGCCACAAGTTCAGCCGCATCGCCGTCGCTTTTTCTGTAAGTGAACGCCACGGCGTAACCTGTCTTTGCCGCCAGTTTGACTATGGCGCGCCCTATTCCTCTGGACCCGCCGCTTACAAGTACAGTTTTCATAATCCGATTATATTATTTTATTTTGAAAAAATCAAGTTTTGTTGTATGATAAACGTATGGAAACGGTTGTATACAAAGATTTTAAGAATTTCGGACTTTCACAGACGGTAGTACGCGCACTTGAAGAAGAGGGCGTTATTACTCCCACCGAGATACAGCAGAAGGTGATCCCGCTTGCATGCGAAGGTGCTGACGTAATAGCAAAAGCGCCTACAGGCACGGGCAAAACACTTGCATACGTTCTTCCGCTGTTAAAAGCCGCGGATGTAAGTTCTAAGACGGTGGGCGCGCTTATACTTTGCCCGACAAGAGAGCTTGCGCTTCAGATAGGCGATGTGATAAAGAGCGCTACAAAGTACACCGAGGGCATACGCACGGCTGTGCTTTACGGCGGACAGGACATTCAGAGACAGTTGTTTTTGCTGAGAAAAAAGCCTCAGATCGTTGTCGGCACCGTTGGCAGAGTGCTTGATCATATAGAGCGCAAGACGGTAAAGCTCAAGGATCTGAAAACTCTTGTTCTTGACGAATGCGACGTTATGCTTGATATGGGCTTTATCGGAGACATCAGGAAAATAGTGTCAAAAACAAACACGGACAGGCAAAATCTTGTTTTTTCTGCTACGATACCCAAAGCGATCGAGACACTTTGCGACGAGCTTATGAAAGATCCAGTTACAGTTCAGGCAGAGTGCGGCGGAAAAGAAGTGCCTGACGTTGAACAGTATTACATTCTGCTCAAAGACAGTCAGAGGGTAGAATGTCTGACTACTTTAATAAAGAAGTATAATCTCGCGCGCACGATAGTTTTCTGCAATACAAAATTCAGAGCAGAGAAACTTGCGCAGGCAATGAAGAGCAGGGGTATAGAATGTTGCCTGCTGCACGGCGATCTCGAACAGAGAGAGCGTAATGCTGCGATGAAAGGTTACCGTGAAGGGAAATACTCTATGCTGGTAAGCACAGACGTTTCGGCAAGAGGAATTGACGTCGACGACGTAGACGCGGTAATAAATTTCGATCCTCCCGCTGACGAAGATTATTATGTGCACAGAATAGGAAGAACGGCACGCGCATTCAGAAAAGGCGCGGCGTACACGTTTGCGGAAGCATATCAGCTTTCTTATATTCAGGCATATATCAGGAGAACGGGGGTTGAAATCACTCCGATAGAACTTGACTTCGATTATTCCGCAAGCTACACATTGCCTAAAGACGGCTCAAACAAGCGTGATGCAGAGGCAAGGCAAAGAGATAGAGAGCACTCTGTGCGCTATTTTATCAATATAGGCAAAAAAGATATGCTTGACAAGCCCACACTCGTAAGGCTTGTATGTTCAAAAGCGGGAGTAAACGAATATAAGATAATTGACGTAAAGATAAGGGATACGTATTCTTTCGTTCAGGTTACCGAAGACGAAGCTGAAAAAGTCCCGGCTTTAAAAGGTCTTACAGTAGGCACGCGCAAAATAAACGTGGAAATTGCGTCAGAAGAAGCAGAAAACAAAGAGAAAAAGCAAAGCAAAACTTTTGCACGCAAGGAAGAAAAGAGCAAAGGCGGCACAGATAAACAGGTCAGAGGAAAAGCTGGCAAAGGATTTAAAAAAGACAGTAAAGGCGGCAACAACAATAAGAGAGCAGAAGCTCACGATAAATCTGAAGGAAAGAAACGTTCAGGAGTAAGAAAGGGAGTGGTGCTCAACAAGAAAGGTCAGGTGCAGAATCCGAAGCCGAGAGGTAAACGCACTAAAAAACTTTGATTGAAAGTCTTTAATTGTCTTGAATCTTAATTTCGATAAAAAGAGAAATTGATATTTATATTAATGTATATAAACGCGCCGAGAGGCGCGTTTTCTTTGCAGTATAAATTTTATCTGTCGGGAAACAATAGATACGAGGCAGATTATGAGAGAAATTGTTCACGGTTTAAATCTTGCAAAAAAGCGCGTTGGACTGCTTGCCGGACGAGATATTATCGTTGTCGTCAACAGGGGCAGAAACAAGATCGAGAAGCTGTACGGAAAAATAGACGAAGTTCACGACAGCATATTTACGCTCAAAGAAAGAGAAGGAAAAGTCAGCTCTTTTTCTTACAGCGACGTATTGACAAAGAGCGTGAAGTTTTTTCCTCCTGAAGAACAATAATATTTATTTAGCAATCACAGTGCCGCTATATGCGGCATTTTTTATTTCTTTGTAATAATCCGTGAAAGGGCAAATATACTTATTATTGACAAAACTAATTTACGGGGGCAATATGACTGTTCAAACCAAATTCAATAAGTACGAAAACGACAGAATTGTCTGTGAAAAGTGCGAGCAAACGGTGCTTGCGTGTTCTATAGACGCCGCAATGAAGGGCGGCGCGGACAAGGTCCTTTCCGCAAGGGCGGACGTAGGAGCGTTGCGCGCGACTGCATCGGGCGGCCAGGCTGCGATAAGCGGCAGACTCAACGTCAAGGCGGTATACCTGACTCCCGAAGGGGAACTGGACAGCATAGACTATCTTTCTGATTTTTCAAAGACAGTTGCGTGCCCTTCAGCCGTTGACGGCGCAACAGTTATTGCTACGGCAAAAGTCGTAGACGTACAGGCTGCGGTAGAAGGCGATACTATAAAACTTCAGACGGTGGTTGAGCTGTGTCCGTCGGTAGTTGTACATAACGAATACGAGCTTCTCGAAGACGCGGAAGGGGCATTCGTAAAGCGTGCCGAAAGTTGTTTTTCACGCTTTATCGGCGTCACAGAGACCGACGTATCTGTAGACGAGCAGTATGCGACAGGCGCAATCGTCGAGAAGGTGCTTGTTTTCGACTCACGCGCGGCAGTCTGCAAGGTAACAGAAGACGGAGCGGGCGCACTCGCCGAGGGCGAAGTCTGTGTTACGATAGTTTACAGAAGCGACGGTAAATGCGTGCAGAAAAACCTTACGCTTCCGTTCGTTCAGAGAATTGAAGGCAAAGAAGGCGCTTGTTACGACGTAAGGGCAGAAGTCAAGGATTCAAAGCTGATCATAGGCGGCTCAGCTACTGAAAACGTGTTTGACGTGAAAGTCGACGTAACGCTTACCGCAGTTGTTACCGAGAACTATTCAGCAAGTCTTGCCATAGACGTCTATTGTCCTTCTCGCGAACTGAAATTATCGCGTCTGTGTTTGTCTTACGATGATTATTGCAAGGCAGTGCGCACGCGAGAGAGAATAAGCGGAAGCGTGGACGCGGGAGCGGACGGGGTCGGAGTAAGCAGGATCGTATCCGCAATCGAGAAAGATAATTCGATTGCAACTGTAGATATTAAAGACGGAGTCGCCACCGTGGAAGGCGTGCTTGCGGTTTGCGTGATATACCGTGACGACAACGAGGAATTCAGAAGCGCGGATATAGATCTGCCGTATTCTGTAGAAGTCGGAGTATGCGGCGAAGTATGCAAAGCGCGCATAAGCGTAACCGCTTGCGACATTACGGCGAAAGTGAAGAGAGACAGCGAGATAGAAGTTTCCGCAACGGTATGCGTAAGCGCGGTCAATTACGACGTCGGACATATCAACGCTATAGACGGAGTTGAAGAAGGAGCTGAGATCTGCCCGTGCGAGGATGCTGTCAGCGTATATTACGCAAAGCAGGGCGAAACCTTGTGGGATATCGCCAAAAAACTTAGTATGGCACCAGAGGCGATTGCCGCTCAGAACCCCGATATCGGCGATGTGCTCGAAGCGGGGCAAAACGTGGTGGTTTACAGAGAGGTTGCTGTGTGATATAATTATTATATGGACGAAATTATTTTAAAGGTACACGCAAAAATAAACCTTACTCTTGAAATAACGGGCGTCAACTCAAGGGGATATCATGAGCTGGATATGATATGCTGTTCGGTTTCCCCCTTTGACGTTGTGCACGTGAAATTGTCAGACAATATAAAAGTAACAATGGACGGCGCGGAAGCGGGCAGAGAAAACACCGCTTACCGTGCCGCTTTGTGCGTAAAAGAGCAATGCGGCGTCTCTCTTGACGTGGATATAAAAAAGGGTATTCCGTCAGGTGCAGGTCTCGGAGGCTCTTCGGCGGATGCAAGTGCGGTATTCTTTGCGGCTGTAAGAATGGGGCTGATAGATGAAAAGACGGCTGAAAAGCTTTGCGTGAAAGTTGGAAGCGACGTCGTTTATATGATGAAGGGCGGTTATTGCAGGCTGCGCGGAGAGGGCGAGAAGGTAATGCTTCTCGGCGAAATCAGTTTCAGAATGGCTATCGTTCAGAAAGAGGCAGGGGCTTCAACTGCTGAGGTTTATAAGGGATACGACAGCGCGCCAGTAAGGGGGCTTGGCGTTGAAGCAGTTCTGAGAGGAGAGCCGTATTATAACGTGCTTGAAAAGTCGGCAAAAGAGCTTTGTCCGTCGATAGCGGAAATAAAAAACAGACTTAAAGACCTTTACGGCAACGCCGTTATGACGGGCAGCGGAAGCGCAGTGTTTTCAGTCGTAGGAGAAGGCACTGACGAAAAACTGTTCAAAGAAAAGTTTTCGGACTGCCTTTTTGCCGAGCTTGTAAATACAGTGCCCGAAGGTATAGAAATCTTAAATTAAAAATGAAAAGCATTAAAAAATCCCTGTCTGTAAACACGGGCAGGGATTTTTTAATGGAGAAATAAGGATCGCGGAGATTTTCCGCTTACAAATCGCGTATTGTGTCTACGGGCTTTTTCCTGGAGAAAATCCAGACGGGGATCACCGTTGAGATAATTGCGGTTATTATCGCAGTGCCGAATATCATCGCTACAGAAAGTATGCCGAACGAGAACAAAGAGAAAGTCGTTGACAGAACCGCAGAAAGTTGATTGTTCAGCACAGCGCAGACGATAGCCGTTATTATCACTGATATGCTTGCGCAGATCAGCACTATTATCATAGCTTCAGAAAGGAAGATACTGAAAACGTCGCTGCTCTTTGCTCCCAGCGCCCGCAAAATGCCAATTTCACGTTTTTTGTCTGCAATAGATACGCTGATAAAGTTGAAGAGAAGAAGCGCGGCAAATATCGCCGTGCCGACTCCTACCCATAAGAATACCTGAGACAGAGAAGCGACCGTATTGCTTACGGACGTAACAGAGCGGTAATTTGCGTTTTCTATGCGGTAAGTGGTATAATCGTCAGATTTTATCAGTTCTCCTCTGACCAGTTCCGAGAGCAGAGAAAAGTTGTCCGCGACGGGGACAAGCACGCCTGAATAGTCGCCTACTACAAAATCGAATTCTGTAACGTATTCCTGGAAAAACGCCGACGATTCAATTGTTGTTTCCTTAAGCACCGTATATATCTCGTCGTTTGCGAAAACCGCCGCTTCGTCTGTATGATTGGAAGGGTATACTACGACTTTTACAGTCGAAGTCGCAATTTTATTTTTAGAGTTGTCGTAAAAGGTTATGCCGTAGTCTTCTACAAGATCGTATTCGTTCACAAAAGCAAGAAGGTCGCAGAGCATAGATTCCGCGCTTTGTGCAAAAGACGTTATCTCGTTTTCAAAAGACTTCCGGTTGAGAGCGTTGTATTTATCTGCGAGAGTGAGGCCTTTCTCGTCCTTGACTGAGTTAAAGATGTCCGCCACACCTTTTTTCTCGGCTGCCGAGTTGAGATCGGGCGCGTACAGCTCATGCCATGAATTGTAATTGACTGCAATTCCGTCTGAAGTGTCAGAAGACGATACGCCTTGAGTGTTTACGGCGCAGAATGAGCTGACGACGTTTGATTTGCCGAGAGAGTCGACAAAGGTCGAGGAAGGGGCGGAGTAGCCGTTTTCGTCAGTGCTTGCCGAAAAACTGCCGTAACAATATGAATACAGAGAATAACTGTTATATTCGTTCGTGCGGCGGTGCTTCTGATAAAACCCGTCGGTAACGAGGGCGCTCATATAGAAGTTGTCGCCCAAGGACGAATAAGAAGCTGGCAGATTGTCGGCAATATGCAAGCCGTCGGCTGAATAGCCTGTCTTGTAAATTCCGCACACTTTGAGCGCCTCTCCGCTTTCTGTTTTCAATGAAATATCTTCAGGCTTTGAAACGTAGTTGTATTTGTAAGAGGTCAGCAGGTTATAAGCGTATTCAGAGATCGCTATTTCGTCATCAGCCTGTGGCGCTCTGCCGAAAGCGTAAGCGACTTGCACTTCGTCGTAAGGGACGAATGAAGATATATAAAAATACGAATAGTCGTTTATCGAATAGTTGTCAAAGCTCATCCTGTTTACGTTATATACGGGGATCACGCCGTCGCCGTATTTATTTCTGAGCGCAGATATATCTTCATCGGTATAAGTAGCTTTCTCTGTAACGTTGAACTGTTCTTTGAGTTTGCCGTTTTCGTAAGTGGATATGTCGATGACCATCTGTCCCGAAGCATTGATATATTGTTCTCCCGAGTCCCTCAGGCTGTTTATTGCAACATCCTGCGCATCGTAAAACATTACAGTGGAGAACATTCCGAACATTGAAAAAGCAATGACGGCAAGAAGTATGGTGAAGACAAAACGCACGGGTTTTATCTTCATTCCGCTTGCACCGATTTTTATCGCGCGGCGTAAAGGCATACGCGATTTGATAAAACTGCATTCGTCAGGGGTATATTGTCTTGTTTTTGTTGCAGAAGTATTTTCTTTGAATACAGTTTTTGCTCTTTCTTGAGACACGTTTGCGGTGTTTTTAAATTTTGTTATCTCATCAGGATTTTTACTGACAATGACGTCGCAGTTCGCGGCAGAGAAGAAATCGCTCAGTTTTTTCAGGTCGTCTTTTTCAAGTTCTGCGCCTTTTCTTACGAGGACTGTATCGTTGTCTATGAATGTCAGCTTGTCGGTCTGAGGCTGCGTTTCGATGCAGGTTTTCACTACGTCAGAAATTATCTTTCCGTCCTTCAGCTCTATTATCCTGTCTGCGTACTTTTCTGCAAATTCTCTGTCGTGAGATACGACAAGTATGAGTTTGTCTGCGGAAAGTTTTTTCAGTGTGTCGAAAACTTGCTTACCCGTTGCGGAGTCCAGAGCGCCGCTGGGCTCGTCAGCCATTATTATTTCAGGATTTTTGACAAGAGCGCGCGCTATGGCTACTCTCTGTTTCTGTCCGCCTGATAAGGTTGAGGGCTTTCTTGATGCGCAATCCTGAAGATCTACCTGTTCAAGGATATTCGTTATTATCCTGCGGTCTTTGTGTCTGCCTTGAAGTTCGAGCGCAAGCGCGATATTGTCTTCTACTGAGAATGCGTTCAGGATATTGTATTCTTGAAACACAAAGCCCACGCATGTGTTGCGGTAGCTGTCATAATCGGTAACGGTAAAGTCTTTTGTGCTTTTCCCTTTTATTATGACTTCGCCTTCGTCGGGGTAGTCAAGTCCTCCGCACACGTTGAGAAGGGTGGATTTTCCGCTTCCCGATTTCCCCAGCACGAAAACCATTCCGCTTTCGGGCAGAGTGAGAGATACGCCGTCCAGGGCGCGCGTTTCTCCGGCTTTGGTCTTATATATTTTTGTTACGTTTATGAGTTGAAGCATAATTTTTTCCTCTTTGTATTGCCGCGGCTTCTTTGGTTTGATTATAACTTTGAACGGGCAGAATAACAATACACGCTGATTTACAATTGAAAAAGCAAGCCTTGCTTTACGATTGTAAGCTGTGGTTTACATTGTGCGGTTGCGCCCGCAACTCACGTTTTCTTTATAATATAACTTACCCTGAAGGCTGTTTTTCTGCACGTCGCAGACAAAAGAGAATAAAAAACATTTATCGGGCAATAATCCTTCGCGGAGGACAAAGTATGAAAAAAGTGTTTATACTCATCACCGCGCTTGCGGCGCTTCTTATCGTTATCAACGTGGCAACTTATGACGAAGCGGAATCTTCAGACGTCAATGCGGATTATCTGAGAATACATATAAGAGCAAACAGCAACAGCGATATAGACCAGAGCGTAAAATACGAGGTCAAAGAAGCTGTGGTAAAAGCTCTAACTCCCGCGCTTGAAAACGTTTCTTCTAAGAAAGAGGCTATGAAAATAATCTCTGAAAATCTTGAACTCATTGACGAGGTGAGTGAAAGGGTGCTTGTGTCGCACGGCTTTTATTACGGCGCGAAGTCAAGACTTTGTCAGGAAGATTTTCCCACGAGAACTTACGGCGAACTTACGCTTTCGGGCGGCGTTTACGACGCGCTTATAGTAGACCTCGGCAGCGGAGAGGGAGACAACTGGTGGTGCGTAGTGTTTCCTCCGTTGTGCTTTGTAGCGGACGGAGAGGGAGAAAAGGTTACATACAAATCGCTTATCGCCGAATGGTTTGAAAAGCTGTTCGGCTGACAGGAGAACTATGAAAAAAACAACGGCATTAAGGGTGATCTGCATAGTGCTGATCCTCGCTGTGGTTGTCGTGCCGATAATCGCTTTCGGCGGCGGAGACGCATCCGAGGTAGAGGAAAGCGCGGTACTCAAAGTGGGGTCAAGCGGATCGCAGGTCAAATCCTTGCAGACAAAACTGAACAACTGGGGCTATGACGCAGGCACGGTGGACGGAATCTTCGGCTCAAAGACGCAGGCGGCAGTCAAACGCTTTCAGCAGAAAAACGGGCTTGTTGCAGACGGCATAGTCGGAGCAAAGACAGCGGCGGCGCTGGGTATGACTTTGTCTTCTTCCTCAAGCTCAAACAGCAGTTATTCGTCTCAGGACGTATATCTTCTTGCTAAATGTATTCATGCAGAGGCGAGAGGAGAGCCGTATATGGGACAGGTGGCAGTGGGCGCTGTAGTGCTCAACAGAGTTAAAAACAGCAATTTTCCCAACACGATAGCGGGCGTTATTTATCAGCCTTACGCTTTCACGGCGGTAATTGACGGGCAGATGAACTTGGAGCCGAACGAGACTGCATACAATGCGGCGCGCGACGCGATGAACGGATGGGATCCTACCAACGGCTGTATATATTATTACAATCCGGCGACGGCTACCAGTTCCTGGATATGGTCGCGCAAGGTAATGATAACGATAGGCAAACACAATTTTGCGATATAAGAGGTGAATATGACTGAAGAACAAACAGCAAACCTTAATCATAAAAAACTCAGAATAGCGCATTATTTTTTCTTTGCTTTCGTAACGTTGCTTATCGCGGAGGTGATAACTCTGAGCGTTTTTCTCGGCATTGCCGTAAAAGATAAAAACGCTCTAGGTGTGCGGTCTGAAAACGGATACACGTCAAGTTATTACACTCTTACGGATAGTCTGCTTCATATAGAAAACAACCTCAGCAAGATGAGAGTTGTCCGCACTCCGTCGCTTCAGTCTGAACTTTTGGTCAAGACGGCTATAAACGCAGAAGTCGCAGAGCAGTGTCTCACTTCGCTCAGCGTAGCGGGCGGAGATATGTACAGCACAGTAAAATTCTGCAATCAGGTGGGAGATTACAGCCTTTATCTTCTGAAAAAACTGGATAACGGAGATGAGCTTTCTGATACCGATTATTCGACTCTCGACAAACTGTACGAGGCTACAAGGTCTCTCGGCACAAGGCTTAACGCGCTTTCAGACAAGATAACTGCAGGAGAGTATTCTTTTGCTGATCTCGGCAGCGAAGACGACGCTTTTTCGTCAATGGTGTCTGAAATAGCTGACGGGGCGATAGAATACCCCGCGCTGATATACGACGGACCTTTCAGTGACGGTCTCGAAGACCCGTCACCGGTAGCGCTTGACGGCGAGGAGATCACCAAGGAGCAAGGTATAGAACTCGCAAAAGGATATCTTACCGATTATGAAAACGCAAGCGTGAATTATGACGGCGAGCTGGGCGGATTTATAGAGAGCTATATGTATTCATTCACTGCGGGCAACGTAAACGGCAATCTTATGCTTAGCAAAATAGGCGGAACTCTTGTTATGGCTGACGTGAACGACAGCGTTTCCAATCCTGAGTATACCAAGGAGCAGGGAGTAGAGCTTGCCGAGCAGTATTGCGAAAAGATAGGACTAAAAGGTATGTCTGCGGTATGGGCGTGCGTAACTGACAGCGAGCTTTACGTCAATCTGTGTTACGAAGAAGACGGCATAATATTTTATCCCGATATGGTCAAGATAAAAGTTTCTCTCGAGACGGGCAGGATAACCGGTTATGAAGCGAGAGAGTATATCTACAATCACACACAGCGCAATACTGACTATACCGTCAATATCACTGAAGAAGAGGCGCTTGCCGCAAGTTACGGAGAAATGAAAGTCGAGAGCATACGCCTTACTGTTATTCCTCTCGATGCAGGAGGCGAAAAGCTGACTTACGAAGTATACGGCACGGTAGACGGCTACGGATTCTTTGTATACGTTGACGCCGCAACGGGCAAAGACGTCAGAGTGCTTCAGGTCATTGACAGCGACGAAGGCGAACTTCTGATGTAAGTTGTTTCGAATAAACGCCTCGGCAAAGAAGTCGAGGCGTTTTGCCGTAAACGGATAATAAGTTTTTTATAAACACGGGCACTAAAAAATACGGAAGGAGTTTCCTTCCGTATTTTTGAGGATTTTCTTCTACAGAGTGATTTCCACTTTGTCTCCGTTTGAAGAATTAATGTCGACGATTTTCATTTTGCCGAAGTTTTTGCGCGCTTTTTTTAGTTCTTTTACGACTTCGGAAACGCGAATGTCGGCATCGTTTTCAGATTTGTCGGCTTTACGTTTAATAAATGATACTGCAACGCGCATCGGTATGTGTAAAGTCATTTTGAAAGTGCCTGAACTGATTTTTATTTTCATAATTAAAGTTGCTCTATAGTTACTTTTACAGTGTCGCCTTGTGCGCTTTGAATATCCATAATAGGACCGAGTATACCCATTTCAACCATTTTCGCAATCTGGTCAAAGTCAATGCCTTTAAGCGCTTTGTTTGTCTTTTCGTCGCCCATCATACCTGACTGAATAAACAGTTTGCCGAGTTTGTAAGGAATGTTTATTTTTACGATATCTCCGTTTGCGCTTTTAATATCCATTTTCAAAATCAGTCTGTCAACATTCAGAGTTTCAGGCTTGACCGCGGTTGCGACTTCTTTTTTAAGACCGAGTAGTTCGTCTGTAGATATGCAGAATATCTCTGCAAGAGTGCCGATGAGCGTGATGTCGGGGGCGGAAAGGTCGTTTTCCCATTTACTGACTGCCTGAGAAGAGACTCCGCACTTTTCGCCGAGTTCTTCTTGAGTGATGTTGCGCGCTTTGCGGTAATACGCTATTCTTTGTCCCAAAGTTTTATTGTCTTTTTCCATATATAATTGCTCCTTATTGTCATATAGTGGGGTAGCGCCGCTCAGCGTACCGTAAAGGGCTGTTGCCCGTAAGTGGTTTTCTTGTTCTGCCATTCTGCGCGCAGTATTGCCGCGTCCTGAATAAAGATGCGATAAGCCGTCTTTTCGATCTTTTTATCAGATATTTTCTTCTTCATGCTTTTTCTCCTTTGCCTTGCGGCTTCTTTATGGTTTCATCTTATCATCAGACGTCGGTTGAGACCACAGACCAAAGGTTGAAATCGCCAAACCATCAGTTGAAATTTGCTCAACTGACGGTTGAAATGCATATAAAGTATACTATAAAAGCCCGTTTTCGGCAATTAATTGCTTGAAAATCGTTTATGTGCTTGAGTAGGATTTTAAAACGTAGTATAATCTGACAGGGAGGATAAGAAAATGAAATTCAGACCTGTTCACGAAAATTATAATGTAAAAGATCTTCAACGCTCGATAGAGTTTTACGGTGAGGCGCTCGGTCTTAAAGAAGTAAGAAGAATAAACGCTGAAGACGGCTCTTTTATCATCGTCTATCTTGAGAACGGAGACGGCGGCTTTCAGCTTGAATTGACCTGGCTCAGAGATTTTGACAGAGAGTACAACCTCGGCGACAATGAATTCCATCTGGCTTTTGAGACAGAAGACTATGATGCCGCTTATGCAAAGCATAAAGAGATGGGGTGCATATGTTATGAAAATCTCGCAATGGGCATTTATTTCATTTCAGACCCTGACGGATACTGGCTTGAAATTGTTCCTGCGAAGAAGTGAGATAAATTAAAAAACAGCGGCGCGTTAAGCGTCGTTTTTTTAATTTAAAGAGATAGATAAGCATTTATTTGTCTTGTTTTTTGCTGTGAAAAAGCGTGGAAAATAATATCTGAAATAATTTTAAAAATTTCAAAAAAACTTGTTTCAAACTGTTGACAATTTTATTTATCAGATATATACTGTGGGCGAATCCGAAAGAGAAGCGAAAGTTTATCTGAGGAAGGACAACTTAATAACAGGAGGTGAGTACTGTGAAATCGTTTTGGCTCGCTTTCAGACAGTACGTTCGCAAATACGGTCTCTACGTCAAATTCTTTTGATTGACCACCGCGAACATTCAGAGGGACAATGCATAAGCATTGTTATTTTTTTGCCCTTTTTTACCTGTTATACACCCTTTATTGACTTTGTATTCTAATTTTGATAAAGTCTTATTAAGGTGCGATATGTTTAAAAGATTTTCTCTTATCAGTAATGCTGAAAAATTCAAAGATACTGCTTTTGACGTTATTGTCTGCATGGGACAATCCAATTGCGCGGGCTACGGCAAGGGAAATAAAGAACTCAGCTTCTTGCCTGACAACGCTATTTTTGCTTATAAAAATGGAAAAATTGTTCTTGCAGAAGAGAGAAGGTCGTCTCTGTTTGACTACAGGGGAGTATTCGCGCTTTATTTTGCTCAGCTTTATAAAAACAAATGTCTTGAAGAAAACAGAAAAATTCTTATTCTTCCTGCAGCGGTAGGAGGTACCGGGTTTTCAAACTCAAGGTGGGGAGTAAACGACGATCTTTACCTGAACGCAGTCAGAATGACTTGTGAAATTATGCAAAAATTTCCTGATTCGAAGCTTGCCTGCGTATTGTGGCATCAGGGAGAAACCGATGCGGAAAACGGTATGGATGCAATAGAGTATAAAGAAAAGCTGTCTCTTTTGATAAACGATTTCAGGAAGAGAGTGAACTGTAAAGATTTGCCGTTTATCGCAGGAGATTACGTACAGGAATGGAAAAAGCTGTGTCCGCATTCTTATAAAATATCCGAGGCAACACAAGAGGTTGTAAAGTCAACGATATCCTGCGCTTACGTTTCAAGCGAAAATTTAGAAGGAAATTGTGCTGAAGACATAATTCATTTTTCAAGAAAGTCGCTTAAAGAGCTCGGAAAACGTTATTTTGAAAAATACTTGCAGCTTATAGCGGATAAATAATTGACAGCAATTCAACATTATTGTAACATATTAGTTGCAATCATCGTTGCTAGTGCAAGCCCGCGGTGATATAATTATTTAATAATAACCAGGCGTGGAGGCGTATCGAAGCGGTCATAACGAGGCGGTCTTGAAAACCGTTTGGGTGCAAGCCCACGGGGGTTCGAATCCCTCCGCCTCCGCCAAAAGAGTCCCATAAGAACACTTAAGTTCTTGTGGGGCTTTTTTCGTGAAAAGGCGAGGGATAGAAGAACCCCGTCATAAGCGAAGCGTTGACAGGGTGCGGCAATCTGCCGCAGGCAGTTGCTTTCGCGGTTTGCAACAAAACTCAACCTACATAATAAGCATCTGAGCGAATATCCCTCCGCCTCCGCGGTCGTACAATTGACTTAAGACTTGCGGTGTGTTATAATTGCTGCGGTTTCAAGGCGGGCAGAAAAGTTGATGAAAGATATCACATTGCAATTCAAAAACGGGAAAATTCTTTCAGTTGTCATAAAACTGATCATTCCTGCGGTTATAGCTCAGTTGATAAGCTTTGCATATAACGTGGTGGACAGGATTTACGTGTCCAACATTCCGGGGATAAAGACGCAGGCGTTGGCGGCGCTGGGCGTTGTTCTGCCTATTACGATAATAGTTCAGGCTTTTGCCAATCTGATAGGATTGGGCGGCTCTCCGAAGGCGTCTTTTAAATTGGGCGAAGGGGATGAGAAAACCGCAAACAGATATTTCAACAATGCTTTTCTGTCTCTTGTATTGACTGGCGCGTTGCTGACCGTATTATTGTATTTTCTGGCTGAGCCTATAGTAAGACTGTTCGGCTGTCCTGAAGACGCGGTAAGTTATGCGGTGGATTATCTTAAGATATATTCTTTCGGCACGGTATTCATAATTCTTGTGATGGGTCTCAACCCGTTTATAAGCGCTCAGGGTCATTCGATGATAGCAATGTTTACCACTTTGCTGGGGGCATTGCTCAATATAGCGTTGGATTACGTGTTTATATTCGTTCTGAATATGGGGATAAAAGGCGCAAGTCTTGCGACAGTGATATCTCAGTTCTGCTCCTTCGTATGGGTGATCGTTTTCTTTTTCAATAAAGGATCTATATTCAAATTCAATTTAAAGCAGATGCTTTTTGACAAAAAGATAATGGGCGGAATGCTTTTCCTCGGTCTTTCGCCTTTTATAATGACGTTTACCGAGAGTATGATTCAGATAGTTTTCAACGTGTGCCTTAAACGCTCCACAGGCGGGGCGGACAGCGCATATACTGCGGCACTTACCATCATGCTTTCTGCGCTACAACTCATTTCTTTGCCGCTTAACGGATTAGGCTACGGCGTCGCGCCGTTTGTCAGCTACAATTACGGCAACGGCAATGCGGAAAGACTGAAGAAATCGATAAGATATACGTTTGAGATAGGCGTTGTGTTTGCGATAATAGTGTATTGCGTTTCAATGATATTCCCTCAGATATATTCATATCTTTTCAATGCGGAAGAAGAAGTAAGAGTACTCATAAAGTCTTATATGCCTTTGTTCCTTATGGGTACGATAATGTTCCCGATACAGATGACGCTGCAGAATATAAACGTAGCGTTGGGGCAGGGCAAGACTGCGGTTGTTCTTGCGGTGATGAGAAAGGTGATTATTCTGATACCGCTGTGCTTTATTTTGTCTGAAGCTATAGGATACAAAGGAGTATATATGTCTGAAGGTATAGCAGATCTGGTCGCAGGCGCGATAACCGGAATCGTGATATTCACTACCTTCCCGAAAGTGATAAGAAGACGTTCAGAAGAGCTGAATAAGAGAAACGCTCAGGATCAATAAAATTAAAACATTGTATTTGTAAACATCTAAGCATTTGCAGAGCAAAATATTGCACGTCGTCATATATTGGCGGCTTTTTATCGTCACTGATTGGCATAGGGCACAAATATATTGAATATTTTTGCTGTTTATAATATAATCCTATCGTTACGGTAAGATATCATAAATGCCATGCACATGGATTGTTGACAGAGCACCCGATTTGTGGCGCAGATATGTGGTATGCGATTATAAAGTGATATAAATCTATAAAGTCAGGGAAGGATATGAGAAAGATTACAGCATTTATTATAGTTTTAATAATTTTTGCATCCGTGTTTGTTTTCGCAGGTTGCGAAGACAAAACTCCCGATGCTATTGCCGATAATTTCGAAAATCTGGCAGAGAAAGGAAGTTTTGATATAAAGAGTGGAGGAAAGGGCGACAGCGTTGTTTTCGACTTTGGAAAGGAGATCACTTTCAACGCTCTCGCGCTTAAAGAAAAAGGCAGTGAAATCACCTCATTCAGAATTTACGCGGATAATGAAAGCGAACCGTTCTACGGCAACGATTTTATTGATAAATACCGCTATTGTTCTTTTGCTACCGTTACGGCAAGCAAGGTAAGAATAGAGGTCTTGGATTGCAGGGAAGAATGGTCGCTCAGTTCTCCTGAAGCTTATTATGTGCAGGACACTAACAGCGATTTTGAGGTAATGTCATATATAATGACCGATACCGCGGCAATGCTTACCGAAGAACAGGCTGATATTGCAAAATACGTTACGGATTTCAATCTGTTCAGTGCGATATATTTCGATAAGGACGGCAATCTTCGTTTTACCGATTTTACAATAAACGGACAAACCGTTGAAGGAAAGGAAGCTATTAAACTGGCTATAAAAAGACTGAGAGAAGTAAATCCTTCAGCTAAAATTACTGCAACCATTCTTGGCAACAAGGACTTCGACGACGGTTTGGCGGTAGAAGAAAGATGTTCCAGTGCAATGGGCGACAATGCGGAAAAATTAATTAATAATATCGTCGCTTTGGTTGATGAATGCGGACTGGATGGAATTGCATTTGATTATGAGTATCCCAGATCAATGAAAGATTTTGACATATACGCAGATTTTCTTAAAGAACTGAAAAACAGATTGCCGGAAGGTAAACAACTCAATGCAGCTCTTTCATCCTGGAATATAAGCCCGGTTTTCCTTTCTAAAAAAGATATTCAATGTATCGACAGAATAGAGATAATGGCATACGATATGTTTGACGATTACGGCAATCATTCAACTTTCTACAGCTCCTGCTATTCCATTCTCAAGGAGTTTGAGAGTAAGGGGGTACCTCTTGAAAAAGTACGTCTAGGCATTCCTTATTATTCACGTCCGATCAACGGCGACAGCTATTGGGGAAATTACGGAGACGTAGCTGACAAACTTTCTCCGTTTGAAAATACTTTTGTAGAAGAATATACCGATCTTGACGGAGTAAAACATCCTGCGCTTTCCAACTATTACAATGGCAGGCAAATCGTGTATGACAAAACTTGTTATGCTATAGATATCGGTGTGGGAGGCGTTATGCTGTGGCATTTCGGCACAGACAGCTTTGATCCGGACCTGTCGCTTACGGTGCAGATAGCAAAGGCAATAGAGTCCAGATCCTGACAGATTTTTTTAAGCAAAATTAATAATATATAACGAAATACGGACAGCTTAAAGGCCGTGCGTTTTTTTATAATGCTTAAAGTCTGAATACATAAGTCAACTTTTTGCAAATAATTCGCTCGCTGAATGTTTGAACACTCTTTAATTTTCAGAACAGAGCAGCATTTTTAAATAAAAACACAGTCAATGGAATTTAATGAGGGCTTTGACATATTAGTTCATTTAATTAACTTTTTAAAGTAAGTTGTGTATTGACCTTAATGAAAATAGACAATACAATTTAATTAAGATCCCGATACTTGCGGAATTATTAAAGAGATATTTTATGATTTTTCAGCGTAATGTAGTTGCTGAAATATAGGGAGGAGAAATGAGCAAAAAGATTGTAATCAGGATCATTCCTGCAGTGTTGTTGCTTGTGATAATAGCGGCATTGCTGATTTTTTACTGCGTAACGCTTACGCGGGACAACAAGCTGAATATCACAGAAGATAATCTCGCAGAACAAGCCGAAGTGAGCGGAAGCGGCGGCAGCGGATTTGCATTCGATAACAGCGCTCTGACTACATGGACAGTGAATCAGAAGGGCGCAGAAGCGGTGCTGACTTTTGACGACTTCAAGGACGTGAACGCGTTGCTTCTCAACGAAAACGGCTTCAACGTAACTGCTTTTTCAGTTTATTACGATGACGGAGAAGAGTGGCAGTTGTGCTACAGACAGAACGAAATAGGCATAAACAGACTGGCTACTTTTTACACGGTCAAAGCAAAGGCAATTAAGCTTGTAATAGACGATTTCAAACACGGAGCAAGGATTTCTGATGTAAAAGTGTATTGTCTTAAACAACGCGAAAGAGAAGAAAAACTAAGAATAACTTCATATGTTACAGTCGGATCTGTCAAGGATTACGACCCTGAGACGGGAAAGTCAGGCACTATCGATGAGGCGATATTCGACGTAGTTACTGACGTTCAGTTTATCGCATACGGAAGATTTACGGAAGACGGAAAGGTAACCAATGAGGCGGACGCTCCCGAATGTCTTGACATACTCAAAACTATGATTGCTGGCAGAGACGTAAATATCCGCCTCACGATATTCCCTCCCGCAAGCGGAACAATGGCAGACGTGTTCCGTTATCATACCGATGAAGCGGTAAAGACAGTCGTAGACCTCGTTCTTGAAAAAGACGTTGCAGGCGCTGACTTTGACTGGGAGTATCCGAGAGGAAAGGAAGAATACGCGCTTTACAGCAATTTCCTGGTTAAGTTGTCTGAAGAACTTCATAAGCACGGCAAGACGCTCTCGGTTGCGGTTTCTCCGTGGGGACTTAATTTTTCAGACGAAGCGGTAAAAGCTATAGATCAGGTGCAGATCATGGCTTATGACCTCTTCGACCACAACGGAGACAACAACTCTTATGCCGGTAGTTGCGCTTCCTCTATAGATTATCTGCTTGAACAGGGGTTCAGACCCGAGCAGCTCAATCTGGGCATTTCCTATTACGGCAGACCTTCTGACGCGAGCGGTGTATGGGTCGATTATAACGATCCCGATTATCCCAAGGACGAATACGTTATGGTCGTTGACGATATCTATTTCAATACGATTACTACCGTAAGGGACAAGGCGGTTTATTGCATTCTGCGCGGAGTTGGCGGAATAATGACTTTCTCGCAGAATGAAGACTTGCCGTTTGACGATCCGCTTTCTCTTACGGCTCAGTTGGGCAAAGCGCGCGAAGCGTTTAGCAAGGAGGTGTGATATGAGTAAGCTGATCAACAAAATGAGATACGGCAAATATCTGTCTTTTCTTGTTCTGGTTTGTATGACGTTTACCTTTTCTTCGGAATTCAGATATTATATAAACCAGAGTATATATGCGGCGTTTAATCTGGGCAACCTGGGCGCTTTCGGCGCTAAACTGGATGTGTCGGTGCTGGTTGCGGTATTCGCTTCTGTAGGCTGGGCGGCAGGAGTGTTTACTGCTTTTCTGACAGAGAAGAAACGCATCCGCACGGTTACGTTGTACTGGCTTTCAGGTATGTTCGCGGTTGTAGCGCTCTTCTTTACGCCGTATAATCTGCAACTGCTTATGCCGTCCACGATAATGCAGAATATAGCTATGATAGCGTGCATTGCACACATCGTGTTTATACTTGCGGACACTTGGCTGTTCTCATGGGCGATATGCGCAGGGGTGAAGGACATATGTGCGGGAGGATTAAAAAGCGGCACTGCGTTTATTGCTGCCGCAACGCTGATCGCAACTGTGCTTTCATATCTTTCTATAATTTATCAGTGGTCTTTTGTGGTAGCTACTGCAGTTTACGGCGGAGTGCTTACGGCTGTCAACGTACTGCACGCAGAGTTCCCTGAAAAAGATTGTGACATGGATGAGTCGTACTGCGGAGAAACATTAAAAGTCGCTTCTGGCATAGAAGTCTGGTCTGCGCGCGGCGCGGTTACCGTTTTATATGCCGTTGTATTGATAGGCGCACATTTTATAACGCAGCCATATATAGCAATTGCCTGAATAAAGCGCTCAATCTATAAAATGAAAAAGAAAATATTTTTAATCGGAGTTGTTGCAACAATTATGATATCTTTGCTCAGTCTGCTTTGCGCGTGCGGGAATAAAATTCCCCAAAAATACGTCAAAGAATGGGATGAAAAAGCCGAATATTCAGAGGCGGATTATCGCGTTCTGGAAGTCGGGGAAGAGGTCAGGATTCTGCAACTTACCGATATACATTACGATAACAGCAACAACCGCAAGGAAGACACTCTCAAACTTCTTAAGGATACGATAGAAAAAGCCGATGCAGACATGATAGCCGTTACAGGCGATTGGTGTTATATGGCGATGATTAAAAAAGAGAAGTGCAAAGAGGTCTTTGACATTATAGATTCGTACAATGTGCCGTGGGCATCCGTTTTCGGCAATCACGACGCGGAAGTCTTTGTGACGAAATACGAGTTTGCGGATATGTTTGCAGAATACAAGAATTGCCTGTTCGAAAGCGGATACAGCAATATAGGAGGAGTGGGCAATTATACTGTAGTGTTCAGAAACGGTGAAAATATTCTCGGCGCGGCGATAATGGTCGACACGCATTCTTCTGTAAGAATGTTTTCTTCAAAATACGAAAGTCTTACAAAAGGGCAGATCGACTGGTACCGCTGGACTGTGGACGGACTGGACGCGCTTTACAAGCAAAGCGGCGGAGATCAGGAAGTAATTCCGACTCTGATGTATACGCATATACCTTTGAACGAGTATGCCGACGCATACGAAAACGGCGTAATGGTGTCAGGTGAAAACAAAGAAAAGTGTTGCGTGCCTGAAGAAAATACAGGAATGTTCCAAGCGATAAAGGATAAGAAAAGCACAAAAGCCGTTTTCTGCGGACATGACCACGCCAACAACAGCGAATATGTATACGAAGGCGTCAGGCTTGTTTACGGCGTTCAGAGCGGCTGGTGCAAGAATTATGCGGACGATTGTATCAAGGGCGGCACAATGGCGGTTTTGGACGGAAAGGACGTAAGGATAGAAGTGTTGGCTTGGGGAGATTAATCCTTTTCAGCCAGCTCTTTCCAGGTCTTTATATGGTGGATAGCCATTCCGAAGTTGTCGGGCAGGGCAGCGCGCACTTTTGCTATTTCATTGAGCATAAAGGCGTTGCCTTCTTCGTAAAAAGTAACGATATCTTCGTTTTCTCCCGTTTCGACAGAGAGGTTAAGAGGTTTGCCTGCGGATTTCGCATAAGAGATTTCTTCTCTTGCGCAGTCAAGAATCTTTTCGGCACTGTCTCGGTAACTCATTACCGTAACGAGGTAAGCGTTGTCTATCACGAATTCGTGCGCGGGCTTGGTAACTCCGCCTACGGTGACTTCGTCATCAAGCCAGAAAGGGATATCGTATTCTATCCTGAGAGAGGGAAAGTCGCGCTTAAGATCAAATGTGAGCTGAACGTATTTTGTTATAAGTTCTTCGCGCTTTTCTTCGAATTGCGGATGCTGATGCGGCTCGATGTCCAGGTGTACGCCTGCGAATTTTGACGGAGAAGATTGCTGAAAGGAGACGAACTCTTCCATAACAGATTTTAAAGAAGCATAATCTTCCACCCATTCGTATTTGCCTGCAAGCCATAAAACGTCAATATCTTTCGCATTTGCTTTGGCTATCAAATCAGGGGTTTTTTGAGTGAAAGAAGAGTAGTAGCAATATATTTCAGTTACCCCGTTCTGATCGGCAAAGTCAAGATATTCGTCCCCAAGTCTGTTGTCCCACCACCAGACTCCGACAACCGATTTTTCTGCGTCGTTGTTCTCATTGTTTTTTACAGAAAGAATTATCCCTGCGACTGTACCTGCGGCAATTAGGATAATAAATACTATTGCGATTATAAGAACAAGTTTGTTTTTCATGTTTTGATTAGAATATATGGTTGTCAATATTGTTTATTGCGGAAATTATCTGTTTTATAAACACGGACAGGTAAATTTGTTTGCACTCCCTGCCGTGCCTTTTTCAGCAATATTGTCAGTACGCTTTGGGAGGAACCGCCTTTTTTGTGATTTTAAGGTCTTCTGTTTCCAGCAACCATTTTACGTCGTCCATGAGTTGGAAGTCGTATCTGATAACGTCGCGGTCTTCTTCGGTGGACTTGTCTCGCACTGCGGCGAGTTTGCGATACGCAATAAGACCTTCGTGATTTGTCATATTGCCGTGTTTGCGGCTTTTGAGAAGCACATTGTTTTTGTTCTTTTTGATTTCTTCGATCGTTGCGGGCAGGCATCCTGCACAGCACATATAAGCGTTCCAGCGGCAATGTTCCTGAACGGCAAGGCGCTTTCTTAGGCTGTCTTTTTCCAATGAGGAGTTGTCGTACAATACGGCTTTTCTGCCTTCGAAAGACGCTTCGCTTCTGATTACGGGATTGCCTTTTTCGTATTCTGAGACAAACTGCCTAGACAGATCTTCAGAGTATTTATTCCCTATATCGTAGCCGCAAAGGTTGAGCTTTACTCTGACGCCTTGGCAGGCATGAGTATTGGAAACGCGTTGTACGTTGGTGAAAGCGTACCAGCTGTCGCTGGCTTTCTTTTTGAGCGCGGCAAGGTCTGCTTCGGGATTGTTTGCAAGTTCGTCGGATACCGAATAAACCAGGTGCGCGCGCTTTGCAAGTCTCTCTGAAAAGCGGTTGCAGATCCTGTCAATATCGTAAATCAGAGTTTTTTCTTCGCCGAAAGGTATGAGATCGTAATCGGCATACAGTTCTTTTGAAGATATCTTTTTGCTCAGATTGAAATCCCTTATCTTTACGAATACGTATACGGGGAAACCGAGCGCCCATTCACGCAACGTTTCAGAGATCTTGAGCGCTAAGTCTACGTTGCCCATATCGTCGCTGCAAGAGATTATTATATACCCGATATTCTTTTTGCCTGAGCTGAGGCATTGTTTTATTTCGTCGTAGAAGAGGTGCGAGTTTATGTCTCTCTTAAAGAACTCGTAATTTGCCGGAAGAGGAGGCAAGGGCAGGTATTCGTCCTTGCGCTTTTGCAACTGAGCGTATTCTCTTACATATCTGAAATAACTGTGGTTAAGGTTTTTGTGATTTATAGAATCCGCCTTGTCGAAAATAAAGTAGTTGATCGGCTTTGGCACGTAATTGCCGTTTTTATCGATCTGCATAAGCGTTATGTCAGATACCGTTGACAGGAAAATCTGCTGATTGGTTTTGCCGAAGCCGATTATGACGGTATTTACAGATACGTCCTCATAAACCGCGGCGTTTTTATAATCGATATAATTTTCATCCATATAAGCGGTAAACGGGTGCTTCGAAACAAAGTCAGCGGCAATCATATTGTATTTGTTTATTCTGTGAACGCGTCCGCCGCTGTCGTGTTCTACGCAGGCAAATGCGGACTCGTTTTCAGGCGCACAGAATACGTAAACGCTTAGTCCGAGAGAGCTGTCGTAGAGAAGATTGTCGAGATTCTGTTCTTTGGCGAGATTGCTCAGATCCTCGGATACGGTAAGATTTAGACGGTCGTCTTTAGTGTTGACTATGACGGTAACTTTTATCTTGTTAAGGGGGCTGAGGAGAGATATGAGTTTTTTGCCTGCGTCGTCGCTCTCTTTAAGGGGTACGAATGCGCGGCGCGCGGCAAACATTTCGTCCTTGGCTTCTTCGTCGGGTCTGCCCATCAGGATTATGCGCGTTTTGCGCTTGCTTGCAGAGTTTATGATCTCGAAGTTGTGCTGATTGTTGCCTATTACGACGACTACGTTTTTTGAAAAATGTCTTATGATAAACAGGTTTACGGCATTGGTGAGTGCGCGTCCGCATAATGAAAAAGTGAACATGGCGGCATTGAGCGTGACCAATGTGAAGCACAATGACATAGCGATTGCGAAAATCGTGTTTTCAGACATCAGTTTGCTTACGCTGTCGTAGTCGAATTTGAGCACGATGAGGTCGATGGTAGATTTCATCGCCTTAAGGAAAGAGCCCCCCGCATTGTAGCCGTTATTGTAGAAATTGACCGCATAAAGAGGTATAGAGGCAAGATATATCAGCGCGAATTTGCCTTTTTTAAAATTTTTGAACAGTTTAATTCGCTCTTTTCTTTTTGAAACAAAGAATTTTCCTGCGATAAATCCGAAAATCGCAACCATATAAACAATGCAAATCAAAGAAACCGAAAATATCATAAAACGCTCCCCTCGGTTATATTAATATCAGTTTACTAAAAACGCGCGGGAGTGTCAAGACGGAGTAACTTTCAGATTCCCAAAAACATAAAAACGTAAAAGAATTATCTATATAATATTCGATTTAAGAACAAGAACGACTGTCAAGGCAAAGGTTTTTAAGTGTTGGTTTATTTGAATATGCAAAATAATTTCAATTCCGACTTGACAGAAATCCCGAACGGGATTATAATTAAAATACGAAACGGGATTTTAAACTTTCGGAGGAAATATGAAAAGCAGAGAATTCTTTTACAGACTGGCGGTAGCCATATATAAGATGGACGGCGCGTACGACCGCTTTGCAAAAGGCGGGAAGGTGAAGCCCAACACAATGTGGGTGCTTTATGCGTTGGGAGACGGAAAAACGCATACTCAACGTTCTCTGTGTGAGAAGTGGCTTTTTGCGCGTTCGACGCTGAATACGATAGTGAAGGAATGTGAACAGGCGGGTTATGTAGAGCTTTTACAAATAGAAGGTGAGCGCAGAGAGCTTGAAATACGTCTTACTGAAAAGGGTAAGGAGTTTTCTGAAAGACTGCTGTCTCCCGTATATAAGGCAGAGCAAGAATTGTATTCTTCTTATTTTTCAAATGAAGGAGAAGGATTTATAAAAGGTCTTGAAAATTTCGGCGACGAAATGGAAAGACAGTATTCAAGTTACGACAAGGAGGTTTGACACATGGCGAAACAGACTGCAGGCAGAGACGCACTGGGTAAATTTGCGCCTGAATTTGCAAAACTCAACGACGACGTATTGTTTGGCGAGGTATGGAGCAGAGAAGACAAACTTTCTCTGCGCGACAGATCGGTGGTTACCGTAACCGCGCTTATGGCTCAGGGACTTACGGATTCTTCTTTTAAAAATCACCTTGAGAGCGCAAAGAAAAACGGGGTTACAAAAGAGGAGATCGCAGAAATTCTGACGCACGCCGCATTCTATGCAGGCTGGCCTAAAGCTTGGGCGGCTTTCAGAATGGCAAAAGAGGTTTGGGGCGAAAACGAAGAACTAGCAGACGACGCTTTTTCTGCGCATAAAAATAGATGTATATTTGATATCGGCGCGCCCAACGACGGATTTAAACAGTATTTTTCAGGACGCAGTTTTCTCGCGCCCGTGTCTGTTAATCAAGTTGGCATATACAACGTTACGTTTGAGCCCGGGTGCAGAAACAACTGGCATACTCATACTGCTGAAGAAGGCGGCGGTCAGATACTTATCTGCGTTGCCGGAGAAGGATTTTATCAGGAATGGGGCAAGCCGGCTGTGCTGATGAAAGAAGGAGATACGGTAAATATTCCCGCAGGAGTAAAACACTGGCACGGTGCGACGGAAAACAGCTGGTTTTCTCATCTTGCAATAGAAGTACCCGGTAAAAACACTGCAAACGTATGGCAGGAGCCTGTGTCTGAACAAGACTATAAAAAAGTAAACGAAAGGAGATAAAACTATGAAAGCATTGGTTGCGTATTTTTCTGCAAGCGGAGTTACGGCAAAGCTGGCAAAAAGACTGGCAGACGTTATCGGCGCAGATACGTTTGAAATAAAGCCTGCAGTTCCTTACAGTGCGGCAGATCTTGACTGGACTGACAGTCGCAGCCGCTCAAGCGTGGAGATGAAGAATAAGTCTTTCCGCCCTCAGATAGCCGAGACAGTCGACGTGTCGGCATACGATACTGTTTTTGTAGGTTTTCCGATATGGTGGTACGTCGCTCCGACTATAGTCAACACGTTTCTCGAAAGCTGTGATCTTGAAGGGAAAACGGTGATCCCGTTTGCAACTTCAGGCGGAAGCGGAATGGGCAATACGGTAAAAGAGCTTGCTCCGTCGTGTAAAGGCGCTGTTGTCAGAGAAGGAAAGAGATTCAAGGCAAGCGCGCAGGAAAGCGAACTGCGAGAATGGGTAAAAGACGTTGAAAAATAAACAGATCAAAGGCTCTTTCAAAGAGCCTTTTTTATATTGGGAAAGTATTCGAAGCATGCGTTTGTAGTCTTTGCGGTTTTGTCAGAGAAATAAAAGTATGTTGACTTTTATATTTGAGAATAGCGGTAAAATCGATGTATATACGTTATGATTATAAGTTTTTGCGTAAAATGTGAAGTATCGCAAAGCACTGTTTTAAGTAAAATATTTAAACAAGAAGAAGAAACGTTTGACTTAATTTTGCAGTATTGCTATTATTGTGGGCGATGAGGATAAAGGTTGTCGTAATGAATACGACGGCATTGTATCCATAACGGTATATCCGTATGCATGCATAAGAAAAATAAGCCGTACCGGGCAATAATTGTCGGTGCGGTTTCTGTATGCGGTCTTAACCTGAGAAAACTCAAAAACTTCTGAAAGAGGGGAAATATGAAAGCGCTCGATTTAAGCAATAAAAACGTATTGTCAACGGTGTTGAAACTGACGCTTCCCGCGATGTTCGCGCAGTTCGTCAGCGTGCTGTATTCTATTGTGGACAGAATGTACGTGGGCAATATCGAAGGCACCGGAGACGTCGCGCTTACAGCTCTCGGCGTATGCGCGCCTGTTGCAACTTTGCTTACTTCTTTCGGCTCTCTGGTAGGTCTTGGAGGCGCACCTCTTTTTGCAATGTCGATGGGCGAAGGGGATATGCAGAAGGCGAAGAGAATACTCTCCAACGCGCTTGTCATGCTTGTCGTACTGGCAGGATTAACCATGGCGCTTACATTCGCTCTTATGGATCCTCTTCTTACCACTTTCGGTGCGAGCGAAAGCACGTTTGAGTACGCAAAGCAATATCTTTCGATATATACCGCAGGTACGCTTTTCAGCGTTATTTCAGTGGGACTCAATCAGTTTATAATAGCGCAAGGGTATTCGGGCATGGGCATGATGACAACTCTTATCGGTGCGGTTGCCAATATAGCACTCGATCCGTTGTTTATTTTCGTGTTTAAAATGCACGTTGCGGGCGCGGCGCTGGCGACGATTATTTCTCAGTTCATATCTTTTGCGTTCGTAATAATATTCCTTCTACTCAAGGGCACAAAATGCAGACTTTCTTTCGGCGGTTACGATTTCAAAGTTATGCTGAAGATAGGAAAGATGGGTATTTCTCCTTTTCTAATCGTCGCTACCGACAGCATAATAATCATTGTCAGCAATATATGCCTCAAGAAATACGGCGGCGCTGAGGCTGACAGCTGGATCAGTTCGCTCACGGTAGTGCAGGCTTTTCTCTCTATCATTACAATGCCTATGCTGGGAATAAGCACGGGCAGTCAGCCTGTTATAAGTTTCAACTACGGTGCAAGGAACATTTCTCTTATAAAGAGAGGAGAAAAGTGCATTCTGTCGATGTGCGTGATTTTTACCACGGTAATGTTTGCCCTGTCATTCCTCGTTGCGAAACCTTTCGTATCTCTGTTTACGGACAATGTAACTGTGGCAGAGAGAAGCGTGTGGGGTATACGCGTATTCATGATAGGCATTATTCCGCTTGCTTTCCAGTACGCTTTCGTGGACGGAATGACTGCGCTCGGACAGCCGCAATTCGCAATCGTGCTGTCGCTTACGCGTAAGCTTGTGCTTTATCTCGGCGCGACTTTGCTTCTGCCGGTATTCTGGGGAGTGCAGGCGGTGTTTTACGCAGAGCCGGTCGCGGATATCGGCGGCGCGCTTCTGTCTACGATAGTATTTCTTATTTTCTTCCCGAAGATCCTTAAAAAACGCGCGGCTATGAGCGCTGACGAAACGGCGCAGCAATCTTAGACATAAAACAGCCCTATTGAAAAACTCACCGTTAAGTGCTATAATATTCTCAATCAAGCAATGGGCGCGCATTTGCGTGTACGGTGAAGTGTGGAGTATTGGTGGTTGATTCTCGTCGTCCTGGTAGCGTGTGCGGCTGAGGGGTTTGCGGTTTATCTCCTCAGATTCAGAACGACGCTTAGTCTTATTCTTGTTGTTATTATCGCCGCTTTCGTAATGGGATACAAGACTTACGAGTTTGCCGGGTACAGAATAAACGGGATAGCCGAATATCCTATAGAATTTTCACATATAAGTTATTTTATTTTCGGAAGCATAGTCATTCTCGGCATAAAGCGGCTTTACGGCTTGGCAGGCTACTGCGCGACGCTCACAGGGCTCGGCAATGTTATTGCAATCTGCGTTTCTGCAGAGTCGATGATAGCGGGATTCAGAAGCGTCGGATATTTCGCTCTTTCGGTGGTTCTTCACAACCTTATGCTTTTCGGAGGAATACTGCTTCTTTGCAACAGCGTAAAATTCAGAATGAAAGATATATGGACTGTGTTTCTTGCGGTTGCGCTGATATGCGGTTTCGCGCAACTGGTAAACGCGGGCATAGTCTACGGGGATATCGATTATAAGGATTCGATAGTGATTCTGAAGATAAGGGACGGCAGGATTTTAGAATACGTAATATCGCCCGACAAGCTGACAACGGCGATAAAGATAATCGGTACAATATGTATTCTGCTTGCGGTTTGCGCTACTATATTCCTGTACTTCTGGGGCAACAACAGAATATACGATGCAAAGTCACGTGCCGCAGAACAGAAGGGAAGAGTGTTGAAAGACAGCGATATCGGATTGATACCTCTTACGTTTTATATCGTAAAACGCTTTAAAAGTAAGTAATAAAAAACCGTCGTTAGACGGCTTTTTGTTGGATGGTTATTTATATTTCATTTAATCAAAATTATTGCGCCCGTGTTTATTAAGGCAATATATTTCCTGCTGCTTCATATATTTTATACCATTCTTCGCGCGACAGATTTACGTCTAAGCCTTTCTTGATATCGAGAAGTCGCTGGAGGTTTGTAGTGCCGGTAACGGTCTGTATTCCTGCAGGGTGGCGGCTTATCCAGGATGCTACCGTAGCGGAAGGGCTGATGCCGTAATTGCTGCCGATCTCTTTAAGCGTCGCGTTGAGTTCGGCATAATCGGGATTGTCTATATAAGTGCCTTTGATGAATCCGTGCTGGAAGGGCGACCATGCCTGAGGAGTTATGCCTTTAAGACGGCAGTATTCGAGGATCGAGCCGTCTCTGTCTGCCGCGCCGTCAGTGAGCATATTGAATTCAAAACCGCCGCGTATCGCACCTGAATGCACAGGAGAAAACTGAATCTGATTTACCGCGATTTTTTGTTTCAGACCGCTTTGCAGGAGTTCGATTTGCATAGGTTTCATATTTGACACGCCGAAGTTTCTGACCTTGCCGCTTTTATACAGGATATCAAACGCTTCGCCCACTTCGTCAGGCTCCATAAGCGCGTCGGGGCGGTGAAGCAGAAGAACGTCAAGATAGTCCGTCTGAAGGCGGGACAGAATTCCGTCAACGCTTGCAAGAATATGTTCTTTTGAAAAGTCGTACATTTTTCCGCGCACTATGCCACACTTTGACTGAATGTAAATACTTTCTCTTTTTACGCCTGCGGCTTTGCATGCCTTTGAGAACAGGCTTTCGCATTCGCCTCTTCCGTATATGTCAGCATGGTCGAAAAAGTTAAGACCGTTTTCTGCGGCTCTTGCGACAAATTCTGCCGCATTTTTCTCGTCAAGAGATATAAGCCGCATACATCCCACGGCCATAGCAGGGACTATTTCTATATTTCCTATTTTTACGGTTTTCATATAAACCTCCTTTTCTATTAAATCATATCACAAGCTTTGAGCTTTGCCAACGGGGGAAAATATATGCAAGAGAAATTGTTGCGGAAAGTCGGCAACGTTATAATAACTTTTTTACGGTTGAAACTTATATATTAAGCAATGGCTGTTGAAATAACAAAAGATGAATGTTATAATTGAGCTTGAATAATTGAGATTAAAAGGAGATTTTATGACAGACGTAGTTGCGGCATTGATATGGGATAACGGCAGATTTATGATTTGTCAGCGACCTGAGAGAAAATCGCGCGCGATGCTCTGGGAGTTTGTTGGCGGAAAGGTTGAAAAAGGAGAGAGCAAGGAGCAGGCTCTTATAAGAGAATGCAGAGAAGAACTTGCCGTCACTGTCAGACCTCATGACGTGTTTTGTGAATTGGATCACGAATATCCTGATATCACCATACATCTTACGCTGTTCAACGCCGAGATAACAGAAGGCGTACCTCAGAAGCTCGAGCATAACGACATCAGATGGATAACTCCTTCAGAGATAGACGGATATGCGTTTTGCCCTGCGGATAAAGATATACTGGAAAAAATAAAGGCGGAAAAGCGCTGAAAAATAAGTATAAAATTAAATGAAAATGCGTTGAAAAATAAAAATTGCGCTTTTCAATGCGATTTTATGGCGTGTTCGGCGAGAATTAAACCACGGTCTTTCGCTTAGGAGACGTGCAAACTTATCAAAAAATAGCAGAAAATACGCAAAAAGCGCAGATGTGTTACCTAAATGCAAAATTTTGTAATACATTTTGACAAGTTTTGTCCATTATTTTTTGCGTTTTTCAAAATTTATACCGGATTTTATACCAATTTTATACCAGTTTTATACCAACTTTTTATCCCCGATTTTCTCAATGCTGATGGGGGTTTTCGAGGAATTTGAAATTGAGAAAAATCGCAATTTTTTCGGAAAAAATAGAAAATATGCATTACTAAACATTATATTTATAGCTAAAAAGCATAAAATTTGCCCTTTTACTATTGACTTTTCCCTTAAAATGGGTTAGAATTTAAGGGCAAAGTTAACGATAAGGTGGCTGAAATGAGAGATTTTAATTACTTAAAGTTAAAATGTAAGACTTGGGACGGTGAAGTATTAAGTCTGGTTGCCGCGATTTATAAGCAAGCCGGCAAACAGGAACTTTATCTTAAACAAAGACCGAGTCAGCTTGAAAAACTTGTGGAGATAGCAAAAATTCAGAGTACGGAAGCTTCCAATGCGATCGAAGGCATCGTTACGACATCTGCCCGTATCAGACAGTTGGTCGCTGAGAAAACTGCGCCCAGAAACCGCAATGAGCAGGAAATAGCAGGCTACCGCGACGTATTGAATATTATCCACGAAAATTTTGACGTTATCCCTGTGTCGCAAAACTATATTTTGCAGATGCATAAGATCATGTACAGCCATATGAATAATCCGCTGGCAGGGAAGACTAAAAACGTGCAGAACTATATCAGCGCAAATTATCCCGACGGCAGAACGGAGATTTTGTTTACTCCGCTTGCTCCTTACGAAACTCCCGATGCGCTCGATGCGATATGCAAAGAATACAACAGAGTAATAGGAAATATGGAAGTCGAACCGCTGATCGCGATCCCCGTTTTCATACACGACTTTTTGTGCATACATCCGTTTAACGACGGCAACGGCAAAATAAGCAGATTGCTTACGACGTTACTTCTTTACCGCAGCGGATTTTATATCGGCAAATACATTTCGCTCGAAGCGAAGATAGCGGCAAATAAGGACTTGTATTATTCGGCTCTGCGCGCATCTCAGGACGGTTGGAACGAGGGCAAAGAAGACCCGGTCCCGTTTATAAAATATATTCTGAGTACCGTTTTGGCGGCGTATAAGGACTTTGAGGACAGATTTTCTATCGTCGAAGAAAAGACGTCTGCGGTCGCAATGGTACGCAAAGCAACGCTGAATATCATCGGCAAATTTACAAAGCAGGACATAAGACAGCAGTGTCCGTCTTTAAGCCTAAGCTCCGTCGAAGGCTCTCTCCGCAAACTTGTTGCCCTAGGTGAACTCAAAAGAGAGGGCGTGGGAAAAGCGAGTTATTATTACAGAGTTAAATAGTAAAATTACAATATTGTTTATTTATCATAATCGTCGGCAGTTACGGCGGTTATGATTTTTTAATTTAGTAGAGCAGCATATAATCGTATTGCTATAAATCTTTACTTTAATATGTTGCCTATTGCAAAATCTTTACTTTTAGAGTATAATAATATCGTAGCAAGTAAAGATTTGTTTTTAGGGTGAAATATGATTATCGATCAGGCTAAATTAAAAGATCTGCTGAAAAAGAAAGGATTGACGAAGTCTGCGCTTTGTGCTGAAATCGGCATCTCGTCCAGAACTATTGCAAAAATCGGCAAAGGCGACGACATCAACGATAAGGTCGTGAAGAGAATTGCCGAGTATCTGAGCGCGGATTGCAGTGAGATCACCAAGTCTAACGAAATACTCGATACATTGCGTAAGGAAATGCGCTTGAAATTGAGCGGCGGTTTATATCACGAAACGCAGATCAAGCTGACCTATAATTCTAACCATATCGAGGGCAGCAAACTTACCGAAGAACAAACCCGTTACATTTTTGAAACCAAAACGATAGGAGTATTGTCGTCCGACGTTCAGATCGACGATATTATAGAAACCAACAATCATTTCAGATGTATCGACTACGTCATCGAGCATGCTACGGATGAGATGTCTGAAGACTTTATTTTGACATTGCAAAGGTTCTTAAAAGAAGGTACGGAGCACGCAAAAATATACGGCTCAGGAAAATACAAGACCTTGCCCAACACCGTAGGTGGAATCGAAACGTCAAAGCCGACCGAAGTTGCGAAAGAGATGAAAGACCTGATTGTATGGTATAATTCGCTCAAAAAAGTAACTTTTGAAGATATTGTCGAATTCCACTATTGCTTTGAAACAATTCATCCGTTTCAGGACGGCAACGGCAGAATAGGTCGCCTCATTGCCTTCAAGCAATGCCTCGAGCAAAACCTGATCCCGTTTTACATCGACGACGCCAACAAGTGGCTTTATTATCGCGGACTTCGTGAATGGAATAACGACAAAAACTATCTGATCGAAACCTGCCGCATTGGTCAAGACAAATATCCTTTTAGAGATATAATTGTACATTAATCAAACAGGAGATTAAAATTTCATTTTGGTTTATTCTTAAAAAAATGATATGTTTGTAGACAACTTTTATGCGATGTTCGTAACATATTGACTTATATATTAAAAAATATTATAATTTAAAGTAAACTATACAGAAGGGGTAATATTGTGAAAGTTTTTAGATTTTTATTGAAAAATGAAAGAAGATACGACAAAATAGGCGCCTATTCTGAGACAGTTTATAGATTTTGTGAAAGTTTTTTTAATCAAGCTATAAATTCGGAAAGCAGCCGAAAAAACAAAGAAAAAGTACTTACCCACTAATGATTTTAATATGCCTAATGAATAAAGTTATATAAATATTGTAAAAGAGGATTTTTAAATCGGTGACACGACAAGTACAAAAAATATTAAATCAATGGGGAATGTAAAAAAGTAAGAAATGAGAAGGACGAAACATTAATACTATTTTATTTGATATGTATTTAAAAAAACTAAAGTAAATAAGAAAAACACTTTGATATGGAAAAAATTATTAGATTAATTGAAGATAGAAAAGAAACGGAATCAGTAGATTTCAAATTGCAATTTTATGCAAAAGAATGTAAATCTGATATGATTAAAGATATTGTTTCATTTGCAAATTGTTGCATAGAAGAGGATAAATATATAATATTCGGCTTTGATAATAAAGACTATATTTTTAACAACATAGATTATGATAAAATTGAAGATATTTCCAACTATGTTCAATTGCTAAATGAAAATGTGGAACCTTTTATAGATTTTACTATTGATAAGTTTAAATATAAAAATACAGATATGGCTTATATATGTATAAGAAAAACCAACACAAATAGACCATATATGATAAAGAAAGATTTTGCGAGAAATGGAGCAACATTATTAAGACGAGGAGAAATTTACATTAGAAAAAGTGCGAATAATTTTATTGCTTCACGTGCTGATCTCGATGTAATATATGACGCTCGAAACCAAATAAAATTAAACCTAGATAATGTTTTTTATAAGGTGACATTAAAAAACGGCATAGAAAAAAAGTTTTTATGGGGATTAAAAATAGGTTTAATTAACAATACAAATATGAACTTGTCAATTGATAGTGGGAAATTGTTAATCAAAACAAAAACATATAATATATCGATAGAAATATTGTTTATTGAGAATTATAGTGAATGGTATACTACTTCCATAATGAATATTAAAGATTCGCCATTTAGTATTTTAAGGTCGACGCAGTCATCCAAGGTGATAATATTTGAGTTAAGTGAAAAACTTGAGCAAATAATCAAGAATAATTTGAGACTGAACGAAAATCCGAGTATAGAAATAATTTTGACTGATTTAGACGGTAATAACTACATAAATTCAACTGAATTGAAATCTATGTAAGGTAGATATTATGGGGAAAGAGGTGTCTTTTATGAATTATTCGCCATTGCGTTACCCTGGAGGAAAAACTAAAATAGCTCCTTTGGTAAATGCAATAATGGAAAATGCTAAGATAAAAAATGGTGTATATATAGAACCCTTTGCAGGGGGAGCCGGAGTGGCATTAACTCTTTTATTGCGCAATAACGTGAGTCATATAGTAATTAATGATATGGATACAACGATATACGCGTTTTGGTATTCTGTATTAAATTATAATGAAGAATTTATTCAATTAATTAAAGACACTCCGATTACTATTGAAGAATGGTATAATCAAAAGAAAATTTTTCTTAATAATAATGTTAAAAATATTCTTGAATTAGGGTTTGCAACTTTCTTCTTAAATAGAACAAATCGGTCAGGAATTTTAAAAGCAGGACCAATAGGCGGATATAATCAAACCGGGAAATATTCCATAGATGTCAGATTTAATAAAGAAGATTTAATAACAAGAATAAAGCGCATAGGGGAATATAGAGATAAAATTAGTTTATTTAATTTGGAAATAAAGGAGTTTATAAATAGTGTATTGCCTGAATACGAAAGCAATGCCTTTGTATATTTTGATCCTCCTTATTATAAAAAAGGACATGAACTCTATATTAATTTTTTCAAACCGGAAGACCATCAAGTTTTAGCGGAATTGATAAAGCAAATAAAAATAGATTGGATGGTCACATATGACAATACCGAAGAAGTTAAAGCTATCTATAAAGATAGAGAGCAAAAGATATACGATTTAAATTATAGCCTTGCAAATAAAGGTAAAAATTCTGAAATCATAGTGCTTAGTAGAGATTTATGGTTAACTTCTGAGCAACAGGCAAAATTAAAAATACAAATCAGGTAAAAGAGGTGGAAAATGCAAAACATAATCGCAAAGTTAAATAGTTGTGATAAATTGTCTCAGCTTGTTCAAGAGGAAAACTTCGTAGGATGGGTTTATAACATAAATTACGAAGAAGCATTAGTGATGACGAATGATGTTTGGAAAGAAAAAGTTAATGGAATTCCACATAATTCATTTTTATTAGCAGCTCCATTTGATCCTAAAAATTATGGAAAAATAAGGGATATTGATAAGCAAGTGATTTTACTTAGAGTCACTGGATCTTCAAAATTGCCTCAAGATGACGATATGATAAAGATGAAAATTGATAATTTCCAAAATCAAGAAGATCCTTTCGACTTGTCAGGCAATAGTGATTATGATCCGCTTACCAAAAACAAGGTTCAGTTTGGGGGCTTAGTTTGTAGAGTTGTTGGAACGTTTTATATGAAAAACGATAATTTAGTTCTTGGTAGTGACTTGGAAACATTTTATATGTCAACGAAACTAAATGTTTTTATGCCTAAAGGGGACGCGTTAAAGTCGATAGTAAATTATGTTGATCCTATGAGAGCAGCAAAAGCGAAAAAAGAATTTTTAAGTCTTGGCATAACAAAAGAAGTTGAGCCGTTTAAAATCGGTACAGTAAGGTATACGTCAACTGATAGATTAAATCGTGATAACCCTAATGATTTGGTGCCGTTTACTATACAGCCATCTGATTTTTTAGCTCGTAGAACCGCAGTACTTGGTATGACAAGAACAGGTAAATCAAACATGATAAAGCAGACGGTATCTGTTGTAAAAAAAATATCGGACAAATGCGAGTTGCCAATTGGACAAATCATTTTTGATATCAATGGTGAATACGCAAATGCGAATAAGCAAGACGAGGGCTCAATAGCAGATTTATATAAAAGTGAATGTGTTAGATATAGAATGGTTAATACTCCGGGGTTCAAACCATTGTTAAATAATTTTTATGAACAAATAGAAGAAGGGTATTCTGTTATATGCGAATTCCTAAAGGCTGGAGGGTCAAAGGCTGCCGATGTTCAACAGTTTATGAACTTGTCTTTCGATAAACCAGATGATATTAATGAGATAAAAAAATGGGAAAGGAAAATTGCTTTATATAAGACTATTTTATATGTGGCTGGATTTAAACCAGCTGAAAATTATAAGGTTAAATTCGAAGCGAATGAAAAAGTAAGACAGGTGATTGATAAAGAAATACCTAATCCATTTAATCCTAAAGATGGAATAACTTTAAGACAAGCTCAATATTGGTTTGAAATTTTAAGAAAAAACAAAGATCATCAGGACGTCAAAGGATGGATAACGGAGGAGTGCAGAGTACTATTAAACATTTTATGTCGAAAAAATGATAATGACGCGTTTATGAATGGCTATAAATTGATTGTAGAGGCACAAAATTATCATACTCCAGATAGAATTGACGAGGTTGCAAATGAAATATATCAATACCTATGCTATGGAAAAATCGTTATAATAGACTTATCGGTGGGTAATGCAACATTAAGGGAGAGATTAAGCAAGAAAATTGCGGCTCATATCTTTAATCAATCCATGAAAACATTTACAGAAGGAAAAGACCCTTCAAACATAGTTTTCTACATAGAAGAAGCACATAACCTGATAGGAAAGAATATGGAAATTACCGATACTTGGCCAAGATTGGCAAAAGAAGGGGCAAAGTATAAAATTGCATTAGTTTATTCAACGCAAGAAGTTTCGTCAGTGCATTCAAATATTTTAGCAAATACGGAAAATTGGTTTGTATCCCACTTGAATAGTGAAAAAGAAATGGCGGAATTGTCTAAATTTTATGATTTTGCGGATTTTAGACAGTCGTTGTTAAGAAGCCAAGATGTTGGTTTTTCAAGAGTAAAGACGTTGTCGAGTCCGTTTGTAATACCTATTCAAATAGACAAATTTGACCCAAAAGAAATAATAGAGGAGAGAAAAGAGAATGTCTAAAAACAGCTACTTAGACACTTCTTCATATTTTCGAATAATTGATAATCCGGATGTTAACGATTTCCTTAGAGAATGTGATTATTTAAGGGAACCAAGTGATTCGGAAATTGAAGAAATTATTAATGAGTTTTCGCCGATAAACTATAACTATGCGGAACTTCCTAATAATATAATAACGATTGATAGTGATATGTATGAAGCTTCTATTCGGAAAGAGTTGCCGTATACGAACGTTGGCTATGTTAAGGTAGTTAGTTCATTATTGCAAAAAAATCAATATAGTGCCATATCAAATAATCATTTTGTTGATCCGTTTAAGATAGCGAAAATAACGAAAGAAAAAGAAGAAATTATGGCAGTTTTGCCATGTAGTAATGTTTCTTATAAAAAACAATTGTCAGCCAAAGATAGTTTTCGTCTAGCTTTAGAAGATTTTTTTGATTCCATAAAAACCATAATCGGGGACAAAGAATATACGTTGAAAGAAACACTATTCTGGCTTGCTTCTTTTAAAGATAAATGTGACGAAGAAAAAATAGTCTTACATAAATGCCCAACATGTGGTAAAGAAAATATTACATTGCTGAATATTAAAGAGAAGCAGCTTTGCCCGTATTGTGAATCTCATATATTTACATCGGATTGTTTAAGAATTTATGAGGCAGTACAGGAAGATGGTGTTTCTAATCTGGCTGCTTTAGGCAGATTAAAAGTTGTTTTGAAACATATCTATTTGGCTCACATTTTGAGAACGATAAAATTGTCAAATAAAGACAATTATCTTTCAGCTTTTGAGAATTTGGTTTTAATAATAAATGGGACATTATCCATTGCGGGACAACCAGCATCATTACATTCTAGCATAATGAGGATCATATATGATATTAACAAAGAATTAATAAATAAAAAGAAACATCCATTGTGTATAATCGGGTTAGTTAATAATGGTAATATATGTACCTTCGTTGATATGATTAAAAACAAACTTAAAAATTCAACGTTAATGTGCGTGACGGATGATTTCAGAGATAAATATATTGACTTTAATCGTGCGGCATCAAGCACTACTTTTGGTGCGGAAACTTATTATGGTCAAGATTTTATTTATAAATCAAAAAAGGGAAAGACATTCGTATTTAACTTGCCATATCCTTTTCCGAATAAAGACAATAAAGTGATTTTTAAAACGGAGAAAAGCAAGATTGAGCATTATAATAATATATTGCCTTATGCGATAAAAGTAATAGACGAATTTGATTGCGATTTGAGTGAAAGTAAAATAGTCCCAGTAGTGCTTTCTGAAAAATATACAGCTATTAGTCTTGAACCAGGCGCAACAGTTTTAGATTTGTTAACAAAAATGCATGTCTAATACTACCTTGATTGTATTAATTTCTAAATATATGATAGTAGTAATGTTGTATTGAGACAATGAAATGTTTTTATTAAAGTTATTTAAAGAAAATAAATCATTGTAAATATAAAAAAGTTATAAGTTTGATATTAAACTAAATATGAAATCAATAAAATACGATAAATTAATAAGAGATAAAATTCCCGAAATCATTGAAAAATCGGGTAAGAAATGCATTGTTGAAGTTATGGATGACGAAACGTATATGGACAAGCTGTCTGCTAAATTGAAAGAAGAATTGGCAGAGGTTGAGACGGAGTTGAAAAATAATAACGACGAAGCTGCAATCAAAGAACTTGCGGATCTTCAAGAGGTTATTCTTGCTATTGTAGATGCGATAGGAGTAGACAGAGAAAGTTTTGAAAGGATCAGAAAGTCTAAGGTCGCAAGCAATGGCGCGTTTGAGAAGAAACTGCTTTTGAAAGAAGTGATTGAGGAATAGTCGTATGCGTAAAGTCTTATATCTTGAAAGCCAGGCAGAAGAGTTGTTTTTGGATTTGTTTTCAGACGTATTCGGACCGGATAAAGCGTCTTTGTTGTATCCGCAATACGGCTTTGTGGACATCTACAACAATACACGTTTTGCGGACTTTATGATGAACAACGGCAGTAAAAAAGTGGCGATAGAAATTGACGGAGAGGCTGTGCATAACAGTAAAATAGTTTCGTTTGACAAGTTTGACGATGATCAGCTTAAACAAAACAGTATGATAAGCTATGGCTGGGACGTTTACAGATGGTCTTATCGCAAACTTATGCGTATGCCTGACACTGTAAAAGAAGAAATGCTGTTGTTCTTGGGCGACAACCCCAGGCTGAGCGAAGTGAAAGATTATCTTCCGAAACAAGAAGCGGCTTTGATAGAAGGCGATTTTGAGCTCAGAGAGCATCAGGAGAAAGCGCTGGAGGAACTGTCCAAAATAAGAAAAGAAGGCAAAACCATAGCGTTGATAGCACATGCTACCGGTACGGGAAAAACTGTTACTGCCGTGCTTGACGCAAAAAGCGTTGGCGGAAGAGTGCTGTTTATAGCGCATACGAAAGACTTGGTAATGCAGCCTGCCGACACATTTGAAAAATTGTGGAAAGGCAAAAGCATAGGCTTGTATGTCGATGGAGAAAAGGATAAAAACGCAGATATCGTTTTAGGATCGGTTCAAAGCGTTTCGCTGAATCTCGACGAATTCAATCCGACAGAGTTCGATTATATAATAATTGACGAAGCTCATCATGCTTCGAGCGAAAGCTATCAAAAAATAATAGCGTATTTTGAACCGAAGTTCCTGCTCGGTTTGACGGCTACGCCTGAAAGAGCAGATAATGAAAACATACTGGACACGTTTCAGACCGTTGCTCATAGGGTAGATATAAAAACAGCAGTAGAGACAGGGCAGTTGGTGCCTGTAAGATGTATCAGAATCAAGACCAATATCGACATATCCAACGTAAAGTATCACGGGATAAAATATAATGCGGTAGATCTCGAAAGCAAGATATTTGTTCCTGAAAGAAACAATCTGATAGTGGATACTTACATAAAATACGTTCAAGGAAAGCATACGGTGATTTTCTGCGTATCAGTCAAACACGCAGAAAATATCGCGGAGCTATTGCGCGAAAAGGGAATAAAAGCCGAAACAGTTTCAGGCAAAATGTCCACGTCTGAAAGAAAGGAAATACTTGCTCGTTACGAAAAAGGCGACATAGAGGCATTGTGCGCTTGCGACTTATTGAACGAAGGGTGGGACAGCCCGAAAACGGACGTGCTTTTTATGGCTCGTCCTACGATGAGCAAAGTATTATACACTCAGCAATTAGGCAGAGGTATGCGACTTTGCGAAGGCAAAGACTTTTTAATGGTGTTCGATTTTGTCGACAACGGGAATATATACAATGCGCCGTATTCGCTTCACAGACTGATCGGAAAGAAAGAGTATCGTCCCGGAGAAACCGTGCTCGGCACACTCAAAGGAATGCAGGCAGACGAGGAGCTTTACAGAAGAGGCGAAAAACCCGAGGCTTTGATAGATTATCCTATAAACGCGCTCGACTTTGAAATCGTAGATATTTTCAATTGGCAACAGCTTGCTGAGGGCATGATCTCTCAGATGGAATTCGTAAGAAGAGTAGACGTTCAGTCTGAAACCATTGAAAGATATCTGAGAGAAGGAAAGATAAAATCCGACCTTGAAATTCCTACAAGCAGTAGCAGAGTATTCAGGTATTTCAAAGAAGAAAGCGTAGAAAATTATGCTAGAGAATTCGGTTGGCAGCTTATAGACGACAATGTAAAAAAAGACCTGTTTATCAAGATGATACGGGATATGGACATGAGCTATTCTTACAAGCCCGTGTTGATTAAAGCGATATTTGAAAATATAGATAAGCACGGTAGAGTCAAGTTGTCGGATATCGTAAATTATTTCAAAAACTATTATAATACCAGACGGGCAAAAGGGTTGATTGTGGAAAATCCGCGTTCTCTTTATTGCAGAGATTCTTATACGGATAAAGAGGTGGAGCGCAACATTTTGTCAAATCCGTTTAAGAGGTTTGAAGAAATGAGTATGCTGCGCCATACTAAAACGCTGGGGATAATAGAGCTTGATAAAGCCATTTTCAAAAAGCTGACGGCTGAAGAAATAAAGCAAATAATAAGCAAATGCGATGAGATGCTGGATAAATACTATTTGAGATTTAAATAATTTGGATGATAAATCAGAAACAAAATTTGGAGGTACAGTATGGAAGAAAAAAAGTTGGCATTGTTGATTGACGGAGACAACATCAGCAGTAAATATATCAAAACAATAATCGACGAAAGTACTACATACGGAGTCATTACATATAAAAGGATTTATGGCGATTGGACAAAACCTAATTTGGATTCTTGGAAAAAGGAACTATTAGAGTACTCAATTAATCCGATGCAACAATATGCTTATACTTCTGGGAAAAATGCCACGGATTCGGCAATGATTATCGATGCGATGGATATTTTGTACACAAAGACTGTGGATGGTTTTATTTTGGTATCTTCTGATAGTGACTTTACCAGATTGGCGGCAAGGCTTAAAGAATCTGGAATGATTGTGATCGGTATGGGTAAAACTCAAACGCCGAAGCCGTTTGTTTCTGCCTGCAGTCAGTTTAAATTTTTGGACGTTTTATCTGATGAAAATAATGAAAATGATAAGCAAGAAGATGCTAAAAAGACAGTCAAATCAAAAGTCCAAGCAAAGACAAGTCAAACGCAAAAAGAAGATATTGTCGAGCAATCTTCTAAAACACCACTGAAGGATATTTTACAATCGGTTTCAAAGATAATCGCTGAAAATTCCGACGAAGAAGGTTGGGTGTTGGCAAGTATTATAGGCATTGATTTAACAAAAAAGCATTCAGATTTCGATGTTAGAAATTATAATTGCAAGAAGCTTTCAGAGTTTTTAGAAAAAAACGGGTATGAGATAAATAAAATTCAAGATCCCAATAATATTAAAAATCCTACTGGATATTTAATTTATGTCAGAGAAAATGATGTTAAGAAAGAGAGTTGAAAAATAAAACAAAAGGCTTATTAGAGACATTTTATAAAAATAATTGCTCCGATTTTGCCGTTTCGTCTAGGCTAGCGTAGCACAGGTTTCACAGAAGTCAACGGAAAAAATATTGTTCAAATCAAAGAGATAGTATGCGCCGGGAAGAGAAATCTTCTCGGCTTTTTTGCTGCAAATAAATACTCACAATATTTTTTCTGGTTTCGTTGACTTCTGAAAAAAGGTGTTAAAGTTTTTGCCGATCTTAATTCAATCTGTGCTACTAGGCCTCTGCCGAAAGGCAAAATAAAATCGGAGGTAAAGAAAAATGGAAAAAGAAGTTTCCTTAGCTTACGAATTCAAGAGGTATTACCTTGCTGAATTCGAATTCTTCGACGGTGATGATTTTGTTACGTTCAACATCGTCGGAATCGACGTTGCCAAAAACGAGATAACGGTAGCGGTTACAGACAGGGGCAAGATAAGCGTCATTACATATGAGCTTATGGAAGACGAGGACGGCGATCTGTATTTTGAATACGGTGTTATGTTTAAGAAGATTTATATCGACGACTTTACGGAGGCAGCCTGATGGAAACGGCATCTAAAGTAAGCATTGTAATAGGCTCATGGGGTTCGTATAACGCGTGCAACGAAAGAGCCTTGGGAAGCAAATGGCTTAATCTTTCTGAGTTCTCAGACTGGGATCAGATAGTCGAAGAACTCGAAAAAGAGGGCTTTGAGCTTGACGGCATAGATGAAGAGCTGTTCATACAGGATATTGAAGGAATATACAGCAGTTACGGAAATTGGAACAGCTGGCATCCGAAGACTCTGTTCGATATTCTGGACGAAGCTGAAGTGCTTAACGACAGTTACAAATACGACAAGATGACGGCTTTTATCGAAGTGCGTTGCTTTGACGATTTTGTAGAACTTGTCAGATGCAAAGGCAGAAATTGGGATAGTTACGTAAACATTTATCCCAACTACGACTGGTCGGATTACGGGATAATGATGTTCAGCGAAACAGAAGAAAACGTGCCTGAAAGGTTAAGCGACTTCATAGACTTTGAAGCTTACGCAAGGCATTTTTACGGCGATATGGCTGAGGAATACGACGGCGGAATCATTGAAATTATCGATTAAGGAGAAAAGAAAATGAGTAATAAGGAAAACAGAACGAAAAAAGATGTTGCAATCGAGATATTGAAAAAGATGGATATTTACAAGCCTTATATAAAGGGCTTTGAGGACAAAGACAAAGTGTGTTTTTACGAAGGTTTCGCAGGCTTCTGGATTGACCAGGAGCCTGAACTTTATGCGAAGATGCAGGAACTCGAAAAGAAGTATAGCTGCACCGTGTATGCGGTTACGCACGAGATAACAGGCATGGGCGAGCTTTACGACTTTCTTATCGTAACGAACTATCCCGACGAATGGGATTCGCTCATTTATACGAGCATGAGCAAACACACGGTTTTTGCTTATGTCTGGAATAAAGACGGCGATTGGTGCAGCGAGTTCGGAAACATAACGGTACAAAGCTTCGGTGGCGGAATAAAAAGGATCGCATAAGGAGGAAAACACAATGGGACAGTATTATAAGATTTTAACTACGACTGGAAAGAGAAGCAAGGTCTACGACCGCAGTATCATAATCAACGGCAAAGCGGAGTACACGATGGCTAAACTCATGGAGCATTCGTGGTGGGGCAACGCTTTTGTGGATTCGTTCTGCAGAACACTGTATAAGAAGAGAAGAAGAGTCGTCTGGATGGGCGATTACGCAAACGATTATATAAAAAGATACCCTGGAGGTATCAACGGATATTCGGAAAAATTGCTTGCGAAACTCTACAAAAAGACATGGCGCAAAGGCTTGAAAAACAACGCAATAGAAATGTCAATGCTCGATCTCACGGGCAAGTTTATCGTAAATCACACAAAACTGCAATATATCGACTGTTCCCAATACTACAAAAGGAACGTCTTTCACGGCGATTGGTGCATACATCCTTTGCCGATCATGACCTGCTTAGGGAACGGATTGGGCGGAGGAGATTTCAGCGCCCCGACAGACGATACTACTTACAGTCTTGTAGGAACATGGGCTTACGACGTTATAAGCATAGAGGATTATTATCCCGTCAAGTATGAAGAAATAAAGCCTGTATTCAAAGAAAAGGGCTGGGATTGAAAGCATGGAGGACTGAAATATGGCAAAACTCAACGACCTTAAGAAGTACATAGATTACGAATTCTCGTCCGGATGCTATACGGGCGAAGATTACAAGTCTTTTCAGACGAAGTACATAAATTATCTGAAAGCGATGTGCAGAGAAAATCACTGGGAGCTTGTAAACGTAAGCAAAAACCATTACTGTTTTTCGGCGTTTATCAAAAGTTCGGAAAACAAATGCGTTTACCTGTCAATCAGCGATGTAAGATACTTTTCCAACGAGTGGTACAGCCACATACTCGTCCGCACGGCGAAAAACGAAGTGGATTACAGAGGCGGTTTTAACAACTATACCACGCTTGAAAAGCTGGATAATACCGTGGCGAAACTGCTGAAAGATTTACCGTTTTAAGGAGGCAACAATGAAACTTAATCTTGAAGCTAAAACAAAAGAACAGGAACTTGTAAAGGCATATCTCGAAGAGAACGCAAGTGAAGTCCTGGCAGAGAAAATCAACAGCGGAGTCCGTATCGAAAAAGACGGCAAAACGCTGATAAACAAAAAGACATTAGACGGCTTTATGAAATACGCGTCAAGCGAGGCGAGGAAACTTGCCTCCAATGGCGCAAATTCGGCTTGCGTAGAAGATAAAGTAGTGTACGGCTGGGCTGTGCATTATTTCGAAGAAGACGCGATAGAAGGCAATCTGTACAACGAGGACGGAAGCGAATATAAGCCTGCGCCTAAGGTTACGGATAAGCCCGTAATTAAGACTGTTAAGCAAAAGAAGAGCACTTCACAAATATCCATGTTCGATTTTGAGGAGAAAGATGAACTGCAGAACGAAGACGAGCAAGAGGACAACGAAGAACCGCCTACTCAGGATGAAATCAACGAAATGCTTGCAGAACTCGCCGAAGACGAAAAGCAAGAGAGTAAGCAGGCTGACCGTCAGGTTCCGTCGTTTTACAGAATCTATACCAAGGTTCAGAATCAATACCCCGACAGCATTGTAGCGTACAGGCTCGGAGACTTTTACGAGTTTTTCGACAACAGCGCAAAGGTTACGTCGGAGCTTTGCGACCTGACTTTGACAGGACGAGACTGCGGGCTTGAAAACCGTGTTCCTATGACGGGAGTTCCGTACCATTCTGCGGACATGTATTTCAAAAAGATACTTGAAACGCATAAACTTGCGGTAATCGAATCAGACAGCAGTATACATACTTATCCTAACGAAACTGATGTTATAAATGCCGAAACAGGTGAAGTAATTTCTGAACCGCAAGACGAAATTATAAGCAAGCTGAAGAAGATACTCGGCGACTGTTTTATAGTGAGGTGAATATGATTAAATACGTTAAGTGCATTCCGAAATATATGGTTGAAAAGATACGCAAAACGGACTTGAAAAAGTACGAGGCGCAAGACGGACACGTCAGATTTTACGCCTATCTTGCGGTATGGAGCAAAGAGCTTGTCAAAGTAACCGTTGCGGTTAAAAACTACAAAAAGAAGTGGTATTGCAAGCAGGTCGCCGTTCACGGCATAGACTCCGACAAATGCGTTGTACGGGATATGGAATACAACAGCTATCTTGCAACGGGTTACAGCATAGGCTGGCACGATATGGGTATTCAGCCCAGGAAGAAATGGTTTGAGGACTCGAATTGGTACACGGCCGCAGATAAAGCGTACGACCCGTGGGCATACATAGTAAACGGAGAGTTCGTGACGAAGATGCCGGAATTCAGATACAGTGCCTATGACTTGTATCAAGGCTGCGACGTACTGCAATATCTTCGTCTTTACAGACAATATCCTCAAATCGAACTTCTTATCAAACTCGGTTTTGCGCGTATCGCTCAAAGCAAAATGATATTGAAGCTGACGGCGAAAGATAAGAAATTCTGTAAATGGCTGATACGAAATAAAGAAAAGATACTCGATTCGCGTTGCTATATCGACGTCATCATAAGAGCGTATCGGACAGGCAGGGATATCGCAAATCTGCAAGCTTACAGACAGGCTAAATTAGCACTCCGTACGGATAGCCATAAAGATGAAATAAAGGAACTTTTCAAGGGTAAAGATCTTGAAAGGTTCTTTGATTACATAGCAAAGCAGAAGACGAATATGAACAGCTATTGCGATTACATAAAGGCTTGCAAACATCTCGGCTTGGATCTTACGCAGGAAAAGAATTTGCTGCCTCACGATTTCAAGCGTTGGCATGATATAAGGACAGACGAATACGCTACTCAAAAGGCGCTCGAAGACGAAGAAAAACGAAAAGAACTCTATGAGAAATTCGCGGAGATCGCACGAAAGTATACCCCTCTCGAACACGCAAAGAAAAGCGCATTTGTCTGCATTATAGCTAAAAGCCCGACAGACCTTATCCGAGAAGGAGATGTTTTGCATCATTGCGTAGGCAGAATGAATTACGATCAGCGGTTTGTCAGAGAAGAATCGCTGATATTTTTTATCCGAAACAGGAAAGAACCAGATACTCCGTTGGTCACGGTCGAATATTCCGTGAAAGAACGCAAGGTACTTCAATGTTACGGAGATCATGACAGCAAACCGAGCGACGACATATTGCGCTATGTCAACAAGATATGGCTGCCGTATGCGAAAAAAACTATTAAAAACATAGCATAAGGAGAAATACAATGAAAAACTATCTCGATAACGTTTATACAGTCTTACAGTTTAAGAAGGATTATCCCGACTTGGCAGAGCAAGCAGAAAAGGCAAGGAATGCTCTTGCATACTTTGTTCAATCTGACGATCAGGACAATTATGTGATAATAGAAGTAGAAGGCTATAAATGCGTGGCTTTCGTTGTAAAAACTGCTTATCCTGACGAATTAGCAGAAACAATAGTCCCTTTTGATAAAGACAGAGTTTATCCGATACAGGGACTTGTTACAAAATATTTATTCAAAAGATACCATTGACAGGAGGAAACCAAAATGGCAAATTATTACAGAATTACAGCATATCACCCCGCAGAAGATTTATCCGTTATCGCGGATAGCAACGGCAAGTTCGAAAAGCTCTGGGAGTTTTCGGCATATATGGTATCCAAAGGCTTCAAAGTTATAGCCGTAAGTAGAGAAGAAAACTTCCTTGAGGGCAACATGCCTAAAATAGGAATAGATACCGATAAAATAACAATCCTGGCTTACGCAAAAGGGGAACCTAATGTAACCAGAAACAAAATAATTGTCGGAGATAAAGATTATTTCACAAAATAAATTTATTTGTTAAATGCAGTACAAACGATAACGCAAGTTGAATCTAGTGTTTGACTTGCGTTTTAATTTGATAAAATTATAACCCCTATATAAATATACGATTGATATATTTATGCATATAGTTTTCAAAGTTATTGAAAGATATTACTTAAAATGTTATAATTATTAAAATATTAAACACACAGACAAGAAGAGGGTAAATACCATGGACAATCTGAAGAATGAAAAAAATATTAATTCATCTTATAGTTATTTGGAATGTTTGGATGACAATGAACCGAAAGCAGAAGAAAAGGATTATGGTTCGGAAGCAAAAATTTTACACGAAAAAATTGATATGCATCATGTAAGTAATATAGCTGTTGTAGCCAAATATGGTGCAGGAAAGAGCAGTGCAATAAATACATATTTAAGCTTATATAGAAACAAGGGAGATAAAATAGTTAACGGTAAAAAAGTTGCAGGCAAACCTAGCAAGAATCATTATGCAAGGATTTCTCTTTCAACTTTTAATAATGAAAGTTACAATGAGGTTAGCATAGAGAGAAGTATATTACAACAGCTGTTGTATAGTACGAAGAAAAGAGATCTGCCTAAATCAAAAATTGAAAGGACAAATAAAACTCCTTTTGCTGGAATTTTGCTGTGGGTTTTTCTTATGTTGCTTACAGTAACATCGGCTGCATTTTTTATTTTAGACATCAGTAATACATATTTATTCAAAATTAGCGGAATATCTCTACGCTGGTATTTATTCGGTTTGGCTTTTATAGGTAGCATCATAATTTTTACGGTATTACTTTATTATAGAAAAATCAAAAGTTTTAAATATAAAGACATTGAAGCTGACTTCGAAATTGATGAAAACAACAGAACTGTTGAAGTAAAAAATCTTATTAATAAATTTATAGATGAGGTTTTGTATTTTTTTGAATGTGTTAATATTAATTTAGTTATTTTTGAGGATTTGGATCGACTTGAAAATACTGAAATATTTGCAAAATTGAGAGAACTCAATACAATAATAAATCAAAATCAAAATGGCATATCCAAAAAAGTAACGTTCCTTTATGCCGTTAAAGATGATATGTTTAAAAAAGCGGAAGAACGCGCCAAATTTTTTGATTTTATTTTACCTATAATACCTATTATCAACCCCGTAACGACGAAAGATCATATAGTTAAACTGTTTAATGCAATCAAGGATGAAAGGTTGAAAATTAGCGAAAGATTTATTCAAAATATCGCATTGTATATCCCTGATATGAGGATTCTTAAAAACACATTCAATGATTATTTGATAATGTTTTCAAAAATATTTGAAGACAAAAACAATTGCAAATATTTGGATAAAGAGAAACTTTTTGCATTATGTTTGTATAAGAATTTATATCCGTACGATTATGCTGAATTGGAAATGAACCAAGGACTTATTCCTATGGTAATTGACGTAAAAAAAATTCAAGATAATATTTCAGAAGAAGTTAGGAATAAAATTATTGAAATCAATGATAAAATGAAAAGACTTTCAGAAGAGAGCCTTAATAGTTTTGAAGAATTGAGGTGCATGTTCGCGGGTCAATTAATGAAAATGCCAGATGACTATTATCGTAGCGGAGATATAAATGTTGCAAATATAAAAACTTTTGAGAACTTGAATTTTCGTAATTTAAATCATCCTACTAGGGGCTATAGAATAAAATTAAGCGATTATCAGGATGAAATATTAACGCCTTCTGGTGACAGATATATCGATAGGGAAAAAAGCATTAGAATAAAAGAGGAGAAAAAGGAAAAGGAACTTCAGGAAGAACTTAAAGAACTTGCCAGACAAAGAAATAGAATATACAGATTAGGTTTTACTGAAATTATAGACATGTACGGGAAAGATATATGTCTTAAAAAAGATATTAAAGAAAGATATATTAAGACGCTTGGTTTAGATATTTCAGCATCCGATAAAGAACTGACAAATAGTGCCAATATTAGAAGACAACAAGTAGAAAACAGTGTGGAGGAACAGATAAAGTATTTAGAATTTCTAGTCACGAACAAGTATATTGATGAACATTATATCGAATATACTTCTAATTATCATTCTGCAGTATTGTCACCATCGGATACGAGAATATTAAGGTCAATTAAAAACCGAGATGTAGATTACGATGCAAATATAGAGAATGTGAAAAACGTAATATCATGGCTTGATGAGGATGATTTTAAACAATATTCGATTTTAAATAACACTATTATCGATAACATCGCAATAGTGCGGACGGATTCGAAGAATAAGTATAATAATCTGATAGAGTTGCTTTCTAATATAAGCAATGATCATGTACTTGAATTTTTAGAGGAGTACTGTTCTGTATCAAGTAAAGAGCGTATGTATGTTCTATTTGAACAGTTGATAAAAAAGAACATAGAAGTTTGTGCAGATATTGTATCTAAAAGCGAAAAGTCTGATTTAAAAGATGTCTCAACGGCAAGCGCTATAATGTTCTGTAAAGATTTTGATAAAGCAAATAAAAATGATGTTTTGTCGAATTATATTAAATCATATGAAAATTATTGGGATATTTTTGATAGTGTAAGTGATAGTAAAAAGGTAATCGATTTTATTACTCAACAAAAAGTTATTGTGCATTACGTGTCGATAGCTCCTCATGATTTGGAAATTCATAATTGTATTATCAACGATAATCATTATGAAATCAACTTGTATAATCTTGCGGGTATTTTCAAGGTTGATATGAGTGATACTGAAAACGACTTTTTTAAGTCGAATTATACAGTATTGCAAAATTCAGATATGGATGCGGTAAAAAAATACATTCACGAGAATGTCAATATCTATGCGGAGAAGGTATTGTTAAATGAAAAAGTATCTTTGCAAAACGAAGAGAAATCATATTTGTTACAGTTAATAAAAAACTCTGATATAAACAAAGATATTAAAGAAAAACTTTTAGCAAAATATTCAAATCCGTTTATTGAAAACATAAAAGAGATAGAGAATAATTTGTATAAAGGCTTGTTCGAAAATAATTGCGTTGTATCTACATGGGAAAATATTTTATATGCATATAAAGTATTGGGATACGATTGTATATCAAATTATCTTGCAAAAGAAAAGGAATATGTAGGAACTTATATTGCAAACGAAGAACTGAAAGATTCTGCATATAAGTTATTTGCTGAAATGTTGAACAAATTGGATAGTGAAACCTTAGAACATGTACTGTCGCTGATTGATATTTCGAGAAATTTATCTCAGTTTGATACAACATCTATTACGGATCAGAATTTGTCAATAGCAATAAATAAAGATAAAATTAAATACGATAATGGTGATTTTCAATATTTATTTAAAAAACCGCTCAGTTTGCTTAAATACATAGTAAAATATGAAGATAAAATCTTAGTGAATCATCAGACTTTTTTTAATGATGCATATCCTGAAGAAGTGAGCAATTATTATAGCTCAACAATAACATACAGAGCTAAAAGTAGCAACGCCCAAGAAATGATAGCAAATGTTTTGGCTTGTAAAGGCATATCGGTTAAGATAAAAGAAACGCTGGTTGAAAAATGCAAAGAGATAATTAAAATCGATGGACATGAAAGGGCATATGTTGATTATATACTTTCAGACAAACAAGCTGTGCCGCTTAAAATACTGTGGCAAATAGGAGCCAAAAACGATTCTGTTGTGTCCAAAGAAGAAAAATTATTGATTCTTTGGTTGTGTTTATGTAAGACAAGTGAACCTGTTCAAAAAGCAGATGTAGCAAAGTATTTAAATACAATATACGAAGGTATAGATAAGGCAATTTTATCAGATACAAAGTATGAAATTGATATGAAAGATATTAACATGGAAATAATGTTTACACTAAAAGAACTAAAAATATTGGATTGCAGCAAAAAAAGGCGCCAAGACAAATTGGTGATTCGCGCTTATAAATAACATTTAAAATACTTAAATAAAGTCCTGTAGATTTATCTATGGGACTTTATTTGTTGACGAATAATGATTTAAAAATTGACTAAACATATTATAATTGCAAGTATTGAAAATTTGTATATGAGTAGTATAATAAATTTATAATCAATTTACGGGCAAAGTTTTGCTTAAAAATTAAAAGTAATATCAAACGCATTGGGAGGGGAAAAGATGTCAATTGATCATATTATTCCGAGATTTGTTTTGAAAGGTTATGCTTTGAATCCTTCAGCAGAAGCAAAAGAACAGGAAATCCGGATTCTAAACAGAAAGACACAGAATATTTCTGTAAAGAAAATCAAAGAAGCTTATGCAATAGAGGATTTTAATTCCAAGCAAACGGAAAGGTTGCTTTGCGAGGAATATGAAACCAAAGTTGCCAGAATTTTTCAAAGAATAAATAAACGTGCTGAGGATAATGAAAATCATGTTGTTTTGTCAAATGATGAATATAAATTGCTGTTCAGGTTCTTCGTCATTATGTGGCGCAGGAATGATATTCATATTGATAAAAGCAGAATTTTACTAAAGGATATTCATAATTCTATGCGTGTTATTCTAGGGGATAATTTGCAAAAAATGCTTAAGCCAGAATATCGTGATTTAGACATAAATCAACTTATGGAAGAAGAATTAAATAAGCATATGAAAGATTTATATGACAAAATTATTGATCAAACAGATGAAAATGATCCCACGGTAAAAAAGACCATTTTGCATTATAAACCTATTATCATCTATAATAAATCAAATATCAATTTTACATTACATAATACATACGGGACAACGATTTATATGGTTAAACAAGGGACAATGCCGAATGATATTGATATACCGTTCCGTATTATTGAGCCCATCTCAAACAAATTGTGCTTTTCATTGATGTTAACTTCAGAAAAGGTATCTTTAGAAGAAAAAGTATATAAAATCGAAATTAAAATTATAGAGGACGACAACGATATAAAAGAACATTTTATTGAAGAATATATTACCGGGCAAGCAACTAGCTTTGTCGTTGATGGCACAAATGCTGAAATAGTAAAAGCAAAAATTTCTGCTGAAAAATAAAAACAGAACATAACAAAAGAATAAAAATACATTAGGAGGGATAGTTATGATTTATACGTTTTTTATGAAGAAATTTCAAAAGGATAAAGCACCTTTTCCGACGACGATGGTCGTGCAAGAGTATCTGTATTTATATGGACAAAATGATATAGTAATATCGTTTCCTGGGTATATGGGAACGACTTCAAAATCAATAGGTAAATTTTTAAGAAATATGTGTTTTCCTGCCAATACATATTTTACCGTAGGTATGAACGGTAAAAACCAAATGAAGTTAAAAAGCAATGTTCAAGATTATCACAATTCATTTTTTAATAAAATAAAAAATATAAATAAACCTTTAAAAGATCATAGCAAGATGCTGTTTTTTCTTGATCCAAACAGCGTAAACGGAGGACTTCTCAATCAAAAAGAAGGAGATATTGAACTTAAGGACGCACAGTTATTGTTAAAGGGTTGCAAAGTTAAAGCAGTGCTGATAGGGTCAAGCAACCAAAGTTATAATACATATTTTAAAGATCCAGCAGATAAAGGGGAAGCCGATGTTTTTATGATAAAAGATATTGCTTTAGTAAAAGAAGATGATAAGACAGGTAGCCCTTTAAATGATGCATTTTTTGACAAAAAAGCAGAAGAATTATATGATAAAATCACTGATTATGAAGAGGCAAATGAAAATAAATTAAAAAATGAAAACCATATCATTCTTTCTAAAAGGATTAAAGGAGGAGATAATTTTCTTGACGAAATACTCCAGGCGAGTCTGATAAAACAATAAAAAACACGTTTATATGCTGTACTAGCGTTTCGGCGGAGAGTTCGCAGGTGCAGATATAAATATCGTGCAGAATATATTCCAACGATTTATGGCTGACAGCGATATAAAGAAATTCAAACGCTATGCCAAGGACAATAATTCAGAAATGTTCGTAAAGAGTCTTTTCCCCGATAAGTTCAAGAGCATTGCAACAAAATGTTATTCCGAGGATTTTGACGCATATCAGAAACTTTTCAGCGATCTTGAGTTCTATCAAAAGGTCATGCAGGCTATGACAGAAGAGTTGTACAAAGTCTTGAGAAAAGATCGAAAATTTTTGGATTGAAAACAAGATTGCCGAGTTGAAAAACTCGGCTTTTGTATTTGCCGATTATAAGAGTTAAAATATCATTTGCAACCGCGGCGTGTGCTTGTCTTGATACGAGAGCGCCGGCGCTGCGCGCCGTCGCGACAAGCACACGCCAAAAGGCAGAAAAGGGAAGATAAGTAAAACGAAACGCAAACGGAAGCGGAGCCGCCCGCTGAACCGCTTTGGGCGGTCTTCCGCTTTAGCCGTTGCGCGGTTTTCGGTTTTGACTGTAATCTTTAGCTACCTGTTCAGTTGCTTTTTCGCAGTTTGCTTATCGTGTCTTTACTTACGGGACCGATATATTCGCCTTCGTCCCAGCATATGAAGTTGTCAAAGAGCAGTAGTTTCGAATCGTCTGCGCCGATAGTGCAGACTACATCGTCGTCTTCTATGTCAGTTATGAAAAACTGTGGAAGACCTTTTGAGTAGACAATCTTTTCGCCCGTTTTTTCCATATATTTAGTCAGGTAGGCTATGGCATTGCCTAACTCCGAGCGGTCGCAGACGGGCTTGAAATCAGATCTGCCGAAGCGTTCGTTAAAGTAGGTGTTCTGCAAAGTGTACTGCACCTTCTTTTTTACGGGAGAGTAGTCGTTTACCTTTATCAGTTCGCCCGGCATCGATCCGTCCGGGATATAGAATAAACCGTGAAAATGTAGCCTTTGCTTTTCGGGAGATCTCTCCCAGACTCCGACGTACTTCCATTTTTTACGATGGCACATCATCTTAAAACAGCTTTTCAGTTTGCTTTTGAACTCTGCTTCGGTATGCTTGGATCCGTCGTAGGTAAAGGTGCAGAAATAGTTGAACTCCTGCAGGTTTACTTTACGCGTCAGCCTTATTCTTCTGCAGATAAGGTTTCTGAGTTTTCTTTCGAACTGACGGTCGACGTACTCCTTTGCGGATTTCATATTCTTAAAATACCGTGCCATATTTTTTAATATGAATTTCTTTCGTTCGGAGCGTTTTAAGTTTCTGGTTTCGTCATACAAGTTTTCAAATAATTCTTTTCTTGTAGTCGTCCTCTTTTTCTTGGTTTGATTTGATGTTTCAGTAACTTCGCAATGGTTTTCAGTGCTATTTCCGATACCGATATTGCTGACGTCGGCGCTGTTATCTTCAAACGGCAGAACGTCGCACTCGATCGGCTCGGCATCGGAGAGAGAAGAAAACGGCTCTTCCGATAATTCTATTTCTTCTTCCGGCTGATACGAACGTTTCAGACCCGGTCTTGTCGTGTGCGGTATGGCAATATAATGACTGCCGTCAAAATAGACTTTGGTTTCAGGATAAGGCATATTATCACCTCCTTATTCGCTGTCTTTGTAAAGACTTCTGACAAAGTAGCTGTTCTGCATTCTGAGTTCGTCGACGGTCGCTTTTTCACTGACATATTCGAGGTAATCTCTCAAGCCGATGTCGCAATTCTTTGCCATATCGTTGAAGTAGTCGGAGAAACAATCGGTTGAAAAACGCCTACTGTATATCTTCTTATTCATAAGGTAATATCGCTGACGTTCTTGCTTGCCGTCCATTGTTCCGCGTTCCTTTGCTACTTTCAGGACGCTGTAACCGTAGCGATTGTAAATGCGTATGTTCCTGCGCCACAGCCATGCGGTTGCGCTTTTCAGAATATGACAGAGCAGAGTATTGTCGCCGCGCTTAAACCTCAGTTTTGTGTAGAAGGAAAGGAAACTGTTGAACAGTATTTCGCTTGCCATATCTTCGAGCGTATAGAAAGGCAGGGCGAGTTTGTTCCCGTCCGTACTTTGTATGGTTATTATGTCGCAAAGGTCTCTTGCGTCTGCTCCCCAGCTTTCGGGACGCTGTTCGTCCGTAAAGACTTTTATGAAAGGGAAGCTGTCAACGGTTGCGCTATGCCGGCACATCTTCAGCCACGAATTGAAGAGGTCGTTTTTCTGATTGGTTTCGTCGTTGCCTTTTTTGACCTCTTTGAGTTCGAGATTGTTTCCGCGTTCTTTGCCAACCTCTGTAATGACTACTACGCCGAACTCGAAACTGCCTGCCAAAGGATTGTTTTCGATAACCTTTCTGCCGAGGCGGAGAGTATCGAAATCGAGTATGTGCGAATGTCTCGAACAACGTCTTCCGTCAGAAAAAAACTCTGTATCCCAAAGCGGAAAGTTGCCTTCGTCAAATATCGTATTATCTACACGGATAGAATAATTTGACACGATCAGGCTGCTTTCGATAACGTAGATAAAATACGCTTTTGCATACGTTTCCATAACCTCGAAAAGAGTTTGTGTTTTGAGCGCGTCGCTGTAAAATATCCCGTATCTTTTGACATCGTAACCGAACAGCTGAAGATCGGCATCGGTATGCCTTTCGTAACGTTCCTGCTTTTTGCGGACGAAATTTGCGACGGTTGCCAGATTGTAGACGGTATGGTGTTCCATACATTTTTTCAGTTCGAGTTCGAATGCGAGCCAAGGAAAGTGAGGAAATTTCATATCGTTGTTTTGCAATATCTTGAGCGCTTTCTGGCGGAACATCACCTCTTGTGACAGAGCCATATCCGTTACCATAGTCGTTTTCTTTTTGCCCATACTTCCGCAGGTCATGCTGACTATCGGCAGAGTATTGATAAATCCGCAGTTTCTCGCTTCGAAATGATGCAGAGTTTCGTCCGCTATCCTTTTACGGAATCTGTCAAACAGGACGTAGGCGATAAGAGCGAGTGACCACCACGGGAAAGCCTCGAATATCACCTGCAAGTCGATAAATAGTTTGCATACCTGCGGATACAACGTCGAAAGATCGAACGACGATATAAAGAAAAAGTAGTATGCAAAGAATTCCGTTATCACCGTAGCGATGTTCAGATTTACAAGCCATATGATAGTCCAAAGTACATATATTACGCTGTTGCCGTCAAGCCAACTTTTGTATAAAATGACAGTACGTTTGATCGGCTGATATGTATATCCCGATACCGTTCTGAATACTTTAAGAGGCAGGGTGTCTTTGTTGTGCTTAGTGTTTCCTCGCATATATAAGTGCGAGAGTATCAGCACAATGATCATAATACAGGGGGCTACGATTGCCGTAACTTTAGATATTTTGCCTGCGGTAACAGCGACTTCTTTGCCGTACATAGCTATGTTGGAAGGGCTAGATAGCAGGGAAAAATACTGTATAAATCTTTCCCCGAACGTCTTGAAGTCTGACGGAAGAATAATATTCCATTTCAGATGCTCTGAGTAATTCAGAACGGACAGCTCTGCGGTTACGTCTTGTTTTGTCAGCTTTTGAAAAAAGTATTTGAGCGAATCCGCAACATCGCAAAAGCTTTCTGCAAGTCTCAGATACGATGACTTGAAAAAATACAAGCCTGCAAACGCAAAAACCAAGGTCAGCGCTGCGGTCGCGCATATATGAAAAATTCTTCTTTTATCCATATAAACACCTCTCTGAAAGATAAGCGGTTGTATGTTCCGAACCGACAGTCAGTCGGTTACCTGTAAAGACGAGGTAGCCGACCGCTACTGCCGTAACGATAACAAGAACAATCGCAACAATTCTTTTTACCGTTTTCAATTATTCCTCCTTATGTTTTTCAGCGATTTTACCATTGCTCCTATAAGTCTGAAAGGCAGAGTGATAAGCCATATAACGAGTCTTATAAGAACGGGAAGAAGGGGAGCGAGCATAATGACGATCAGGATAATGCCTATCATCAGAAGAACAGTTCCGAGGATCTTTTCCCAATCCTTATCGCAGAAAGACGGAAACTCCCACTCATTTGTGTTTTCGTTGTCGGGTTGCTGTTCCTGAGCCGGAGACTGCTTGTTGTCTACGACTCCGAGATTGTACACGACTCCGTCCGTCTCGAATTTCAGGCGAAGGATGGTAACGTCGTTTACTTTGGTAGACTGTTCCGTGAACGAATTAGAGCCTTGTACGAATGAGTAATCTGCTTCGTAAAAGCGCAGAACCCAACTCTTATTTTCAAGGTCTTTGAGTCCTTCGTCAGTAAGCTCTTCGTTTTTGACAAACTCGTCAACGCTTTCGATTCGTTTCCAACTGTATTTTTTAGCAAACAGTCCGCCTCCTTCGTGTTCGACTACTGTATCGTAAGCGAGCGTTAATTCGTGCTCGACCGCATCTTCGTACGTCATAGTGTCCTCTCCGGGATCAAACTGCGCCCAATTCGGAGTGCGGTGGTAATACCTGTAATTTTGCGTTACGAAGTAGATGTCTGCCTCGTACAGATTGTCGATAGGCAAGTTTGTATCGAACGCGACAAAATACGCAAGACACGATGAAGGGCACAGAGAGAAGCCGTTGGAGTATCTGAGATGACCGACGTACTTGTCCATGACCTCTATCACTTTGGTTTCGATGCACGAGTAAGACACTTTGCCGTCAACGGTTACTGCGGTAAACAGTTTTGCGACTTTGAAGGATACTTCGTTTAAGTCGTTTTCGTTGTCGACAGGCAAGCCTTTATCTGTCGTTTCGTCATACGGACGGAATATCGCCGATATGTCATAATACCTCATAGCGTCAGGCTTCAGCTCGAAATCTTTTACAAGGTATTTGCAGAACGCTCCCTCTCTGCTTTGAAGTTCCAGCTTATAGTTTTTATAGTACAAACTATCGTTTATGGCAGTAGAGATATTGACGGACGATGCCGTATAGTCTTTCGTTCCGTTGCTCGGCTGGTAGACGTAGACGAGAAGTTCTCCGTCTTTACTTTCTGCTATCTGTACGACTTGCAGACTGTAATCCGTTTCGTTGACAGGATAAAGGCTTTCGTCAAAGTTCGGGTCGCTTTTTAGGTCGTCGAGCACGCTGCTGTATCCGCTGTTTACGCTTTCAGCATATACGGGACAAGGAAGCAGGAGAAATGCCAGCACAAGGCAAACAAGCGTTAAGATAACGCCTATCGCACAGTTCTTATGTATAACTGTCATAGTCATTCCTCCTTGTATTCGCTAAGATAAGCAAGTGCCTGTTCACGCGCTTCTGTGGTTATCTGACCGCTTTTCAGACTATTTCCGAGATACTCCTTTGCCTTGTACGCGCTCGCCACATACAGCAAGCCTTTTTCTTCCTCAGACAGTTTTTCATATTCGGCGTCGGCTCTTGAGAGAAGAGTAACGGCTCCGTTGAAATCAGCTTTGCACGCACCTTCAACGTACTGTCTGAACTGTACGGCTTCTTCGCTTAAAATGACATCTTCGTTCGGAGCGTTAACAGTTGTGCCGGAAGGGAAGATGATCTGCGAAAAGTCCAGCTCGATGCTTTGAACGTCAGCGCACAGTCGGAATCTGATATTGTACGTTATTTCTCCGTTGTAGGAAGATACCTCCAGTCTGTACCAATAAGCCGATTCGTCGAAGTCTTCGGGCAGAATAATTTCGCAGTCCTTATAGATCTTTCCGAGAACGTCTGCCATTGAAAACTTTTCGGGAATGGTTACGGTGAAGCTGTCGGTCTGTCTGTTTATTGTAAAAGCAGATGTCAGCTCCTTTATCGAAGAAAACGCAATTTCATCTCCGTCTGCCGTAAACAAAAAATCCGTATCCGTGTTCGTATTGGGCACTATTTTTACAAAATAGCCTTTGCTTTTGATGTCTGTCAAATCATCGAAAACGTACTTTACGTTAAAGCTGTAAGTCTTGCCGAAGTCCATGTTGGTAGACGTGTTCGTATTTAGTACGGGCTTGCCGTCCTGCTCGATATAGAAGGATTTGAATTCCTCTGTGAAACCGTTAGTAAAGAACGCAAAGAACCCCACGATACCCGCAACAGCGAGTATCAGGAGAATATAGGTTATAACTTTACCAACGGTCGATGCCATATTTCTCTTTGCGTTCATAGGCAGCCTCTCAGAATATCAGACTTTTGTTGTCGAGCTCGATGCTGTTTGCCTGCGCTCCGATAGTGCTTTTGTCTACGGATATCTGCAAGATGGTTTCCTCGGTTTCGCCCTTACTGTTGGTCGTTACGATTTTCAGATCGAACGCATATCCCGAAAGTCCGTTAAGCGCGCTTACCACGTTGTTCCATGTTGCGGAATTGAACGCCGTTATCTTCGGCCACACAGGTATTTTGATGCCGCCTTCGCCGACCTGATATACGGGGTCTTTAGTCTTGTCGACTTTTTCAGTGAACAACGTAATGCCGAGCGCTTTTTCGAGCATATCGCTTCTGTTGTCGGTCATTTGGACGTACTCGGTTTTTGCAGAACTTACAGTCTGAGAAAGTTCGTCCGAAGATTTGACGTAATACTCGACCTTTGTAACGCTTGCAGGATCGAGAGTACCTTCGGAGTAGGTATAAGTAAGATCCCAGTAGTCGGAATAATTTTTGTCGCTGTTGCTCCAGCCTGAAGAATCGTCGAGCTTAAGCGTCGTACCGCCGAAAGAGTAGTCTTCGTTTGTAGCAATAGCTGAAATTCCGCTGACTTTCTTTTCGTAGTCGACAGTCATCACTGCATATGCGCCGGGATTAGCCCTCGATATTACGGAAACCTTTATCTGCTCTCCGAAAGGCGCAAGACAGGATATTACAGCGGTCGTGCTTCCGTCCGAAGATGGTTGTGCCGTAACATAATCGGTTGCGGTTTTGCCCGTAGCGAATTCGCTTTCGGGGTTCTGCCAAGATACCGTCCAATCGACATTTTTGTTCACTGCCGAATCAGGCTTTACGGTTGCATTAACCGTTATACCGCCGCTTGCGGACATGGAAAGAGAAGTAGCATTTCTGAATATCATCGCAGACGGCATATCGTAAACTTTGCCGCTGATGAGTTTATCCCCGTCGCCGTCCGTAACGTCTGTCGGCTCTTGCTTGCTTTCTTCTCTTTCGTCAAGCCAGCCGTACTGATTGAAATCTGTGAACCCGTTGGTGAGAGCGGCGAGCATTCCCGCCGTCAGCACTATAATGGCAATGAATACCGCGATCCATTTCACGGTATCTGCCGTCTTGTGTTTCTGAAGTTCGTTTTTCATGTTTGTACCTCCTTTGAAAAAAGGCGGCAAGCACCTTTAATATGCAAGCCGCCCGATGTAGATTTTGCGCAGTTTACCCGAGCAGCATGTCGAGCAGCGCTTTGTCGGATTTGCGGTAAGGCTTTACGGCGCATTCGTAAACTTTGCCGTCTTCGTCCGTACTTTGTACGGCGTAACTGTTGCCGCGTATGATCCTGCCTGTCGCCTCGTCTTTGATTTCAAAAGGTCTGACGACAAAATCCGCTTCCATGTCTTCGTCGAAAACGATGTCGAGGACTCTGTATCCGCCGTTGTCGGGCGGTACGATCAGCACTCTTATGTCTCTGCCTCTGATGTTGCCTCTGATAAAATACGCGAAATAGGATTTGTCGTTCCTTTCATAAGCCGCGCGTTCGACTTTTACTTTGATATTGCTCATAGTGTGTTCCTCCGTTATTTCTTATTTGATTTTTCGGCTTCCTTAGCCTTTTTGTATTTGTAAATGCCGGCGTGGTCGGTCTGACACTGCAGATATCCCGAACGGATACCGGCTTCGTAGTCCGTCAGCTCTTTTCCTTCTTTAGGTCCGCGCTGATGTACCTTTGCTTTACGCTCTTCGGCGTAACGTTTTGCCCTCTTGTGAGGGACCATCCAACGGCGAATAAAACTTCCTGCCATTTGTTTAACCTCCTGTATTTTTTTTGCGCCCGTGTTTGTAATAAAGCGCATATTAAGTTGTGGGCACGACTTTATCAGGCTTTGTTTTTTCTTGCGTGTCTTAGTGTGAGCGGCCGCTCTTATCTTGCAAGACACAGCTTACGCCTCTTTATCAGCCTTAGAGCCGTGTTTATCCGCAGACGGGCTGCGATTTATTAAGGGTATGAACTTTGAAGGAGAGTACCGAACTTTTTTATCTCTTCGTATGCCTTCGGTCTGTACATCCTTTTTGAGTCCATACGGTTAATCGATGTACTTTCTTGAATTCATCGCGGTTGCGATGCGTCTTCCGTTAGGGTTGTGCTTACCTGCGAACAAGGACATATACTGAGCGTCTCTTTCAGGCGTTCTCGCATAATAGGTGTCGTCGCTGAACATAAGATTGTCGCTTTTAACTCCGTACTGAATGCCGATAGTCTGTTTGACGATAAAGTTTTTCGTCCTGTACACATTGGTTGCGCTTTGCATGAAATCGGGATTTGCGTTATTCATATTTTGCCTCCTGTAATTTATTTCTCAAGAAGTCGATCACTTTGCCGTTGACTCTTCGGACGTATTCGTAAGAGTAGTTGCATATCTCCGAATACGACGCAAGGGTATAGCCTTTGACGTATACCGATACGTAGAAATCGAACAGCATCGGGTCAGCCTCTCTGATTGCTTTGTTGTAGATATTTATTTTTCTCAAGACTTTGTTTTCGATATTAAACTTGAGCGCATACTCGAAAACTTCTTTTCTTGCGTAATAATATCTGATGTCTTTAAGGTCGTTTCTTACAGCTTCTGATGTTATCTTTTTGTCTGCCATGTTTAACCCCCTCACTTATTAGCCACGAAAAACGCAAAAGTCCACGGTTTTTTGGAAAAATTTTTTTAATTTTTTCAAAATTCTCAAAATTTGGTTGTTTACTGCTTGTTTGCAAACACCAAGTTCTTTCGCAATATCTTTCTGAGTACGGTTGAGAAAAAACACTTGTTCGATCAACCATTTCTGATTTGGATCTAAACTTTTTATTGCAGAGAAAAGAGCCTTGTTTTCAAGTTTTTTATATAATTGATCTTCAATATCTGCTTTCGGATCTTCAACCTGAAAACCTTCTTCTGTCAGAGCTTCGAGAGAAAGATGACGTCTTGTTTCTCTTCGTTCGTTATTCTTTTCTTCCTCTTTCAGTTGCATAAACGCTCGAGCGAATTCCTGCGTTACTTCGACGTCGATGTATTTGCCGTTGATCGGATACTTTATCGTTGCCATTGCTTTTCCTTTCCCCTTGAGCCCATTGGGGGCGGGCGACTTATCGGATAAGCCGTCGGGAAAGTGTTCATCGCAAACGAAAGAAAACCCGACAGCGGTTTTAACCGTTATCGGGCTGCAAGGTATAAAAAAAGACGAGCAGTAAACCTTTAACGGTTTTACTGTTCGCCGAGTTGTGTTTCTCGCTTTGGCAGGTTATGCTTTACGAACATTTACGCTTGCTTCTTTGCGGGATTTACCCTGATGCACTATTTCAGCACCGACCCGCACAAGGGCAGGCAAACGCAGATATTGAATTGTCAGTTTGAAGATATTTTCAGGTTGATTTCTCTTTTGGACTTCTGCTTGCTGAAAATATTTGCTTTGCACCTGGTGCATTGAATTTTCAGCGCGCCGTCGTCCCGCCTGAATCCGGTCAGCTTACAACCGCAGTTGGGGCAGTAAAGCTGTACGGGGTTTATGTTCAGTCCCATAAACACACCTCCTTTCTCTCAATGAAACGGATCTCGGCGTATTTAAGCACTGTATCGGCAAGGGGAGAGAGTCCTGTACCACAGAAATCTTACGAGTCCGCTTACGGAATAAAAAAATCGCAGTTTTCGTCAGAAAAACATTGCTTTTTCTTAGCATAGTTCAATTATAATACGAACATATGTTCGTGTCAATGGATTAATCAAAGTTTTATTTGTCTTTCTTTTTTCTGCGGTTATCGAAAAAATTCTCCGCCGTAAAGGGGAGAAATTATTGATATTGATACTATATTTATTATTTATTTTTAATCAATATTTTCTCCTTTGTCCTTGACTGCGGAGCATTTTTTCGATTTTCTCCTGCTGTCGAAAGACAAAATAATACAAGGAGAAAACGGCTATGAAAATCATCCGACGGTTTGGTTGTTATTCAGTTCCTCCGTAGTTGTGAAATGTTGCGGTTTATATACGCATAGGTTGCTTGACAGGCTTTTGCCGGGTACTCCCAAAACGAAAGATACTTGGGTATAATCGGCATCGGAAACAGCACAGAACTTGTCATCGGTTTTGATAAAGAATGCTGTTTACTAAAAAAACAAAGTGAGGTAAAAGAAAATGTTAAGAAGTATCAAGAAAGCACAAGAAATGATCCGCAAGGAAGATCCCGAAACGGCAGTTACCGTCCATACCATCCGTATGTGGTGTAAAAACGGCAAGATAAAATGCCTTAACGCAGGCACGAAACTGCTCGTAGACGTTCAGAGTCTTATGGACTACATCTCCGACATCAAGTAGGGGACAGACAATGGCATATTTTCAGATATCCAGAAATGCCAAAGGAGAACTTGTAGCAAAAGTTCAGGTCAGCTGTAAAAATCCTGACAACGGCAAATCCAAGCTGTACGTCAAGAGATATTACAATACGGAAAATCTCAGCGAACCCAAATTCAGAAAGCATGTAGAGTTGCTTGCGTTAGAGTTGGAGCGCGACCTGAACTTAGCTTATCAAAACGCAGAATCAGAATTGCATACGGGCGTTCTGACGTTTTCGGAGCTTATGAAAGAGTGGAAGGAAACCGTGAGATTAAACCACTCCGTGAATTATTACGAGCATGTATGCGAGGTCGAAAAGCGGTTTACGGCTTTTCTTAAAGATCATTATCTTATAGATAAGCCGATATCCGAAATCAGAGTGCGCGACGTGCAGCTGTTTCTCAATTCGTTTTCGCTTTATCAGCATAACGGAATACAGTTTCGCCTGAAAAAAGACTTTCCGCCGTCGGTCAGTCTGCGCGAATTGGCAGAGAAAAAGATCATTCCTAGAAGCACCTCTTACAATCTCAGAAGAAAAGGCGCGCATATCGGTATCAAGATGGTCGAGAGTATTTGCGAATACTGCAAATTGAACAGAGACAAATACTTTGAAATGGTCGACAACGTGAAAAGGTATTCTCCCGAAACGGTAAAGGGCTATCGCAGAGTATTACGCACTCTGTTCAACGAAGCTGTTCGTTACGAATGGATAGAAAAGAATCCCGTCTGTTCGACAAAAATCGGAATAGGGAGCAACAACGTTTCGCTCCGTGCGGTACCTGAAAAGGAGGTGTTCTCGTTTGCAGAGGCAAAGGAGTTTGTAAAACAGCTTGATGCTTTGGATGATGAGTTTATTTATAAGAAAGTTGTCTTGAAGTTGATGCTGCTGACAGGCGTGAGAACGGCGGAGATGCACGGGCTGAGATGGTCTGACGTCGATTTCGAAAGGAAAGTCATACACATCAGACGGAACAGACTGTATTCAAGGAATATCGGAAGTTACGAAAAAGAGCCGAAGACAAGAACTTCCAACAGAGAGATTCCGCTGACCGACGCGCTGGTAGAAGATCTGAAGAAATACTACAAATGGTTTGAGATAGCTTTCGACGACTTTGAAAAGCAGCTCGACGATTTTTATCTCGCCGTAAATATTTACAGAGAACCTCTCGCATCCGGCGTGATTGGGAAATGGCTCAAAAAGTTCGAAGAGCAATGGGGATTGAAACACGTTACCTGTCACGGACTCAGACATACATATTGCAGCCTGCTCCTTTCGCAGAACGTACCGATTCAGACTGTCACCAAATACATGGGGCACAGCGATTCGACCGTAACGCTTCAGGTTTACGCGCATTTTATCCCCGACACCAAAGAAAAGGTCGTCAACGCCTTAAACAATATAATATAGATATTGCAAAATACGGCAGGTGAAACATGTACATACCGAGGATAAGAAGGATCAACGACGTCTTGACCGAAATCAAAAAACAAGACCCTGAAACCGACTTGACTTGGAAACTCGTTAAACGCCTTATAAAGGACAAAAGATTGACAGCTATGAAATTCGGCAATTCATGGCTGATCAATCTTGACGAGTTTTACGGATTTTTCAGGGCAGGAAACAAAAAATGAGATTTGTAACAAGCGGCTATCTTCAAAGACTGTTTGCAGAACAAGACAAAGAAACGATATTAAGACGTCCCAACATAAGGCGCTTTGTATTGCAGTATAATGTGCCTTGCGAGCAACACAAGAAAGCATGGCTCATCAATTTCGATGCATTTATGAAAGCGATCGCGCCTAAAAAATATCCGGTTCAGGAAGGCATTCCCAAAGTGCGGAGAATAGAAAACGCCTTGAAAGAATATAACGCAACTCATAAACAAAAAGTAACAATAGAAGACGTAAAGGCATGTCTTAAAGGCGGCAACGTGTTTAATTGCAGCTATTGGGATAGGATTTTAGTGAATTACGATGAGCTTGAAATCAAACTTGAATGCAATTAAAAATTAAATAATGGTTAACCTCTTAAAATATATACGATATTTATAATTTTTACAAATAAAATTAAATTTGTAGATAAACAAGAAAGGTAAACAGTCTATAAGTAGACCGCATTTATGTTATATAAAAGTATATAATATACTTATTTATAGGGTATATTATGCGGTTATACGAAGCTATAGGAAAAAGGATACTGGAATTATGCGATGTGAATGATCTTACTATTCATTCGCTTGCAAATAGATGCGGTATTTCTAGTTCTAATATCAAAAATATCATATATGGTAAGAGTACTAATCCTGGGGTAAATATTATTCTGCATATTTGCAATGGTCTTGATATACCATTTGTTGATTTTTTCAACTCGCCTTTGTTCGAAAATTATAAAAATTTTGAAGATTTATTGTAAATTAAATTATGTTTCAATTATCTGATAAATTAAAGTATCTGGTAAAAAGGATAAAACGTGGAGACGTTGAATCCTTTTCAAAGCTTTATGATTTGACTTATTCAAAAATGAAATTCTACGCTAAATGTTATCTTAAAGATAAGCAATTTGCGGAGGATGTTGTTAATGATGTTTACGTCATTTTTTGCAAGAAAATAGATCGCATAGATCCTGACAAAAACGTCATGAATTGGCTAATCAAAATAATAAAAAACACATCTATAAATTATAATAAGAAGCTAAGAGATTTGCCTGAAGAATATATAGAAGATTTTTCTATAGGAACGGAATTATCTGATATTGAAGAGAAAATTTTATTAAAAGACAGTATTCTCAATCTGGATGAAGATAAAAAACAACTATTTTATCTTTATTATGTTGAGGAGATGACTTTAAGGCGTATAGCAAAAATACGAGGTTGTTCAAAAACAAAAGTATGGAATGACGTGATAAAATTGAACGATGAATTGAAAAACAAACTAATGAAATGAGATAATTAATTTTTAATTATAGAATAAATATTGAAGGAGGAGTAAAATGCAAAGGAAAATATTTGCAAAGATTTCTAGTGTTTTAGTTTTAACAGCATTAATAGCTATTATTTTTACATATTCGTTTTCAGTCTTTGCTGATGAAGACGATACTATTTATTATGTAGGCGGGAATACGGGTGTAAATACTTTGGGGACCGTAAATTATTATAAGAATTATGCAGAAGGATCCAGAATCGTTCAATATGAATATGTAGGATTGCCTAACGGGTGTCCCCTTTATTATAACAATAATCCGTCTTTGACTAATTGTTGCGCTAATGTTACAGGAGCGATGCTGATCGGATTTTACGACAGATATAATGAGAATTTAATCCCGAATGTTTCAGCATACAATGCGGGATACAATGTTTATTCTCCGATGGGGTGGATTGCGAATGAAATACAGTCGATAATAAATGACTTATATATGAAGATGGGGACGAACACTATAAAGCCCGGAGCAAGTGAGAGCCAGTTTTTCAATGGAATGGAGCAGTTTTGCAACGCAAAAAATCTGAATATAGAAACAGAAAGCGTAAAATATAACAATGGACTGAATTTCAGTTCAATAAAACAGGCATTCAGCAACAATAAACCGGTAGTGGTGTTTGCTTCAAAGCATAACACAATTTCGATTCGCAGTAATGTGGTAAACATAGTATGTTCTGATATACCGCATATATTTGTGGCATCAGGATATTATCAATATAAGGTTTATTCAAGTGCCAACATATTAATTGATGAGTTTTATGTGTTACGAGCATCGAAAGGGATCGCCGGAGCGGTTGATGCCATTATCGTTGATAGCGATTATTTTACTATTGACAATGCTTATATTTTTGAAATCGGGTGATTAAATGAAAGATAAGGATAAAAAATATTTAAAAGCTCAAATATTCGATGACCTGGGTAATAAGGAAATAACACAAGAAAACTGTATAAAAATATTGAGCGAAAAAAATGGCAACAAAAAAATGAAGTTAAATAGAAGGGCATTGGTATTTTCTACGTGCTTATCTTTAGTTATTGTTGCAGTAGTGTTAGCAGTTGTTTTACCTTTATGTTTAAGACAAGAAGAAAAAACAAATGAGAAACATTATTATTTGGAACAGACAGAAATACAAAAATATATAATAGATAATCCGCAAAAATTCATTGATGAAAGCAACTTAAATATTAAGTATTTGCCGGAGCTATCGTCCGGATTGTATAATGCGCTCTACGATCAAAATAATATCCTGATAGGAATGGAGGAGGAAATCTGGTCTTTTGATAACGGAATTATAGATTACGGTTTTTTATGGATCTATGACGATTCTTATACAATTGCCGGAATCGATCAGACTGTGTTTTCCGTCAAAGAAATAGATAACATAGAAGTTAAATATTTGTCTTATGAATTAGGATTTGAATATGCTCATGAAGTGCTTTTTGAGTACAACGGATATAAATATTATTTCAAATTAAATTCCGGTTCGGCAGACATTGTCGAAAAATATTTTTATTTAATTACGAAATAACGAGGACAAAACAACTTTTGCATTGTAGTATTAATGATGTTCATATCAGACTTTCGTCAAGGAAGCCTGATATTTTATATGCAAAGAAAAATCAGAGATAAAATTGACAAGGAGTTATTTTTACATTTTAAAAACAATAAACAAGTTCTAAACGACGATTTGCAAGGGGAATGGGGGAAAGCGATAGCTTGTGTTTTAAATCATTTTAAAGACACTTTAAAATATAATTTAATCATTTACAGATACGCTCTTTCACAAAATGAGGTACAGATTTGTATGGCGTTGAACATAGAAAAAACAACGCTTTATAACTGGATTAACGAAATTCTGACAGTCACGTTGATATTTGCTTCCATTCAAGGTTTGGTAGAATACGATTTTAACAAAAAGGAATTGTCTCTAAAATAAGTTCGGGAGTTTTTATAGTTCTGATTATGGTTAAATAAGTACAGGAAGACATAGGAGGAAAATATGCTTACTGTCGAAAACCTGAAAATACTTCTTGAACTTGAAGACGATAGCAAAAACGAACTGTTAGAACTGATTATAAAGAAAATCACGACTGCGATTCTTGAAGAACTGAGATTAGATTGTCTCAATAAGAGATTAGAGGCAATTGCGTTGGATCTGTGCGTATTGCAATATCACAAGGTAGTTACATACGGACAGGGTTCTGAAATCCCGGGAGATATATCCGTTACGGCGAGCGATGTCGGTGCGGTTTATAAATCAATAATATAAAAGGAGGGATTAAAGGTGTACAAAGTGGTAGACGGACAAATATGTTTGCTTTCTGTTGTTGATAAAAAAGCAATAGATACGAGAGTACAAAATGCTGTAGTCAAGATAGCAAATATTGACAATCAGTTGAGGACTTTGCTTGAACAGAAGCAGAGAGTTTTTGACGAACTGGCAGATCTCAAAGAAGTATTGCCTGTGTTTTACAGCGAAGAGGCAAAAAAGATAGGCATCTGCTAAAAAATGAGGATTTACATACATATGATAGAAATACTTATACAGCAGCCTGTCTATTTGATATTGATTGCAGCGATCGTTACGGTTCTTACCGGCATTTTGAAGTCAGTTTTTTCTTTTATAAAAATGGCTGAGTTGACGTACTTCATACCCTATCTTTTGGGAGAAGCCGGAATGTTCATTTATTGTCTTATTGCTAAAATAGACGTTAAATCCAACATATCGCAGATTTTGCTTAACGGCGTTTACGCTGCGTTTTTATCGAGCGTAATTTATCAGCTTTACAAGCAGGTAAAAGATATGGGGTTGAAAGCGGTTCTCGGTGGCGGTACGGCGGTAAAGATATATCTCGAACTCAAAAGCAAGATGGACAGCGGTCTCAATGCAATGACGTATGCCAGAAGGCTTAAAGACGTTGACAGCGATGATATTGCGACGATGGTCGAAATCCTTCGCGGAAGCGGGATTGAGGAACTCAATCTTTACGGGGTAGCGAATTCAGTAAGTGCGATAATCAAAGCATGTACCGACAAGAAAAAGCAGGCATCTGAAAAACAAACGGTAAAAGAGGAGCAGGCCGATGATCAATGTAATTGACATAATAGGTAAGCACCTTGAAGAACAAGGCATAGGCGTTTATGACGGTTATGCTCTGGGAGGCAACATTTTCGCCGGCAAAATGTGTGGGAAAGACAACAATCAAATTGTGTTGCAATATCGCACTACGACGAGCTTTCTTAACGGTAATAATACGATAGGCAATCTGACGGTAAGAGTGTATAACCGCAATTATCCCCAAGCCGTAGAATTGCTTGGACGCATCGAAAGCGCGCTGGCGAATAACATAGTTGCGGGGAGCAACGGGCAAGTGCAAATTGCTCCCCTTACAACGATAGAAGACGTGGACGTAAGCAATCAAACAGAATTGCTTTGCGTACAGTCTGTATACACAACACAAATCATATAAAACGGAGGAAAAACAATGGCAAACGGAACACTTTATTCAGGCCTTACGGCAGGAATCAAACTTTCACAGAACTCAAACGACATAGCGTTTTTGACCGGCTTTGAACTGGAAATTTCTCAGGAAGTTTTCGAGGTCAATACTCTCGGCGATAAGTGGACGAGAAAATTCCCGGGCATCAAGACGTGGAGCGGCAGTTGCGACGGACTTTTCACACTTGACGAGAATCAGAAGAAGATGCTTGATCAGCTTCTCAGCGATACGGCGGATGAAGGCAAGGTCGGCGTAGAAATGTATTTCGTTATGGGAAGCGACAAGATCCTTGTCGGCGAGGCTCTTATTTCTGAGCTTAAAGTAACGGTTAAGGCAGACGAGAAAACTGAGGTCAGTTTCTCTTTTGAAGGCGTCGGCGAGATTGCAGAATATTCTGTGGCTACGGTTTAAATCAAATAAATCAATAAACTTTTACGAAGGAGGGACGGCTTCCTGATATGAACATCAAAATCAATAACGATACCGTAGAAATCAAGACCAATCTCAACGTGGCTTTTAAGTTGCAGGACCAATTCAAACTGCCTTATATGAAAGTGATCGAACACATTACGACGAAAGACGCCGGGATAGACGAGCAGGTCAAGTTTTTGTATATCGGCTATCAGAGCGGCGGCGGAACGTTGACAGAGGAGGAGTTTTGCAAACGACTTCTCGAAAGCAACGGTATAAATCAGATCAACGATTATCTTGAAAAGATGATTCTGGAACTGCAATATCCTGGAATGTCCGAGGAAGAGATAGAGGAAGAATTAAAAAAAAAGATAGCGAAGATAAAAAGGATGAGCTCGATAGGGGCTCAATAATCCGATACGGACTTTATGCCGGATGTAAACCCGACGAGACGATGAGTATGACTTTGGAGGATCTGAACTATTGCGTTATCGAAGAGACGAAGCGCAGAAAAGAACACCGCAAGGATATGATTCGTCTCGCTTGGTATACGGCTTATTTTATGAGGGTGGAGAAACTCGAAAGTTTATCGACATATCTCGCACCGGGAGAAAAAAACAATACGGCAAAGTCGATAAGCCCCGAAGAAGCGGAAAAGATATACAAAAAGATAGTCGGGGGGCGATAAAGGAGGAAAAAATGCCTGATCTTGAAATAAATTCTGCGCAGATACTTGCAGAACTGAATAAGATAAACAGCGGAGTAAAAGCGGTTGAAAGCCTGATCAATTCAAGCAACAATGCAAATAAGGCAAGCTATAATTCTTTGAAAGCAGGAATTGCCGGCGCAACGGCCGCGACAATGCAAAACACGGTAACAAAAACCGCCAATACGGCGGCAACTGCGTTGAATACAACCGCTGTAAATGCTCAGACCATGAGCACTGTTATGAATAATGCGGCATTGACGCAGGCAAGTACAAACCTGATGTTGTACAATGCGCAGATACTGACTGCGACTGCAAATCTTGGGTTGTACAAAACTGCATGGGACGCCGTTACGATGTCGATAAACAACAACACTATGGCGTTGACGATGAACACTGCGACTATGTTTCAGAATATGACTTCTATAATGCAGCATACGGCGGTTACGGCATTGGCTACCATGACAAAGGATTTGCAAAGCGCGAGTTTAAACGCAAACACAGTTGAGTTTGCGACAAATACGGCAGGGATAGACTTGAACAGTTTGTCAACGATGTTGAATACGGCTTTAAGGAATGTCGACATACAGACGCTCGTAACGCACGGAGAACAGCTTGCAAAAGACAACGAAGCGTTGACTACAAACGCAAAATACATGTTGCTGTCGGCTCTGGCAAATGCAGCCAACGGATTATCTTTGTATTTTGTTAACAGTCAGCTTAAAAAGCAGATAGACAATTTAAAAAATTCTACTGCAGGCTTGAAAGAAAACAGCAAAACTATGCTTATAAATATAATAGCCAACCTCGGCAATTTGCTCGCAACGTGGCTGGTCAATAAGCAGGGGGCGAAGAACGTTCAGACCGTTCAGGCTCAGACGAGGGCTCAAAATGCTTACAACGGCGCTTTGGCGGCGGCGGCAATATTGCAAAATCCGCTTGTCGGTGCGGCAACGGTTGCGGGTGCTGCTTTGGCTCAGGGACTTATATCCGGGCAGAAGACAGAGGCTATTGAGATTGAAATGGGGTCAGCAGGGGCTTCTCAGACAAGAGACATCTCGATGACTGAAACGTTGTCGTCAACAAAAATATCCGGATCGGATTCATCGGGCGGATCGTTCGGCGGTTCGATAATAGGGCAGGACCTGTTTATGACGGATACTGAAACTGAGTCCACGGGAAGTACGCTGATCAAAGGCTTTGCACAGATGAGCACAACACCCAAGATGGCAAGCGGCGGCGTGGTTACAAGACCGACCTTGGCTCTTATAGGCGAAGGAAGATATGACGAGGCAGTAATTCCTCTGGGCAACAGCCCTCAGATGAGGAATCTTAAAGACGATATAGCCAATGCCGTAGTGCAGGCGCTTATGGCTCTCGGGCAGACAAAAAACAGCGGAAACGGCGCGAACTCTTCAAAAGAGATCGTGCTGAATGTGGACGGTCGCAAACTTGCAAGAATATTGTTGCCGAAGCTCATAGACGAGCAAAAAAAGAATTCAGGTTTAAAGGTGGTGGGCTCAAATGTCTGAAAATATAATAAGTTGTAAAATAACTACAGGTGAAAGCCAGGTTTATACCCTTCCTATTCCTTCCGATATTCAGTTCGGGAAAGAGCGCATTTGCAAAGAACAGCGTGCATTGGACGGGACTATGATAATTGACATGATCGCGATCAAAAATTCTCTTGAAATGGTTTGGAATCTTATGGGCGATACAGATCTGAAGATGCTGAAGAAAGCGGTTGAATCAGTTGACAACACCTTTTTCGATATTGAGATCAGGATGAAATCTGCAGACATTGTAGAAAAAGGCGAGTTGAAAGAAGAACAGGAAAACGATGTCGTCTTCATGGGCAAAGTCTATCTTTCAGACTTGTCTTATGTGCCGTATTTTATAAACGGCGGTTTCGCGTGGAAAGACGTCAACGTTAAGGTCGTGGAGAAATAACTATGGAGCAGATAAGGAAATTACGCGGCAGGATTGACGTTATTTTCGGCAAGGAAGATCAGGATGAAGGCATGACCGTTTTTGAGAAAAAAACGGTTAATGACGGGGGTAACGTTTCTGTTATAAAATCAGAACTTGACAACAATATCAAGAAAGCAATTATATCTCTGAACGAATCTGAGTTTACCAATCCGATTTTTCAGCTCAATGACATTGAATTGCTCAGAAAGCCCAGACTTATCGGAGACAAAAGGCTTTATCGCAAAGTTATTTCAGAAGACAAAGCTATGCTTTCTTTTGAATTCAACATTGCAAGAAGCGTTACAAAGTGGACGATTACGGGCATAAGATATGATTATGATAAACAGACAGACATTGACAATATAGTAGAAAAAGTCGGAAATTACATAATTGAAATTCCGTCTCAATTCAAAATAAAACTTTATCAGTTCAAAGAAACGGTTCAACCTTCAAAGGAATTGTCTTTCACAATGCTTGAGTCTGATCAGTCTGTCGCTGAAGACAATGGTCAGGTCACAAATTATGTCGTGTCAAAAGGCATTTATTTCAAGAGAGACGATGTTATAATGCTTCAGACTTTTACGTCGCATGAATTGAGCCTCGATCTCGGATTGCAAAACAACGAATTGTTTGAAAAGATAGAAATAGAGATTTCAAAGGTACATAGAATAATTGTAAGTGACAACGGCGGCGAAAAGCAGTTTAATTATTCAAATTATTATGCGGATGCAAACAAACTGCAGTTAGGCAATCACAAGGTTTGCTGGCTGTCAAAATGCTATGACAATCAAACTGAAATTTATGACGGTGACGAGATCCAGAATATAGAAATAACGCGCCAGCTCCCTGACAGCGAAGGGGATGTGTCATACGGTCTTGTAAGCAACAGCATGAAGGCAACCATTCTCAATACGGGCAGAAAACTCGATACAGGTTATCTCAAAGACGTAGAGATAATGGGCAAGAGAGTCGTGCCCTATATCAGCGTTGACGGCAAGGAGCATAAACTGGGCACCTATTTTGTGTCTGAGTGGGATATACCTATGGATAACAGTTGGGTCGAGTTTCAGGCAAACGACCGACTTAACGATTTGCAGACCATAACGTACACCGGCTTCTTCCCGATGGACGATGTGGGAAATTTCAAGTCTGAAACATTGTACCGAATTGTCGAAAGTGTATTTGAAAGCATAAACGAAAATCTTGTTATCAGACTGTCCAACAAGATATATTCTGATGCAGAAGCTCTTGAAAAACTCGCTACGCTTAAAGCGCAGAACGGTTGGGCAGATGACGAAACGCTTTATTTGAAAATGAGAGATCATATTGCGGGCGGAGGAAAACTTATCGAGGGCGTGGACTGGGAACTTCTCAATATAACCATACCCGATCCTTATCTTGAGAGACAGCCTGTCTGGGATGTGCTGGATAATATCGCCAAGTCATTCTTGTGCGTGATCTATATAGATGAAAAAGACAGACTAATAATTCATACCGATATGGAAGACGAAAAGCGCTATATGCTCGACAGCATTATGCTTAAGCATGTTACGCGCGTTGATTTATCGCGGTCAGACGTTGAAGTTGACGAAAAAACCGTTACGGCTTCCAATGCTTTTTCTCTGTCAAAGCCAAAGAAGCGTAAGGGTATAGTTACCGAGGTCTCTACAAGTTATACGACTTATGATTTCAAAGCGGATTCTGCAGGACAGAACGCTTCAGATATTATCACATATTACTTAAAGGATCTAGAGCCATATAAAATAGAAAACAATAATGCCTATTATAAATTATATCTACCCAAATATTTAAGCCAAGTATCGTTAGATATTAGAAGTAGCGATATATATTCGTCTGATTTGATATCATACAATAAAGATATAAATAAATACTTTTATGAAGTCTATTTAGATAAAAGTATAATAGTTAACACGCATAATTGCAAAATAAACGGAGTTGCGATTTCAAATAATTCTGCACAGATAAGCGTAAGCAATTTACAGGCAGAAGATAAAAATGCTCTCGATTATTCCGCAGGGACTTTGTTGAATTGCGTTGAGAATGCCAATGCCGTTGCTAACAGGCTCATTCAGCTTTACGGTAAAGGCAGAGAAATTTTTGAAAGCGAGTGGACGGGAGATCTCGATTACGATGTTGATGTCCCTGTGAAATACAGCTTTACTGTGCCTATAAACGCTGTGGGAGGAATGTTGCATTCAGGTTCTCCCAGAATAGTTAGCAACAGTATCACTTTTGACGGAGGATTAAAGCAAACTCTGAAAGCGCTGTCTTATTGTCAAAGCGAGTAAAATAAAACTTGAAATATTATTCATGATATGATAATATAAGTTTCAGGAGGGGCTTATGAAAAAAGTTTTTGTTTTATTTACCGTTATTATGCTCATTTTTTGTACAATGTTTTCCTTGGTTGCTTGCAGCGACGAGGATATCGACGCTATGAAGCAGACAATAGAAGATTTGAAAGCACAGATTGCCGACTTACAGAATAATTCCGGCAGTTCAAATATCGATGATTTGAAAGCTCAGATAGAGACGTTGAAAAAAACGCTGACAAGTTCAAATTCTCAAATAGAGGAACTGAAGAAAGATATCGCAAGTCTTGAGACCCGCGTCAAGAATCTGGAAACTTCAGCCTCTTTGATAAGTACGCTTGACAAGAGAATATCCGCGCTTGAAAACGGAGGCATAGACGCTCAGGAATACGCGAAGTTGAAATCTCAGGTGGAGACATTGCAGAGCACGTTGACAGACAACAGCGCCAGCGATAGTGAGGTGAAGTCGCAGGTTACCGAGATGCAACTTGTTCTGAATAAAATATACGGCTCGGACGGTTCTGACGGAGTGCTTGAAGAAATCCAGAGCAGTCTCAATACACTTTACGGAGAGGTCGATCGCGTACAGCAGTTTGAAAACGGTAAGGAGTATGAGGTAAAACTCAACGGGGTAGTATATTATACTGTGAGCGTTATTGTTGAATATCATGACGGCATAGTACAGAGCGAACAGGATATTATTACATGTACAAATAAGAACAGAAAGCATTGGTGTGCAAGTGTAAAAGTTACAAACAAAATGTTTGATACTATTACCTCAGCAAATTTCGGAAATATGATGCGAAGTATTTTTGATGATACTTATATAAGAGTAAGCTATATGTTGGGTAAAGATAGTAGGAGTGTGCCTGAAGAGGATCAATCATTGAAACACAATGAAGCGAAAAGATGGTATTTTTTTATTGATGATGCCAATTTTGTTGCAACAAAAAACGTAAAGCTGTCATTCAGCTTAAATGTCAATCCCAGTGTAAGAATTCTTATTCTTGACAATGTCTGGGACGGAGTACAGGAGCCTATACAGGGAGAAAAGTCATAATTTATAAACTAACTGATCAACAAAGATGGCCGCAGTTCTGCGGTCATCTTTGTTTTTAGTTCGGGAGTTTTTTGCCTTTTGTATAGTTTATAATCGAATTATCAAAAGGAGGAAATTATGGCTAACATTACTACTGACGTATATCAGAAAAAGACCTGGACTGCCAACGATATAGTTACGGCAGACGATCTTAATAATATCGAAAACGGAATCAATATAAATATTGATGAAATAAACGGAATAAAGTCCGATTATCTGACAAAATCCGAAGCTGCTACAAATTATCTTACGAAGTCCGATGGAAGTGTGACTTACCTTTCTAAGACTGAAGCAAGTACAAAATATCTTACAAAAACTGACGCAAGTAATAATTATCTTTCGAAAACAGATGCAAACAATACATATGCGAAGGCTACAAGTTTGTCGGATTCAGAGCTTAAAAAGACATTGCTCAGATTGCTCTATCCGGTGGGCTCTATTTTAATGACTGCGATCAATAATAATCCCGGCAATTACATAGGGGGTTCTTGGACTGCTTGGGGAAGTGGAAGAGTTCCTGTAGGTGTAGATTCAGGTCAAACAGAATTCAATGCAGTTGAAAAAACAGGTGGAGAAAAATCTCATATTTTGACTTTAAGTGAAATTCCGGCACATGATCATAAAGGTCAAAGCGAGTTGTCTAATGGTTACAGAGCTCCGCTTTCAGGAAAAATTGAAAGTGTTGCAAGTGGTGTTTATATAGGATCGACATATAGATATGTCGAATACGGTTACCAGTCCGGTAGTTTGGGGAATGGAGTCTCTACTAGTGCTGTAAAAAATTATATTAAGGCAGAATACGGCGTTCCTTCAAACGGGGGAGGTAGCGCACACACGAATTTGCAGCCGTATATTACTTGTTATATGTGGAAAAGAATAGGTTGATCGGGGTGAGTGTAAATGAATAACATTTTTACGGTAAAATACAATAACGACGGCAGTATTGCCGATATGGACAATGTCAAACTGTTTAAATTCAGCAACGGCGTTACGACGGTAAGGGCGCTGTGCCCGTTTGAACCGTCTAAATACGACGCATATATCAATTTCGTGCTTCCCAACGATGAACAGCTCAACAGCAGAGTAATGCAGCCCAAAAGCGAGCAGATAGACGGCTTGTATGCGTATGATTATCTTATGCAGGCGCAGGAGCTGCAATATCGCGGACCGCTTAAAATGTCGGTAACATTTGAGGAGAGGACCTGATTATGAGCACTTTAAATACCCAATCCCTGTCAACTCAGGAACTTACGCTTATGGTAGAAAAATCTATCGGCAAAACAAGCGAAATATCCTATGAGTCTGATTCAAAAAAGGTTCTCAACACGCAGGTCGCAGAATTGCCTATAAGCCTGAGCGTTCCGGCAAAACTCAATAAAGAGACGGTTCTTGACGGAGGTATTACCAATTCTGCTTCCGTTACTATCGGTGAGGATAACATCGTTTACGCCAACGTGCGCGTTTCTGCGGACTTAAACAACGCCTTGTCGATCAAAGACGACGGCTTGTATGTATCTCCTTCCGTGATAAGCGGCGAAGGCGGCGGTTCGGTTGCGTTGTTGGGAAGCACAACTCCTTCAAATACGGTAGATATATCTCAGAATGTCGTTTCGGTCAATACCAGAGTTTCGACTGCGCAAGGCAATACCATTTCTGTCAATGAAGACGGCCTTTACGTTCCTGCTTCTGATTCAGGAGTAAGTACTGCTGACGTTGAACAAATAATCGAAAACAAGAAAACAGACTATGTTCTGCGCGATTTCGGCGGCATTTCGTTTGCTTATCAGGATAATTCGCTTTCAATTCGCGTAAACGGTATCGAAAAGCTAAAAATATCTGCGCAAGGGGTTGATTTTATCGTATGACGAACATATCTCAGATTTTAAGTGAGTGCTTAATGCATTCTCAGGGATATAATAGAATTCAATCGCCGTTTACCGTGAACGGGCAGAGTTTCGGTTTTGTAACAGCTCCTTCAGGTAAAATATACAGTCGTATGGCAATAAATTTACCTTTTACCATAAACGGGATAAGTTATCCTGTTGCAAGAAAAGGATGCCGTCCGCAAAATGTACAGCGTGCGCAGTTTTCTTTCCCGGGAGAAACTCGTTATCTTATACGTTTTGACGATAATGAAGTCAGGCTCTGTTCGTACGTTTACGCGTCGGATACGCCTGTCGGAAACAGAACGGGAGATATAATCGCGTCGTCAGACCTTGGTATCAGATACTTGTATTTGCTCCTACAAGGTGGCGGTGGCGGAGGTGCAGGATCGTCAACAACTGTCAGCGGTGCAGGTGCGGGAGCAGGAGCTCTGTCTGTTGCGTGTATATCTCTTGAACATGTTTGGCAGATTACTTGCGGCGTTGCGGGCGCAGGCGGGGGCAATTCCTCTAACGGGCAGAACGGAGGCAATACAATAGCGAGCGCGAACGGTATTTCAATTGTTGCAGGCGGAGGCGAGGGCGGCCAGTATGATCAGCGAGGCGGCAACGGCGGCACTGTAATCGGAGCTGAAAACGAATTCTGTCATATCATCCTTTCTGTAAACGGAGCTCCCGGCAGTAACGTCAACGGCAAAGGCAATGCATTCAACGCCGTTTCTTCTGAAAATTATGCCGATAACGGTGAAAACTTCTCTATCTCATTTTCTGAGGTTGAACGTGCCTGGGACGCGATAGGTTTTCACGGTGGCTCAGGAGCATCGTCTGCTTTCGGCAAAGGCGGAAAAGGAGAGGGTTTGTCAAACAACGGCGGCAATGCCGAATCTTACGGCGCAGGCGGAGGCGGTGCAGGATCAACTCCCGCTCGCGTAGGAGGCAACGGCGGCGCAGGTTTGATTAGAATTTATTACTGATAAAAACACAATGTTTTTAAGAAGCCTTGATATGTAACAAGGCTTCTTTTGTTGTTCCAAAAGATAATACAAAAACGCATTGCGGTAAGCCATTTTATTGCGTAGCGTTCAAATTATCTTCAAAGTTTGTTTCGGTAATTATATTTTTTCAAAACTTGTTTTTTTCTTTTTGTAGTAACTTCCGTGTATATCTGTGTCGTAGCTACGCTGGCATGCCCGAGTATTTCTTGCACAGACCTTAGATCTGCACCGTTTGCAAGCAGATTAGTTGCAAAAGTATGCCTCAAATAATGAGGCGTCGATTTAACTTTAATATTGGCTTTTTTTGCATATTTTGAAAATATGTCTTCGATACCGTGGAGAGAAATCGGATTGCCGTATCTATTGATAAACAGGTGTTTGTCTTTACATCTTCTGCGTTCTTTAATTAACGTTACAAGTCTGTTCCAGGTAGTGGGCGAGGATATGTAAATTATTCTCTGTTTTCGTCCTTTGCCATGAATTAAAAGCGTTCTTTCAGTCATCATGACATCGTCAACGGTAAGGGAAGCAGCTTCACCTATTCTTATACCGGTGCTTATAAGCAAGTCCAGCAGAGCGGCATCTCGGATATAACTTTGACGTCCAAAACTTGATAACGTTGCCACATCAATATTTAAACAGTTGAGAATCTTTGATATGTCGGCAATGCTTAAAGTCTTAGGTAGACGTTTTTCTTGCTTAAATTTGAATTTAAGATTAAAGAAAGGCGATCGGGTAATAATATCTCTGTCAACGAGATAATTATAATAATTCTTCAATGTTACTATTTTTCTGCGTATGGAAGTGTCTTTCAGCTTTAAATCAAATTTCAAATAAGATATAAAAGCAAATAGGTCAGGTGAGTTTTCATTCGGCTCAAATGCCTGAAATTGATATAAATCATATTTGTAAGCATTAAGAGATTTAACTGACAAATTCTTAGTGGCTTGAAGAAAATTAATAAAAGATTCGATGCGTTCCATTTTTTTGGTTCTCCTTTGTAAAATATGTTATTGCAAATTATATCAAAAAGTGGTAAAATTTACTTAAAGTAACTTTGAATTATTTGAAGGGGATTGAGTAAAATGAAAACTTATTTAGATTTTATGGAAGAAAACTCTAACCAGTT
>CALWKS010000001.1 GCA_944381325.1 uncultured Christensenellaceae bacterium | reverse complement strand
CCACGATTTGTGGTTCTTCTTTTTTGTTTCTGATAACTCCTGAAGAAAACAGCAAGGCACGGAGAACGGTGCAGATTTAGTTCGTGCAAGAGATTGCAAGCAATCCAGTGTACTTGTGTACACGATTGAGCAGCAATACTCGCAGACAGGGCTGAAGGTGTGCCGTTATACGTGGCTGTTACCGGGAGATAAAGGCAAATGCCGGTTACAAAAAGAAGATATCCAAAAACATTTTCATATATTATCCTGTTACTTTTTTTAACCGTGTGTAGTTGCTGGAAACATATTAATATTAATATTGTATATAAAAACACATGTTAAACTTTCATATAAGCATTTTATTCTATAATTCTGATTCTGTATGGCAAGGCACGGAGAATGCTGCAGATTCAGACCGTTTTTCTTTAAAATGCACTTAAATTTCTAAGTTTTGGATATATATTCCTTAGAACAATTTTCACTATTTACAAATCAGATGATATTTGTTATAATTATTATAATAAAAATGAGAGGGCAGATATGAAACAGGTCATTTTTGTTGTTGAAGACGATGCAGGCATTATGGGATTATACGCGATGGCTCTCGAAAACGCGGGCTTCGAATTTTGCGGTTTTAACTGCGCTGAAGATATGTTTGCAAAACTTGCTGAGGGTAAACATTGCGACCTTATTATTCTCGACATAATGCTGCCGGGTATGAGCGGACTCGAGGCTCTTGAAAGGCTTAAAAAGAGTGCTGAGTATGCTGCTATCCCTGTAATCATAGCAAGTGCTAAAGACGACGAAAAGAACAAGATAGGCGGTCTGGACGCAGGTGCGGACGATTATGTCTCAAAACCGTTTTCAATGAACGAACTTGTTGCGCGCATAAGAGCAAATCTGAGAAAAGCTCCCGTTGCCGCAGATAAGGATTCAGAGGTGCTTTCTTACGGCGATATCGTTATAAACGACCGTGAACACGAAGTTACCGTAAACGGACAGCCCGTTCAGCTGACTCTTAAAGAATACAATCTGTTACATCTCCTTATGGAAAATCTGGATACTGTCGTAAAACGCGACCGCATTCTGTCTGTAGTGTGGGATTACGATTATGTAGGAGAAACCCGTACACTGGATATGCATATCAAGTCTCTCAGAAGCAAGCTGAGCGAAAAGACGAATAAACAGTATATTGTTACCGTAAGAGGCGTTGGATACAAATTCTGTAAAATATGAACAAAAGAATACTGAGAAAAATATTCTGGTCGACGGCGCTGGTCTTGTTACTCAGCGTTGTCGTTTGTTTTTTGGTGATATACGGCATCACCTATTTTTCCAAGCATGCGATAATTGAAAAAAACATGAAGGCGTACAATGAGCGCGTTGAGGCGGCTCAGAGTATAGAAGAGCTCGAAGAGGCTGTAGGCGGTGGCGAAGGGCTGATGTATGTCGGTGTATTGTCGTCAGAAGGCAAGCTGGTGGTCTCAAACAGCACTTTGGGCGCTGACGATATTCTTGTGAAAGATCCTGAATTTACTCAGGAAGTGCGCGAAAAAGGCACGATGCACAGACTGGAAAAGTTCTACAGCGACGGAGAGACGATGGTTATTGTCTACGTGTCCATAGAAAATGCCGCAATTGATGAAAACGGATACGTAGTCGTAGCGTACGGCATGGATATGAATTTCAACGATCTCTATTTCTGGCTGGCTGTAGGAGGTTGTTTTGCGGGTTTGATAATAATTGCGGCGATAACGTACGCGATTTTTACCAACTATATCAAAGACGAAGTTGTTCCGCTTGAGAAAATTCAGATAATGCTTGAAAACTTCAATAAAGGCAACTATAAACCCGTCAATTATGAGGCAAAATATACTGAAATAAACAACATAGTAGACAATATCAACGAGGCGGCTAATAAAATATCAAATACGCTGTCTAACCTCAGATACGAGAAGAATAAGACTAAGTTCATCATAGAAAACGTTGCGCAGGGTATTATAGCGCTCAATAACCAGAATAAAATCCTTATTTCAAACGACGTTGTAGCAGAGATTTTCGATACAAGGGCGAATATTGTCGGCGTGCCTATAGATTATCTTATCAAGGACGAAAAGATACTTTCAGAAATCGCAAAGGCGGTCGAATCGGGTTCAAACGCGATGGCGGGCGAAACTGTTATCGGAGATAAATATTACAGAGTGGATTGCAGAATTGTTGAGGATGAACTGTATGAAGAGTATAAGGACATAAAATACATTCTTCTGATCACGGACGTTACAAGTGAAGCAAATATGGCAAAGGTCAGAAGCGAATTTTTCTTCAACGCGTCTCACGAACTCAAGTCTCCGCTTACGGCGATCATGGGATTTTCTGAGCTTATGATGAATCCTGACCTGTCTGCTGAAAACCGTTCTAAATGCGCAAAAGACATACACGAAAGCTCAAAGAGAATGGCTACGCTGATAGAGAAGATGATCACTCTCGGAAAGCTCGATTCAGCGCAATATGCTGAAAAGGTAACTGAAGACGTCGATCTCAGAAAGACTGCAGACGAAGCGCTTAAGAGACTTAAGATCATAGCGGATTCAATAGGCGTAACGATGAAGTGCGAGGGGTCAGCGACAATAAAAGCCGATTCAAATCAGATGTATACGCTGATATCCAACCTTGTCAGCAACGCTATCAAATACAATAAAGAGAACGGCACTGTTACCGTCAGGTTGTCAGAGCGCAAAGACAAAGTCAGCGTAAGCGTTGAAGACACCGGCGTCGGTATAGCAAAAAAAGACATACCTCATCTGTGCGAAAGATTCTACCGCGTGAAGAGCGAGCATTCAAAGACCTCTCTTGACAGCAACGGATTGGGACTTGCAATAGTCAAGCAGATCGTCGACGAGTACGGCGCGGAGCTGAAAATCGAAAGCACAGTGGGCAAAGGCTCAAAATTTACGATAATATTCAAGAGGTGATATATGTATCCTTTTAAACTCAAAGCCGCAACAAAAGACTATGTCTGGGGCGGAATAAAACTCAAAGAATTCTACTCAAAAGACAGCCTCAGCGACGTGATTGCCGAGAGCTGGGAAGTATCTTGTCATCCTGACGGACCGAGCGTTATTGAAAACGGACAGTACGAAGGCGTAACCCTTGCGGAGCTTCTTGAAGCAAATCCGCGCTACGCAGGGACAAACAGTGAAAAATTCCCCTTTTTCCCTATACTGGTCAAGCTGATCGACGCAAAATCCAATTTGTCTGTACAGGTCCATCCAGGAGACGATTACGCGCTTGCAAACGAAGGGCAGTTCGGCAAAACGGAAATGTGGTATATAGTCGAATGCGAAAAGGGTGCGGGAGTTTATTGCGGATTCAAGAAACCAATTACAAAAGAGCAGTTGCGCGCTTCACTTGAAAACGGCACGATAACCGATTTGCTTAATTTTATCGAAGTGAAAAAGGGAGACTGTCTGTTTATCGAGTCGGGCACTGTACACGCTATTTGCGGTGGCTGCGTGATATGCGAAATACAGCAGAACAGCTCTCTTACATACAGACTTTCCGACTACGGCAGACTGGATAAGGACGGCAAGCCGAGACAGCTTCATATAGATAAGGCAGTCGAGGTAACCGACACTTCAAAAGTCGTGCGTCCCAACGCGAATTCATGTGCTATGGGAGAAGGCGTTACGAGGCTTGCTCAATGCAAATACTTTACAACGGATAAGGTTGTCGTTGACGGGGAGACTACGCTTTGCGCAGACGAAGACAGCTTCCTTACGGTAACGTGCGTGGACGGCTCGGCGACCTTCTATTACAACGGTAAAAACTATGAAATAAACACGGGCGACACATATTTCTTGCCTGCTGGCATAGGAGTGGTCAGAGTAGAAGGCGATGCAGAGCTAATCACCGCAAGGGTATAACATATATCAAGTAATATGCGGACGGGTCATCCCGTCCGCTTTTTTACGCTTGTAAATCAGCATTGTATGCGATAGAGTAGAAGTAAAAGCTGAAAAGTTCGAGAGCATATGATGAAATATTTTCAGCTTTGTTAAACAGCTTTGCGTACGCTGAAAAAGGACGTTTGCCTTGTATTGTAAACAGATTGAACTTGCCCAAACACATAGAGTTTATTGTGTGCTTATAGGATTGAACGCAGACGATATTATGCACGTTTAATTAGTGCATCGTCAAATATCGTATAGTCCGTTTGCATGCGTTTAAAAGCCGTGCATAAGGTAAATATTATTTTGTCTTGTTTTATTATATAGGATTGTTATGCGCTTGCTGAATTTCGGCAGTGTTGCATAAGGAATCTTTCAAATAAAACAGGTTGAAAATAAATGTGTTTTTGATGTGTAGAAGGGAATATAAGGCAAAACTAATGACATTCAATAAAAATAAAGCTCCCGACAATGCGGGAGCTTTTTATTGCGTAAGCAGTATTATTACTTTGTTTCGGTTGTGTCGATCGTCATATCTTCGATGAAGTTTGCGTTGTTGGCGAACTTTTTGACGGATTCGATAGCGGATTCAGCTGCAGCTCTGGTCTTGTAACCTTCGCCTACGCCGTACATCGTGCCGTCAACTTTGAAGATCTTGTAACGGAATGTGCCGTTCTTTTCTTCGTCGATAGAATATGTACCGTTGTTGATCGTGTTGCGGAAACCGTCAACCTGCTTTGCCTTGGGTTTGATCTTGTAGTTTTCACTTTCGTACAGGATCTGACCGTTGTTTGCTTTGAGCTGGAATTTGTAAGGACGGATAGAGTTCTTATCGTCCTTGATGATGACGTATTTGCCGTTGCTCGGTTCAGGAGCTTCGCCGAAGAGCAGGGTGATGTTGTTCTTGTCTCCGGTAGCGGTTGCAGCTGCAGGTTCTGCTTTGGGAGCAGCCTTTCTTACAGGAGGCTGTTTCTTTGCGGCAGGCTTCTTTACAGGAGGTTTGACTACCTTCTTGGGAGCTTCTTCGACAGGCTTTTCTTCAACTACGGGAGCTTCTTCAGCAACGGGAGCAACCTCAACGGTTTTTTCTTCAACAGGAGCTTCTTCAGCTACAGGTGCGACTTCAACAGGCTTTTCTTCCTCGGCAGGAACTTCTTCTGCTACAGGAGCAACCTCGACGGGTGCTTCTTCGGCAGGAGCTTCCTCAGCGACGGGAGCAACCTCAACAGGCGTTTCCTCAACGGGAGCTTCTTCAGCCTTTTCTTCAGCTTCAGTTGCTTCAGAATTGGTGCTTGCTTCGCTGAGAGCTACCTCTTCAGGTTCGCTTGCCGTGTCGACGACGTCAGGAACTACGCTGGGCTTTACGGGCTCAACAGGCTCGGACGGACGGTCGGGCTTTGAAGAATCGTCGCCTACTGCGAGAACTTCGTCAGCCTTTTTCTTGGCTTTCTTTGTACTGCTTTTTGAAATGATTGCGATAAGAATGATGCAGACGACTACGATTACAGCGGTAATTGCGATAACCATCCACATAGTGAGACCGCCGATTACGTTCTGTGTCATAAAAGACATAAAATCAGCAGCGGTAAGCAAATTTGTGAAATTTGACATGATCTTGTGCTTCTCCCTTTTATGTTATATTATAACTATAGCACACTCTTTTAGGGTTGTAAAGATAAAAAAAATAAAATAAGCTACGATTTTGCAATCTTTTTACAATCGCTTTGAATTTATAAGCCCTAATTTTGTGTAAAAAATACATAAAATCTTATCGAACGACAGACAATTTTCAGAAAAAGTAATTGCAAGTTGAAAAAAATCGGTATATCATAAACTAAGTGGAAACACTACGGAGGGACTATGCAGACACTGGTTTTAAAAGGTGAAGAAGCGATTGAAAAAGGCGCTGAACTTATAGCTCAGGGCGAAGTTGTCGCTTTCCCTACAGAGACCGTTTACGGCCTCGGCGCCGACGCTTTCAACGAAGACGCCGTGAAGAAAATATTCGCCGCAAAGGGCAGACCTTCAGACAACCCGCTCATAGTTCATATAGCTGATAAAAGCGCTCTCGAAGGACTTGTCGAAGAGGTGTCCGAAGGTGCAAAAGCGGTTATGGACAGGTTTATGCCGGGACCGATAACCGTAATTATGAAAAAGAGCGCGAAAGTTCCTCTCAGCGTTACGGCAGGACTGGATACGGTGGGTATCAGAATGCCTTCTCATAATGTGGCGAGAGAATTCATACGCCGCGCGGGGACGCCGATCGCCGCACCCAGCGCAAACAGATCCACTCATATAAGCCCGACCGGAGCTGCGCACGTATATGAGGATATGGACGGCAGAATACCGCTTATCATTGACGGCGAAGATTGCGAGGTGGGAATAGAGTCGACGATACTGGATATGTCTGCCGAAGTTCCCACAATATTGAGACCGGGAGCGATCACGGCTGAAATGCTTGCAGAAGTTCTCGGCGCGGTAAAGACTTTCAGCGGCAAGGTTGTTGTGGCTAAAGCTCCGGGAATGAAATACAAGCACTATGCGCCGCTTTGCGAAACTGTCGTTGCAAAGGACGCGTCTAGCGCGAAGAAGGCTTACGACGAAGCGTTGGCAGAAGGGCTGAAACCTGTAATCATTGCAAAAAGCCAGACTTGCGCATTGCTTGAAGGAAGGACTCATATCGACGTAGGTCCTACGGATAAAGATATATGTCGCAATATTTATGCGGCATTGCACAGAGGAGAAAAAATTGCAGGCTTTATTGTCTGCGAACACTTCGGAGACGAAGGAATATGCGGCTCTGTAATGAACAGAGTCATGAAGTCGGCGGGAGGAAAGATTGTATGAAGATCCTTTTCGTTTGCACGGGCAACACTTGCCGTTCGCCGCTTGCTCAGGCGATCACGCAGAAAGCTCTGGACAATAATAATATCGACGCAGAATGCGAAAGCGCAGGACTTTGTTGCGGCTACGGCGAAGAAGTATCTGAAAATTCACGTAAAATAATTCAGGAAAGGGGAATATTCTATACGCATCAATCGAGACCCGTTACTCAGCCTCTTCTGGATTCGAGCGATATCGTGGTATGTATGACTTCTCCGCACAAGGAAGCGCTGAAGCCTTACGTACCGAAAGAAAAACTCTTCGAAGCTAAAGATCTGACAGGAGAGGAAATAGACGACCCCTACGGCAGAGATATCGAAGTTTACAGAGCCTGCGCCGCTAAAATGGACAAGCTTGCGGCGGCAATTATCGAAAAAATAAAGAAGGATTCAAAAGATAACCCGGGCGCTTAAATAACGCTGTTGCAAGCCTGGAGATTGTTAAAAAAATATCTGTTGTTTACAACTGAAATAAAGTGTGCTAGAATAAAAACAAGCGGATTTTTCAATCGCAGACTTGACAACTTTTTGTATGGAGAGCATATTAAGTAACAAGTTACGTGTTTAAAATCTACTGATCAAAACGAGGTGTTTATCAATGAAAATTGCTATTGGATGCGACCACGGCGGAATAGTTCTCAAGCCTGCGATTGCGGAAGTTCTGAAAAAAAGAGGAATACAGATCGAAGATTTCGGGTGTTATGACGAAAGCAGCGTCGATTATCCCGACTACGCGCTTAAGGTTGCCGAAGCAGTTGCTTCAGGCGAATGCGATAAGGGAATCGTGCTTTGCGGTACGGGCATCGGTATATCTATTGCCGCAAACAAGGTCAAGGGCATAAGAGCGGGCGTAGCTCACGACGAGTTTACCGCAGAGATGATATCCGCTCACAACAACGCCAACATAATAGCTATGGGCGGCAGGATCATCACCCCCGAGAAGGCGGCAAAGATGGTTGAGATATGGCTTGACACTCCGTTCCAGGGCGGCAGACACGAAGGCAGAGTCGCAAAGATAACGGCTATCGAGGATAAATATTTCAAATAAGGTGATATATGGTTCAGGAAGTAATCGACAGCATAGTCAAGGCTGAAAATCAGGCTGAAACGATCGTCAAAGAAGCCGTCGCAAAAGCGAAAGAAACGGTTGCGAAGGCGAATTCCGACGCGGAAGAGATGATTGCAAAGGCAAAAGAAAAGGCGAAGGAAGAGGCAAAGAAAAACCTTGAAAACGCCGCAAAGAAAGCTGACGAGAATTACAAAGCGGCTGTCGCTGAAAACGCGAAGGACATCGAGGCGCTCGGAAAGAAGGCAAAGAAGAACCTCGACAAGGCGGCTGAAGTCGTCATCGGGAGGCTGAAAGAAAAATATGCCCGTAGTTGAAATGCGCAAACTCGTTCTCATAGGCAATTCGTCTGAAAGAGAACAGCTGATAAAACTTTTGCACACCGAGGGATGCGCGCAGATAGTCTTTGCGCCCAAACAGGAAGGAACGCACTATGCGGATAAGCAGAGCGCGCTGGAGACCTACGGTGCGAAAAAGGCGAAGATAGATTTTGTCTTTGACCTTCTCAAAAGTTGTCAGATAGAGGCGCAGGCGCTTATAAAAGCAAAAAAAATCACCTATAAACCCGTTAAAAAACCTTTCCTCGCAGGCAAACCGTCGCTTACGATGGAAGAATTTTATAAAACTCCTCAGCTTGAACAGGACGTTTTCGACGCCGCAGACAGGCTGAGCAGACTTTCAGAAGATCTTTTAAAGAACAAAGCAAACGAAATCAAGCTCAAAAATACGGTCGCTCAGCTCCAACCTTACAAAGAGGTCGACGCTAAGCTGGAGTCCTTCAAGGATACCGCAAACGTCTGTATTCTTCTGGGCACGGTGCCTTCTGCAAGGAAGGCGGCGGCGCAAAAGGCGGAAGAAGCGGGCGCGTATATGCTTTATTACGATTCGGGCGCAAACTGCACCGTAGTCAGCTTTTTCCTCAAGGAAAAGTACGATGAGATAGCTAAAATTCTTTCTGACGCTGAATTTTCTGCGTGCACGCTGAATTATACAGGTGTGCCCAAGGATATAATCGCTGAAAGCGAACAGCTTCTCGAAGCAAACCGTACGATGCGCGAAAAGCTGATTGAGCAGATCATATCGTTTGAATATATTCTGGACGACTGCAAGAGACTTTACGATTATTATCTGATAGAGGAGCGCAAGCTGGAATGCGAAATGCAGACCTGCTGCACTGAAACCTCTTATATTCTCGAAGCGTGGGTGCCCAAGGACAAGACGGAAGAACTGGATAAAGTTCTCGAAAGCAGTCCGCTTGCGCTGATGTATGAAATGAGAGAACCTGTCGAAGGCGAAAAACCGCCTACTTACGTGGAAGACAACGCCGTTGTCGAGCCGTATCAGAGCGTAACCAATATGTTTAGCGCTCCTGCATACGGAGAGATAAACCCCAACCCGTTCGTAGCGTTCTTCTTCTTCCTTTTCTTCGGAATGATGCTTGCAGACGCGGGATACGGTCTTATCCTGACTGTGCTTACGGGCATTGTGCTTATCAAACAACGTCCGCCCAAAGGTCAGTCGAGCCTTATAAAAATCATATTCATGGGCGGTATATCGACTGTCATATGGGGTATCATACTGGGCAGTTATTTCGGTTTTTCGGCAGCGGATATAGGCGTATGGTATTGGTTTAACCCGATAGAAGAGCCTATGAAGATGCTATATCTGAGCCTTGCGATGGGTATTTTCCAGATGTGTTTCGGTCTGGGCATCAATATGGTCGCAATGTTCAAACAGAAAAAACCGCTTGACGCTATTTCAGGAACGTTGTCATGGTATTTCATGCTGCTGGGTCTTGCGATGGCTTTCGGAAGCTCGCTGGTAACGGCAATAACCATGCCTGCGTGGGTAAAGACGGCAGGATACGTGCTTCTCGGCGTAGGAGTATTCCTTCTTATGCTGTCGGGCGCATTGCATAAAAAAGGCGCTGGTAAGATAAGCGGCGCGCTGGGAAGACTTTACGACATCGTCAACTTCTTCTCAGACCTTATGAGCTATACCAGAATATTCGGCCTCGGACTCGCTTCTGCGGTCATAGGTATGGTCTTCAACGAGATAGGTCAGGTCGTGATGAACCTTATTCCCATAAAGGTGATAGGTATTTTTGCGGCGGCGATAGTGTTCATCATCGGACACGTATTCAATATCGGCATAAACGCACTCGGCGCTTACGTGCACAACTCGAGATTGCAGTTTGTCGAATTCTTCGGTAAATTTTATACCGGCGGCGGAGAACTTTTCCGTCCGTTAGGTTGTGAAATGAAATATTACTATATAAGTAATCAGGAGGTAAAAAAGCAATGAACGGAGCGTATATCGCTATTATCGGCGCGGCACTCGCCGCACTGATGGCGGGTTGCGGCAGCGCAATCGGCGTCGGCACCGCAGGACAGGCGGCGGCAGGAGTTACCAGCGAGGACCCGGACAAGTTCGGTAAGCTGCTCATTCTCGAGCTTCTTCCCGGTACGCAGGGCATTTACGGCCTAATTATCGCGTTTATCGTATTTATGCAGACGGGACTTCTCGGCGGTGAGATCAAGCAGATGACCGATATGCAGGGCTGGGCTATGGTTGCGGCTTGCGCGCCGATGGCTATCGTAGGTCTGGTATCCGCAATATATCAGGGCAAGTGCGCCGCGGCTTCTATCGCAATGGTCGGCAAGAGAGCCGAGACTTCCGGTAAAGGTCTGCTTCTTACCGTCATGGTCGAGACTTACGCGCTTCTCGCGCTGCTTATCTCGTTCCTCGGCGTAATCTTCATTAAGTAAGCGTATGAACGGCAAACAGGCGATAATCGACAAGATTATAGGCGACGCGACGGCAAAAGCGGAACAGATCGCTGCGGAAGCGCTTGAAAAAGCGGACGCAATTGCGAAGAAGGCTGAAGAGACGGCACAGGGCATAATCGCCGAAGGCGAAAGCAAGAAAAAAGCCGCGTTCGACACCGTGATCGCAAATTCTGCGGTGGTTGCAAATCTGGACTGCAAAAAGTCGCTTCTGACCGCAAAGACCGGACTTATCGGCGACGCCTTCGGGCGCGCCGCAGAAGTCTTGCGCGCGGACAAGAAGAAATACTGCGACCTTGTGGGCAAGATGATCGCCTTAGGCGCAGAGGACGGCGACAAGGTGCGCATCGCAGAGCAGGACAAGGAGATCCTGACCAAATCTTTTGTCGATTCTATAGCAAAGAAATGCAAGATCAAACTCACACTGGATAAAAAATACGCGCCTATCGCAGGCGGCGTTATCCTCGTGGGTAAAAACTACGACAAGAACTTGTCTCTTGACCTCGAACTTCAGACTCTCAGAGAGGAGTGCGAGGGTGAAGTCGCTTCAGTTCTGTTCGGGGAGTAAAAGCGTATGGCAAACAAATCGCCCGTATATTCCAACGCCCGTGTAAGGGTAATGGAAAATACCTTTCTCAATCAGGAGAAATTCAACAGACTCGTTTACAGCGAGAGCGTGGACGAGGCTTTGAGAGTGCTTGCCGAATCCAATTACGGCGGCGGCACGATTGCTGAAAACGGGGATTATGAAAAGATTTTGCGCGCGGAAGAAGACAAAGTCAGTGCGTTTATGGCAGAATCTATGCCTGACGGCTGCGGTATGGAGAGCTTTCTCTTAAAGCAGGATTATCACAACGCGAAGGCGCTGACCAAAGCCAAGTATATGCGCCTCGAAGACGCGGATTTTATGCTTGCGCCTCAAGGTACTGTCGATATTCAGCTGCTCAAAGAAAGCGTGAACAGCGATACTTATTCAAGGCTTCCCGCGCTTATGGCAAAGGCTCTTTCGGATATCGACGTCGCGCGTGCCAACGGCGACAAGAGCCCGAGAACTATAGACGTAACGCTTGACAAGGCTTGTTATGCAGACGTGCTCAGAGTCGCAAAGGCGGGAAAACAGAAAACCATAATCCGCTACTGGACGGCGTCGGTGGATTTTGCCAATATCACTACGTTTATCCGTTCCCGCAGAGAAGGCGAGGAACTGAGAAACTTCCGCAAGGCGTTCGTAGAAGGCGGAGAGATACCTATTTCCACGTTCGAGAGCGCATACGAAGGCACGGACGAAGCGGTTGCGGAAAAGTTCAGATATACCTCTTACGGTAAGATAGTTTACGAGGCGTTCAGCGGAGAAGCGGGCGCTATGGTCGCCTTCGAAAGGGCGCAGGACAACTACCTTCTGAACATATTCAAGCAGGACCGCACTGATATATTTTCATTGAGTCCTCTGGCAGGCTTCTACGTGGCTAAAAAACAGGAAATCAAGGTCGTGAGAATGATTCTGATATGCGTTAAGAATCACGTCGATACGACGCAAATAAAAGCAAGATTGAGGGACTACTATGCGTGAGGGTAAAATTGCCGTAATAGGCGACAGAGATCTGATACTCGCGTTCAAGGCTATCGGCATGGAGGTTTTCGCCGCCACCGATACCGAGCAATGCGAAAATCTGATAAAGAAACTGGCGAAAACTCACGCGGTAATTTTTATCACTGAGGACTACGCCAAGGCGTGCGAACATGTGATAAGCCGCTATAAAAACACCGCATATCCCGCGATCGTGCCCATTCCGTCAGGTGCGGGAAGCACGGGTTACGGCATGGAGAATATCAAAAAAGATGTCGAAAAGGCAGTCGGCACGGATATATTGTTTAATAAGGAAGACTGATTATGCAAGAAACAGGAAAGATTGTAAAGGTCGCCGGACCGCTTATCGTAGCTGAAGGACTCAAGAACTGCAAGATGTTCGACGTCGTCAGGGTAAGCGATAAAAACCTGATAGGCGAGATAATCGAGCTGAGAGGAGATAGAGCGTCCATTCAGGTCTATGAGGAGACGGGTGGTCTCGGTACGGGTGAGGACGTCGTTTCCACCAACGAGCCGCTTTCCGTTGAACTCGGACCGGGTATCATCGAAGGCATTTACGACGGTATTCAGAGACCGCTCAATAAACTCGTCGAAGCTACGGGAGACCGTATTGCGAGAGGCGTGAGCATGTCTGCGCTGGACAGAGAAAAGAAATGGAAGTTCGTTCCCAAAGTCGCAAAAGGCGACAAGGTCGTTGCAGGCGATATAATCGGCACGGTTCAGGAAAACAAGGTCGTTGAGCACCGCATAATGGTGCCTTACGGCGTTGAAGGTACGGTGTCCAAGATATCTGAAGGCGAATTTACCATAGACGAGACCGTATGCGTCGTAAAGACCGCAAAAGGCGACAAGAAGCTTACTATGAGTCAGAAATGGCCTGTAAGACGCGGCAGACCTTATAAAAACAAGATGTCTCCCGTTACTCCGCTTGTTACAGGTCAGAGAGTAATCGATACGTTCTTCCCCGTTGCAAAGGGCGGCGCGGCTTGTATTCCCGGACCTTTCGGCAGCGGAAAGACGGTCGTTCAGCACCAGCTTGCAAAGTGGGCGGACGCGGATATAATCGTATACGTAGGCTGCGGAGAGCGCGGCAACGAGATGACGGACGTTCTCAACGAATTCCCCGAACTCATCGACCCGACTACGGGCGAGCCGCTCATGAAGCGTACAGTGCTTATCGCAAATACTTCGGATATGCCTGTTGCGGCGCGTGAAGCATCAATTTATACGGGTATCACGATTGCCGAATACTTCCGCGATATGGGCTATAACGTAGCTATCATGGCTGACTCTTCTTCGCGTTGGGCAGAAGCTCTGCGTGAAATGTCGGGACGTCTCGAAGAAATGCCGGGTGAAGAAGGTTATCCCGCATATCTGTCTTCACGTCTTGCAGAATACTATGAAAGAGCGGGTATCGTGAAGACCCTCGGCTCTGACGACAGAACGGGTTCGATCACCGCAATATCTGCGGTTTCACCCCCGGGCGGCGACCTTTCAGAGCCTGTATCTCAGGCTACGCTGCGTATAGTCAAGGTATTCTGGGGACTCAGCGCGTCGCTGGCTTACAGAAGACATTTCCCTGCGATCGACTGGATCCAGTCATATTCGCTTTACGGCGACAGCATGGGAGAATGGTATAAGGACAACGTTGACTCCGAGTGGGAAGAAAACCGCGCAAAAGCGCTGAGAATTCTTCAGGAAGAAGCTCAGCTCGAAGAAATAGTCAGACTCGTCGGTATGGATGCGCTTTCTTATAGCGACCGCCTTACGATGGAGACGGCTAAATCTCTCAGAGAGGACTATCTGCATCAGGACGCTTTCCACGAGGTGGACACTTATGCAAGTCTGAAAAAACAGTTTATGATGCTCAAGCTCATTCTGGAGTGCGACAAGTACAGCCGCGAGGCTTTGGCAAAAGACGTGGATCTTGACGATATACTCAAGATCGGATCACGCGAAATGATAGGCAGAGTAAAATATATCCCTGAATCCGAACTGAACAGAATTGAGCAGATCGGCAAGCAGATGAGACAGCAGCTCAGCGCCCTGTCTTCACAGGAATAAGGTGATAATATGCTTAAAGAATACAAATCGATCAAAGAAATAGTCGGACCGCTTATGCTGGTCAGCGGCGTTGAAGGCGTCAAGTACGACGAACTCGTCGAGATAAGCGGGCAGGACGGCAGCGTCCGCCGCGGCAAGGTGCTAGAGGTCAGCGGCGACAATGCTCTCGTGCAGCTTTTCGAAGGCTCTCAGGGCATACAGATGTCAACTTCAAAGGCTAGATTTTTGGGAAGAAGCCTTGAACTCGGCGTATCTGAAGATATGCTGGGCAGAGTTTTCGACGGTCTCGGCAATCCCAAGGACGGCGGAGCGCCTATCATTCCTGAAAAGAGAATAGATATAAACGGTCAGCCTATAAACCCTGCGGCACGCGATTACCCCGACGAATTCATTCAGACGGGCGTTTCAGCGATAGACGGACTCAACACGCTGGTAAGAGGTCAGAAGCTGCCAGTGTTCTCGGCTTCGGGTCTCCCGCACGCACAGCTTGCGGCACAGATCGCAAGACAGGCAAAAGTTCTCGGTAAGGACAGCAAATTCGCGGTTGTTTTCGCCGCAATAGGCATTACTTACGAAGAAGCCGAATATTTCATGCAGGACTTCAGACGTACAGGCGCTATCGAAAGAGCTGTCATGTTTGTAAACCTTGCAAACGACCCTGCGGTAGAGAGAATCGCTACCCCGAGAATGGCGCTTACGGCGGCAGAATATCTTGCATTTGAAAAGGGCATGCACGTCCTTGTAATCATGACGGATATCACCAACTACTGCGAAGCACTCAGAGAAGTTTCCGCGGCGCGTAAGGAAGTGCCGGGAAGACGCGGTTACCCCGGTTATCTTTATACCGACCTTGCCACCATTTACGAAAGAGCGGGCAGAATTAGAGGAAAGGAAGGCAGTATCACTCAGATACCTATTCTGACCATGCCTGAAGACGACAAGACGCATCCTATCCCTGACCTTACGGGTTACATCACAGAAGGACAGATCATTCTCAGCAGAGAGCTTTACAAGAAGGGCATAAATCCGCCTATCGACGTATTGCCGTCGCTGTCCCGTCTTAAGAATAAGGGTATTGGTAAGAACAAGACGAGAGAAGATCACCCCGATTCAATGAATCAGCTGTTTGCTGCATACGCTCAAGGTAAAGAAGCTAAGGAGCTTTCTGCGATCCTCGGCGACGCGGCGCTTACTCCCGTTGACCGCAAGTATGCTGAATTTGCAGAAGCGTTTGAAGAAAGATACGTAAACCAGGGCTTTAACGAAAACAGATCGATTGAAGAAACTCTGCAGATAGGCTGGGAACTTCTTACGATATTGCCCAGAACGGAAATGAAGCGTATTTCAGACAAATACCTTGAACAGTATTACGATAAAATCAAGAAACCTGAAGCGGAAGAATAATCTATGGCAGAAAGACTTAAAGTAAATCCGACAAGAATGGAGCTGAGAAGACTCAAGGACAGACTAAAAACAGCTGTCCGCGGGCATAAACTGCTCAAAGACAAGTCGGACGAAATGATAAGACGGTTTATGGAATATGCAAAACAGAACAAGGCGCTCAGAGAACAGGTCGAAGAAGAACTGTCGGACGCGCTCAAAAGTTTTGTGCTTGCGAAGGCTGTAAGCGATGAATACGCCATTCAGGAAGCCGTTGCCATGCCGTCGTCTGAAATCAAACTGGAAGCTCAGACGAATAACGTCATGAGCGTTATCGTGCCTAAATTCGAACTCAAGAAAACGCAGGGCGAGGATAAATATCCTTATTCTTACGGCTCTGTAACGGCTGAACTTGACGGCTCGATAGCGATACTCACAGAGCTTATGCAGAAGTTGGTCAAGCTGGCTGAAATAGAGAAAACCTGCAATATGCTCGCGGACGAGATAGAGAAAAACCGTCGCAGAGTAAACGCTCTCGAATACGTCATGATCCCTCAGACAGAGGAGACTATCCGCTACATCACGATGAAGCTCGATGAGAACGAGAGAGGCAACACCGTAAGACTTATGAAGATAAAATCCATACTTGCTGAAAAGCAGTAAAGATACTTTCTTTATGTATTAAATCCGACGCCGAGGCGTCGGTTTTTTTATGCTCTTAACAAATTGCACGAGATAATACGATTAAACGTAATATGCGAGAGCAAAAGCGGCATGCTTTTAAAATTTTCAGACTTAAAACCGCTGTTTTTCAACACGGGCATGCAAAATAAAGCGCGTGCGTGTTGTTATAAAATGGTTAAAAAATTTTCACTCTTTGTCATATACCGCGTTTTGGCCAAATATGCTTTATTGTACAACACGGAGGGTTTATGACAAAAAAGATTTTTATTATAGTTTGTGCAGTAATTTGCTGTCTGCTTCTTTTCGTGGCTTGCAGCGAAAAAAAGACTACAGACGAGATTCTTACCGAAAGCGTAAGCAGCCGTCAGACCGCTTGCTATACGGGCGCTGACGACAACTTTGAAATAACGCTTTCAACTCTGTCTCAGGAAGAAGCTTTCATTGCTGACGGCAAGGTGGGAAATATGGTTACCCGCACAACTCTTGTGGTAAAGCCCAAGACGATGCCTGAAGGCGAAATATCTTATTCGTTGCAGTCTGACAGCGATAAGATCGACGGCGTGCTTTCCAAAAACGTTCTGGGCAGCGCATTTATCGCAGACATAAGTGATTTGTCGGCTGTTGGCACTCCTTCGACTGTGGTTGTTAAGGTCGTCAGCGGAGAGGAAACCGAAGAATATACGATCGAACTTACAGACAGAATGGCTGACGTGATCGATTCCGCTGAAGCAGTAAAGACCGCATACGAATATTATAAGCAACAGATCGACGCTGAAATCGCCGCAGAAGACGGTTGGCAGAGAGAAATCTTCGTAAGATTCGTCAATGACAGAAAGGACAGCGAGAGCAAATATTATTGGTACGTTTCTTTTGTGCGCGACCGCAATGACGATATGTCCGTTCTTATCGATCCTGCAACCAAGGAAATCGTAAACAGCAGAGTAAGACCGTAATAGATTAACAGTATCTGAATAATATCAAATCCGCAAGACTTAGTGTCCTGCGGATTTTTTCTAAGAATTTTCGTAAAAGATAACGCTGTTTTTGAGGAATATAAGTGTCTTTGATTATACGTCTTTATAGAAACTTTTTTATCTTAATATAATTATTTCCAAACGACTCTGAGCCGTCAACAATGCAGATCGGACAGGTGAGAAGTTTTTGCCATTCGTCGTGTCTCAGTTCGCTTCTCATATTTATCCCTCCTGTGTCGTATTCTGACGCCCATTTAAGGAATTCAACGTGCGTTTCATACATATCGCCGCCTTGTTCTATACGCGCGCCGAAGCGCGCTTTTTCTCTCTGTTTAATGCGTTGCAGTCTTGTGTCGGTATCTGTAACTACGCGTATTGCAAGCGTTATTTCGGGGATCAGCTCGTCGCCCCAGCCAACCAGAGAGCCTGACAAAACAACTTTCTCATGCTTTTCAAGTTCTTTGTTTATAAGCTCAAGCCTTTCTTCGTGAGTGCGTTTAAGCGTAAAAGGAGGATTTGTCGGCGCCCAGTAATAATCGTCAGTATCCATGAAAAAACAGCCGCTTTTTTCGGCTATATATCTGCCCAGAGAACTTGTACCCGAACCTGACGCTCCATAAAGATGTATAAGTCTTTTTGCCATACGTCTCCTTTAAGATTTTTTCGTAAATATACTTAAGCGCGCTCCTTTTAAGGAACGCGCTCTGCGTGTTATTGCTTCTTTTCTTTAAGTGAGGCTTTTTCTTGTTTAGCCTTTTCTTTTTCTTGCTTTGCTTTTTCTTTTTCTTCAAGCGCAAGCCTTTTTTCTTCTTCTTTCTGCTGTTGTGCTAAAAGTTTTTCTTGTTCTTTCTGCTGGCGTTTGAGTTCCTTACGTCTTGCGTTGGCTTCGTCTTTTTTGTTTATATTGTAGATCGAGCCGAATATACCGCCGATCATCTTTATAAGTCCGCGCAGTCTGTGCTTGTTTCCCCAGAGTAACATGCCGTCGATAAGACGTGTGTCGATAAGACCGCTCGTAATGCCCGTAAGACCTCTCAGCGGCATGGCTTTCATTCCTTGAGTCAGCATTATCATTGTCGTCATGTCAGCGTCAGGAACTTGCGATTTGATAAGTTTGGGCGCAACTTTGATTATGATTTTGCCTATCAGACAGCAGGAGAAGTCGCCTATAGTCGTGTTGTAATTGAATTCGCCGCGCTTGGGCGCAACGTTGGGAGCTATTGATTTGCCGTAGAGATGGTGGAATTGGCTGTCGTCAATGGTCTCTGCATTTTCAATATCGTAATACTGAGGGCAGATCGTAGCGTAATCGGGTATGGGCTGAACGTCGTTGAAATCCACGTCTACAACGCCTTCAAGTTTGATGTCTCTGGACGAAGAGCCGATAAGTATTCCGTATTGTCCTTTAGGCGCATACCACTTGTTCATCGTAGTGTTGTAGAACGCGAAAGAGCGCATATCGAGCTCAAGCGTTACCTTTGCACTTTCGCCTGCTTTCAGGAAGACTTTTTTAAAGCCTTTGAGTTCTTTGGGCGCTTTGAATACTACGGGGTTTTTATCTGAAATATACAGCTGGCATACCTCTGCGCCGTCGAATTTGCCCGTGTTCGTTACGGTGAAGCTGACTTTGTCCTGAGAGCATTTGAGGTCTGAATATTCGAAAGTAGTGTAAGAAAGACCGTAGCCGAACGGAAAAGTAACGTCTTTCTTTGCCGCGTCGTAATAGCGGTATCCTACATAAATGCTTTCTCTGTATTCAACGTTTATCGGACCCATCGGGAAATACTTTGAAGCGAGAGAATCGTTTTCTGCGAGAGGATAGGTTTCCGCCAGTTTTCCGCTGGGATTTACCTTGCCGAATATAACGTCGTATATTGCTTCGCCGCCTGCTTCGCCGGGAAGATAAGCGTTTATAAGAGTGCTTGTATTCTTAAGCCACGGCATAAGCACTGGTGAGCCGCCTGAAAGTACGAATACAACGTCTTTGCCCAGTCCTTTGAGAGCGTTGACCAGTTTGTCGTGCGCCGCAGGCAGAGCAAGGTGTGAACGGTCGTAACCCTCGCTTTCGTAGTTGTCGGTAAGACCGATAAAGCATACTATAGTGCCGTCAAAGTTTTTAGCTTTGTTGATCGCTTCAGCGTAAAGCCCTTCATCGTGTCCGTTGCCTTTGAGCGTGTAGCCTTCGGCATAGTCGTATTTTTTGTCGCGGGCTTCGAGACAGTCTGTAAAAGATACAAGCTTGTAAGGATTTATTCTGCTGCTGCCTGAGCCCTGATAACGGCTGTGTTTAGCAAGCGCACCTATTACGAGAAGGTCGTTGTTTTCGTCTGCAGGGAGCAGATTTTCATCGTTTTTAAGCAGGATAATGCTTTCTTCGGCAACACGTCTTGCCAGGTCGTGCGCGGCGTCGTAATCGGCTTTATAATCCTTCTTACGCGCGTCTTCGCATTTGTAAAGCAGCTTGAGTATGCGCGTAACGACTTTGTCGAGAGCCGCTTCTTCTAGAGTGCCTTTCTTGACGGCTTCCACTATCAGAGCGTCGTTTTTGCCGCCGCTTGCAGGCATTTCAAGATCCATACCGGCGCGGATTCCTGCCACGCGGTCGTTGGTAGCGTTCCAGTCGCTGACGACAAGACCGTCATAGCCCCATTCTTTGCGCAGTACGCCGTCAAGAAGTCTGACGTTGTCGGTCGCGTAGACGCCGTTTATCTTGTTGTAAGACGCCATTACTGTGTAAGGCTGCTTTTTTGAGCACATTTCGAATGCGGGCAGATAGATCTCTCTGAGTGCACGTTCGTCAACGATACTGCTTATCGTCATTCTCAGGTGTTCGTTGTTGTTGGCACAGAAGTGCTTAAGCGACGTGCCGACGCCGTTTTGCTGAACGCCCTCGATATATGCAGAGCCCAGTTTGCCTGCAAGATAAGGATCTTCAGAAAAGTATTCAAAATTTCTTCCGCAAAGAGGAGAACGTTTGATGTTTACGCCGGGTCCTAAGAGTATGTCGACTTTCTGGTCAAGGCATTGTTTGCCGAGCGCATCGCCGACCTCTTTAGCAAGTTCTTCGTTCCAGGTAGCGGCAAGAGACACCGCCGGAGGGAACGCTGTTGCGGGAAAAGAGCTCTTCATGCCCACGTTGTCGTCGTCTTCATTTTCTTTGCGCAGACCATGAGGACCGTCTGACATGACAAAACTGCCTATGCCGAGTCTGGATACGGTCTTCGTTGTCCAGAAATCCTTGCCGGAACATAAAGACGCTTTTTCTTCCAATGTCATCTGGGAGACGAGTTCTTTGATTTTCTTTTCGTCCATAAAATAACCGATTTTTACCTATTTTTATTTTATTATAATTATAATATCATTTTTCCGTAAGCCTTGCAAGCTAAAATTTGTATATAAAATAACAATCTGACGATACGAAAAAGGACAAAATGTCCGAAAACACACGCTTGTTTAAAGTGCGGGTAAGAACTTGTCAAGATTTTATTTTAAATGGGCGTTTGAGGGGGTATATTTATTTGACTTTATCCGTCAAAAAGTTCTAAAATTAGAAAAAGCGACAAGGAGATTTTAAATGGCTAAGATTGTAAAAGAAGGTTTGACTTTTGACGACGTGTTGCTCATCCCAGGCTATTCCGAGGTACTTCCTTATCAGGTCGATTTGTCTACTAAACTCACAGATAAGATTACTTTGAATATTCCGCTGCTGAGCGCGTCGATGGATACGGTTACTGAACACGAACTCGCTATCGCAATCGCGCGTGAAGGCGGTATCGGTATTATACATAAGAATATGAGCATCGAAGAACAGGCTGCTCAGGTAGACAAGGTAAAGCGCAGTGAGAACGGCGTTATTTCCAATCCTTTCTATCTCAGTCCTGAACATACGCTTGCTGAGGCAAACGATCTTATGAGAAAATACCGCATAAGCGGTGTTCCCGTAACTCAGGGACTTAAGCTTGTGGGCATAATCACCAACAGAGACCTCCGTTTTGAAACGGATATGAGCAAGAAGATCGGCGATTGCATGACGAAGGAAAACCTCGTTACCGCTCCCGTCGGAACAACTCTTGAACAGGCTCAGAAAATACTCGGTCAGCATCGCATTGAAAAACTGCCTCTTGTTGACGAGAATTACAACCTCAAAGGTCTTATTACAATCAAGGACATTGAAAAAGCTATCAAATACCCCAACAGTGCGAAGGATCAGAACGGCAGACTTCTCGCAGGTGCGGCTGTCGGCGTAACGGCAGACGTTCTCGACAGAGTCGAAGCTCTTGTAAAGGCTAAAGTCGACGTTATTACCATTGATACTGCGCACGGACATTCAAGAGGCGTTCTCGATACCGTCTCAAAAATCAAAGCGGCTTTCCCGCAGGTTACTTATATCGTCGGCAACGTTGCTACGGCTGAAGCTACAAAAGCTCTTATCGATGCAGGCGCAGACGTTGTCAAGGTCGGTATAGGCCCCGGATCGATATGTACGACCCGCATTATCGCAGGTATCGGCGTGCCTCAGGTTACCGCTATCATGGATTGCGCTGAGATGGCTGACAAGTACGGCAAGCGTGTGATCGCAGACGGTGGTATAAAGTTCTCAGGCGACATCGTTAAGGCGATCGGCTCAGGCGCAAGTGCTGTAATGATCGGTAGCTTGTTTGCCGGCACGGAAGAAACTCCCGGTGAAATCGAAATGTTCCAAGGCAGAAGCTTTAAGGTTTACAGAGGTATGGGTTCTCTCGGCGCTATGGCTGCAGGCAGCAAAGACAGATACTTCCAGACAAATGCTAAGAAGCTTGTTCCTGAAGGCGTTGAAGGTCGTGTTCCTTACAGAGGCTCTCTTTCAGAAGTTGTATTCCAGCTTATGGGCGGTCTCAGAAGCGGTATGGGATACTGCGGTATGCCCAATATCGAAATGCTCAGAAAGAACGCTCAGTTCGTCAAGATTTCAAGCGCATCGCTTATCGAAAGCCATCCGCACGACATCTCTATCACAAAAGAAGCTCCCAACTATTCGACAAAGGGCTGATAAAATCAAATCTGAATTTGCAAATATTTTCGCCGTTCCGCAAAGGAGCGGCGATTTTTTGTATATAGTGGTTAGGTTGAAAGATTCCTTATATCGATTAATTTTTATAAGCCGATAAAATTATGGGCTAATGTTTATCATATTTTTAATAAGCTTATTAAGCTTGCAAAAACTACTTACATAATCTAAAAATCTATTCTTTTTTGCATAAGAAATCCTAGCTGCTTTTTGATGTTTTAAATTGTCAATTTTCATTCACTTTAACGCTATGCACTTGAGACATGGTTTATATAAGATTCACATACTGTGAAACTTTAAAGTCTTGATGATATTAAATCGGAATATTCTGTGATTCAATGGACTTATCGTTGATAGAATTGTGTTGATGTTGGTCGTAAATATAGATGTAAATATCATAGTTATTAATTGGAACAGCTTCATTATTTCTGAAATCAGTAATATTAACAACTTAAAAATAATTAATAATAATTATAAATACAATTACAATTCAAAGTTGATACGCCACGATCGGCTAGGACGCTGAAGGTTTGTCTGTGAGTGGATTTGAGTAAAATAATCGGAGAAAAAGTAGGCAAGTTGGATTGTCTGAAACAAATGAAATATGAGAGCTGAAACAGTAGAAAGTTTCAATAGATTAAAACATCTAATGTTATTAATTTGATTCAGATTTAAATTTGATTTTAAATAATAATTAATAATAATTGATAATAATTAAAAATATCAAAACTGTTACTGTAAATGAAAATGCAAATTAAATTCAAATTGATTGTAATGTATCGAAAACTGTTGTATTTAATTGTAAATAACAATTTCTGACAATGGCAGATTAATTCGATTTAAATTTGTCAATGAGTTTTAAATTTTCATATTTAGCAGAGAATAACAAGAGTATTATAAACATAGTGTGAATAACCGCTACGTGTGATAATTATTAATAACAATATCACCGTTCGGCATCTGTATTAATCGTCAGAATTATATATAAGACAATATATTTGCACAAACGAGTTGTATGACAATGTTCTTTTTAAGTTAGAAGATGGTTCAGTTGTTAATATAAGCTGTTAACAAATGTAAATATGAGTAATTGCGGGTAAATTTCTTTTATAGTTTAATCTTATTTTGAAGATGTTTTGTAAATATTTAAATGAATGTATAAAAATTTATTTTAACGAATTGATTAAAACTGCATAATATTTAGACTTCATAAATTAGTTATGATATAAGGCTTTATATGAGAAGTGAATAGATTGTTTTTGCCGATGAAATAACATATATAAATAGTAGCGTTAAACTTCTGCTTAATTTCATTATGTTTTACAGGAGCATTAACAGATATGTTTTGAGTGTGAACAATTTTAATAAATGTTCTGTTTATAATTCTATGATATCTCAGGTTCTTAATTGCGGTGTTTTTTGCTCCACATAAATTCTCAAATATATTTTGTATTTTACTTGTTTTTACTGTAAAATAATGTTATAATAGTAACCGTTAGAAAAGGCAAAAGACACTATCGGAGGAAGCTATGGCTATTACCGTTGAAGAACTCTCAATGCAGGTGCAGGCACTTCAGGAAAGACTTGAAAAAATTGAGGCACTGCTTGAAAAAGGCGCGACTGTTCAGAAGGCGCCCAGAGAGAAAGAAGAAGTTTACAACGTGGGGGTTAAGGGTAAGTACAGATTCCTTGCTGACTTCTTGCACAATCACGGCGGCGACAGCATAACCATGACGTTTAAACAGATTGAGGATCTTATTGGCAATCCTCTGCCGTCTTCTGCATACAATCATCGTGCTTATTGGTCTAACACCGATACGCATTCTATATCCAAAGTCTGGATGCAGGCAGGTTATATGACGACTTATGTAAATCTTCTCAGCCGTAAGGTTATATTTGAGAGAAAACGTCATTTTGACTGATAAAATCGTATATCAAAGTTGAAAGCGGTAAGCCTTTGTGCGAGCCGCTTTTTTTTATTGTCCATATTGATCTTTTAATGTTTTTAAGTTACCTTGCACGTTTCGGAGAGAAAAGTTCAAGGTAAGGGAGATTGAATCTGTTTGATGAATCTATAAAGTTGTAAAGTTGCTTTATATAGCGTTTAAACTTGTTTGACGAAAAATGCGCGCCTTATTCAGGCGCGCATTTAAGTTTTATCTGATTTATTTAGTCAACTTAATATCAATATTCAAGATTTTTATCAAGATAGCTTTCAAGATCGTCGATATTGATTCTGATCTGAGCCATGCTGTCGCGTTCTCTTACGGTTACCGTATTGTTTTCAAGAGTTTCGAAGTCTACGGTTACGCAGTACGGAGTGCCGATTTCGTCCTGACGGCGGTATCTCTTGCCGATGCTGCCTGCTTCGTCGTAAGTAGCGGAGAACTTCTTGCAGAGAGCGCGGTAAAGTTCTTCTGACTTCTCGCCGAGAGCTTTCTTCTGGAGAGGAAGAACTGCAACTTTGTAAGGAGCAAGAGCGTGGTGCAGATGAAGAACTACGCGGGTCTCGCCGTCGACAACCTCTTCGTCGTATGCGTTGCAGAGGAAAGCAAGAACCATTCTGTCTGCGCCGAGAGACGGCTCGATGACGTAGGGGATATATTTCTCGTTGGTAACGGGATCAGTATATTCAAGGTTTTTGCCGCTGACTTTGATGTGCTGCTTGAGGTCGTAATCGGTGCGGTCTGCAACGCCCCAGAGTTCGCCCCAACCGAACGGGAATTTGAACTCGAAGTCGGTAGTAGCGTTGGAGTAGAAGCAGAGCTCTTCTTTGTCGTGGTCGCGCAGCTTGAGTTTGTATTCGTCCATGCCGAGGTCGAGAAGCCACTTCTTGCAGAAGTCCTTCCAATATGCAAACCATTCAAGATCCGTGCCGGGTTTGCAGAAGAATTCAAGTTCCATCTGTTCAAATTCACGGATGCGGAAAGTGAAGTTGCCGGGGGTGATCTCGTTGCGGAAGCTCTTGCCGATCTGACCGATACCGAAAGGCACTTTCATACGTGCAGAACGCTGAACGTTGAGGAAGTTTACAAAGATACCCTGAGCTGTTTCAGGACGCAGATATACGGTGTTTGCGCTGTCTTCGGTAACGCCCTGGAAAGTCTTGAACATAAGGTTGAACTGTCTGATGCTGGTAAAATCGCATTTGCCGCATACAGGGCAGGGGATCTTGTTGTCGATGATGTATTTTTCAAGCTGTTCATTGGTCCAGCCTGCGATGCTTTCTTCGATGCCCTTGCGCTTCATGTAATCTTCGACGAGATTGTCTGCGCGGTGGCGAGATTTACAGCTCTTGCAGTCCATAAGAGGATCGCTGAAACCGCCGAGGTGTCCGCTTGCTACCCATACGTTGGGGTTCATCAGAATTGCACAGTCAAGACCCGTGTTGAGCGGATTTTCCTGAATGAATTTTTTCCACCATGCGCGCTTAACGTTGTTTTTGAGTTCAACGCCCAAAGGGCCGTAGTCCCAGGTGTTTGCCAAGCCGCCGTATATTTCGCTTCCTGCGAAAATGAAGCCTCTGCTTTTGCACAGAGCGACCAGTTTATCCATTGTGAGTTCTGCCATAAATAAAACTCCTCGCGGCGGAATTTTCCGCCTGAAATTATTATTAACATATAGATTATAAGAATTTTATTTTACTTTGTCAAACGATGTAACGTTTTTGCCGCAATTTGCGTATTGTGAAGTAGCGGGATGAGATAAGCCCCGTTGACAATATGGGAGGAACAAATATGAACAATTTTAACGAATGCGGAATGTCCGGCGGTTGCGATTGCCTGTGGATAATTCTTCTGTTGCTCTGCTGCTGTGGCGGCGGTAGCGGTTTCAAGAGCTGCGGCTCCGGCTGTAACATTATTCCTATTCTCGTAGCGCTCAGCTGCTGCGGGTGCGGCGACAGTTGCGGCTGCAAGTAAGCCATAATACATACTGCAAAAAGCAAGAAACGGAGTCGGCGGCAACGCCGACTTTGTTTTTTCTTCATTTTATGCTGATCGTCAAAGGTAATATGGAGAAAAGGGGAGAGGTAGCTGATGATAATCTTTCTTACAATCGCAACGTTATTGAAAACAGAAAACGTTCAAAAGAGTGTTCTGTGAAAGACTTAATAAGACATAAACAACAGAAAAAGCAGTTTGATTTTTTCTGATAAAAAATTAGAGATTGTCGAGTTTGTGTTTATGAGCGCATTTATGTCGGTCAACTGTAAGCCGCTTTAATTGACAAAGCAAGCTTATCGGTAGTATGATTGAAATATGAAAAAATACAATTTCGTAACATGGTGGCTGGATTTGCCTGTAAAACCTCTGCCTTACAGAATATGGAAGATGGTGATAACGCCCGTAATGTTTATTCTGTGGGTGGTGTTTGTCGCCGTATATTCTGATTTATACTGGCAGTTTTCGCTTTATGCGGTTTTGCCTGTTGCTGTTGTGGACTTTACTTGGGACGGAATTCAGTTTTATCTCTACAAGAAGGGGAAACTGAAGCCGAGAGAAGTTGTCTCGAGGTATGGCAAGAAGGTGCAGGCATCTGAAAAAGTTTGTGAAACCGAATGTGCAGAAAACGTCGATAATCAATCAGAAAAACAATAATTCAATCAAACCTCCGTATGACGGAGGTTTTTTTAATGCTTTGATTTTGGCGATTTTAAGCAATGGAGATCATTTCAATTCAGGAAGTATTGATTTTAAATTTATCCGAGCATAAGAATGGCTGCTGAATATAAGCTTTGAAATGCTTTGATGATATAGGGGGTGGTATTATTTTTTATCTTTCAGCATAGCGTATCATATGCAGACTGTAAGAAGATTGTGGGCAATATGTATTTCAGTGGGACTTGTTTTGTTGTCCGCTTTTCCGTCTGCGCTTGCAGTGAATACAGAAGGGTGGTATTCTTCGATTGTTCTGCCGACTTTCGCGTTTTCAGGGGACTGGCAGACTCCTTTATGGGCAGTTATTTATCTTGCGGACGTTGCCGCATTTACGTCGCTTTTTTCAAAAGGAGCTCAGGGGCTGAGACTGTATCTGCCTGTGGCGGCAGGAGCGCTCAATGTGTTCTGGTGTTATGCGTTCTTCAGGCTGAACAGTCTGATAGCCGCCGCAATAGTGCTGGGGATAATTGTTGTGTGGACGTGCGCTTGCGCGGCTCTCAATTTCAGAAAAGACAAGTTCGCTTTTGCGTTATTCTGCCTGAAAACGTTGTGGTTTGTATATCTTTTCGCCGTTGTCGTTGCGATTCGTCAGTAGGATCGTTTAAGCATTGTAATTGCGCGGAAAAGAGAAAAAAAGTCGCAAAAGCCGCTTGTCTGAGTATTTTGCCTTGCTTTAAGTCTTTTGTTTTATTTTATATTTTTATTTTAGTTGTAAAATGCACGTTTGTTTGATATAATTAGCGTGAACAACGACAGGCTTTTGCCGTTGTATGTTCGACAAATAAAACAGTTTACCTGAAAGGATGGGTATTGCCGCAGGGCAAACTCAAGCGTGGTAGTCGTGAAAAAATCACACAGAATAGCACTTCTGGCATTTGAACTGGCGCTGATCGTCATCTTCAGTCTTTTGCCTATTAATCTCGGAGCGGCGTCTTTGGCGCTTACGCTTCTTCCCGTACTCGTCATCGCACTTACACAGGACTTTAAAACAGCTGTGCTGGGCGGACTTATTATGGGAATAACTTCGCTTATAGGGGCGTTTACAGTAGGGGCGGGAAGTCTTACGGCTCCGCTGTTCAGAAATCCGCTGGTCTCCGTTCTCCCGAGAATGTGTGTTCCTGCAGTAGCCTGGGCAGTCAACAGAGGACTTGTAAAACTCGCTCAGAAAGTCAGGGCGAATGCGCTTTCAAAGGCGGAATCAAAAACATCTGAAGAACAGAAAACAGACGATACAAAAGTCGATGACGGAAATAATGCAGACAAGACAAAACCCGTCCCGGAAATAAAAAAACCGCTCAGGGTTTTTATTGACGGTTTTTCAAGCGCTCTCGGCGTTGCAGCCAATACGGCTCTGGTCCTGGGCATGATATGGTTGCTATATAAAGGCAAGACGGTAGGGGACAGCGCGATAACGCCTGAATTTATGATGGGACTGGTTTCGCTCAATTTTGTTATCGAAGTGGTCGTTATGACTCTTCTTACCCCGCCTGTCGTGTACGCGATAAGAAAACAGCAGGAGAAAAAGGCTTAATGTTACTCGTAATAGACGTCGGAAACACAAATATAAAACTGGGTCTTTACAAAGGGGACAAGCTGTGTCAGTCTTGGAGACTTTCAGTAAAAGTTCCCCGTACAGCAGACGAACTGGGCATTGAAATCAGCAATATGTTCAAGGTCGGCGGTGTGGATATGAAGGATATTACGGGCGTTATAATGTCGTCGGTCTGTCCTCCGCTCAACTATACGGTGGAGCATGCCTGCCAGTACTATATAGGCAAAAAGCCTATGACTGTGGGAATGGGAATTAAGACGGGACTCAATATAAAATACACCAATCCTCAGGAAGTCGGCGCGGACAGAATAGTAAACAGCGTTGCCGCTTACAAGCTTTACGGAGGTCCGTGTATCGTGGTGGATTTCGGCACTGCGACAACGTTCAATCTCATATCGGCAAAAGGCGAATTTATGGGCGGATGTATCTGCCCCGGCATAAAGAGCAGTCTTGAATCGCTGGTAAGCAACACCGCGAAACTCACCAGAGTAGAGCTGACAAAGCCTCAGAGTATAGTGGGCAAAAGCACAGACGCAAATCTGCAGGCTGGAATTATCTACGGATTTACGGGACTGGTCAAATATATCGTCGAAGGCTTCAGAAAACAAGAGGGATTCGAGAGCGCAAAGGTCGTTGCTACGGGCGGTCTCAGTCAGCTGATACTGGGTGTGGACGACGAGAAGATACTCGATATCGTAGACAGATCTCTTACTCTCAAGGGATTGAAAATACTTTACGATATGAATAAGAAGTAAGATGACGCTTTGATGCGGAAAATAATTTTTACAATCACGGATAAACAAATTTTGCCTTAAGGCATAAAGGAGAATAATATGAAAAAAGTCGGTGTGGCAATACTCGGTATGGGTGTTGTAGGCGGAGGTACGGCGCAGATTCTTATCGAAAGAAAGAAGCAGATTGCCGAAGAATACGGCGTTGAGGTCGAAGTCGTTCAGTGCCTTGACAAAGATAAGAACAAGGGCATGAGATACGGTATCGATCCCAGTTATTTTGCGGCAGATATCGACGAGATTTGCGCAAACAACAACGTTGATATTGTCGTTGAATGTATGGGCGGAACAGAGCCTGCAAAGACCTTCCTGACCAAGGCGCTTGCAGCAGGAAAGAGCATTGTTACATCCAACAAAGAGATGTTCAGCAAGAGCTGGCCTGAACTTGAAAACGTTGCTGCTAAGACGGGCGCGGGTCTTTACTACGAAGCTACCACCGGCGGCGGTATGCCTATTATCAGAATGATGACTCAGGCTATGCAGGCAAACAGCATTCTCGAGATCAAAGCTATAATCAACGGCACGACCAACTATATTCTTTCCAAGATGACTCAGGAAGGCGCTGATTATGCAGATGTGCTCAAGGACGCACAGGCTCTGGGCTACGCTGAGGCAAACCCCGTTGCAGACGTAGAGGGTTACGATTCAAGCTATAAGCTCAGCATCCTTTCTTCTCTTGCTTTCAATAAGCGTCTCCCTGTCGATCTTATCGAAAGAGAAGGCATCACAAAGATAACCAAGGAAGACATCGCTATTGCGAAAGAGATGGGATTCGTTATCAAACTGCTGGCTATCGCAAAGCAGAGAGACGGCAAAATCGAGGCGAGAGTAAACCCCGTATTCCTGAGCAAGAATCATCCGCTTGCCAACGTCAACGATTCTTTCAATGCGGTATTCCTCGTAGGTGACAACGTGGGCGATATTATGCTTTACGGTAGAGGTGCGGGCGCACTGCCTACCGGAAGCGCTATCGTCAGCGATATAGTTTTCTGCGCAAGACAGGACAAGCACGCGCGTTACGGCGAGATGAATACTGTTATGACCGCAAAGGACATCGACGAAGATTATCCCAGCGAATACTATATCAGACTTGACGTGCACGACGTTGCAGGCGTAATCGCAGACGTTGCGGCAGTATTCAAGAAATACAAGGTGTCTATCAGCCAGATGAGACAAAACGACGGCAAGGAGATCATTCCTATCGTATTCGTAACCCACGAGACGAAGAAGAAGGCTATGATGAAAGCTATTGAAGAAATCAGCCGTCTTTCAAACGTCATCGGCGTAAGAAACGTAATCAAGGTGGAGAGATAATGCTCGACAAGGACGGAATTGCATTGCTTTCAAAGTTGTGCACTATGACTGAAGGAGAAAAGTTTTCAGTCTATGACTGGACAGACGTTTTCGGCGGAGAAATCGACGAAGAACGCAAAAACTTATGGCGCACCCTGCTTCAGCAGGGATGCGTTTCAGTCAAGTACAGCGACGATGAGGAAGTGTGCTTCGCCGTTACGCTGAAGGGCAGAAACATAAACGAAGAACTTGCGACAATGCAGGTTGTTGAAGACGAAAATCAGACCGTCGTGCGCACCGACGCGACGGGAAGACCGGTTATGGTCGTCAAAGACGAGACCTTTTTTGAAAATATGCGCAAGAAACTTCACAGCCGCTCCATAGGCTTTGTATGGGGAATAGTCGGCGGCATAATCGGAGGGATTGTCGGCGGTTCGATAGTCGCGCTGATTATGCACTTTGCAATACATTAACGGATTTAACCTACACGGACAGCTGAATTTCAGGAGAAGAAGTTATGCTCAGTAAAAAACAGAAACTGCTTATGAAAGTGATTTATTCACACGCGATCAAAAAAGAGGGCGTGTGTCTTATCCGTCCGATAGATCTGCTCAAGGAAATACCCTTAAGCAGCGATTTCAGAAGGGACGAGTTGGAATCAAATCTCAAGGCACTGGTTACAGAAGACTTTTTCGAGATGATTACTACCGACAAAAAAGGGGAAGAATACTATTGCTTCACCCTGCATCAGAACGGTTATGCGTTTTCAAGACAGATCGCAGCTGAAAAGCGCGCTATCGTCTTCAAGCTCATACTGACTGTTGCAGGCGCGATACTCAGCTTTACGCTGGTACGTATACTTACGGCTATTGCAGGTTAATGTTTGAATTACACAGTAAATTTCAGCCTTGCGGAGATCAGCCGCAGGCAATAGACAAACTGGTCGAAGGAATAAACGACGGTTTGAGAACTCAGGTCTTGCTGGGCGTTACGGGCAGCGGCAAGACTTTTACTATGGCCAACGTTATAAAGCGGCTCAACCGCCCCGCGCTGGTCATAGCTCACAATAAAACTCTTGCGGCGCAGCTGTGCAACGAGTTCAGAGAATTTTTCCCCAACAACAGAGTAGAATACTTCGTATCATATTACGATTATTATCAGCCTGAAGCGTATATTCCGCGCACGGATACTTATATCGAAAAAGATCTTTCGATAAACGACGAGATAGACAAACTGCGCCACTCGGCAACGGGTGCGCTGTGCGAAAGCAGAGACGTTATCGTCGTCGCTTCTGTGTCATGCATATACGGACTGGGCGCGCCGCTCGAATATTACAGCATGGCTATATCCCTGCGCCCCGGTATGACTATAGACAGAGAAGAGCTTATCGACAGACTGGTAGAAATTCAGTATAAGAGAAGCGACGTTGAGTTCGAGCGCGCGACTTTCAGAGTGCGCGGCGACGTCGTTGAGGTTTTCCCCGTAGACAGCTCGGAAATCGCAGTCAGGATAGAATTCTGGGGCGACGAGATAGAAAAGATAGTTCAGTTCGAGCCGCTGACGGCCAAGCCGATAAGCGAGCTCAAGCATATAAACCTTTTCCCCGCAAGCCACTATGTGGTGCAGAAGGAAAAGAGAGAAGAAAGTCTGAGACAGATATCTCTCGATATGATAGACTGCGTGGACGAATTCAAGCGCAACAACAAACTCCTCGAAGCGCAGAGACTGCAGGAAAGGGTGAGCTATGACGTCGAGATGATACGCGAGATGGGCTATTGCAGCGGCATAGAAAACTATTCCCGCTACTTTGACGGCAGAAAGCCCGGGCAGCCGCCGTATACGCTTCTCGACTTCTTCCCAAAAGACTTCGTGCTTTTCGTGGACGAGAGCCATATGACTTTGCCGCAGATACGCGCGATGTACAACGGAGACCGTTCAAGAAAGATAAATCTTGTCGAATACGGTTTCAGACTGCCGTCGGCATACGACAACAGACCGCTTACATTTCAGGAGTTCGACGAGAGAATAGGGCAGATGATATGCGTTTCCGCTACCCCCGGACCTTACGAAATGGCGGAAGCGGGGCAGGTCGTAGAACAGCTTATCAGACCTACGGGTCTTCTCGATCCCGAAGTGGAGATAAAACCTATCGCGGGACAGATAGACGACCTTGTTTCAGAGATAAACAGGCAGGTCGAAAAGAAAGGCAGGGTGCTGGTTACCACGCTTACTAAAAAGATGGCTGAAAGTCTTACCGAATATCTTACCGAACAGCATATGAAAGTAAGATATATGCACTCGGATATCGACACCCTTGAACGTATTGAAATCATCACGGGCTTGAGAAAAGGCGACTTTGACGTGCTTGTCGGAATAAACCTTTTGAGAGAAGGACTCGACCTTCCCGAAGTCAGGCTCGTCGCTATACTTGACGCAGACAAAGAAGGCTTCCTGAGAAGCGAAACCGCGCTTATCCAGACGATAGGCAGAGCGGCAAGAAACAGCGAAGCAAAGGTCATAATGTATGCGGACAACATCACGGGAAGCATGCAGCGCGCTATAGACGAGACAAACCGCCGCCGTGAAAAACAGCAGGCTTACAACAAAGAACACAACATCATTCCGCGTACGATAGTCAAGGAGATAACCAATACGCTGGAGATAACAAAGAAGCTGGAAGAAAAGGAAAGAGTTTCTACGGCAGACCTTTACAAAGAGCTGGAGAGATTGAATTCCGCTATGAAGATCGCCGCCGCGAATCTGGATTTCGAACTGGCAATCAAGTACAGAGAACAGGTTACCGCGATAAAAGACCGTCTGGCAAAGTCCGCAAAAGAGGAATCAAAGAGCAAGAAAGAAGAGAGCAAGGGCTCTCAGGGCAGAAAGAGGAAATAAAATGAGAGATGATATATTCGTAAAAGGCGCTAGGGTACACAACCTCAAGAATATCGACGTGACGATACCCAGAAACAAACTGGTGGTATTCACGGGACTGAGCGGCTCGGGAAAGTCGTCGCTTGCTTTCGATACGATTTTTGCAGAAGGACAGAGAAGGTATATGGAGAGCCTTTCTTCGTATGCAAGACAGTTCCTCGGACAGATGGACAAGCCTGACGTCGACCGTATAGACGGGCTTTCTCCGGCAATATCGATAGACCAGAAGACGACGTCAAACAATCCGCGTTCTACAGTCGGCACGGTTACCGAGATATACGACTATCTGCGTCTGCTTTATGCAAGAATAGGTGAAGTGCATTGTCCCAAGTGCGGAAAGAAAATAGAACAGCAGACCGTTGATCAGATTGCAGACAGAGTAATGCTTGCGCCGTCGGGAGCGAAACTGCGCGTGATAGCGCCTATCGTAAGAGGCAGAAAAGGCGAGTTTTCTAAGCAGCTCGAACAGCTCAAAAAGAACGGCTATATGCGCGTGATCGTGGACGGAAACGATTATACGCTCGATGAAGAGATCAACCTTGAAAAGAATATAAAGCACGAAATAGGCGTAGTCGTCGACAGACTCGTAATGAAAGAAGATCTGTCGCGCCGTCTTTCAGACAGCCTCGAAGCGGCGTTGAAGCTTGCGGACGGACTGGTTGAAGTGGAGACTGACGGCAAGAAGACGCTGTATTCAACGCTTTACGCTTGCCCCGACTGCGATATCAGCATCGAGGAACTCACTCCGAGATTGTTCAGTTTTAACAGTCCTTTCGGCGCTTGTCCTAAATGCGCGGGTCTCGGTTTTACTTCCAGGATTGACCCTGCAAAGGTGGTAAAGGGAGACAAGTCGGTCAACGACGGCGCTCTGGACGCATCGGGCTGGTATATAATGGATTCTTGCAAGGTGAACAGACAGGCGCTTGTCTCTCTTGCGAAGAAGTACAATTTCAGCCTTAACACTCCTTATAAGGATCTGCCTGAAAAGATACAGAATATACTGCTTTACGGAGACGGCTCCGACATCGAAGTAACCTACGACAGCGCGACTTTCCACGGCGTGTTCAAAAGAAAGTTCGAGGGCGTTATAAACAATCTTCAGAGAAGGTATAACGAAACGTCTTCAATAAACGTGAAGGCTGACCTTGAAAGATATATGACGCAGGTGCCCTGCGACGTATGCCACGGAAAAAGGCTTAAGAAAGAGGCGCTTGCGGTAACTGTCGGCGGAATCAATATATCAGATCTTTGCGATTTGTCGATAGACAAGTGCATAGAGTTTTTCTCCGGGCTTACGCTTTCAGAAAAGGACGCAACTATAGCCAATCAGATACTCAAAGAGATAAACGCAAGACTTAACTTCCTTAAAAACGTAGGACTTGGATATCTGACGCTTTCGCGCGCGGCAGGTACGCTTTCAGGCGGCGAGGCGCAGAGAATAAGACTTGCTACACAGATAGGCAGCGGACTTATGGGCGTGCTTTATATCCTCGACGAGCCCAGCATAGGTCTGCATCAGCGAGACAATACCAAGCTTCTCGAAACGCTTACGAGATTGCGCGACCTGGGCAATACGCTTATCGTCGTCGAGCATGACGAAGAAACTATGGAAAAGGCTGACTATATCGTAGATATAGGACCGGGCGCGGGCGTAAACGGCGGAGAAGTCGTGGTTTGCGGCACTCCGGAGCAGGTGATGGCGTGCGAAAAGTCGATCACGGGCGCATATCTTGCAGGCAGAGAAAAGATAGAAGTGCCTGCCGTAAGAAGCGCAGGCAACGGCAAGAGCATCGTTATAAGAGGTGCGAGAAAGAACAACCTGAAAGGAATAGACGTAACCGTTCCTCTCGGAAAGTTCGTTGCGATAACAGGCGTGTCGGGCAGCGGAAAGAGCAGTCTTATCAATGAGATCCTTTATCCCGTACTTGCGGCGAGACTTAACGGCGCGAGAGACGGTTACTCTGAGTGCGACGGCATAGACGGCGTTGAAAATCTGGACAAGGTCATTCAGATAGACCAAAGCCCTATAGGCAGAACTCCGCGTTCGAATCCCGCTACGTATACGGGCGTATTTACCAACATAAGAGAGCTGTTCGCAAAGACACCTGAGGCTCAGGCGAGAGGTTACAAATCAGGAAGATTCAGCTTTAACGTGAGCGGCGGAAGATGTGAAAACTGTCAGGGCGACGGCATAATAAAGATAGAAATGCACTTCTTGTCAGACGTTTACGTGCCTTGCGAAGTGTGCGGAGGAAAGAGATACAACCGCGAGACTCTGCAGGTCAAGTATAAGGGAAAGAGCATTTACGACGTGCTTGAAATGACTGTGGGCGAAGCGTGCGAATTTTTCAGGAATATACCGCAGATATACAACAAGATAAAGACGCTGGACGACGTCGGTCTGTCGTATATAAAACTTGGTCAGCCGGCAACCACTCTGTCGGGCGGAGAAGCGCAGAGAGTAAAACTGGCAACTGAGCTTTCAAAGCGCAGCACTGGCAAGACGATATATATTCTCGACGAGCCTACGACGGGGCTTCACAGCGCAGACGTAAAGAAGCTGATAACAATCCTTCAACGCTTTGTTGAGAGCGGCAATACTGTTGTCGTTATTGAACACAACCTCGACGTTATCAAGGTTGCCGATCATATTATCGACCTCGGACCTGAAGGCGGAGACGGCGGCGGCACGGTGATAGCGGAAGGTACTCCTGAAGAAGTCGCTGAAAATCCAAAGAGCTATACGGGACAGTATCTCAGAGCAAAACTCGGAATGAAATAAATCATTTGCGGGTATTAAGAGCAGTTGTATTTTGTTAAAAAAATGATTGACAGAAAGATAATATTAAGTTATTATATAAACGTCAAGTGCTGAAACAAACCTGATTCTGGCACCGCCAAAGCAGCGGCAGCAAGGCTGAACAGGCAGCCCGAACAAACCTGATTCTGGCACCACCGAAGCAGTGGCAGCAAGGCTGAACAGGCAGCCCGAAAACGGCACTAAGGTCGTCTTATGACGACCTTTTTTATTTTTTAAACACAATTAAACCGCTATGAAATCAAAGCACGTTTTTCCATTTGTAGGCGAGAAGATTGCGTGAGTTTTCAGCCATTGCGATAAGAACTTCGCAACGCGTGATAGAGTCGTCATACATCTGAGCGATCTGAGAGCCTTTGAGTTCTCCGATTTCTTTGGCAATATCCTTAATGTCCGTATTAGGGCAGGCGAATTCTAGCAGATCGCGTTCTTTATGCCAGTCTCTTTCAACGTGTTCCGTCATATCGTACGCGCGTTGATATTCGCCATCAAGAAGAAGTTTCTGAATTTCCTCACAGTCTTGTTTTAGATCGTTGAAAGAGTTGTTTATAAACACCTGCTCGGCAATTCCCAAAGAAAGAATGACTATGAACAGACCTATTGCAAGAAATATCTTATACATTTTCAAGCTCCTTTGCGCTGCCGGTTTCGCACGGGGATTTTATAGGCTGAAGATAATAATCACCGCCGCTTTCTGCAGTAAGAAGAAGTACGTCCTTGGTACGTAGTTTTTTTCGCTTGAGCATATTTTTTAAAGCGTCTTCAGACATGTCGGCTTTTTTTATGTTTTCGCTCATCGTCTTGCCTTCGCAGATAAGCGTGTATGGCAGTTTTGTGCGCGGATTTTCGTTTGCTTCAGGCTTTTTTACGATCGATATATCGCCGTTGGTCTCAGCTATCGCGTACTGAACTTCTGCGGGGGAAAAACAGCCGTTGCCCCTCAGCGCTTCCATAAGGTCGCTTATGGTCATATCGAGGCTGGATATTGCCTTGTAATCTATGCCTTGAGGATTTATTACGATGACGGGTTTTCCGTTTACGAGATTGCGTATCCTGAGAGAGTGTTTTACGGCTTTGGTGAATATGAATTCGATTATGAACAATGTAAAAATGGGCACTAATCCGTATAGTACGGGGACTTGCGTGTCAGACATAGGTATGCACGCCAGTTCTGCCACGATAAGAGTTATGGCGAACTCGAACGGCTGAAGTTCTCCCAGCTGTTTTTTGCCCATAAGACGCATTGCTATAAGAAGAAATACGTATATTATGATTGCTCGAGTAAATACCGTCAACATAAATCTATTTTGCGTAAACGCAGGATATTTATTCTGTGAAACGCTCTGCCGCAGCGTTATTTTTGAAAACAACGTGAAAAAGAGTGACAACTCTTGCTTGTAATGATATAATGCAATCAGCAGAGTAAGCACAACGCGTTAAGTGTTGAAGGATGGGATGTCGCCTTCAAACGAAAAGCCCACGCGGTTTGCGGTGTTGTGTTGCGTCCGCTGTAAAATGTTATTCTTATAAAATTTTATTGCTACGACTCTGCTATATCACTATTTACGGGAGGTCTGCACTATGAGAAGCAGAACACAGAAAATAGCTGATATGGCAATTTTTATCGCCCTCGGTGTGGTGTTAAATCTTTGTTCATTTCAGTCGTTCGGCACTTATCTCGGAAGGATAAGTATGGTTTATCTCTTTTGCTATTTGTCCGGTTTTATACTCGGACCGTGGCAAGGGTTTGCGGTCGCGTTTATCGCCGATCTTATTCCAGCGGTGTTTGTCCCGCAAGGTCCGTATTCCGTGATTATATCGGTAAGTAACGCTACGATGGCACTTATTGCGGGTTGTTACGGCAGATACACAAACTGGAAGAGAATTTATAAGTTGTTGGCGACAGCTTGCACAACTTTTGTGGTATGTACCCTTACTTTAACAGTAATAGGAGAAGTCAACAGTGTCTTGATTATTCCTGTCGGAGAATATCAGACTGTCATTAGTGTATATAATTCACTTCCGTATACTCTTGCAAAGGTTGTAATAGGAAAAGGCTGGGGAGTTAAAGAACCTTATTTTCAGGTGCTGATAGCTAAAGCCATACAGCAACCGCTATGGATTGTTCTTAATTCCATTTTAGTGTATGCAATATATTCAAGACTTCAGCCTGTTCTCAGGCGCGGCGGATATGTCGCCAAAGAGGAGAGAAAGAATGCTCAGGGTAATTATCCCTCGCGTTACGACGGCGTTGTGATAGCAGGTATGCCTGCGGCAGGAAACGCTCCGTCTGATTTTGACGGCGTGGTTATAGGAAAATAAAACGTTTGTGCAATTCATGCACACAAGAGAAAGAGGAGTAAAAAAGGTCTGCGACGTAATGCCGCAGATCTTTTTTGATTTATCAACTTATTTCAGTATTGTCAAAATATGCTTATAATCATTTTTTTGCCTTGGAAGAAAGAAAGTTTATGTCGGTTTTATCAACTGCGCCGCTGCAGAAAACGTAAACGGCATAGCTTGCAGTCAGTGCGGCGAATACTGTCGCAACCGCGGCGGCATTTCCTGCAAGATCTGCAATAAGAGAACAAAGAGGAGACAAAGACATAGCCGCTACTGCGCAGAAAACATATGCAAACAGCGAGTGAAACAGAGGCTTTTTGTCAAGCTTTATCTGCTTTGACAGCGCTATGAGATTTATTGTAAGAGAAGCTATATGAGACAGTATAAGGGCAAGGAAATACGCGTATACGCCCATGAACCATACCGTTGAAAACAGAACTGCAACGAGTACAGCTAGTCCTATCGCATGGCTGATAAAAGTAGACGTTTCTTTGCCAAGAGAATTGAGCGCTGATACGCAGAGTCCGTTTGCTCCCATAGGAAGCATTGCGATAGCGGCTATGCATATATAACGCCCTGCCTGTTCGTCGGCATAAAGAAGTTCTCCCAAGGCGACGCCGCAGGATGCGAAAAGCGCAAAGAAAAAGCCAGTCACGAGGCAGGAATACTTGACTGAAAGAGAAAGCGCAGCGCCTATTTTGTCGCGTTCGTTGCCCGCGTTCATTGACGCAAATTCAGGAATCACGACAACAGCCAATGAGCCTGTTATTGCTGTAGGAGCAAACAGAAGAGGCATGACCATTCCTGTGGCTCTGCCCAGTTCTGCCGTAGCCTGACCTGTGGTTAAGCCTGCCGCTTTTGTCAGCATTATTGGAAGAGAAAGCGAAACAAGCGTTGTTATCATGCTGCCGCTAAGACGGGTCGCAGTCAGCGGAGCAGAACTCTTTACGATAGGTTTAAAGCCGTGAGGCTTTGAAATTCGCCCTCCGCAGACAAAAAAGAGTACTATAAGAAGAACGACTACGACTACGTCGCTTGCTACCATAGCGTACGCATAAGAGAGTTGAGAGTTGACAATGGCAAGAGTTCCTGAAAGCAACAGAACTGAAAAGAGGATTTTCGTTATCTCGTCGGTAAGCTCAGTCGCCGCGTAAACCCCGTAATTCTTATTGCCCCAGAACCAGCCTCTGATGCAGGAATACAAAGCCGTCGTTGCCAGAAGAGGCAGCATTATGTAAAAGACGGGAACGCATCTTTCGTCAGAAAACAGAGAGCTTGTCAAAGACGGAAAAGCGAAGAATACTGCGCAGGATATCAGTGCAAAAGTCAGAGACATGCTGATTGCGGCAAACAGCAGTGAATTGCTTTTGTCATAGCGCTTTAATGCAGAATTTTCTGCAACCATTCTTGAGAGAGTAACGGGTACGCCGCTTGAGCTGACGCATGCAAGCGTAGCTATTACAGACATCGCAAGTTGATATACGCCCAGGATCTCTGCGCCCAGGGTGCGTGAAAGGTATATTTTAAATACGAATGACAATAACCGCGTGAAAGTTGCGGCGGCTGTTACCAGTGCGAAAGACTTGAAGATTTTTTTCATACTATATGATATTAAGCAAAGCCGCGCAATATTTTATTAACAGAGAAAAAAGGAGGAAGATATGAAAGCCGTATTGTATACAGTAAAAAAAGGCGACACTTTGTCGTCTGTAGCCGCAAGATTTCATGCGTCGCCGTCAGTCATCGCTGAAAAGAACAATCTGAAAGGAGCGCCGTTTGAGGGAATGAAACTAATAATCGAAGAGCAGGAAGCTTTCGGGTATACGGTCAGACCGTTCGATACTATAGAAAGCATTGCCGCAAAGTTTAACGCCTCTCAGGAGTCTGTCAAAAAAATCAACGGTCTTGATGCGGTTTTTGTAGGGCAGCGCATACTGGTGCCTATGAGTAAGTGATGCGCTGTTCATATAAAAGTTTATAATAAAATGATCTGAATAACAAATTTGTCTGACAAAAACTTTATGAAACAAATTGCTGAAAACAGGGCGTTGCAGAAAATATCACTCTATAATGTCCAGAGGACGGTATAAAAGATATTTAATAAAAGAGTATACAAAAAGACGGGTGCGATTGCACCCGTCTTTGGTTTTACGTCAAAGGATATTACTTGGAGTATTTATCCTTCTTGTTGGTCTTGGTCGGAGCGCTTACCTGTTTCTTGTTGCCGCTCTTGACCAGCTTCTTGCTCTTCTTGGAGAACTTTCTGTAAAGAACAACTATTACAGCTACGATGAGCAGAGCGCCGAGTACGCCTGAGGAGATCCACAGCCACAGATAGTCGGTAGCGGGATTGGTTTCAGGAGTTTCTTCCTCTTCAGGCTCTTCTTCAGCGTCAGCGTCTTCCTGTGTGAAGACTATGCGGTAGTTGTTGGGTACGAGTTCGTCCGCGATAAGAGATTCGTCGATGGTTTCTTCGGTTTCGCCTGCAACTTCCTTTCTCTTGATGAATTCTTCTTCAGTGATTTCGTCAACGGTGAAGTTGTCGAAGAATGCGTAACCCTTGACAAAGTTTTCTTCGTCCTCGAATCCGAGCGAAAGCGTCAGAGTAGCGGTAGGGGTAACGTCCTTTTCAGTCTTTACGTAGAAGTTGTACTGAGTCCAGCTTCCTACGGTTTCAGTGCCGTCTTCAGCGTAAGTCGAAGTGTTGACAACGCGCTTTACATCTGTGTCTCCGGTGCGGTTCTGTTTGCCGAAGGTGTAGCTGAGGTTGTTCAGCTTGAGAGAAATCGTAGCGGTGTCGTCCTTTTCAAGACCGTATGTGAGTACCCATACGCTGATCTTGTAATACTTTTCGCCCTTGAGGGTTATCGAAGAAGAAGACGTATACTTGTAAGCGTTTGCGTTCTTGTTGTAGATAACGAGTACGTTGTCGCCTACGTAGTTGTCGTCAGTATTGTTGTATATAGCGTTTACGATAGCGTCGTCAGCGTCGTTGTCCGGGTCAATGTCAAGCAGAGACCAGTCGCCTTCCTTGCGGTTGAATACGCCTGCGGTGAGGTCATCGCTGTCAGTGCTTGCGTCGTCGCCGATCTTTGCGCCTGTCCAGTTGGACGGGGTGAACGCTGCGTCGTCAGAAGCGGTGTAGCTGTCGAAAGAGTCGGTATTGAAAGATCTTTCGAAGACGGTCTTATCCATATCTCCTGCTTCGGTTGCGGAAGCTACGAGAGAGTTGAACGCCTTTTCTGAAACGCTGGTATAAGTTGCCATTGTGAAGTAAGCGGTCTTGACTTCACCTGCAGAGCCTTCTTCGCTACCGATATAAAGACCGAGAGTAGCGGAAACAGAAGTTGCGCTTGTCTTTACGAGGAAGGTGTACTGCTGCCAGTCAGTGCCCATGTCAGCCGCTCTTATAGGAGTAACGGTGTAGTTGGCGCTCTTGGTGGTCGTATCGAGCGTAACAGTTATGACAGAGCCTGCTTCCATCTTTGCCCATACCGAAACGATGTAATAAGAATCGGAGGACAGAGAGATCGTGTTGGACTTGTATCCGAAATAAGCCGCATTGCCTTTGATTGCAAGAACGTTGGGGTAATCGGTTGCGTTGATACCGGCAATGTTCATTGAGCTGTAGAAGGTTTCAGGATCGATGCTGATGCCTGCTGTGGCTTTCTGTTCAGCGTTGTTGATGTCGAGAACGCCTGCGGTAACCTCTTTGTTCTTAAGAGCGTCGCTGTTTGTTGCGGTCCAGTTGGAGGGAACGCCGAGCGCGCCGGTAAGAATGCCGTTTTCGTTGTAAACTTCGTCGCCGTATAGTTCCTGAGTAGCTTTGTTGTCAGTCTGCTTGAAGTAGCCGTTGGAAGAAACTTCGGCACTGCTGCCTGAGGATACGAAGGAGTAGGTCTTGAGGACCGTAGAGGTTGAAGCGGAAGAGTAGTCAGCCGCGGTAACCTTTTCAACGGTAACGGTAGAGATGAACGCATAACCCATAGCGTGAGACGAAGAGTCGTTTGCAGAGCCGCTTCCGAGGCTTACGTTGAAGCCGATCTTTGCAGATTCGGAGCCGGTCTGAACGAAGAATCTTATCTCGGTGTAATCTGAGTTGTTAGCGCTCTTGTAGTCTGCGAGGTTTTCTGTATTGAGAGTGGAGAAGGTTGCCAGCGTGGTCTTAGAGTCCTCGTAATCCTTTTCACTGTCATAGCTTACGAGAGAAACGTTGACGCCTGTAGAGCTGTCGATATCCTTCGTCTTGATCCACATCGCAAAGACGTAGTAAGAGTTGGGGTTTACGGTGTAAGAGCCGTCGCTGATCGTGCCGTCTTCTTTCTCATAAATATTGGAGAGGTTGTAGACGGAAGGCAGATAGTTGTTGATCGTGAGTACCGAGGTAGCGAGAGAAGTGGGGCTGCCGGGGTTTTCGATGCCTGCGTAGCTGCCTGATTCCCAGTTTGCGGTATCGGCAACGCCGAAGGAGCTTCTGCCAGTGATAGCGTTGTCGCCGTTGTCTTCACCGAAGTTTGCAAGGTTTACGAGAGAATCCTCGGTGAGTTCGCTTGCAAAGCTGTGCTTATAAACGGTTTCGCTTTCGGTAGCGGCTGCATATTCTTCAGCGGTGATGTTGGTCAGGCTCATATCGTCTACGAAGAAGATACCCTGAGCGTGAGTGGACGTGTCGTCCGCGCCGCCTTCACCGAGCCAGAATTCAAGATAAACGTCCTGATATCTGAACTGGTTTGCTTCTACGTAGAGGTCTATTTGTTTCCATTCGCCTGCGGTATTGATGTTTTCAGCTTCGAAATAAACGGTTGCGTCAGAAGAGCCGTTGGTGAGTTTTACCGTCATGCCCTTGTCTGCGTCAGCGATTATGGTTCTAACCCAGATGCTGAGCTTGTAATATTGTTCGCCGCCGAGAAAACGGGTAGCGACAGAAGATCTGATACCGTAAGCGGTAGCTTTTTTATTCTGCTGATAATAAATTCTTCCCGCAGCTCCGTCATGGGTGGTTACCGTGATCTCGGAGTTGTCGGCGCTGTTGATAACGTTGAGCGTCTCGGCGGTCTTCAGAATACCTTTTGTGATATAGTCGGAAGCGCTGGGAGCGTCGTCGCCGTTGCCCGTACCCTTTACAGCGGTATATTTGCTGGGGGTGTAGGGGGAAGAGGTGGACGTGGTGTAATCGAAATCTGCATCGGCAAGCTTCATCGTATATTTGGATACGGTTTCGCCGGTCTCAACCTTGTTGAAATCTTCCTGAGTCCATGCGGTTTCGCCTTCTTCTACGTCGGTGAGGTTGGTAAGGGTAACGCTGTCAAAGAACGCCCAGCCTTTGGTCATGGAGTTTTCCATCTTGGAGCCGTTGCCCAGAGAAAGAACTACCGTGATGCTCTGAGAAGAGATATCGCTGGTTTCGATGTAAGTAGTGTATTCTTTCCATTCGCCTTCGGTGTCGATAGCTTCGAAAGCCGCATAAGCCGCGCCGTTTACATAGATATAAGCGCCGCTCTTACCCTCGTTGTAGTCGCTTGCGTTCTTGTCAATGCCGATGGTCTTGACCCATACGCTGAGCTTGTAGTAAGAGGACTTGTTCAGGCTGACGCTTGCAGACGTGTACTTGTAGACGGTCGAAACCTTATTGTATATCATAAGGATATTGTTGTCTTCGCCTATCTTACCGGGATTTGCCGCGCCGCCGTAAGTCTTGCTGTTGCTGCGGTAGGTTTTATCCTCAGTGCTGATAACGCCCGCGATAAGGTTGTCGCTGCCGGAAGGAGTCTTATAGCTGTCGCTGCTGCTCGTAGAGCCGGGAGCGCCTGTCCAGTTGGACGGGGTAAGCGGATAGCTGGTGCCGTCCGCGCCGCTGAAACTGCCGTTGGTGAAAAGTTCAGATGCAACTTCTTTGTTGTCATCGGGGTCTACTTCTTCTTTGCATGCAACGAAAGAAGCCACGAGAGCGACAAGAAGGATCACTGAAATCACTGTGAGCAAAATTTTCTTGTTCCTTTTCATTTAACCACCTTTGAGTTATTTGATTTCCTATTATAAACAGGCGCGCGCCTGTTCAACTCTAATAATTATATAGTAAGCGCCAGATAAAATCAAATAAAAACGCCTATATTTATTATAAACTTTTCGCGCGAAAACAAAAAGTAAAGTAATATTAAAGACAAATTAAAAATCAAAAGAAAAACGCGCTTTTCTGCGTTGAATGCGTTGTTGTATCACTGTGCGTCGGGTCGAGGGAAGAGCGGATACGCTGCGAGTTTTTTGCATAAGGAGTTGTATGCCGCCACGGCGCGGGATATAAGCATTATCACGGCGAGGACGATGAGAAATATTGCAAAGCCTTTTGAAAGCACTTCCTGAGGAGCTCGTTGTGCGAAAAAAGACGATGCCGCGCACGTCGCCGCTGCGGGAATCGCTATCATAAGCGCCTTTTTTACGTCGAGAAGTTTATTTTTAGCGTGAATAACGCAAGCCACAATGCTCATTGGAATAAAAGATATCAGATTTATCGCTGCCGCCTGCTTTCCGCTTACGTCGAGAAAAACGGTAAGCATAGGGATAAGAAGAGTCCCTCCTCCCAGTCCCATGCCGCCCATTATTCCGCCCGCCAGACCTGCGAGGATATAAAAAATCACGCTGTGAGTCATTTTGTCAACATCCTTATTCCTGCCGCAAGCATTACTCCGTAAAATACGAATTCAAGCAGCTGTGAAGATATTTTTTTCAGAATAAAAGAACCTGCAATACCGCCGATTATGACAGCCCCGCAAACGTAATATCCGAAAGAGGGGTTGAAATTTCCGCCGATAATATAGATGACCGCGCTTATTGCCGAAAGAGGCAGAATAGCGGCAACTGCGGTTGCGTGCGCTTTTTTGGTCTCCATTCCCTGCAGTACTGTATACGCAGGCACTGCCAGCATTCCGCCTCCGCCGCCGAACAGACCGTTGGCTACGCCTGTAAGCAGGGCTGCAGACACTGTTGCAACAAAAGAGATTTTCTTATGCGAAGCAAAGAAGTCCTTAACGTTTTTCATAAGAATATCGTGTGCATTCGTCTGGATATTATCCTTGCGAATTATGCTTATATGAACATAGGAAAATATGTGCCGAAGCAGATACGGTAAATGATCAGATAAGAATATGAATATATGAATAAACGATGATATAAAATTCAGACAATGCCGTAAATTCTGTTTTGTGCATAAAACCAATCCTCTCGGAATATCGTATATCGAAACGTGTATAAGGGGCGTGTTATGTTGGAAGTAAACGAGGAAAGAGTGAAAAGCGAGGCGCTGTATATTATCGAAAACAACGCTACAGTTCGCGCTTGCGCTGCGGTTTTCGGAGTGGGGAAAAGCACAGTGCATACCGACGTTACGAAGAAGCTGAAACGCATTGACAAGGGGTTATACATTGAGGTGAAGAAGGTGCTGGGAGTGAATCTTTCAGAAAGACATTTAAGAGGAGGATACAGTACGAAAAAATTGTACGAGAAAAAGAAAACCCGTGTTTAATCAACACGGGCAGGATATTATAGTTTAACAATTTGCTTGAAAATTCATTCGTTTACGTTTTTGTCTCCGCAAGGGGGAACGTAGTTTGCGCTCTTGTCCCAGAGGTTGTTTCTCTGAGGATTGAACAGTGCTGACATAATGAGTTTTTTGCTGCCGTCAAAGCGCGCGTCAAGTTCTTCGACGAGGTTTTTCATGTCTTCGCGGCGCGTGTGTTTGTCTTCGGGGCAGGGATTGTGAACGATAGGAAGATCGTATCTGCGGCACAGCCCGGCAAGATATTTTTCTTCAGCGTATATAAAAGGACGGATAAGAGTTATACCCGTTCTGTCCATATAGCTTACCGGCATAAACGTAGAGAGTCTGCCTTCGTGCAGAAGACTTAAGAAGAAGGTGTCGATTATATCGTCGGCATGGTGTGCAAGCGCAAGTTTGTTGCATCCGTTGGCTATCGCTATGGAATTGAGCGCTCCGCGACGCATCTTCGAGCAAAGGCTGCAAGGGGATTTTTCTTTGCGTTCGTTGAAGATTATCTCAGCGATCTGAGTGTGTTCTATGATCAGCGGAACGTTTACTTTTTCGCAATATTCGCGCAGTTTTGCCACTTCGTTCTGATCGGTTTCTTTAAATCCCAGATCTATGTTGATCGCTACAAGGTCGAATTTTTCTGGAGCGAATTTCTTGTATGCGGCAAGTATCGCAAGCAGTGCGGTGCTGTCTTTGCCGCCGCTTACTCCAATAGCGATTTTGTCGCCGTCTTCTATCATTCTGTAATCGTTGATTGCCTTTCTCGTGAGGCTTAAAAGTCTTTGCATAAGTATATATTAGAATAAAATGTGGTTAAACGCAACAAAAAAATAATCTTGAAGGCATATCGTTGACTTAATATGTCGTATTATATATAATAACTATGGTGCTTTTATGACAGATGCGATTATTAATTTTTTTGAAAAAACTCTGAACAACGATATTCTTACGATTATCGTAATTGCCGTTATTCCCATTATCGAGCTGAGAGGAAGTATTCCCGTAGGCGTCGCAATGGGTATGCCTTTGTGGGAGTCATTCTTATGGGCATGGGTTGGTTCGTCCCTTGTAGCGCCCGTGCTGCTTCTCATATTAAGGCCCGTACTTGACTGGATGAAAAAGACAAAGTGGTTCCGTTCTCTCGCGCTTGCGGTTGAAAGCACTTTCCGTTCTCGTGCGGACAAGGTGGTTAAAGAAGGGGACAGAAACGATCCCAAAAAGATGAAGAAAAAGATGCTGGGCGTATATACTTTCGTTGCGGTACCTCTTCCTTTGACGGGAGTGTGGACGGGCAGCGCTGTTGCGGCTTTTCTCGATATGCCGTTCTGGAAGGCGCTTGTAAGCGTGCTTCTGGGCAATCTTACAGCAGGCGCGATAGTTACGACTCTGACTTATTTCTTTAAAGATTATGTAGATATTATTCTTACAGTATTCTTTATAATCGTTATAGCCGTACTGATTTTCTATATCGTTATGGTTATTGTCAAGGTTGCTAAGAACAAGAAGGCTGAGGCTGCTAAAGAAGCCGTAGAAAAAGCCGAAAACGTTGAAGAAGAGAAAAAAGCCGTTGTCGCGGATGCGGAAAACAAAGAAATCGCAGAAGAGACAGCAGATAAGGTCGAAGTTTCAGCCGAAGATAAAAAAATTGACGAAGACGAAACAAAAGAGCTTGTCGCCACTCCCGATAATCCTGAAGATAAAAAGGACGGAGAATAAGGCTGTTTTATTGCAGAGAATTTTGTAACGGAATTAAAAAAGACGGAGCTGTTGCCCCGTCTTTATTGTTGTCTTAAACGTTTATAAGTTTTTGTCTGTGCAGAGAAGAACTACTGCGAGCATTCCCGCGCCGACGTGAGAGCCTATTACCGAGCCTACGTCGAATATTACCGTGTTTTGCACGCCGAGTTCCTCTTTTACTATAGCTTCGAGCGCAACCGCGTCTTCGTAAGCGTCAGCGTGTCCGATACCTACAAGCTTCTGACTTTCGGGAGGAAGCATTTTTTTCTTTGCAAGTTCAACGACTCCTCTCATAGCGCGTTTTTTGGAAATGGCTTTTGTAACGGGAATGAGTTTTCCTTCGGGATTGATGTGCAGAATAGGTTTGATGTGAAGGGTAGAGCCGATGAAAGCTTCGGCTTTGCTAACTCGTCCCGTACGGCAAAGATGGTTTATGTCTTCGATGGTAAAGAATCCGCAGGATTTGTCGGAAATATCTTCGGCGACCTTAACGCATTCTTCATAACTTGCGCCTTCGTCGCGGGCACGCAGGGTATAATATGCTATAAGTCCTTCGACAAAACATGCCGCTTTGGAGTCTATCACCGTTATTTTGCGCTCGGGGAATTCTTTTCTCAATTCTTCTGCTGCCGCGCAGAGCTGATCGTAAGTTCCGCTGAGCTGAGAAGAAAAACCTATGTGGATTATATCGTGTCCCGTTTTAAGTATGGGGGTAAAGAATTCTTTAGCTGTGTAAGCCGTTACCATCGCTGTGGTGGGGAGGTCTTCTTTTGTCTTTGCATTGCGGCATGCGTCGTAGAATTCTTTCACGCTCAGTTTGGTGTTTTCGCCGTCATAGTCTTTTCCGCATACGCTGTACGACATGGGGATAATTGCAAAATCCTTTTCTTCTAGTGAAGGGGGATAATCGCTGGTCGCCTCAGTCGTTATGAAATAGCTACTCATAAAAAACTTCCTTGTTGTTTTTTTTACATATTTTCTGAATTCGTACAGTTCTGCACGAATATTATCATAATACATTAAGGCTAAAGATATGTCAATAAAAAATATCTTAAAGCCGTGCTTTGATGGTTTTGATGGATTTCAAGCATAATAAAAATATGTTCTTAAAAGAGTGAAATTATTATCAACCGCAGATTTTTCGAGTCAATATATGGACATAATAGAAATTTTTTGAACAAATTGTATTTAATAAGACCGATATTTTACTTGATTTTTACAAATATATAAGATAAAATATACATTGACCCGAAAAAGTACAAAACAATAGGGCAGTTATTATAAGGAGAAAGATATGAAAAAGATCATCACTGCAATTATTGCAATTATGGTAGTTGTACTGACCTGCGTATCCTTTGTTGCTTGCGGCGGAAAAGATATCGATACGAAACTTCCCGAAGGTTTCGGCGCTATTCAGCCTACACAGGAACCTGCAGTAAAAATCACTTCTGATATGTCAGCTGTAGAAATGCTCATGGCGGCAGAGAAGAACTACTACAACGCTAACTTTGTAGCTTCAACCAGCTCCGGCAGCCTTTCAACCAAAATCCTAGGCGCGCTTGAGTTTAAACAGTTCGTTAAGTCCGACAAAATCAGAAACGGAAGCATCAACGGCGACTACACTCAGTTCAGCAATAACCTTTCCGGTAGTATCGGTACTATGGACCTCGTAAAGATCTGGGAAGAAACCTACATCACCAAAACCGGCGATGCAAGCGAAATCCTGTTCCGTAACGTTTCCAAGGGCAACCTCGTAACCGATCAGAACAATGCAACCCTTTCAATTAAGGAAGGCAAGGATTTCAACGCTACTGAAACTTTCAACGATATGAAGTCTTATTCTGACGCTAAAGCTGCTGATCCCAGCAAGATCTGGATGTACGACATCAACGAAAACACCTACATTGCTGATCAGACTACCGCTCCTGTTTACAATCCTGAGACCAAGACTTACAGCTTCACCATCGTTGCTGATCCTCAGACTTCTACCGTTGATTATCAGAAGCAGATGATGTACATGCTCAAAGAACAGTCCGGTATTTCTCCCAGCGATTTCAGATTTGAGGAGATCAAGCTTGAAGTTGAAATTTGGGAAAACGGTTACATCAAGAGCCTTAAGCTTACTGAGTCATACTTCATGAACGTTGCTAAGATCATTGCTACTACCATTACTCTTAACAGTAACTTTGCATTCTCTTACAACCCCAATGAAAAAGATTTCTCTGTAAGCGATCTCGAAGCAAAGAAGTTCAACTGATAATAAATCAGAATAATCAAAGCACCCGGATATCCGGGTGCTTTTTTTTATGTCTCAGAAATTATGCGGATCTCAGCAATAAAGAGAAAAGGTTTTGAACGGCTTATTTTGAGTTTTAAACAAATACTTGTTTATTTTATCGGCAAGTCGGATAGGTAAGGCAGAATGTTAAAAAAATAGTACACATCTGATATATAATGTGCGCGTGCGCAAAGAAATTAATAAAGTACTTGATTATGATGATAAAAGATTATATAATATTATAGGATGCGCGTTTATGCGCGCAGAGGACAGAGGATGAAAAAAGAGCAGAAATTTTCAGCTAAAATATTCTGGGCTGTCAACGCCGTTGCATTTGCGTTTTTTGTTGCCTTGATGGTTGTTGCCACAAAATACGACCTTCAGATCAATCACGCGCTTTCAGACGGCGACAGCTTTTTTGCTGATTTGTTTTCTATAATCGGAGAATATCCCGCTTACGTTGCCGTTCCTGTCGGCGGTGTGATAATTTTCTTCAATGCGCCGCTTTTTGAAAAGAAATATCAACGTGTTCTGATAAGAATCCTCGGTTGTCTTGCGGTGTTCGGCGGTTGGTTTTTCTTTATGTATGCCGGTACAAAGCTTACAGATGTGCCGCATCTTGTCGGTTTCTCTGTTGTAGGTGCGTTAGGTATTGGCGCAATTTCTCTGTGGATCGGCTCTTTAGTCAATGTAAGAACTATGAATAAACTTTTCAAGTACGGCGTTTTTCTCATAGTGTTTACATTGGTAACGCTTGCCGTTATTCAGATAAGCAAGAACATTTTCTGCCGTATGAGATACCGCGATATGCTCAAAGAGGGCAATTTTGACGGGTTTACTCCGTGGTACAAAGTGAACATCGGCAGAGAAAATCCCAATCCCGATTATCATTATACTTCTTTTCCGTCAGGGCATACGTCAAGTGCTGCGCACGTTTTTGTGCTTTGCGTACTTTGCGATTTCTATCCAAAGCTCAATAAAAAATCAGTGCGTGCAGCTCTCAACACAGGATGCGTGCTGTTTACGGCAGTTGTGGCGGTTTCCCGCATAGTTGACGACGCGCATTTTCTTTCAGACGTTCTTGTCGGCGGATATGTAACATACCTTATATACGTCCTTTGCAGATATTTGTTCTTCGGCAAGGGCATATATTATTTCCGTATAGCGGAAAATAAACTCAAGGAAGTAGAGTGCCGTGAATTATAAGAAGATATATATATGGTCGTCATTCCTGGCGGCGGCGGTAATAGTGTTGTTTGCGGTAGGGACGCTTGCCGATCTCAAGATCTCTGAAATACTTTATCAAAGGGGCAACGCCTTTGGTAAGATATACGAGGTCATAGGCAAGATGCCCGCATTCATAATCGCTGTTTTCGCATGTTTTTCTTTGGGCGAAAGCGCTTTTAAAAATGAAGGAAAACAGGTCAAACGCTATTTCTTTTACGTATGCGGCTACCTTGCGGGGATTTTAACCTTTCTCGATTTCGGAGAAATGCTGCTTTCCAGCACAAAACTTGCGCTCGTTGCAGGCGCGGTGCTGTCTTTGCCGCTTTCTGGAATTGCGTTTCTCGCTATGAAAAACGTTGACAAAGAAAAACTCGTATTACTCAAGAAATGGGCGCTTGTATCTCTGTTTTCGGTTGCCGTTATAGGAGTGCTCGTTTTTGTGCTCAAGACAATATGGGGAAGAGCGCGTTATGTCGATATTCAGACGGGCGACGCAGTCTTTTCACCGTGGTATAAACTTGTGCGCGTAGACGGCGATTCTTTCCCGTCGGGGCACGCCGCTTTCGGCGGAACGCTTTTCCTGCTTCTGCCTCTTTGCGGTATCTTTGACAAATTAAAGGATAAAGAAAAGGGAATATTCGCTTTTGCTGCGGTATACGTACTGATTGTTATGATTGCGCGCATAACAGACGGACACCATTATCTCACAGACGTTGCGGCAGGATTCGGGATCTCGCTGGCAGTTCAGATAATAGTTATGATGATATCGTACGGAAAAAAGATGGACAGATTTATACTCCGCGCAGACAATAAACTTGAAAGGTTGCTTAATGCAGTATTTTGATAAGTCGATGTACAGGTATTTTGCGGATAACATCGCACATCTGCCTGACACAAACAAATGTATATCGTATTACGGACGCACGATCTCTGAAGGGGAGTTTTTCCGCCATTGTGACGCTTTGGCAGATTATCTCCGTTCTGCAGGCGCAGGAAAAGGCAAAAACGTTGTGCTTTGCCTTCCCAACATACCTGACGCCATCGTTGCGTTTTATGCTATAAACAAGACGGGTGCTGTCGTAAATGCGGTTCACCCACTCGTGACGGGACAAGCTCTTTACGATTTTATAAACGGTATGGATGCTTGTGCGGCGGTGGTTTTTGAAGAATTTTATTATAAGTACGCAGATAAGCTGAGCAAAACCGACATACCTGTGATCGTGGCAAGCGCCGCAGATTATCTGCCTGCTCTGTACAAGCCGTTTTACAGGCTTGCTAAAAGAAAGATAACCAAGGATATCCCTTACGGCAAAAAGACGGTACGTTTTGCAGACGTCGTAAAAGGAAAGATCGGCTTTAAGCGCGTAAATCAAGATTATCCCGACATAAAAGGCACTGACATTGCCGTATATATGCACAGCGGAGGTACTACGGGAGAGTCTAAGACGGTAATGCTCAGCAATGACGCCTTCAACTGCCTGGCAGACAACGCCCTAGCGCTTATCGGCGGTAAGCCCGTGGATGACAAAGACGGAATGCTCATGGTTCTGCCTATATTCCACAATTTCGGACTCGGAATATGCATGCATACGACTATCTGTGCAGGAGGCAGAGTCGTTATGATGCCCAAGTTCGAGCCTGCGCGCGCGTGCAGACTGCTGAGATCAGGTCCTGCCACGTTTATATCTGGCGTGCCAAATATGTATGCTAAAATGCTTGACTCGGGGCTGTTCAAAGGAAAATACGTAAAAGGACTGAAACACTGTTATTGCGGCGGCGATAAACTGAGCAACAGCATAAAAGAAAGATTTTACGAGGCTACAAAGGCGGCAGGAAATCCTATCAGACTGAATGAAGGTTACGGTCTTACTGAAGCGGGTATCTGCTGTGTAAACACGCCTGAAAATTACAGGGAAGGATCTATCGGAAAGCCGCTGAAAAACACGGTGTTCGGTATATTCGACGACAACGACAAGCCGCTTCCTTGTGATACGGTCGGCAATCTTTGCATAAGCGCAAACACGCTTATGACGGGATATTACGGAGACGAAGAAGCTACTGAAAAGGCGTTTTTCGAATACGGCGGCGCGCAATGGGTGCGCACCGGAGATATGGGCAGAATGGACAAGGACGGCTTTGTTTATTTTGTCGACAGGAAAAAAAGGGTAATAAAGATTGCCGGAAACAACGTGTTTCCGCAAGAGATAGAAAACGTGGTGAATAAGGTGGAAGGCGTAAAACGCAGTTGCGTTGTGGCTATGACCGACAACGGAAAACCTGCCGTAAAGCTCATCGTTCAGCCTGAAGACGGAGCAGACAAGTCGGCTCTTGAAAAGGCAGTTCTGAGCGCGATAAAGTCAAAGCTTCTGAAGTACGCCACCCCCAGAGTCGTAGAGTTCCGCGACAAGCTGCCGCTTACGCAGATAGGCAAGGTGGATTATCGCAAGCTCGAAGAAAAAGGAGGAGAAAATGCACAAGACTGATCCGCTCATTTTGGTGTTTGACATCGGTACGCAAAGTACACGTGCGCTTCTTTTCGACCTCAACGGCAATCTTATAGAAAAGACAAAGCACGATGAGCCGCCTTATATTTCTCAGAACGACAACAGGGCAGAAAAAGATCCGCTTGAATGCTGGCAGGGTATCTGCAAGGTTTCCAACGACCTGAAAAAACTCGTTGGCGCTAAGTGGGACAATATCGTGGGAGTGTGCGCTACAAGCATAAGAAATTCTCTATTTTTCCTGGATAAAGACTGCAATCCTACGCGCAACGCAATACTGTGGATGGATAAACGCGAGGTCAATTGTCCCGATCCGATGCCGCTGTTCAACAGAACAATGTATGCTATCGCGGGCATGGGTGAGACGGCAAAAGTTTCAAGAAGAACGTCTTATACCAACTGGGTAAGAGTTAATCAGCCTGACGTCTGGGAGCGTACCGCAAAAGTCGTCATGCCTACGGCGTGGTACAACTTCAAGTTCACGGGAAGACTGGCAGACAGCAGAGCCGGACAGGCGGCAAAATTCCCTTATAACTATCGCAAACGCGCCTGGATGACAAAGCGCGCGCTCAATTATCCCGTTTTCGGTTGTCCTGTAGAGAAAATGTGCGAACTGGTCGATCCTGGTGAAATAATCGGCTACATAACTGAAAAGTGCAGTGAAGAGACAGGCATCAAAGAAGGTTTGCCTTTCATCGCAACAGGTGCGGATAAAGCGTGTGAAACTGTGGGCAACGGCTGTCTGTCCAAAGAGGTTGCTTCAGTCAGTCTGGGCACTGCGGCGTCAGTCGAAATAACTACAGACAGATATGTCGAGCCTGAAACGTTTATGCCTGCCTATACCGCAGTCGCAAACGGAAAATTCAATCCTGAAATTCAGATATTCAGAGGATTCTGGATGGTATCCTGGTTCAGAGATCAGTTTGCTCTCAATGAAAAAATAGAGGCGGAAAAACTCGGAGTTTCTGCAGAAAGACTTCTTGACGAAAAGCTGGCAAAAATACCTCTCGGATGCAACGGACTTATCCTTCAGCCTTATTGGGGACCGGGTCTTAAGACCCCTCAGGCAAAGGGTATTATGATCGGTTTTTCTGATATTCACACACGTCTGCACGTGTACAGAGCAATAATAGAAGGTCTCGGATATGCGCTTTTCGACGGATTGGAGAATCTGCAAAGACGCTCTCGCAACAAGATTACGAAAATCGCTGTGGCGGGCGGCGGATCTCAGAGCGATATAATCTGTCAGATAACCGCTGACATTATGGGCAGAGAAGTTTACAGAGTGCAGACTTACGAGACGAGCGGACTTGGTTGTGCGATCGTGGGCTTCAACGCTTTGAAGTATTATAAGACGATTGAAGAAGCCGTATCCAGGATGGTAAGAGTAAAGGATACGTTCAAGCCTATAGAAGAAAATCACTCGAAGTATATGCAATATTACAACCGCGTTTACAAGAGGATTTACGAGCGCAATCTTCCTATATACAACGAGCTGTACAAAATGATGGAAAAAGACAGGCTTTGATCTGTCTGAAAAGATTTAATAAAGCATAAATAAAGGGCAGTCGCAATAACGCGGCTGCCTTTTTGAGGTGTATATTATAAAAGTGAGAATAGTCTGTTATCAATTCGCGTTTTCAGCGTCTTTGACTGCCTTTTCGTATGCGGCAAGAACTTCGCGGTTTATCGTGTCGCGTGTTTCTGTGTTGAGAGGATGAGCGATGTCTTTATATTCTCCGTCAGGAGTCTTACGGCTGGGCATTGCGATGAAAAGCCCCAGTTTGCCGTAAATGATTTTTATGTCGTGAAGTACGAAGCATTCGTCAAACACAACTGAAGCGACGCCTTTAAGCCTGTCGTTTTCTTTGGCAACAAGTCTGATTTTGATATCGGTTATTTTCATAAATTCCCCTGAGTTGATTTTTTGTAATATCAATATATCATAATAAGTTTGAAAAAACAATATTTTTATTTAAAAAAAACTTAAATATTTTATTAATGTAAATTTAAGGCAGGATTTTTCCGCTCAGTTACGCAAGATCTCGACATATAGCTGAAAAAGGGGACGACAATTGAGATTTCATGACAATTTTCAGCTTTGCCGCATATAATGTTGTATGCTTGATCTGACTGATTTTCACAACGTTCATTTTATAGGGATATGCGGCGTAAGCATGAAGGCTCTTGCGCTTCTTTGCGCACGCCAAGGGATGACGGTAAGCGGCTCTGACAGAGCGGATTCGCCTGTGTTGGAAACGCTTTGCAAAAACGGCATATACGCATATCGCGGAAGCAACGAAGAGATCGTTGACAAGGCTGACCTTGTGGTCTATACCGCATGCATACCTGAAAACGACCCTGAACTGTCTCGCGCACGCGCTTTGCGCAAGACGGTTATTGAGAGAAAGGCATTCTTGTCTCTCGTAGAAAGACTTTGTAAACGCACCGTAGCCGTCGCAGGTACGCACGGAAAGACGACTACCACCGCTATGCTGTCCTGCATTCTCAAAGGGCAGGGGGTAAAGTTTATCGGGCATATCGGCGGAGATCTGCCCGGAGGAGAGATAAGCCTGACGGACAGCGGAAGAGACGTTTTTCTTACAGAGGCTTGCGAATATAAGCGCAGTTTTCTTGCGCTTTCGCCTGATATTGCCGTTGTGCTGAATATGCAATTCGATCACCCTGACTGCTACAGAGACATGACTGAACTTGCAGAAGCGTTTTCAAGATTTACTCAGAATATAAAAGAAGGCGGACTTCTTGTGGTGGATTACAGGCTTAAAGACTTGTTTGAACCGAGAGGAGTGAAAAAGGTTACTTTCGGGTTCTGCGCAGGGTGCGATTACCGCGCGGACGACGTAACTTACGAAGGCGGTATATATTCATTCAACCTGTACAGGTATTCCCGACTTGTAGGGAGATATACGACGCACGTGTACGGAAAGCATAATATTCTGAATGTCTTAGCGGCGCTTGCGGTAGCGGACGGACTCGGACTTGACATCGTTTATGCAGGCAAGGCGCTTCAGGAATTTTGCGGCGTAAGCAGACGCTTTGAATGCAAGGGTATGCTTGAAGGCGGTGCGAGAGTGATTGTGGATTACGCTCATCATCCAGACGAGATTGGCGCCGCAATAGATACCGCGCGCGTTATGACGAGGGGTGAAATAACCGTGTTTTTCGAGCCGCATACTTTCAGTCGCACAAAGTCGCTTATTGACGAATTTGCAGACAGCTTTTACTGGGCGGACGAGGTTGTTATCCTGCCCACGTATGCGGCGCGTGAAAGAAATATCGAGGGCGGAAGCGCGTATGATTTATATATAAAACTCAAAAAGAAAAAGACGGCTTGCCTTTATATGGACGGTTATGCTCCCGCCGCCGATTATATAAGATCCCGTCTGAGCAAAAAGGGGATAATCCTTCTTTTGGGAGCAGGAGGAATAGACGAGATCGCAAATCTGTTGTTTAAGCGATAACAAACACGGGTAAGAAAATTTTAATACGACATCGTAAAAATAAAAGCCGCTTGAAAGCGGCTTGTTTATTTGAATTTTCTATTTAGCATTTTACTATGGTTTTGAGCGGATGAGGCGGCTCGGACGCAAGTTTTGCAAACACGTCCGCGGCTTCCGATATATCCACGATCCTTTCTATAAGCTTGTCTACTTTTACGACTTCGGTGGCGATCATATTGATACCTGTTTCGATTTCTCCGTCGCCGTTATTGAGACCGCATATCTCCAGCCCTTTGGTGAATACGGGAGCAAGATCGGCAGAAAGTTCTTCAGTCTTTTTGTCTAGTCCTGCAAGACACATCTTTCCGCCCTCTCTCATACAAGAGAGAAGACCTTCTGCGCTCGGGTACGAGTCGAGATCGAGCACCATATAGTCGCACATTTTGCCTGACGTGATTTCTTTTACTTTCTGGAATACGTTTTCTTCGTTGGGATTTACCGTGTAATATATTCCGAGGTCCTGCGCGAGGTCGAGTAGTTCCTGATTTTTATCGATGATCACGGGGATCGCCTGATAATATATTGAAAGCTGTCCTATTATGTAATTGAGAGAAGAGCAGCCGTTGAGCAGGATATACTGCGTTTTGCTGACGTCCAGTTTTTCAAGGATTTTTTCGGCAAGAGCCACGTCTTCGATAAAGATAACGGATTCGTCTGATATTCCTTCAGGTATAGCGTAGACGTCAGACAGCGGGCAGATTACGTAGTCTGCAAGATATCCGTTTTTATCGACGCCGCTGACCTGAAGCGTGCCTGAGCTTTTGCGGTAAGGAGAAAGCATGACGCGCTGACCCGTTTTAAGAGTAAAGTCAGAGCTTTCGCTGACCAGTCCCATAGCAATTCTTGAAGGCATAATAGGATAAAAGCCGGATTTTCCCTTGTAAGCCGAAATGTCCGAAGAGGTAACCGAAGCGCGCGCAATGCGTACTTTCACGCAATCGTGCGGCACGTCCTTTTCTTCGTTGACAACAGTTTCCAGCTTGCCCGGCTCTGTTAAAACCAAGGATTTCATATAAACTTCCCTCACACTTTAAGTGGAATAATCATAGCACACTTTTTTCAGGATTGCAAGGCAAAAACGCGCCGAGGGAAAAGCAGGGGAGCAAAATAAGTTAAATTTTCCAATCCTCAAAAAAACCGTTTATAACGCTTGACTTGCAAAAAAGAAATATGTATAATCGTATGTGCGTAAAAGAATATAGTGAGGTGAAGAACATGAAAGAGAGCATTCAACCCAAATATCATGACGTAATCATTCAGTGCACCTGTGGCGAGAAGTTCGTTTGCGGTACAACCAAGGATGTAGACGTCATTAAAGTAGACGTTTGCAACAAGTGCCATCCTTTCTATACCGGCAAGCAGAAGCTCGTTGATACCGGCGGTAGAGTAGATAAGTTCAAGAAGCGTTACAGTCTGTAATCGGATAATAATGGTGCGGGAACTTATCCCGCACCGTATTTTTTTTATATGGAGGCTATGCAATGAGGAAAAAGAGCGTCGGAATTGGCGGACAGGCGGTTATCGAAGGCGTTATGATGCGCGGCAAGCGCAGTATGGCGACGGCTGTGCGCGACGAAAACGGAAATATCGTCGTGGAGAGCCAGTATCTCAAACCTGTCGAAGAAAAAAGTTTTCTCTTCCGCGCGCCGTTTCTCAGAGGCGTCTTCAACTTCTTCGGAACGATGGTTTCGGGTGTTCGCACTTTGATGCGTTCTGGAGAGGTGTTTGACGGAGAGCAGGAGCCTTCTAAAGCAGAAAAATGGTTTGCTAAGACTTTCAAAGTCGACGTGTTCAGCGTTATTATGGCGATTTCGGTAATCATCGGCGTAGCGCTTTCCGTCGGCTTGTTTTTCTTTTTACCCCAGCTCATCACAACGGGACTTATTAAGCTGTTTAAAATAAACGCGCAGGCGAACGTAGGCGTGCAGATAGCGATGAATCTTCTCGAAGGATTTATCCGTATGCTTATATTTATCGCATATATCGCCCTTACTTCTGCGATGAAAGACATAAAGCGCGTATATATGTATCACGGCGCGGAGCATAAGACGATAAGCTGTTATGAACATGACCTGGAGCTGACGGTGGAAAACGCTCAGAAGATGACCACCGTACATGACAGATGCGGCACGACGTTTATGTTCATTACAATGGTAGTAAGCGTGCTGATTTTCTCTCTGACAGGCTGGAGCGGTCAGATGTGGGTAAGATTTTTGATAAGACTTGCGCTTATTCCCGTGGTTTCGGGCGTAAGCTACGAGGTGCTCAAGTTCCTCGCAAAATTTGACAATCCGTTTGTAAGAGCATTGAAAGCTCCCGGACTTCTGCTTCAGAAACTGACTACGCGTCAGCCCGACGACAGTATGGTTGAAGTTGCGATTACGGCGTTCAAGACGGTTCTCGCTATGGACGAAAACCCCGATCTGCCTGAACTCAAATTCGATACGAAACTGCTCAAGAGAAAGGTTGAAGAACAGCTTTTGCAGACGGGCGTTACAAAGGAAAGGGCAAAAGAGATAATCTGCAAGGGAATGGGCGTGCCTGAAGAAGAGTACGATCATATAAGTCATATCAAACATTCGCGTTGCCTTCTCATGGTAAGCGCGGCGAAAGGCGAAATTTCAGACGAAGAACTTTGCCTGAAAGCTGCTGAGCTGAACGCAAAGGCCGAAGAAGCGAGAAAGGCTAACGCCGAAGCTATAAAGCTCAGAGAAGAAGAGGGCTTTGTTCTGAAAAGCGACAATATCGGAGATAAAGACTCTCAAAAGAGCGGTGAGGAAAACGTATCTTCAGAATCTGAAGACGGCAAGGACGCAGACAAAGACGGAGACTCAGACAAGTGACAGCATTAAGGCAGGCGCTTGAGAGTCTGAAAGAAATTATCAGAGATACCGACGCGGACGGCAGTGAGCCTGACTGGATAGCGTGCTACGTGCTGAAATGCGGAAGAGCGGCGCTGAGGTTGAAAAAAGAAATATCTGACGACGAATTCTCCGCTATGCTCAAGATAGCGAAAGAGCGAGCTACGGGCAGATCTCTTTCTCAGGTGCTCGGATATACTGAATTTCTCGGGCTGGAAATAAGCGTAAACGAAAACGTGCTATGTCCGAGACCGGAAACAGAACTTCTTGCTGAGCAGGCTATATTGTTCTTAAAGGATAAAAAGAATGCGCGCGCGCTTGACCTGTGTACGGGCAGCGGCTGTATTGCGATAGCGCTCAGTGTTTTTTCAAAAGCTGAGATATGCGCGTCTGACATATCTGAAAAGGCACTTGAAACTGCAAAGAAAAACGCTGAGAAGCATAACGCGGAAATAGAATTTGTGTTGTCTGATGCGTTTGACGGTGTCAGTGGAAAGTTCGACCTGATAGTGTCCAATCCTCCTTATATACCTTCAAAGGATATCGAAGGGCTTGACAGAGAGGTAAAGGATTTTGAACCGAGACTTGCGCTTGACGGCGGAGAGGACGGACTGGATTTTTACAGAATAATCGCGGCAAATGCCGATAAATATCTGAAAGACGGCGGCGCGCTCATGCTCGAGTGCGGACAAGGTCAGGCAAGAGATATAATAAAAATGCTTTCAGGTTTTGACTGCGCTATAGTCAACGACCTTCAGGGCATAGAAAGAATAGTAAAGGCGGTAAAGAAAAGTGTTCGATAAACTCGAAAATATGAAAAAAAGATTTGACGAACTGACTGAGAAGATCTCCGATCCCTCGGTTATTGCCGATACCGCTACGTGGCAGAAACTTGTAAAAGAAAGATCGGGGCTGGAAGAACCCGTAAATCTTTACGGCGAATACCAAGCCAACGAGTCCACGATATCAGAGTGCAGAGAAATCATAGACGACGGCTCTGACAAGGAGATGGTAGCTCTTGCAAAAGAGGAACTGTCTTCAGCTCAGAAGAAAAAAGAAGAGCTGACAGAGCAGATAAAGATCGCCCTTCTTCCCAAAGACCCTGACGACGACAAGAACGTTATCGTTGAGATCAGAGCGGGCGCAGGCGGAGACGAAGCGGGGCTTTTCGGCGCTGAACTCGTAAGAATGTATGAGAGATTTGCAGAGCGCAATCGCTGGAAGGTGAAGGAAATCGACGTGAATGCCAATGACCTCGGCGGAATAAAGGAAGCCGTATTCATGATAACTGGACACGGCGCTTACAGCAGACTCAAGTTCGAAAGCGGAGTGCATCGCGTGCAGAGAGTTCCTGAGACCGAATCTCAGGGCAGAATACACACGTCCACGGTTACCGTGGCTGTATTGCCTGAAGCGGAAGATGTTGAGGTTGAAATCCTTGAAAAGGACCTTAAGATAGACGCATACCGTGCTGGCGGCGCTGGCGGTCAGTACGTGAACAAGACTGAATCCGCGATCAGAATAACCCATCTGCCTACGGGCATTGTCGTTACCTGCCAGGACGAAAAGTCTCAGGGCAAGAATAAGGAAAGCGCAATGAAGGTGCTTAAATCGCGTGTGTACGACTATTACCGCACGCAACAGGAAAAAGAGTACGCATCCAGCCGTAAGATGCTGGTGGGTACGGGAGACCGCTCGGAGCGTATCCGCACTTACAATTTCCCGCAGGGAAGAGTTACAGACCACCGCATAGGGCTTACGCTCTATTCTTTGGAGGCTTTCCTGGACGGAGATCTGTTCGAGATGCTGGACGCTCTGGCACTTGCTAACAGAAACGAAATGTTGTCTTCAGGCGAATAATTCGGCTTAAAGGCGGCTTTAATTGATACCAATTTAAGATCAGACAGGATCAGAGGAGAATGAGATGATCAAGTACAATAAAGACAAGAATTTGTTGATCGAGAGCAACTGGCACCCCTTCCTTCAGGACGTGGAGCAGCCCAACCTTTTCCGCGACCTTTTCGACTACGACACCGTTCCTAAAGTCGCGTTCAACTTCAGACAGACCCCTATGGATATGCCCGAAGAGATATGGATCACCGATACGACATTCCGCGACGGTCAGCAGTCCACGTCCCCTTTTACGGTCGAGCAGATAGTCAATATTTACAAACTTCTGCATAAACTGGGCGGCAAGAAAGGTCTGGTAAGACAGAGTGAGTTCTTCCTTTATTCTGAAAAGGACAGAGAAGCCGTCAGAAAATGTATGGAACTGGGCTACGATTTTCCTGAAGTTACCAGCTGGATTCGCGCCAACGAAAAGGACTTCGAGCTTGTCAAGGAAATGGGCATAAAAGAGACGGGTATTCTTGTAAGTTGCTCGGATTACCACATCTTCAAGAAGATGAATATGACCCGTAAGCAGGCGGCTGAAAAGTACCTGAACATCGTCAAAATGGCTCTCGACAAGGGCATCGTTCCCCGTTGCCATTTCGAAGATATCACGAGGGCTGACTTCTACGGCTTCGTCGCTCCGTTTGCTTATGAGCTTATGAAACTGCGCAAGGAAAGCGGCGTTGATATAAAGATAAGAGCCTGCGACACTCTCGGATACGGCTTGTCCTATCCCGGCGTAACTCTTCCGAGAAGCGTTCCCGGCATCATAAGCGGTCTTAAATATTACGCTGAAGTCCCCAGCGAACTGCTTGAGTGGCACGGACACAACGACTTCTACAAGGTCGTTACCAACGCTACCACAGCATGGCTGTACGGCTGTTCTTCAGTAAACTGTTCGCTCCTCGGTATAGGCGAGAGAACGGGCAACTGCCCCCTCGAAGCGATGATGATAGAATACGCTTCATTGAAGGGCACTGACGACGGCATAGACTTCAGGGCGATCACTGAAATTGCAAAATATTTCGAGGACGAACTCGGTTACATAATTCCGCCGCAGACTCCGTTCGTAGGCAAGTCATTCAACACCACGAGAGCGGGTGTTCACGCAGACGGACTGCTTAAGGACGAGGAGATCTACAATATCTTCAATACCGAAAAACTTCTCGGCAAACCGCCGCTCGTATCGGTAGACGCTCACAGCGGACTTGCAGGTATCGCTTACTGGATGAACGGTTTCTATGCGCTTCCCGAAGGACATAAGGTCGATAAGCGTGACGATATCGTCGTAAAGGTAAAAGAGGTCATCGACAAACAGTACGAAGGCGGCAGAACGACTTATATGGGCGACGACGAACTTGACTCTATCATAATGTCTCTTTCGCCTCAGTTGCATAAGAAACTCGTTATCAAGACGTACTGAGAGAACGCTTGAGGTATATTTTTCGTAAAAGCTATTGAAATCCTCTCTGCTTTAGTTTAAAATATAGTTATAAACGAAACGGAGGGCAAATTATGGTAAATCTGATTTGCGGAAGCAAAGGCTCGGGCAAGACCACCCGTATTATCGAGAAGGCTAACGCCGACGTCAAAACCGCCAAGGGCGACAGCATTTTCGTAACCGATACCGAAAGGTATATGTACGACGTCGACCGCAACGTAAAGCTGATCGACGTAACGGAATATCCCGTAGTAAAGGGTGAAGACGCGCTTCTCGCATTCGTATGCGGCATAGCGGCAAGCAGAAGCGACCTTACCAATCTTTACATAGACGGCGCTTCGAGAATTGCGGGCACAGGTCCTGACAAAATGCAGAAATTCTACGGCGAACTGGGTAGAATTGCAGATAAGTTTGCGATCTCGGTTACCGTAACGGTTAGCGCTGACGCAGAGGAGTTACCTGATTTTCTTTTGAAATACAAGATTATCTGAGGAGATAAAATGAACTATATCAGCACTCGCAATAAAAGCGAGAAATGCAGCGGTGCCGAGGCCATCGTAAGAGGTCTCGCGCCGGACGGCGGACTTTATGTCCCCGAAAGACTCCCGAGGCTCACCAAAGAAGATTTTTTAAGTCTGGCGAAAGAGGACTATCCGACAAGAGCGGCACGCGTCCTCTCGCTTTTGCTCAGCGATTACACTTTTGAAGAACTGCTCGATTATACGACAAAAGCGTATTCGCGTTTTTACGGCGACGATCCCTGTCCGCTCGTGAATATAGACGAGGGCGTTTATGTGCTTGAACTGTGGCACGGTCCTACCTGCGCGTTCAAGGATATGGCGCTTACCATGCTTCCGCATCTTCTCAGCGCGGCACGCAAAAAGGTTGGAGAGAAGGATAAAACCCTTATCATGGTTGCAACTTCGGGCGATACTGGCAAGGCGGCGCTGGAAGGATTCAAAGACGTCGAAGGCACGAATATTATCGTTTTCTATCCGTCAAAGGGCGTATCCGATATGCAGAAACTGCAGATGAAGACCCAGACGGGCGACAACGTATGCGTATGCGCTATCGAGGGCAATTTCGACGATACGCAGAATGCCGTAAAGAACATTTTCGCCGACGAAAAGATCAATGAAGAAATTCATGCCAACGGCTTCAAGCTTTCTTCAGCAAACTCTATCAACTGGGGCAGACTTGCTCCGCAGATAGCTTATTACGTATCCGCTTACTGCGATCTTATCGAATCGGGCAAGATCGAGTACGGCGATAAAGTCAACTTCTGCGTGCCCAGCGGCAACTTCGGCAATATCCTCGCGGCATATTACGCTATGAAGATGGGCGTAGGAGTGAACAGACTTATCTGCGCGTCCAACGTCAACCACGTGCTGACCGATTTCTTCAAGACGGGCACTTACGATATCAACAGAGAGTTCCACAAGACGATTTCTCCGTCAATGGATATCCTGATTTCTTCCAATCTCGAAAGATTGCTTTTCGAGGTCAGCGGCAGAGACGATAAACTTACCGCAGAGAGAATGAAAGCTCTGAAGACTGTGGGAAAATATTCTGTAAGCATTGAAGAACTCAAGACGCTCAAGTCTCTGTTCTCGGTGGGATATGCTGACGATGAAGACACAAAGGACACGATAGCTTTCGCTATGGACGAGTTCGGTTATCTTATGGACACGCACACTGCGGTTGCTTACGACGTATATTGCGATTATGCCGACGAGACGGGAGACGAAACCCCGACAGTCGTTGTTTCTACAGCAAACGCGTATAAGTTCCCCGCGGACGTATACGAAGCCGTAAGCGGCAACAGAATAGAAGACGCTTTCGAAGCTACAGAAAAGCTCAATGAAGAGACGGGCGAAGAAGTGCCTGAGCCGCTCAACGGACTCAAGGAAAGACCTGTCCGCTTCGAAGAAGTTATCGACCGCATCAAGATCGCCGACAAAGTCGTCGAATACTGCAAGCAGGCTGCGAACAAGTAAGCTCAAGAACAAAACTTAAAATCAAACGAGTTTAGAAATCCGATCTGAAAAGGTCGGATTTTTTTATGTTGTTTTGCAATGAGTATTGAAACGGCATTAAACAAATGTTATAATATAAAAGAAATCGCTATAAAAAATAAAATATGACACACAGTTGTCAACTTTATTTTATTATAATGAACACATAAAAAAAGAGCCGCCTTGCGGCAGCTACCTGAAAACAGGCTGTTAGTGTAACATTTATTTTAACTCACAGTGTAAATTCAAACGTTTACACTAATATATTAACGCAGGAAGGGAGGAAAGTCAATACATTATGGCAAAAAAAACAAAGAATTACAGCATCGGATTGGATATCGGAACAAACTCTGTCGGTTGGGCAGTTATAGACGAAGAGTACAGATTGGCAAAAATCAAAAATAAAGACGCCTGGGGTGCGTTCCTTTTTGATAATGCCGAAACGGCGAAAAAGACAAGAATGAAGAGATCTCAGAGACGACGTTACGAGAGAAGAAAGGAAAGGATTCGTCTTTTGCAGGAGCTAATGTCAGATTGTGTGCTTAAACAGGACGCAGAATTTTTCAACAAGCTGAAAGAAAGCAGTTACAGTGTCGGAGAAGGCAGCTATTTCAGAAAAAACGCATACAATCTGTTCAACGGAGATTATACTGACAGAGATTTTTATCACGATGAAAATTCCAGGACAATATACCATTTAAGGAATTATCTGGCAACGACAGAAGATAAGGCTGATATCAGAAAAATATACCTTGCAATACATCACATCGTGAAATACAGAGGAAATTTTCTGTATGAAGGTAAAAAACTGGATTTCGGCGCGGGAATGCTTGTTCCTGAATTGAACAATCTGTTTGAAATCCTTCTGAACGATTTTGACTGCGATATGAGATATGTCGGAAAGACAGAAAGTCTTGCAGACATTCTCAGAAACAAGAATATGCCGAAGGCTGAAAAGAAACGGGCAGTGACGGCTTTGTTCAGCGACGTAGAGAACAGCGATTTTATAAAAGAGTTTGCGAGTGCGGTTTTGGGCTACAAGGCAAAATTGACAGCACTTATATTGTCAGATTCTCCTGTGCTGGGAGAGGACGGTAAAGAAATAACATTTGCGTTTTCAGATTCAAAATACGATGAAAACGAAGATATGTATTTATCTATTGCAGGAGATAAAGAGTCATTATTTACTGCAGTCAAGGCGATTTATACCGCGATTCTGTTTGAAGACGTTATGCAAGGAGAAAAGAGCATAAGCCTTGCAATGATCAAAAAATACGATAAACATAAGACAGATCTGAAAATACTAAAGAAACTTTTTAAAACTTATATTCCTAAATCATATTCGAAGTTTTTCAGGAGAGAAAAGGGCGCAAATTATGTAAATTACATAGGGACAAATACAAAGTATGTCCGTTATAATGAAAAGGTCGGACAGGACAAATTTTATGCCGAATTGAAAAAATTGCTTGAAAACGTTCCTGAATGTGAAGAGAAAAGATATTGTCTTGATGAAATTGAGAAAAAAACTTTCTTGCCTAAGCTTAACGATGTAAGTAATTCTGCAATACCTTATCAGATGAACGAGAAGGAGTTGCAGGATATTCTCGATAATCAGGGAAGATTTTATCCTGAACTTGTTGAAAACAGAGAAAAAATAATGTCTTTGCTTACTTTCAGACGTCCTTATTATGTAGGAACGCTCAAAGGTAAATATTCATGGGCAAAGCAGATAATCGATGAAAAAATTACGCCTTGGAATTTTTACGATGTGGTAGACACTGACGCGTTGGCAGAAGATTTCATTGTCAGAATGACAAATAAATGCCGTCTTTGTCCTGATCAGGATGCATTGCCCAAGAATTCTATAATTTATCAGGCATATTGTACTCTGAACGAAATAAACAAGATGAAGTTTAAGGAAAAAGCTGTTTCAGTCGACTGGAAAAAGTTTATTTTCCTCAATTTGTGCTGCAAAAAGAAGACGGTGAAAATCAAGGATATAGCTGCGGCACTAAGGACTCAATATAATGTAGATGTGCAAGACGGCGATATTCAGGGATTTGCTGAAGACAAACTAACGTCTTCCATGTCCGCGCTTATCGACTTTAAAAACAAGCTGAAAGAGGATTTCAAAGTCGAAAATATAAATCAATACGAAGAGGCTGTCAGAATTCTTACTATATTCGACGATATTAAAATACGAAGGAAGAAAATTTCTGCTATCGGCGTGTTTACATCAGCTCAAGTAGAGTCTCTTATAAAACTCAAATATACGAAATGGGGAAGTTATTCAAGATACGTGATTCACGGACTGTACGGCAAAAACGGAAAGACCGTTCTTGAAACAATGTATGATACGAATAAACATTTCAATGAGATCATATTTGACAAAGAACTGGGATTTTGCGACAGTTTCAGCAAAGAAGACGAAAAAATAGACGCTTTCAGATACAATGACGTAGACGAATTGTACTGTTCGCCTGCTGTGAAAAAGGGAATATGGAATGCTCTTAAAATAGTCGAAGAAATAGAAAAAACTGCGAAGAACGCACCTTCAAGGATTTTTATAGAAAGCACTGCTTCTGAAGAAGAAAAGAAAAAGACTGATTCGAGGCTGAAAAAACTTTCTGAACTTTATAAGACTGTTGAAGGAGATAAGTATTTCAGCGAAGACTGCTACAATGAGATAAAAGAAAGGAATAAGGAAAACAGAAAAATTGACAGCGATAAGCTTTATCTCTGGCTTATTCAACTGGGCAGATGTATGTATTCAGGAGAGACAATAAGTTTTGATCAAATCGGTGAATGTGAAATCGACCATATCGTGCCGCGTTCTTACATAGTTGATGACAGTTTTGAGAACAGAGTTCTTGTCAAGAAGATAGAAAACCAGAGAAAAAGCGATACGCTCGCTTTAAATTTCGACGTGCAGAAATCAATGCGTGAATTCTGGAAATTCCTTTACGATAAAAAGTTTATAGGAAGTAAGAAATATGCAAATCTTACAAAGGCTGAATACACAGAAAGAGACAGCGTAGGCTTTATCAACCGTCAGCTGGTTGAGACAAGCCAGATCGTAAAAGAAGTGAAGAAGCTGTTGCAAAGAAGATATCCCGAAGCAGTTATACAGTGCGTGAAGGCAGGTATGAACAAACAATTCAGAAATAAATATGCAAAGCAGAATAAGGCAGGTTTCTATAAGCTGAGGAATATGAACAATTTCCATCATGCTAAAGACGCATACCTTACAGCTGTAGTCGGACAGTTTACCACTGTTGCTTGTCCGTTGTGGGGACAGGAAGAATCCAACAGATATCTCAAATATTATATAAGAAACGCAAGCGAAGCAAAAGACGATGTCCGCACACTTGTTAACAAGCGTTACGGTATTATACTCGATCTTATGGAATACGGGGATATGGATAAGTTCGCAATGGATGAAGAAGGTGAATATCTTTGGAACAGCACCAGATATTCCAACATCTTCGACACCATGCAAAAGAACAATTGCATTATCGTCAAGAAAAAGAAGATAATGGCTGAGTCAGCGTTTTATGATGAAACGCTTTACAGCCCGAAAAGCGACAAGAAAGGTCTGATGCCGATAAAAAACAAGAACGGAGAGCCTATGCCGACAGAGATATACGGCGGTTATTCATCGGTTAAGCCGGCTTATTTTGCGATAATATCTTATATAAAGGGAAGTGGCAAGAAGGCAAAGACGCAGTATGTCTTTGACAATATCCCGGTATATATTGTGTGGAAAGAGAAAACAGATAAAGTCGCAGTTGAAAACTATATAAAAGACTTATATGGAGACAGCGCAAAAATCTTAAAGATAATCCACAAGTATCAGCTTGTTCTTAATGAGGGACAATTGTGTTACGTTACCGGCACAAGAGAGTTGAACAACGCAACCGAACTATATGTAAATGCGAAATTTGAAAGAATGCTATACCATATAGAGCAGGGCAATAAGCGCGCTCTGGAAGAGAACAGAGAGAAGTATGTCGAGGAGATAAAAGAATTTATAAGCCATTACAACTTTATTGTCAGAAGCAAAATGCCGCTTTATGCTAAGTTTGCAGACAAACTTGAAGAAATTGTTGAAAAATATTATGACAATATGACTTATGAAGAAAAAATACAGCTTGTAAAAGATATGCTGACGGTCAGCAATACCGGCGCAGGGAGAATAGAGATGGACAAAAAATTCGGCGGCGGAGGTTACGGCAGACTGATAAAAAGCGTGGATATCAAAAACGCTGTGTTTATCGATAATTCCTGCACAGGACTTTATTGCAAGATGGGGAGATTGTCTGATTGGGCTGGAGAAGTGTTGTAATCGAGTCGCCTTGTAAAATAAGTTGTGCAGGCAACTATCTGATAATCAGAGCCGACGATGTGAAGAAAATCCATTTGTCGGAGATACATTATCTTATGATAGCTACGACCAATGTTACTGTTACAGGCGTAGCATTGTGTGAACTTTCAAAACGTAATATTAAAACAGTGTTTTGTGATGAAAAACACAATCCCTATGCTGAACTTTCAGATTATTACGGCTCTCATAATTCTTCAAAAAGAATAAAACAGCAAATAAATTGGAATTCAGACACAGTAAAGGAAGTTGGGTATAGAATAATCCAACGAAAGATATTGAATCAAGCGGCTTTGCTGTCTAAAATCGGAGCGGATGACAGAGCAGAACTTTTAAAGATATTTGCGCAGGAATTGATTGCCGGAGACAGTACTAACAGAGAAGGACATTCTGCAAAAGTTTTTTTTAACACGCTTTTCGGACTTGATTTCAGCAGAAATACAGAGTGCGATGTCAACAGTGCTTTGAATTATGGTTATACTATTCTTTTATCTTGTATAAACAGAGAAATTGTAGCCAACGGTTGTCTCACTCAGCTAGGTCTTGTTCATATAAACGAGTTTAACGGGTTCAATCTTTCTTGCGATATAATAGAGCCTTTCAGAGTGATAGTAGACGAATTTGTGTATTTCAACCGCAACAGACCTTTCGATAAAGATTATAAACACGATCTGGTCAATCTGCTGAATAAGACAGTTGAGCTTGGAGATAAAAAATATCTTCACAATGCAATCGCGGTTTGTGTAAAGAGTGTTATTGACAGTCTTGATAAAAACAAACCTGAGCTTTTGCAATTATACGAGTTTAAATGATATGAGTTACAGATATATGAGATTATTACTTTTTTATGACCTGCCGAGAGAAACTTCTGCAGAAAGGAAAGCGGCATTTAAGTTTCAGAAAAAACTGGTTGAAAACGGCTTTATCATGCTGCAGGAATCCGTTTATTGCAAGCTTGCTTTGAATGCAACAGGAATGGATTCTATAAAAGCAAAAACCCGTAAAATGCTGCCCAAAAAAGGGAGTGTTATGATGTTGACAATTACAGAAAAACAATTTGAAAGTATTGAAATATGCTGTGATCCTTTTGAAACAGATGTTGTCAATAAAGACAACCGTATGGTGATTTTATGAAAATGATGATGTATAATTGTGAAAATGCCTGCATTGAACTTTCTGAAAATATTGCGGTGTTGGAAATACTTCCAAAGCAGATTTTTCGCAATGTTATTCTGGATTTTAAAGAACAGACTTTTCCCGCAAGAGAAGTTGCAGTGGTTGAAAACAATATCGCTCTGAATGAGAGTCAATTGCAGTGTTTGAGCGATTTTGTGAATCCGGATATGTTCGGGCGTCAGATGCTGACAAAATTGTATAAGCATTTGGAAAAAGAGCTGAACTACAAATTTACAGATTTTTCTATACTTAGCAAAGCTGTAAAGGAATTGAAAAACGGCTTATTGAAAATGCTTGCAGATATTGATATTGATTTTGATACATCTGAAGAAATAGATCTGAAAGATATGTTTTCATTTGTCGGGTTGAAGCCGATGACAGGTGAAAACTCATTCTTAGATATGCTTATTCAGTTTGTCAATGTTTGTGCAGAACTGAAACTTTGCAAGGCAATTCTTGCAGTGCAGTTGAAAGCCTATTTAAGTGATGATGAACTTGTTACTTTATATCGTCACTTTCTTTATAAAGGGATAGGACTTGTATTGCTTGAAAATAATCATAGCGAAAAAGTTCTGCAATATGAGCAAAAAGTGTTTATTGATAATGACTACAGTGATATAATAATAAAGTAATCGTATAAAAAGAAGTTGCCGGAGCTCACAACTCAGTTGTTCTTACCTGAATTTGAGGTTTTAGAACAGTGTAATTTCAAACGGTTACGAAACCTCCGTCAAGTGCCACAGACGGGGTAAATAGTTTTAGAACAGTGTAATTTCAAACGGTTACGAAACAAAAACATATCCGTCATTGAGATGGTCCGGTTTTAGAACAGTGTAATTTCAAACGGTTACGAAACGCTTGTTTTACTCTATAAATAAGGCTTTACGTTTTAGAACAGTGTAATTTCAAACGGTTACGAAACGACTTAACAGAGTGTCAAGTCAGCAAGCAAGTTTTAGAACAGTGTAATTTCAAACGGTTACGAAACTGTCCATATAAACACGTACGCGCGTAATAAGTTTTAGAACAGTGTAATTTCAAACGGTTACGAAACGAGAGCAGAAGCCCACGACCGCTACGACAAGTTTTAGAACAGTGTAATTTCAAACGGTTACGAAACTTGATTTCGTTCATTTTTTCGTATCTCCTTGTTTTAGAACAGTGTAATTTCAAACGGTTACGAAACCGGTAACAATACGGCGGTTATCTTTGAGTGGTTTTAGAACAGTGTAATTTCAAACGGTTACGAAACTATTTATATTATAGATCTTACCTTAATGTTGTTTTAGAACAGTGTAATTTCAAACGGTTACGAAACACGTAAAATTGCTTATATCGGTTATCATAAGTTTTAGAACAGTGTAATTTCAAACGGTTACGAAACTGACAGGCTGAACATAATACCAAAGAAACGGTTTTAGAACAGTGTAATTTCAAACGGTTACGAAACATTGGCTGAACGACTTGAAAGTTGGGGATAGTTTTAGAACAGTGTAATTTCAAACGGTTACGAAACATAATATAACCGTAAATGTAGAACATCATAGTTTTAGAACAGTGTAATTTCAAACGGTTACGAAACATCTTCCACGACCGTCAGCTCGTCCGGCGCGTTTTAGAACAGTGTAATTTCAAACGGTTACGAAACTATGCGCGGTGTTGCTGACCTATGGAATTAGTTTTAGAACAGTGTAATTTCAAACGGTTACGAAACTAATCGCCCTATTTTTTGCATAAAAAAAGAGTTTTAGAACAGTGTAATTTCAAACGGTTACGAAACTGTAAGAATAAAAAGCAAAAACGACATCAAGTTTTAGAACAGTGTAATTTCAAACGGTTACGAAACATTCACAAAGTTAATTATCAAAAACCTTTAGTTTTAGAACAGTGTAATTTCAAACGGTTACGAAACACGTTAATCTTTCTTTTAAAGCTTGCGGCGGTTTTAGAACAGTGTAATTTCAAACGGTTACGAAACAAACGCGGCGACAGATCCGCGCAAAAATGGGTTTTAGAACAGTGTAATTTCAAACGGTTACGAAACTCTGCGTGGTAACGTAGAAACGGCAGTACGGTTTTAGAACAGTGTAATTTCAAACGGTTACGAAACCTTGCTATTATTATAAATTGCTTACAAAACGTTTTAGAACAGTGTAATTTCAAACGGTTACGAAACCGGCTTTCTTCGTGTTCTTCAGAACGACGCGTTTTAGAACAGTGTAATTTCAAACGGTTACGAAACTGTCTCTGCGGTGATCGCGCTTGCGGTAAAGTTTTAGAACAGTGTAATTTCAAACGGTTACGAAACTAAGGTAAAGCGAATAATTACAGATCAGGAGTTTTAGAACAGTGTAATTTCAAACGGTTACGAAACTTTGCGTTCATTGCTTCTGTCAATGCGTTAGTTTTAGAACAGTGTAATTTCAAACGGTTACGAAACAAATATTATTAACGAGATCTCTTACGAGGTGTTTTAGAACAGTGTAATTTCAAACGGTTACGAAACCTCGTTTATTTGGTCGTTCTTCGAAGCAGTGTTTTAGAACAGTGTAATTTCAAACGGTTACGAAACTTATAAAGTTTGCGTCAGTTATACCGCCATGTTTTAGAACAGTGTAATTTCAAACGGTTACGAAACCTATAAATCGTCCGCCGACGTTCCGACACGTTTTAGAACAGTGTAATTTAACTTTTACTAAAAATTTAAGCCTATTTAGCTGTTAAGAACGATATTAAAAACAGAGATGTTAAACAGGAAAGTGTAAAAATGCGACCCGAAAGGGGTCGCATTTTTTTTATGTTGTGGTGAATTTAAAAGTGTAAGTCGAAAGATTTAAAGGTATTATTTTATTGCAGATGCAAGCTGTCTGCCGTATTCTTTTGCGGCATTGAGGTCGTCTGCGGTGGGGACAAAGCAAACTTTGAGTCCTTCGCCGACTACTGCCATTTTAAGACCGCTTACTCTTGCGATCAGGTTGGGGACGGCTTCGCCGCTCCAGCCGTATGAGCCGAACACCGCGACAGGCTTTTTGCGACTGTTGATCGCGTCGACTCCTGCGAGCAGATCCCATACGGGAGGTACTGCGTCGGAGTTCAGAGTGGGCGAGCCGATTGCACAAGCGTCGCAAGCATTGATCTCTGCACGCATTGCCGCCATATCGTTTTCAATGATGTTGTATGTCTTGCAGTCTGCATCGGGAATTACTTCATTTACGCCTTCAGCGATTGCTTCTGCAAGTTTTGCGGTGCAGCCGTAAGCTGAGCAGTAGAATACGGGGATTTTCTTGACCGCGTTTTTAACCGTTTTGCTCCATTCACGGTATTTTTCAAGCACGTAGGGGAGTTGTCCGTCCTTGGTGAGAACGGGACCGTGGCTCGGGCATACGATTTCAAAAGGATATTTTGCGATCTTTGCCATGCCTGCAACTACAAAGGGCTTGAAAGGTCCGAAAATAGCGTCGTAATAACCTTTGAATGCTTCTCTGTAACCTTCAACGTTTTCAACGTCTTTGTCGAGAACCTTTTCACTGCTGTAGTGTGATCCGAATACGTCGCAGCTGAACAGCACCTTTTCTTCAGGGCAGTAAGTGAACATACTGTCAGGCCAGTGGAGAAGGGGCGATACGGTAAAGTTGAGGGTCACACCGCCGAGGTCGAGGACTTCGCCGTCCTTAACGGGACGTGATTTGAAAGGTGCGTTTACGATATTCTTCAGATAATTCAGAGCTACTGCGGTTGCAAGTACGGTAGCGTCGGGGCAGAGTCTGATAAGATCTGCGAGCGCGCCCGAATGGTCGGGCTCTGTATGGTTGAGAATAATGTATTTGATTTTTGCAGGGTCGGTAACTTCGCGGATGTTAGCTTCGTAAAAACCGCCGAAATCCGCATGAGACGCTTCGATAAGCGCAATTTCTTCACCCTTTACGATATAAGAGTTGTAACTCGTGCCGTAACGGGTAGCCATTACTATGTCGAAGACGCGAAGGTCGGGATTCTGAACGCCTACGCTGTAAACTTTATCGGTTATCTTATTTGCCGCCATTTTTATATTTTCCTCTTATTATTATTCTTTTTCAGATGCCGTGCTTTACGCGGTCTCTTTCTTCAGCGCGCTTAGCGTTGTTGAAACGGTCGAGAGTGCCTACGAGATATCCTGTAATGCGGCGGATTCTCTCAAAAGGTATATTCTCAAAAGTGTATTTGAGATTTACGTATTCGCCGTCAAGAGTAACGTCCATCTGGGTAATGTTCTTGTCAGGGTATTTCTTTTTGCCGTAATCGATATATGCGTCAATTTCTTTCTGTTCAAGATTGCCGCCGTTGACATTAACTTTAATCATGTTTGTGTCCTCCCGTATATATAGTGTTTAAAATCGCTTTACTTTTAACCTTAAATACTATAACATAATTTTAGAATAAATATATGTTGCATTTGCAACATTTTGAGGAAAAATATGAAATATTCAGAAATAAATCTGTTTGAGGGAATAAGCGAAGAAGACGTAAACCGTATGGCGATATGCTTCGGTGCAAAAGTGAAAAAGTTCAGAGAGGGCGCGACGGTTTGCGATTATTCCGATACAGGCGACGACGTGGGCGTTATGCTTGAAGGAAGCGCGTCGATGATACGCACAGATGAAAACGGAGAAGTCGCTGTCATGGAGCTTTTTTCCGCAGGGGATATATTTGGAGAAGTTCTGGCTTTTTCAAACGAGGCGGGGGACAGCGTGAAAGTGGTGGCAGAAAGCGAATGCGAAGTTATGTTCATAAAGTACGGGCAGATAACAAAGCGTTGTGAAAAGGCTTGCGAGCCTCACAGCAGGCTGGTATCCAATATGTTCGGTCTTATAGCGAAAAAGACTTTGTCTTTAAGTCAGCGTATTGAGATATTGTCAAAAAAGACTACAAGAGACAAACTGATGTATTATTTTCAGATTTTGGCAAAGAGGTATGGAGAAGAATTCGATCTGCCTATGTCTGTAACCATGCTTGCGGCATATATCTGCGCGGACAGAAGCGCTATGACCAGAGAGCTTTCGCGTATGCAGGTCGACGGGCTTATTGAAATGAATAAGAAGAGAATAAAACTCAAGAAAGTCGCCTGACAAGTTCAGCGGGAAAAGAATAAAATGATAAAAATGGTCTTTGCAAATTGAAGCTATACAAAACGCGCGCCGTATTCAGGCGCGCGTTGTTTTATTTTGGTTTGGTATTTGATGAAAACTTTCAGCTTTATATCGCGGTGAAGTATTTCTCTTCCGCGGTGAGTTGTACGGTGGTGAGTTCACCGTTCCTCTTTACGGTTACGTTGACCGTATCGCCGAAGCGTGCGTTCATAAGATATTCCTGCGCTCTGAAAGAAGTGTCGATATTCACGCCTTCTTCATCGTTTATTGCTACAGAAACCATCACGTCGCCTGCCTGGATCTTGCCGTCGGCGGCAGAGCCTGATTCTACTGACTTGACTGCATAGGTGTATACGGTGCGGATTATTCCGTTTTCGTCTTCATAGGTAGTCATATCCTGAAGTTCCATATTCACGCCCATAAGGAAGCGCTGACCTTCGTTTTCGATTATGTTGTCGGCAACCGCTACGGCAAGAGAAGCGGGGATCGCGTAGCAGATATTGTCGTCAGAAGTGTCTGCGGATTTTGCGTCTGAAATGCCCATAAGTTCACCGTTTTCGTTGAACATGCCGCCGCCTGAGTTGCCGCTGTTGAGCGCCGCGTCTGTACGGTAAACGCGTACGTTTTCTGAATACGAAGTGCTTATATGTTCAGATTCTACCGATACGATGCCCGAGGTAACAGAGAAGGTGTACGCATCGGGAGTGCCGATTGCAAAAGTTGCCTGTCCTGCGACGGGATCGCTGGTGTTTACTTTTACAGGCTGTACGATGTCTTCAAGGAATACGTCTGAAGTGGCTTTGAGAACAGATATATCGTTGTTTTTAGAAGCGCCTATAACGGTGGCGGTTATCATATCCTCTTCAAGGACTCTGTTGTACAGATAAACTACGATGTCCTTGCTGTAAGCACCCGATAAACTGTCATATATTACATGGTAGTTGGTGATAATATATGCGGTGTTGCCGTCCAGCTTATATATAACGCCTGAGCCGAACGATACCGTACGTGTATTTGTGGACATTACGCCGACAGAACTCTTAAGCGCCTGCTGTACGGTGGAGGTAATGCTTGGGGTTACGTCTATGCCGAGAGACTTGTAAAAGTCTTCTTCGGTAGCGCCCGGATTGTCTTCGAGATATTTTGCTATGAGGTCGTCGAGAGTAAAGGATACCTGACTGTCTTCGCCGTCTTTTCCGTCGGTGCCGTCAGTGCCTTTGAGACTCTCCAGCCATTCCTGCTCAGTGCCTGTAAAGCCGTTTTTTACCGCTATTTCATATGCGGAGGCGCCTGCTTCTCCGGTATTTATGCATGAGCAGAGAAGAACCGCCGCTAAAACAGTGATTGCAACAATGACCGTTACGGTCAGAAATCTGCTGTGAGTTTTCATAATTACCTCCGTTATTTGCATAAAAAAGTATATGCTGAGTGTATGAAACGAATCTTAAAAATTAAGTTTATTTTAGCATAAAAATGCGTTTTTATCAAATATTAATATCATTTTGGAACGACTAAAATAGTGAGGATAAAATAATATTCGTTTAACTGTTACAGCAATGATGTGTTTTTATAACTGAATTTATGCGGATTTTATATCGGATAAGGCTTGTTGTGCAGTGTATGTTTATACATATAAATAAACAAATTATTTAACAATATAATATGTTGCGGCAGACGGTAACTGGCAGGCTGTAAATGACCTGAACGCCCTATCGTGCAGAGTAATTTCTCAAGGGTAGTTCGTTGATAAAAAAGACAATATTTTGTTTGCCAAATAATGTAAGGTTTGATATAATATTAACGATTGCGAGCGAGACCCGCTCAGCAACTTAAAATTCAATCAGAAATATTTTTATAAGGAGAATCATATATGACAGATTTGACTTCCAATAAGCAAGTGCTTGCATTCGTCGAAGAGACTCAGAAGCGTTGCCAGCCTGACAAAGTTGTCTGGATCGACGGCTCTCAGGAACTTTACGACAAACTGACTGCTGAAGCTATCGCTACCGGCGAGATGATCAAACTCAATGAAGAACTTCTTCCCGGTTGCCTTTTGCACCGCACTAAGGAAAACGACGTAGCCCGCGTTGAGAACAGAACCTTTATCTGCTCACGCACAAAAGAGGACTGCGGTCCTACCAACAACTGGTGGAAACCTGAAGAAGCGTACGCTACGCTTTACGGCATCCTCGACGGCGCTTACAAGGGCAGAACGATGTACGTTATTCCGTTCTCAATGGGTCCTGTAGGCGGCGCGCTCTCCAAGATCGGTATCGAGATCACGGACAGCATTTACGTTGTTCTCAATATGAGAATCATGACCCGTGTCGGCGCAGACGTTCTTAAGGCTCTCGGCGACAGCAACGACTTCGTCAGAGGCACTCACGCTAAATGCGACGTCGATCCTGAAAAGAGATATATCTGCCAGTTCCCTGAGGACAACGCTATTATCTCCGTAAACAGCGCTTACGGCGGCAACGTTCTTCTCGGCAAGAAGTGCTTCGCTCTGCGTATTGCTTCTTATCAGGGTAAGAACGAGCAGTGGATGGCTGAACATATGCTTATCCTCGGCATCGAAAAGCCCAATAAGGAAACCGTTTATATGGCAGCTGCATTCCCGTCAGCTTGCGGCAAGACCAACCTGGCTATGCTCATTCCGCCGGAAGGTTACCGCAAGAACGGTTACAAAGTATTCTGCGTAGGCGACGATATCGCTTGGATCAGAAAGGGCAAGGATGGCAGACTTTACGCTATCAACCCTGAGAACGGCTTCTTCGGCGTTGCTCCCGGTACCAATGCTAAGTCAAACCCCAACGCTCTCGCAGCTACCAAGAAGAACACCATCTTCACCAACGTTTGCCACAACCTGGAGAACAACACAGTTTGGTGGGAAGGTTTGGACAAGAATCCGCCTGAGCACGCTATCGACTGGAAGGGCAATCCGTGGAATGGCAAGACCTCCACAGAGAAGGGCGCTCATCCGAACAGCAGATTTACCGCTCCCGCTGTAAACTGCCCCTGCATCAGCCCCGAGTTCGAGAACGGCAACGGCGTTCCGCTCAGCGCGTTCATCTTCGGCGGCAGACGTGCAAAGACCGCTCCGCTCGTTTACCAGGCTAAAGACTGGGAGAACGGCGTATTCGTCGGCTCTATCATGGCAAGTGAGACCACCGCTGCTGCAGCAGGTGCTGTAGGCGTTGTAAGACGTGATCCTATGGCAATGCTTCCGTTCTGCGGTTACAATATGGGCGACTACTGGCAGCACTGGCTCGACATGGGCAAGAGCGTTGACGTAGACAAGCAGCCCAAGTTCTTCAACGTAAACTGGTTCAGAACCGATGACGAAGGTCACTTTATATGGCCGGGCTTCGGCGACAACATGAGAGTCCTCGACTGGATGCTCAAGAGAATCGCAGGCGAAGTTGATGCAGAAGAAACCGCTATCGGTTATGTTCCGAAGGCTGAAGACATCAACATCGAAGGTCTCGATATGAGCGTTGACACCGTTAAGGGTCTTCTCGCTATCGACAAAGAGAACTGGAAGAAAGAAGTTGAAGGCATCAAAGAGTTCTATGCTAAGTTCGGCGACAAGCTCCCCAAAGAGCTGGCTAAGCAGGCTGACGAACTCGAGAGCAAACTCAACAAGTAATATCCCTTTGTCAAGCGGTTAGACAATCAGATATCGCCAAGAATAAACCGTCCGTCCCTATACGGGGCGGACGTATTTTTTTGTCTGTCAAGGTTATATAATATATATTATCATTATTAAAGGGATGAGGGTAAGGCATAATTTCAAGGCAATTACAGCAATTACTTTTATGGGTTTCAGCGTGTAAAATAAGACTGAATTGAAGAAGTTTTTGTCACGACTTTACGCACATTTTACACCCGTTGTTACCTTTGGTAAATTGTTTGTAAAAAGCCATCGGAATTGTCAAAAGGCAATTTACAAAAACGTTTTTATGTAATATAGTTAGAGTATGAAACGCTTTGCAAAATTTGTTGTCAAATACAGACTCATTCTTCTCGGCGTGATGCTTCTCATCACGATCGCGTCTCTTTTTGCAATGTCGTACGTCAACGTCAACTCTGACATCCTTTCATATCTTCCCGAAGACGTCGATATGACTATCGGTATGAATTTCATGAAAGAGAATTTCGATATGCAGGGCGACGCTATCATCGGCGTGCAGGGCGCTACGTACGAGGATATGCAGGAACTGGTTGCTCTTATCGAAGAAAAGGGCGGTACAAAAGAGGGCGGTATCATCTGGTACGGGCTTCTCAAGGATATGCAGGATATAGACTGGTCGCAGCTAGAAAATCCTGTTATTGCAAATATCGTCAATAATTTGCTTTCAAAATACAATCTTAAGATAGAAGACCTCAAGGAAATGACAGAGCAGCTGTCAACCAATCCCGAGATCGTTTCTATGTTCCATCCTGATGACGATACCTATCTTATGATGCTTCAGCTCAACGTTCCCAGCTCTTCAAACGAGGCAATGAATCTGCTTTCGGATATAGAAGATCATCTTGAAAATAAGGGCTTTGAATACGCAATGGGCGGCAGCACTCAGATCACGCGTGAGATTTTCGACAGTACAATAGGTGAAATAGGAAAGTACGCAGTAGTCGCCGTTCTGGTAATGTTTATTATCCTTCTTCTGACGACTAATTCTCTTATCGACCCGATAGTCTTTATGCTTACGCTGGGCGTATCTATCGTCATAAATATGGGTACCAACCTCGTTCTGCCCAGTGTATCGGTCGTAACTTATGCCGCGTCGTCTATACTGCAGCTTGCGCTGTCTATGGACTATGCGATATTCCTGATGCACTCTTTTGCAGAGGAACAGAAAAAGACCCTCGATGACAAGCTGGCAATGGAGAGGGCTATTCCCAAGACTTTCTCCACGATATCGGCTTCGGCACTCACTACCGTCGGCGGCTTCCTTGCGCTGTTCGCAATGAGATTCAAGATAGGCGAAGACCTTGGCATAGTGCTTGCAAAAGGCGTGTTCCTCAGCTTGCTTACGGTAATTCTGCTTCAGCCTTGCTTTATGCTTCTGACAAAGAAACTTGCGCGCAAGACTCAGCACAGAATCATCGTGCCCAAGTTCAAGACTGTAGCTTCAAAGGCTGTTACCAACAGAAAGACCATTGTCGCAATCGCGCTGGCTCTGCTGATACCTGTAGTTATTATGCAGAACATGGTCGATCTTTCTTATATCAAGTTCGTTGAAGAAAATCCCAATCCCACTGCGATAGAGCAGAAAGTCGATGCACTCAGCAACTCGCTTGTCGTGATAGTTCCTGCTAAAACAGAGAACCTCAACGGCGAGAGCAACGTTGCGGATCAGTACGATTTTATTGAAAAAATCAAAGCGCGCGACGATGTAAACGCTGTGCTCGGTCTTTTCTCTATGCTTCCTGAAGATAGTGCAGAAGGTATAGTCGATCTTGTTAACGACGAACAAATGGGCAATCTGATGGCGTCTTCCGGTATGGATATGTCTATGATAACAGGCTTCCTCAACAACGGTTATACCATGTATTCCATAATGCTTGACGCTGACCCTGAATCTGACGAGGGTACACTTGCACTCAAAGAAATACGCGCTTTGCTGGACGAAATTTTCGGCGCTGAGAATTACTATATTACAGGTATGACTCAGGCAGTAAGCGACTTGCAGGATATAACGCCTACAGACTTTATGGTCGTATCGATCGTATCCGTAGCGATCATATTTATAATCCTGTTGTTTACGTTGAAGTCGTTCAAAATGTCCACAATCGTTGTGCTGGTTATCGAATTCGGTATATTCGTAAACCTTTCTATAAGCTATATATTCGGACAGTCGATAAACTTTATGGCTTATATCATTCTGAGCTCGATACAGCTGGGTGCAACAGTCGACTATGCTATACTTTACACTGTAAAATATCAGAATTATCTGGGCTTCAAATCCGCAAGGGAAGCCGCTTATACGGCGCTTACGGAAAGCGGTGTGTCTATATTGACGTCGGTTGCCATACTCGCAGGCTGTTGCTTGTCGGTGTCTTTGATCACCACAAACATAATAGTCAGCGAAATAACGCTGATGATTGCGCGCGGAGCTATAATTAGCGGAATTCTGGTCATGTTGCTGTTGCCTGCGCTGCTGATAATTTCTACAGGCAATCAGAAGCTTGAGAAACGCAATATCAGAAAACTGCAAAACAAGCTGTTTAAGCGTGATTACAATAAGAAGATAAAGGAAGAAGAAATCAAATAAACCGCCTTTTGGCGTGATATGGGACTTTATCAATACGTTATACTATTTTCCGTTAAAGACTGCGCGCCCTATATAAGGGCGTGCGGTTTTTTTATCGATAAATATGCGATGAGTTTTGCGGCGAGAAAACAGATCAAAACATTGTTCAATTCGTTGATCGGAAATAAGAATTCGTCGCATACACGAAATAAATAAGAGAACGATGAATTAAATCGAGAGATTTTGTCTGTGGTGGCAAAAGCAAAACCTCAGAGAAAGCACAATTAATAATTATTAATCCAATGACACTGAATAAAATTATCAGACGATAAATAAAAACGCCGCCTTTTTACGGGCGGCGTTTTGAACGGTGATGCGACATCAATCGAAAACTCTTACTTTGATAAAGCCTTCCTGCTGCTGCATCTGCTTTATCGTTTCTTCGTCTACCATTGCGTCTACGTCAAGCAACATATAGCCGATTTCGCCTCTTGAAGCAGAAACGAGGTTGGCAATATTGATGCCTTTCTTTGCAATGAATGAAGTTGCGGTTGCAATCATATTTGCAACGTTCTTGTGCAGAATGCTTATGCGGCATACGCCTGTTCTGGGAGCGGAAGCGGAAGGGAAGTTTACGCTGTTTACTACGTTGCCGTTTTCAAGGAAGTCTTTGAGCTGGCGTGCAGCCATGACAGCGCAGTTGTCTTCGGCTTCGGGAGTGGAAGCGCCCAGGTGAGGAATGGTTATTATGTTGTCGATGCCGAGAAGTTCAGCCTTGGGAAGGTCTGTAACGTATCTGCCGACTTTGCCGTTCTTGACAGCTTCGACTACGTCAGCGTTGTTTACAAGTTCTCCTCTTGCGAAGTTGAGGATAACAACGCCTGTCTTCATTGTATTGATGCTCTGTTCGTTGATAAGGTTTTTGGTCTGCTCGGTAGCGGGAACGTGAAGGGTTACATAGTCAGCTTCAGCGAAAAGCTGGTTTACGTCGGTGATGTGCACTACGTTCTTGTCCAGCATAAGCGCGCCGTCAACGCTCAGGTAAGGGTCGTAACCGAGAACGGTCATGCCAAGTTCGATTGCGATGTTAGCAACCAGTCTGCCTATTGCGCCAAGACCTACTACGCCGAGGGTCTTGCCCTGGATTTCCTGACCTACGAAAGCTTTCTTGCCTTTTTCAACCTGCTTGTCAACGTCGTCGCCTTTAAGAGACTGAGTCCAGTTGATGCCCTGTACGATCTTACGGCTTCCGAGAAGCATACCTGCGATGACAAGTTCTTTTACTGCGTTCGCGTTTGCGCCGGGGGTGTTGAATACGCAGATGCCTTTTTCAGTCATTTTGCTTACGGGGATATTGTTTACGCCTGCTCCTGCGCGCGCAACTGCCTGTACGCTTGCGGGAATTTCGTATTCATGCATTGAAAAACTTCTGAGAAGTATAGCCTGAGGATTGCTTACGTCAGTGCCTACGGTGTAAGACTGTTCAGGCAATACGCTCTTTACTTTGGGGCTGATTTCGTTGAGTTTGAGTATGTTTATCATAATTCCACCTGCTTATTTGTTTTCTAGTTCGAATTTCTTCATGAATTCGATAAGAGCTTTTACGCCTTCTACGGGCATTGCGTTGTAGATAGAAGCGCGCATGCCGCCTACAAGCTTGTGTCCCTTGATGGAGAGCAGTCCGTTCTTGCCTGCTTCTGCCACGAACTTTGCGTCAAGCTCTTTGTCGCCCGTAACGAAAGGTACGTTCATCAGAGAGCGGTCTTCTTTGTTTACGTAGTTGTGATAGAAAGAGCTGTTGTCGATAAAGTCATACAAGAGACCTGCTTTGTATTCATTGACCTTCTGGATCTCTTTTACGCCGCCCAGTTTCTTCAGATGACGCAGATTGAGCATAGCCATATAGATAGAGAAACACGGGGGAGTGTTGTAAAGGCTGTCAGCGTCAGCCTGAGTGCTCCACTTGAGCATCGTCGGGCAGATCGGCTGTTCTTTGCCGATGAGGTCTTCGCGTACGATTACGATGGTTACGCCTGCGGGAGCAACGTTTTTCTGCGCGCCTGCATACATTACGCCGTATTTGCTTACGTCCATTTCTTCGCTGAGAATGTTGGAAGAAACGTCCGCTACCAGTACGCCGCTCTTGGGAGTGGGCAGAGAGGTGTAACGCGTGCCGAATATCGTGTTGTTCTGAGTTATGTACAGATAATCTGCGTTGTCAGACAGCGTAAGCTCTTTGGGGATGTAGGTATAGGTCTTGTCTTCAGAGGAAGCAGCGAGACGGATATCGCCGTACGGTTTTGCCGCTTTGTAAGCCTTTTTCGCAAAGTTGCCCGTTACGACATAATCAGCTACGCCTGAGCCGCTGAGAAGGTTGAGCGGGATAGCGTCGAACTGCTGAGAAGCGCCGCCCTGTACAAGAAGGATCTTGTAGTTGTCGGGAACGTTCATGAGTTCGCGGAGCAGAGCAAGGCATTCCTGATGAATGGCGTCATACTGTTTGCTGCGGTGACTCATTTCGGTAACGCTCATGCCGCATCCCTGATAGTCGACGAAGTCGGCCTGCGCCTGTTGAAGAACCTCGAGCGGAAGCATCGAGGGACCTGCAGAAAAATTGTAAACTCTCATATTTATCCATCCTTTAAAAAGTTTTTTTAAATTAATTATATATAATTATACGCCTATACTCGTGCGCGTGCAACAACTTTTTGAAAAAGATTGAGAATATTTTAACGATTTTATCTGTATACTATCAAAAACGGCGCGGAGGAAGTTATGTTAGCGGTGATTATGGCGGGAGGCATAGGCAGCAGGCTCAGACCTCTTACTGACAGAATACCCAAACCAATGGTCAGAATTATAGACAAACCGGTGTTGGAATACACGGTTGAGCATCTCAAAAGTTCAGGTATAACAGATATCGCTATGACGCTTTGTTACCGTCCGTCTGTTATAACCAGACATTTCCGCGACGGCTCAAAATGGGGAGTGAATATACGTTATTTCACTGAAGAACATCCCTTGGGTACGGCAGGCGGAGTGGCGCTTGCGACAAAGGATTATGACGGTCCCGTGCTGGTAGTAAGCGGAGACGCTTTCACAGATATAGATTACGGTCAGCTTGTCGACTTTCATAACAGACATGACGGAGTTGTAACGTTGGCGGTAAAAGAGGTGCTCAATCCTTCTTCTTTCGGAGTTGTCGTGGCGGACAGAGAAGGAAAGATATTGCGCTTTCAAGAAAAACCAGAAGCCCCCGTATCAAATACCGTAAGTATGGGTGTTTACGTTATGGACAAAGCGGCTCTCGATATGGTGCCTGAAAATACTAAATACGACTTTGCGAAAGATCTGTTTCCGAGACTGAAAGGGAAGCTTTACGCTATGAAGACTGACTGCTACTGGTCTGATATAGGCACGCTTTCTTCTTATTATCTTACCAATAACGACGTCGCGCTGAACGCAAAGAGATTCGGTTTCTGCCTCTGATTAAATATACCGATTTTTTAAATAATATTAATCTTCGATAGAAATTCGATGAAAACAACTAATTAATGCAGAAAAAACTTCCGATAAATAAAAAGCCGCGCCGTTATGGCGCGGTCGTTTTTTATTCAGAGTATTTCAGAAGTTATTGCCGTCGTCCAGCTTCTTGCCGCATTTGTCGCAGAAAGCCGCGTCGTGATCGAGTTCAGCTCCGCATACAGGGCATTTCTTTGAAAGAGCTGCGCCGCATTTTTTGCAGAACGCTGAATCTTTGTCGTTTTCAGTGCCGCAAGCAGGACAAATAATGTTGTCAGAATTCTTGACGGCTGACGCGATCGCGCTTATACCGGGTTGCATTTGTTTGCCTGCTTCGTTGAATACGGGAGTGCTTTCACGCATACTGTAATTCATTATTTCTTTTCTGAAACCCATTAATGTAAGCATGCCGCCTATTGCCGTACAGGGGAAGCCTATGAAAAGAAGCCAGAAATTCTTTGGCATTCCGAAATCAGACACAGACGTAAAGAAATCGATAAAGCCAACGATTATGCAACCGATGCCGATCACCATCATTATAATGCCGACTATTTTGAATATTTTCTTGGTTTTGGCGTGTTTGCGCCTTGCTTCTTCTTGAGCTCTGTTTCTTTCTTCTTCAGTCATAAAACACCTCCGCTTTTCTGTAAATTATATTATATCAAAAATGACTTATTGTCAATAATGCATTGTTTTTTTGTCAATATTGTATAAAGTACGGGATTTGTCGCAAGCGTTATTTATTGACATTGCAATATTATTTAATTATAATAAATATGTATTATTATGCGTAAAACCGCGTAAACTCGCGGCAGACTTAAATCCGGAGGCTTTTAATGGCAAAAAAATACAAAGCGCTCAAGGTCGTTTTCCTGGGCGGCGTGGGTGAGATCGGCAAGAATATGACCGCAATAGAGTACGGCGACAATATTCTTATCGTGGATTGCGGCTGTATGTTCGGCACGTACGATACGCCCGGCGTCGATCTGATAATCCCCGATTTTTCCTATATTGACGAGAATATAGATAAAATTAAAGGAATCGTCCTTACTCACGGGCACGAAGACCATATAGGCGGCGTGCCTTATCTTGTGAAAGACAGACTGGAAAACGTAAAGATTTACGGCAGTGATCTGACTTTAGCGCTTCTTAAAAACAAATTCAAAGAGCACAACATAACTTCGCCTAAGCTGATAACCGTAAAGGGCGGAGAGACGAAGAATATCGGCTGTTTCGACGTCGAGTTCGTAAAAGTTACGCACAGCATATCTGGCGCGTATGCGCTGGCGGTCAATACTCCTGTCGGCGTAATCTTCCATACGGGCGACTTCAAGGTGGACCATACTCCTCTTGACGGAGAGAGCATCGACCTGCCACGCTTAGCTGCTATAGGCGAAAAAGGCGTGAAGCTGATGCTGGGAGAATCCACCAACATTGAGCGCGACGGCTATACGATGAGCGAGCAGAAAGTGGGAGAGACTCTCGATAAAATTGTTTCTGCAAATACCGACAGCCGTATAATCATTGCGACTTTCGCTTCCAACGTGAACAGAATTCAGCAGATAATCAATATCTGCCAGAAGTACAACAGAAAGGTTGCGTTCAACGGAAGGAGCATGAAGAATATCAGCGAGATAGCCACAAAGCTCGGCATAATGAACGCAGACAATGGAACTATCGTTGATATCGAAAAGATAGGAAAGTATGCTCCGTCAGAGCTTTGCATAATCACGACGGGCTCTCAGGGCGAGCCGATGAGCGCGCTTACGCGTATGGCTTCTGGCGAAGATAAGGTAAGCGTAGGAAGACAGGACGTAGTCGTCATATCTTCTTCGCCTATTCCCGGCAACGAAAAGATGATATACAACGTCATCAACAACCTGTGCAAGCGCGGCGCGAGAGTTCTTTACGGCTCACTTGCGGAGCTGCACGTTTCGGGACACGCCTGCAAAGAGGAGCTCAAGCTTATGCAAAGGCTTATTCATCCGCAGTATTTCATACCTGTACACGGTGAATACCGTCATCTTAAACTGCATCAGGAACTTGCCATGCGCCTGGGCATGAGCGAAGACAATATAAGAATTCCTGAAATAGGCGATTGCTTCGAGCTTAAGCAGAAAAAACTTGTAAAGACGGGCGTTGTGCCTGCAGGTAACGTTTACGTTGACGGACTTGTCGACGTTGACAATCTCGTGCTCAAAGACCGTCAGCAGCTGAGCAACGACGGATTCGTTATATTGCTTGTAACGATCGGTCTTGAAAATTCTGCATTGCTTGCTCCGCCTGAAATTATTACGCGCGGTCTGCAGATCGCCGAAGAACACGTCGAGCCGATTAAGGAAATTATCTGCACGACTGTCGAAAATGCAGATTACAAGGGCGCAAAGGACAGAGGCAAGCTGAAGGCAAGTCTGCGCCGTCAGATAGAAAGATATATTGCGGCAAAACTCAAACAAAGACCTATGGTCCTGCCTATAATAACTGAGGTGGAGTGATGTCAGACCTCGCTCGATGCAGTGAAAGACTGCATTCTCTCAGCCCTGGATACGAAGCGAGGGCGAGGGCGGAGTATATACCGATAATACGTCCTGAAAGCCTGAAGTTGCTGCTTGACGCCGCAAAGAAGACAAAGTGCCGCCGCATACTCGAAATAGGCACAGCGATAGGTTTTTCGACTGCATGGCTTGCGGTTGAAACGGGCGCTGTGGTAGACACGATAGAAAAGGACGAAACAAGGCTTGAAAGAGCGCGCGGATTCTGGAATAGCATCGGGATAGAAGACAGGATAAACTCATATCAGGGTAATGCGGACGAACTCGTTCCTGCCCTGGCTGAGGAAAATAAATACGACTTTGTTTTTATCGACGCGGCAAAGAGCAGATATTCAGATTATCTTGACGCGGTTTATCCCTCTCTCGAAAAGGGAGGAATCGTGTTTGCGGACAACGTTTATTACCTCGGGCTTGTAAAAGGCGACGCTTATCCGCCCCACAAGCACAGGACTATAGTTGTCAATATGCGCGCGTTTCTGAAAAAGATAAGCGATAAAGAAAAATTCGATACTACGATATACGACACGGAGGACGGCACGGCTGTATGCGTGAAACTGTAAAGACAGAACTTCTCGCTCCTGCGGGAGACTTTGAAAAACTCAAAACGGCAATTCACTTCGGAGCGGACGCAGTCTACGTCGGCGGCAGTGAATTTTCGCTGAGAGCCAACGCTAAGAATTTTACTGAAGAGCAGCTCAAAGAGGCTTGCAGATATGTCAGAGAGCGCGGCAAAAAAATATACGTTGCCGTCAATATATTTGCAAAGAACGACGATTTTAAAAAGCTGCCTGAATATCTGGCGTTTTTACAGGAAGCGGGCGTACACGGCGTTATCGTAAGCGATCCCGGAGTGATAGAATTCTGCAAAAAATACGCGCCCGTGTTGGAGATACATATATCTACCCAGGCAAACACTACGAATAAATACTCGGCGAAATTCTGGGCAGATCAGGGCGCTAAGCGTATCGTTCTTGCAAGAGAAACCTCTCTTAAAGAGATAAAGGAGATAAGAGATTATCTGCCTGAAGACGTTCAGATAGAGGCGTTCGTTCACGGCGCTATGTGCATATCCTACAGCGGAAGATGTCTGCTCTCTGCGGCGCTTGCAGGAAGAAGCGGCAACAGAGGAGACTGCGTGCAGGCTTGCCGTTGGGAATACGAAATCACTGAAAAAAACCGCAAGGGCGAAAGACTGCCAATATGCGAGGACGGAAGAGGTACTTATATACTCAACAGCAAAGACCTGAATATGCTTGAGCATATCGGCGAGCTTATCGACAGCGGAGTTTATTCTTTTAAAATCGAAGGCAGAATGAAGTCTCAGTATTACGTTGCAAGCGTTGTCAATGCGTATCGTCAGGCTATCGACGGATTTACCGCAGACAAGAATTACAAAGTGCCTGATATTCTTATCGCTGAGCTTGAAAAGAACAGCCACCGCGATTATACGACGGGTTTCTATTACGGAGAAAAGGATACCGTATGTTCAGAAACCTCTCAGCCTAAGTGCGATTGGGAATTCACTGCCATTGTAACGGGATATGACGAAGCTGAAGGAGCCGTGATCGTTCAGCAACGCAACAGGTTCAGGAAAGGAGACGAACTGGAGATATTGTCTTCAGATAAAGAGTACCTGGGCAAGACGATCGTCGTCGGAGAGATGTACGACGAAAACGGCGTGCCCGTAGACGACGCAAAACTTGTACAACAGACTTTATATATACCTGCAAATTACCGTTTAGGCAAGGACGATATTCTGAGAAAGAGGGTGTTGAAATGAAAAAGACAGTTGTTATTTTATACACTAAAGGTATGTACGATACCGTTGCAACGGATATATGCAACTATATGACAAAGCATTATCCCGACTGCGACGTCGTAGCTATAGACGAAGACAGATACAGCAATCTGTATTCGGCTAAATTCGTCAGAAACACTTACATTTTCACCGCGCGTAATATGGCTTGGCTCAACCGCGTTGCCGTGCTTGTAAGAGAGAAGTTTCTTCCCAAGAAAATTGACAAGACCGTCAAACCTTACGAGCGTGAGCTCAAAGAGGAAAATCCGACAAGAAATTACCGTCAGAAGTTCCACAAGGTAGACAATATATTTATGCGCTTTAATCCCGAAGTCGTCATCTGTCTCTCGCCTAAGGGACACAACAAAGCCATTCTCGCAAAGCAGAGACTGGCGATGAACGACGTCAAGGTGTACGCGCTTCTTACAGATTTTTCTCTCAACAAGGCTTATATCAATTATCAGAGCGACGGCTATTTCGTACAGAACGAGCTTATTAAGCAGGCGCTTATCGCCAACAAGGTAGACGAGCAGAAAATCACGGTGTGCGGCACGATAATAGACGAGGAAAGACTCAGGGACGTTCCCGTCGACGAAGCGCGCGAAACTCTGAAAATCGATAACGATCTACCTACGGTTACGATAAGCGGAGGAAGATACGGCGTAAGTTACGTCAAGGACGCTTTCGATACGCTTGCTCCTTATACCGACAGACTCAATCTCGTCGTGCTTACGGGCGGCAGTTCTTCGATAGAGAAATTCGTACTCACTTACTGCAAAGCGAAGAATTACAACAAGAACATTTTCGTCGTGAAAGACGTAAGGGATATGAATACTATTTATGCCGTTACGGATGTAATGGTATGTTCTCCGACAACGGTTACGATGTATGAGGTTTTTGCAAAAAATATCCCGTGCGTGTTGATAAGAAGCCTTAACAACAATGAAAAAGGCAATCATGCTTTCCTTGTCGAAGAACAGCTTGCCATGCGCGGAGGAAAGGACGAACAACTGGCTACGGCGGTTCTCAGTTTTATAAACAACAACAACGTAAAGCAGGAATATCTTTACAATCAGCGCAAATTTTTCGATATAGGCGCAATAGGCGGCTTTGCAAAAGCTGTGTACAAAGAAAGCTGTCAGATAAACAAAGCGCGTAAAGAATCTGAAAGCGAAAGCAAAGAAAAGGAAGAATCTTCAGACAAACAGAACACTGAAGAAAACAAAGCGGAAAAGACGGCAAAGAAGAAATAAGGAGATATTATGGTAAAGCACGTTGTAATGTATAAGCTTAAAGAAGAGGCAAAAGACAAGGCTGATGAACTTATCGGAAAGTTTCTTTCAATGAAAGGAAAAATAGAAGGTCTTGTCGACATAAAGTCGGGCAAGGACTTCAAAAGAGAAGGAAGAAGCTATGACGTTGCGCTGATCTGCACGCTGGAGAGCAAAGAAGCGCTTGAAAAATACGCCGTGCATCCCGTACATCTTCCTGTGCTTGCATACGCTAAGACGATAGTTGAAAGATCGCACAGCGTAGACTTCGAAGAATAAAAACATAAAGGAGACAATATGAAAATCGTTATAAAACTCAAAGACGGCAAAAAGATGAACGCGACTCTCGATGAGAGCGCCGCTCCCGTTACCGTTGCGAATTTCAGCAAGCTGATCGACGAGAAATTCTTTGACGGGCTCATTTTTCACCGCGTTATTCCCGGATTTATGATCCAGGGCGGCGGTATGGACGGCTCTATGAAAGAAAAACGCGCTAAGTCTATCAAAGGAGAGTTTGCTTCAAACGGCGTAAAAAATCCTATATCTCACGTGCCGGGAGTTCTTTCAATGGCGCGCACTCAGGTCAAGGACAGCGCCAGCTCACAGTTCTTTATCTGCGTTGCCGATTGTACTTTTCTTGACGGAGAATATGCCGCTTTCGGTAAGCTTGACGACGAGGAAAGCCTCAAGGTAGCAATAGGACTTTCAGAAGTGAAGACGGGAAGTTACGGCTGGTTTGACGACGTCCCCGTTGAGCCTATCGTAATAGATACGATTGAAAAGATAGGCTGATTTCCATTAATTTACAGAAAGATACCAGAGCAAAACAAATGCCGTTCCGCATACTACTTTTATGGAGTATGCGGCGGTTTTTTTATTGTTCGTTTTACTGACGGCTTCGGCGGTCAGACTGACGGTTACGGGGAAAGGTGCGGCTTTGCCTGCCTTTCTCGTCGTTGTTGCCGCCTTGCTTTGCTTCGAGCCTGCGGGTGAAGGTGTGAAGGCAGCTCCTTCGTGCATTTTTCTGGCAGGTGCAGGCGCGGCATATATAGGATATAAAAGAGATTTTGCGGCGCTTTTGTGTGCCACGGCTACGGCGGTAATTACAGTTTCAGCGCTGTTTAACGCAAGCGCAGGCGTCATGGCGAGAGAGTGGGGATATTTCTGCGCGATAGCGCTTTGCGCTGTGGAGAACAGACCTTTGAGCGCGGGTTGCGTGCTTGCTTTGGGCGTGGTTTTAGGGGATACGTATTCGCTTTTCAGCGATCATTACATTGTTTACCGCATTGATTTGTTTTCTCAGATCACAACTTATTCGGCAATAATATGCGCGGTAGCTTCCGCGTTCGTTAATTCGATTTTAAAAGTATTTGCGAGGACGAACGGTTGTGTGGTTTCGTCCGATGAACTCGGCGGCGGAGAACTCAATGGCAGAAAAAGCGTCAGATTTATTTGATCGCGCCCGCTTTACTTTATCGCGCGGATATTATATAATTTTACAGTAATCCCAATGTAAGGAGCATTTATGCCTAAAATCGTAAAGGTGGACGAAAACGGCGTCGCGGCAGAACTCGGTTTTGAAACGGGCGACGAGATCATTGGCTTCGACGGTCATCCGTACGAAGACGTTCTCGACTATATTTTTTACGACGAAGCAGAAAAATTCACGATAAACGCGCGCACTAAAGACGGCGAACTCGTGGATTGCGAAGTCGAGAAACTGCCTGAAGAACATATCGGCGTCGAATTTGACGACGAAGGTCAGCTTGTGCCCATTCATTGCAGAAACAAGTGCGTATTCTGTTTCGTCGATCAGCTCCCAAAAGGTATGAGGGATACGCTTTATGTGAAAGACGACGACTACAGACTGTCTTTCGTAAGCGGAAATTACGTTACGCTCACCAACGTTTTTGACAAGGAAATGGAGAGAATATTGAGACTGCACTTAAGTCCTCTGTATATCTCCGTGCATTGTTTCGATAAAAAACGCAAGGTGGAAATGATCGCAAATCCCGAAGGCGCTAAGCTGTTTGAAAAAATGAACGTGCTTGCCGCGCACGGAATTTTCATGCATACGCAGATAGTGCTTTGCAAGGGTATCAACGACGGAGAAATACTTGCAGAAACGCTGACGGAATTGTCTAAACTGCGCCCGCAGGTCGCGTCGGTCGCTATCGTGCCGGTAGGACTTACAGGGCACAGAAAGGGGCTGAAAGAGCTCTCTCAGATAGACAGAGAAACCGCAAGAGAAGTCATTGCGCAGGTGGAGAAATTCGACAAAGAACAGGGCGGCGGATTTGCCTACTGTTCTGACGAATTTTATCTCAAGGCAGAACTTCCTTTGCCGTCTTTTGAAAGATACGGCGATTTTTCTCAGATAGAAAACGGAGTCGGACTTATCCGCGCTTTTGAAAAAGAGGTGGAAGAAAGTCTCAAAGGGCTCAAAGTTACGGATAAGAAAGCGGAAATAGCGTTCGTTACAGGACAGTCGTTCAAAGGCGAACTCAAAAAATGCCTTGACAAAGTGCAGCCTTATTTCCCTTCGTGCACGTTCAGAGTCGTCGACATAGTCAACAACTTTTTCGGTACAAGCATTACCGTTGCGGGACTCGTTACCGCTACGGATATAATAGCGCAGGCAAAGAATATGCCTGCATACACGGTCATTCCGTCGACAATGCTCAGAGAATTCACTCATACTTTCCTTGACGGAATAAGCGTTGAAGAACTTGAAAAAAGACTGAATACAAAAATATTAATAAGCGCAGGAGGGGCAGATCTCGTCCGCGCGGCAAAGGAGGCTACGGACCAATGCAGGTAAAACCTTTGGTTGCCATCGTAGGCAGACCCAACGTGGGAAAATCCACGCTTTTTAATAAAATCGTCGGCAAACGCGTTTCGATAGTAGAGGATTACGAAGGAGTTACGCGCGACCGTCTTTACTGCGATACAGAGTGGTGCGGCTATTCGTTTACCCTTATAGATACGGGCGGACTCGATATTAAAAGCGAAGACGAGATGTGGTCTCATATTCGCCGTCAGGCTCAGGTCGCTGTCGATATAGCAAACGCAATTATCTTTGTCGTGGACGGAAAGGGCGGGCTTACTTCAAACGACATTGAAGTCGCGTCTTTCCTCAGAAAGAGTAAAAAGCCGGTAATCCTTGCCGTAAACAAACTCGACAATTACGAGGAAGACAAGATTTACGACTTTTACAACCTCGGGATAGGCGACCCGATAGGAGTTTCTGCCGAGCAGGGACTGGGCATCGGAGACCTGCTTGACGAGGTGGTCAAGAACATAGACAAGACTCCTGCAGAGAGCGACCCTGAGGTGCTCAACGTCGCAATCGTAGGAAAGCCGAATGCGGGAAAATCGTCAATTACGAATAAAATACTCGGCTACGAGCGCGTTATAGTAAGCGATATCGCAGGCACTACGCGCGACGCGATAGATACCGCGTTTGAATGGCAGGGGCAGAAGTTCAACATCATCGACACTGCCGGTATCAGAAAAAAATCCAGCGTTGACGAAGGCGTTGAACAGTACAGCGTTATACGCTCTCTTGCTGCAATAAGACGTGCGGACATTGTTATCGTAGTCATTGATGCAAAGGCCGGAATAAGCGAACAGGACGTTAAAATTTGCGGCTACGTTCACGATCAGGGCAAGCCTTCGGTCATTGTTATGAACAAGTGGGACGCTGTCGAAAAGGACGCTTTCACCGTTAACAAATTCAATAAACAGCTTGAAGGCGAACTCAAATTCATGTCCTATTTTGTGCCGATGTACGTTTCTGCAAAGACGGGTCAGAGAGTTGAAAAACTGCTTTCAACAGCTATAGAAGTGTATGCCGAGGCGAGCAAGAGGATTGCAACGGGCGTTCTCAATGACATTATAAGAGAAGCCGTGCTTGCCAACGAGCCGCCTACGTTCAACGGCAAGAAGCTCAAGATATATTACGTTACGCAGGCATCGACCAATCCGCCAGTATTCGTGTTCTTCGTGAATGACGACAAACTGCTCAATTTCAGCTATAAGAGATACCTCAACAACGCACTGAGAAACGCGTTTACCTTCAAGGGAACTCCGATAAAACTTGAAATGAGAAGCAAAGATTCAAAAGATTACGAAATGTAAATTTTCGATGCGTGCGCGTTTTACTTGATACTGCGCGCGCATTGTGCTAAAATGTAGCGCGGAAGACACGGCGGCTTCCCTGAAAGAGATAATAAATTTTCTTATACAAGAGGTTTTTATGAAATACACCAACCTTACAAAAGAGCAACTCAAAGAACTTCTGGACTCAGCAAAAAAAGAGTACGACGAAATCGCGGCAAAAGGTTACAAAGTAGACATCGCGCGCGGTAAGCCCTGCAATGCACAGGCAGCACTTGCGTTCAATATGCTTACTTCTCCCGAGCCTGAAGATTTCCCGATGAATTATCTCAATTACGGAATGCCCGAAGGTATTCCCGAGATGAGAAAACTCTTTGCTCAGCTTCTCGGTCTCGAGCATTCTCAGATTATTGTCGGCGGCAACAGCTCTCTCAATATGATGTACGACACCATTCAGAGAGCAATGCAGTTCGGTATCCTCGGAGAGAAGCCGTGGAATAAATGCGAAAAGGTAAGATTCCTTTGTCCCGTTCCCGGTTATGACCGTCATTTTGCGGTTACCGAGCATTTCGGCATAGATATGATCAATATACCTATGGACGACAACGGCCCCAATATGGACCTTGTTGAAAGCCTTGTTGCCAACGACGAGAGCGTGAAAGGTATCTGGTGCGTACCCAAATATTCCAATCCTACAGGCATAGTTTACAGCGACGAAGTCGTTGAAAGACTTGCTACGATGAAGACGGCAGCTAAGGATTTCAGAATTTTCTGGGACAACGCTTATTGCGTACACGAGCTTACGGACGAGCCCGCAGAGCTTGCAAACATAATGACTATCGCTAAGAAAGCGGGCAACGAAGACAGAATCTTTGAATTTGCTTCTACCTCTAAGATCACCGTTGCAGGCGCAGGCGTTGCTTGCATGGGCGCAAGCGAAGCAAATATCAAGGACGCTATGAGCCATATTTTCTATCAGACGATAGGCAACGACAAAGTCAATCAGTATAGACATTTCAGATATCTGCAATCCATTGATCATATCAAAGAGATCATGGACGCGCAGAAAGCTATCATAAAGCCCAAGTTTGACGCAATCGTGTCTACTCTCGAAGAGAGCCTCGGAGACGACTGCGATATCGCTAAGTGGACCAACCCCAAGGGCGGTTATTTTATCAGCCTCGATGTGTTGGACGGCTGCGCTTCTAGAGTTGCCGCGCTCTGCAAAGCGGCAGGTCTTACCCTTACGGGCGCAGGCGCTACTTATCCGTACGGAAGAGACGACAACGACAGAAATCTGCGCATCGCTCCTACGTATACAAACGGAGAGGACGTTTCAGTCGCGGCAGGCATTCTCGTTGCTTGCGTAAAACTGGCTTGCCTCGAGAAACTGGCAAAATAAGGAGAGTTTATGGCAAAACTTTTTATCGCATCCGATATTCACGGCAGCGCGCATTTCGCAGAGATGATGCTTAAGCGCTTTGACGAGGAAAAGGCAGACGAGCTTATACTCCTCGGAGACGTATTTTATCACGGACCGAGAAATCCGCTTCCCGAGGGATATGCGCCGATGAAAGTTGCTGAAATGCTTAAGCCTTATGCGGATAAGTTGCTTGTTGTGAAAGGCAATTGCGACAGCGACGTGGATCAGATGATCGCGCCTTTCGAGTTCGTAAGCATAGCTAAAATTTACGCAGACGGTACGAAAATAACGCTTCAGCACGGCGATAAATATTGCATAGACAATGTGCCTGAGAATTGCGGAGACGCGCTTGTTTACGGGCATTATCACACGTCGTTCGTTACTAGGAAGGACGGCAGAGTAATTGCAAATCCCGGGTCTGTCTCGCTGCCCAAAAACGATACGAAAGCGGGATATATCATAATCGAAAACGGAGTACTTACGCTTAAGGCGCTCTCAGACGGACAAGTTATAGCAAAAGAGGAGATTATATGAAAATTTTCGATACTAAAGTTCAGGAACTCAAATACGAAGTTCTCAAAGCGGTAATCAAAGCCGCAGACAAGGAAGATATGAGCAATATTTATATCGATCTTCCCAAACAGATCTCTCCCGGCCCGAAGCCCACGATGAGATGCTGTATATATAAGGAAAGAGCTATCGTTCAGGAAAGAATAAAGATGGCTCTCGGCGGCGATAAGTCCAACCCCAACAGCGTTGAGGTTATTGACGCGGCTTGCGATGCTTGCCCGATCGAGGGTATGTATATAACGCCTGCGTGCAGAGGTTGTATTTCTCATAAATGTCAGCAGGCTTGCCCCAAAAACGCTATCACCATCGTAGACAACCATCCGGTTATAGATAAGGACAAGTGCGTTGAATGCGGCAGATGCGCAAAGGCTTGCCCGTACAGCGCGATCATCGAACAGCGCCGTCCCTGCGTCAGAAGCTGCAAAGTCGGTGCGATTTCTATGGATGAAAACAAGAAGGCTAAAATCAACAACGACAAGTGTATATCATGCGGCGCGTGCGTATATCAGTGTCCGTTCGGTGCGATCGTCGACAAGTCTCTAATCATGGACGTTCTCGACATTCTCAAGAAATCCGAAAATAACACTAAATATCACGTTTATGCCGTTGTCGCTCCTGCGCTTGCCAGCCAGTTTACAGGCGTACCTATGGCGAAGGTCGCCAGCGGTATAAAGAAGCTGGGCTTCTACGATATTGCTGAAGCTGCTCTCGGTGCAGATATCACTTTGTATCACGAGGCAAAAGAACTCAAAGAACGCGGTATTCTGACTACATCGTGCTGTCCTTCATTCGTAATGTTCATTGAAAAGAATTTCCCTGAACTGGTCAAGTACGTTTCAAGCTCAGTTTCTCCGATGATTGAAACGGCTATGCTCATAAAGCGCAACGATCCGACTGCTAAATGTATCTTTATCGGACCTTGCACAAGCAAAAAACTCGAGTACAGACTGCCCAAGACAAAGGGCGCAATAGACTGCGTTATGTCATTCGAAGAGTTGCAGGCATTCTTTGACGCAAGAGATATTGAGCTGAACAAGCTTGAAGATTGTCCCGTTGACGAAGCTTCTTATTACGGCAGAATTTTTGCTAAATCAGGCGGTATCACGCAGGGCGTCATGAACGTTGCAAAGTCAATGGGTCTTGACAATGTCAAGCCTATAGCTATGAACGGTATCGAAGAATGCAGAATAAATCTGCTTAAGCTCAAACTGGGAAGAGCTGCTGAAAACTTCTTTGAAGGTATGGCGTGCGACGGCGGCTGTCTCAACGGCGCGCTTATCCTGCACCACGAGCCCAAGAACGTCGTTGAAATCGACAAGTTCGGCAATGCGGCAAGTCATAAGGATATTTCTTCAAGCGTTCAGAAATACGAAGAAAGCCTTAAGAACGAGCAAAAGTAATAATAAAAACTTATTTATATCGATATTGAAAATCCGCTCCTTTGTGGGCGGATTTTTTATTATCAGATGTAATGATGCGATATTTATATAATTTAATTAAATTGCTGTCTAAATTCATTCTGATACATAGAGCTGTAATATTTCGGACAAAGCCTTCATAGTTTATAAAAGAACAAACCTTTGGAGGGATTTTATGCAACAGTTCGACTTATACCGCGATATTTCTATGCGTACCGGCGGAGATATCTATATCGGAGTGGTAGGTCCCGTGCGTACGGGTAAATCCACGTTTATCAGCAAGTTTATGCAGACTCTCGTTTTGCCGACGATAAAGGACGTGCACCGCAAAAAGCGCGTTACAGACGAGTTGCCGCAATCTGCGGACGGCAGAACTATTATGACGACTCAGCCCAAGTTCGTACCTGACGAGGCTCAGAGCGTTGAATTCGGAGACAATCTCCGCGCCAAAGTGAGACTTATAGATTGCGTCGGATATCTTGCAGACAGCGCTGAAGGACATACCGAGGACGGCAAACCTCGCCTTGTGGACACGCCCTGGAGCGATGAGAAAATGCCTTTTGAAAAGGCGGCTGAATTCGGAACGCGCAAGGTAATGGCAGATCATTCAACTATAGGAATTGTCGTTACCAGCGACGGCTCTGTTACAGAACTTCCGAGAAAGGCGTACGAAAAAGCCGAAGAGCGCATTGTAAACGAAATGAAAGATCTGAACAAACCGTTTGTTATCGTGCTCAACACTCAGAAAGAAAAGGACGCCGACAGCAAAAAGCTAGCCGCAAAACTCAGTGAAAAATACGCTGTTCCCGTTATTCTTCAGAACGTAATGACGATGAACAAAGAAGAACTGTCTGAGATTCTCAAAGCTGTTCTGATGCAGTTTCCCGTGGAAGGAATCGGCGTATCGATGCCCAAGTGGCTTCAGGCTTTGCCGAGAGATAACGAGATCATTTCTGACATAATTCAGAAAGTCGTAAGTTCTGCGGCGGATGTAAAAGTCATAGGTGATTATTTGAAACTTGCGAATACCTTTGAAGAAGACCCTTACATTCAGAAAGTAGCTGAAACAAATGTGGACTTCGGCAAAGGAAAGATTACTCTCGAGCTTGCTCCCGTTCAGGGGCTGTTCTACGACGTGCTGAGCAAACAGTGCGATCTGAAGATTGAAAACGATTTTCAGCTTGTATCGTACATTAAGTCTCTCGGCTATGCTAAAAAACAATACGACAAGTTGGCTGACGCTGTAAAGCAGGCGGACGAGTTCGGTTACGGTGTTGTAGTTCCCGGCGATGACGATATGAATCTCGATGAGCCTGAAATAGTCAAGAGAGGATCCCGTTACGGAGTAAAACTCAAAGCGAGCGCGCCTTCATATCATATAATGAAGGTAAATGTTGAGACTGAAGTAAATCCCATTATGAGCGAGGCTCAGGAGGAAAACGTTCTCAAAGAGTGGCTGGACGGTTTCGGCGACGACAATAAAGGGGTGTGGAAGACAAATATGCTGGGCAAGTCTCTTGACAGTATAGCTAAAGACGGGCTTACGGCAAAGCTGGCTTCTATGCCTGCGGATACGAGAGTCAAACTCAGAAAAACGGTAAACAGGATCATCAACGAAGGTAAGGGCGGAGTGCTTTGCATATTGCTCTGACAAAGGTTGCCGCGCTGTCTGAATATTCAGACGGCGCGGTTCTTCTTTTTGATAAACTGATATATATTTTAGGATTTATTTTTACGTTCGATTTGAATATTGACAAAATTCGATAATAATTACAAATTAATACTAATTAATAATAATTGATAATACTAAAATATTACAAAATTTTACAATTTTCACCAAAAGATACGAAAAGACATATTATATACTGTCGCGCGGCTTATACCGCGTAGAAAAGGATGTGCAATATGTGTTATTCAAACAATAATTGCGGTTGCGGTAGAAATTCGGGTTCTTGCTTTTCCTGTTCGTCTTCCGCATGCTGTAACAATTCGACCCGCAGCTGTTCCTGCGACGGCAGATCCGGTTGTCAGGAAATGCCGTACTATATCAATCCCTGCGGTTGGTATACACAACCAGCACGCGTTGCGGTAGTTGCTTTCGTAAGCGTATGCGGAGACGGCAACAACGACGGTTGCGGCTCAGGCTGCTGCTGATAAAAAAATAAGCGGGGCGGTTTCGCCCCGTTTTTTGTTGTTACTGAGTTTTGATTTTAGATTTTTAGTATAAATAGTGTTGTTTTCTCAGCAACATGAAGAGTTATTGCTCAGCGTGCTCGCGTTGGTGCCGAGACATTTGCTGAAGGCAAGACAGCAGACTATAAGGGTAAGCGGATCGCAACAGTTGGGGGAGCATTGATTGTCAGAGTTTCCGCAACACAAAAGTAATAAAAGCAACGTATTGTTCATAATTCACCTCTTTTACAAAATATGGCGGGAAATGACAAAATCTCTCATTTTGCCGCCGTTTTATCGTTATATAATATGAGCATACGAAGATATTTATGCAAAATTCCTATTTAAAATAGCCGTCAGGATACTTCACTGTTGAGTCAAACACGACGCTATGAGCATAAAAGGATAAAGGAGAACAATGTATTACGACGGATGCCTTACTATAACCGAACAGCAGGAAAGAAGCATTATGAGAAGTATGCCGCCTAAAGCCGCGACAGAAAATCTGGCAAGATTCTTTGACGTTTTTTCTGACAATACGAGACTCAGAATATTATCTGCGCTTTCTATGAAAGAACTCTGCGTTGCCGATCTTTCTTTTATATTGTCTATGAGACAAAGCACGGTTTCTCATCAGCTGAGACTTCTCAAGGACGCTAAGATAGTGGATTGCCGCAGAGCGGGAAAACTAATTCTTTATGCCGTTGTCAATCCTTATGTAAACGACGTGCTGCTTACGGGTGCAAAGCAGTTCGCTCAGAATGCGGGCTGAAACGTGAGCTTTTAAGCTTCAGTTTTTTACGACTACCGTAAGCCGAATAAATATGTGCTTTCAGGCGGAAGAAGCTGAGAATTCACTAAAAGTCGCGCAAGTGAATTATGAATTGTCGAAAAGATACGTCTTTGGCAGTCTACTTAAAGACATTTTAATATCATGTCGACTGTCTTGAAAGTTGTTTGCGCCGCATTAATTAAATTGATAGATGCGATGTTTTCGCTTACGCTAATACAGATATTGCTTTGTCCGCTATCTAGTTCTGTTTTTTGAAAGAAGGATATATAATTGCAATAGAATAATTCAGCCGATCTATCCAATGATACGCCGCTTTTGCGGGACGGGTACAAATTGCTTTATATTATTTTTTTAGTGTGATATAATTACGGGTATGAAGCATTTGGAGCAAAAACTCAAAGACCTGCCTCACAAGAGCGGCGTTTATATTATGTACAACGAGGCTCGCCAGATACTGTATATCGGTAAGGCGAGAGACCTTTTTAAACGCGTTCATCAGTATTTCGGCAACAAAGCCAACCGTACGCTCAAGGTAATAAAACTGGTTGAAAAAATATACGACCTCGACTATATCATTACGGCAAACGAGGTCGAAGCGCTTGTGCTTGAAAACAATCTCATAAAGAAGCACAAGCCGCCTTATAACATTCTTCTAAAAGACGATAAGAGTTATCCTTTTATAAAAATTGACGTCAAAAAGCCTTTTCCGCGCGTAGAAGTGGTAAGAAAACTCAAAAACGACGGCGCGAAATATTTCGGACCTTATATGCAGGGTATTTCTACTCAGGAGATACTGGGACTTATAAACAGCGCTTTCTGCGTGCGCACCTGCAAGCTGGATCTTACAAAAGTTCCTCAAAATCACAGACCTTGCCTCAATTATCATATCAAGCGTTGCTACGCACCGTGCGCAGGGCTTATTTCAAGAGAAGATTACGACGCTGTCATAAAAGAGATAATCTCATTTTTGCAGGGTAATGACAAGAAAATCGCTCAGATACTCACGTCAAAAATGACAGAGGCTTCTGAAAGAGAAGAGTATGAGCTTGCGCTCTCGTACAAGCAGAAGCTTCAGGTTCTTGATAAGCTTGTAAGACGTCAGGTGGGCGTGTTGCCCAAGGACTTCGACATGGACGTATTTGCCGTTGCCGCAAATGGTCTGAACACCGTTGCGGCGGTGATTTTCGTACGCGGCGGCAAGATCGTGGGCGGAGACAAGCACGTTATCGAGGGCGTTTCTCTGGACGAAGGCAGTGCGCTTTCCAACTTCATCATGTGTTTTTACGATCTAACAGGTTATATCGCAAGCGAAGTGGTAACTTCAAAGCCTATCGAAGACAGCGAGGTGCTTCAGGAATATCTCACTGAAAAGGCAGGCAGAAAAATCAATATACTTTGCCCGCATCAGGGCGTAAGAAGACAGCTGGCGGATATGGCGGAAGGCAACGCACAGGATTATCTCGAGAAGTCTATATCCGTACGCGAAAGAAAAGAAAATATGACTATGGGCGGCGTAATACAGCTTGCTGAATATCTCAAGCTTCCCAAGCTGCCTGTCAGAATGGAATGTTACGACATATCGCATATAAGCGGCACAAACAAAGTGGCGTCTATGGTGGTATTTATAAACGGAGAGTCGGAGCGTTCTCATTACAGAAAATTCAAAATAGAATCCGTAGAGGGCAACGACGACTTTGCATGTCTGCAGGAAACTCTGAGAAGGAGACTTGGCGATATAAAGGACAGAAGCGAAGATGTCAGTTTTTCTTCAAGACCCGATCTTATCATAATCGACGGCGGAAAGGGGCAGCTCAGCAGCGTTATGGAAGTCGTTGCAGACTGCGACACAGAAGGCATAAACTTCATAAGCCTTGCAAAACGTGAAGAAGAAGTGTTTTTGCCCGGTCAGAGCGCGCCTGTAATACTTCCGAGAGACAGCTATGCGCTTAAACTTCTTCAGAGAATAAGAGACGAGGCGCACCGCTTTGCGATCACCTTTCACAGAAGTCTCAGAAAGACGTCTCAGACAAGAAGCACATTGCTTTCTATAGAAGGTGTGGGAAAGACGAGAGTAAAGCTGCTTTACGATTCTTTCAAGACGCTCGACAATATTAAGAACGCAAGCATTGAAGAACTCACTGCCGTCAAAGGTATAGACAGGCGCACGGCGCAGAGTGTTTACGACGCATTTCATAAAGACGAGGGAAAAGACGACTAATATATAATATATGCAAAACGTTATGCGCGCGCGAATATATGTTTGACAAAATAAATATGCAGTAATATGATAGATATGTAACGGCTTTTAAGCCTTAAGTGAGAGAAAACAATATGAAGTACAAGGCAATTTTCAGCGATTTTGACGGAACGCTTTATTCCGACAATTTCGAAATATCACAAAAGAATATCGACGCTATTCACGACTACGAGGCGAGGGGCGGCAAGTTCTTCGTCGCTACGGGTCGTCTTTTTCAGGCAATTTATCCTCACGTTTCCGCGCTCGGTCTGAAAGGCGAAGTAATTGTTTATCAGGGCGGCGGCATTTTCGATATAGAAAGCAAAAAGGCGCTGTGGCAACAAGCCATTTCAAACGAAGTTGCCGTTGAATGCCTGAGAAAGCTGGAGGCTGAAGAGAACTCTGTCAATATGGTTTATATTGACGACAAGTGTTACGGCACAGAGCCTCATTACGCAATAGATATGTTCTGCAAAATCTGCAAGATAGAATGTATTTTTGTCGGAGAAAAGCTCTCTGATTACGTTGCTCGCACGGGCGCTACTCCCAATAAACTTCTTGCTATGGTAGAGCCTCAGGACGCTTTGCCGCTTGCCGAGAAATACGGCAAGGCTTACGACGGCAAGCTTGCGCTCATGCGTTCTCAGCCGTTTATGGTTGAGTTTACCGCATACGGTCTCAGTAAGGGTGCGGCTGTGGAAAAGGTCTGCAAGATTCACAATCTCAAAAGAGAAGAGATAATCTGCGTAGGAGATGCGGACAACGATATCCCGATGATAAAATACGCGGGACTTGGCATTGCGGTAATGAACGCCATGGAGACGACTAAGGCGGCGGCTGACGTTGTCGGGGTAAGCAATAACCACGACGCGATCGCGTGGATAATCGAAAACTATTGTAAGGATTGAAAATGAAAGAAAACAACTTTTTCGAAAGCGAATATTCTATAAGCGAAAGCGTTAAGATCAAGAATTTCTGCCAGGACTGCAACCTTGAACTTCTGCAGGGAAGCGAGAGCGATTATATCACGTTCCGCTCAGCGCTTCTTAACCGTCCGGGCTTGCTGCTTGCCGGCTTTGACGACTACTTCGGAGAGGGCAGAGTTCAGATGATCGGAAACGCTGAATATTATTATATCAAGTCGCTTCCCGAGGAGAAAAAAGAGCACGCGATCGAGCTGCTTTATTCAAAGCGTGTACCGTGCGTAATCTACACCCGCTCCATAAATCCGAGCTCTTTGGCGCTTGAAGTTGCGTCGCGTTACAACACTCCCGTTTTTCTTTCTCATAAGACTACAACGGCACTCAACACAGATATAGCAAGTTATCTTGAAAAATTGCTTGCACCGATGAAAAGCGTTCACGCTACCTTCCTCGAGATAAGCGGTATCGGCGTGCTTCTTACGGGAAAGAGCGGACTGGGTAAGAGTGAAACCGCGCTCGAACTCATTCACAGAGGGCACAGGCTCGTAGGGGACGACGCGGTCATCGTAAAGAGGCTGGGCGACCAGCTTATCGGCACTGCTCCCGAAAGGATCAAATTCTTTATGGAAGTGCGAGGCATCGGCATTATCGACGTAAGAAGTCTTTACGGAGTTTCTTCCGTTCTTCCCGATAAGAGTATAGACATGGTAATAGAATTAAGACAGTGGAACGGCGACGCTGACTTCGACAGGCTCTGCAACGAAGAAAAATACGAAGAGATACTGGGTATTAGCGTCCCAAAACTTACGCTTCCCGTTATGCCGGGCAGAAACCTTGCCGTCGTTGTAGAAGTTGCGGCACGCAATTACCGTATGAAGAAAATGGGTTATGACGCGGTGGCGGATCTTATAAATAATCAGAAGAAGAAGGGCGAATAATGACCGACTACGAAAAGATGAAACTCGCCGAAAAGTACGACGAGGATTGCGATTGCATAGAAGAAGAGGAAGACCTTGAAAGAGCGGCGGAGTATGAGAGCGACGCAGAGGCTTTCAAGCGGAGATACAAAGAGTTTTATACGGATATAAAGCTCAGCCATAAGGAGGATTGGTGATATTATGTTGATGAATACTTTCTGGCAGGTGTTCTGCCTCGTGGTGGGGCTTGGCGCTGTCGTTATCAGTCCTTTTGTTGTCATGAAAGCATTCGGCAAGTCGAGAGAACGCGCTGAAAAATTCATGTACAGACTTATGGCGTTCGTTCTTGTATACAAAATCATTCATTTTACTCTTATGCCTACGATTTTCAGACAGGACGCGGTCAAGCTTATTCCTGTAGAAATAAGCTCAGTAAGCTATTTCCTTATGCCTATAGCATACCTTTCAGGCTGGAGAATACTCAAGGAAACGGGCAGATTCGTAGGATTTTTCGCAGGACTGGTACAATTGCTGGCAATGAGTATATCACCTCAGTCTTTCGTCAACAGCGATATGACCAACTTTACTTTCATTGAAAGCATCATAATGCATTACAGTCTGTATCTCGGCGGTCTTGTATGGAATTTCACGATAGAGCCGCTCCGTTACAAAAACCTTTGGGAGGCGCTCACGGGCTTTTTGGTAATACTGCTTTGGGGTACGCTTGCGGCATTTACGTGGAGATACGATCATGTCAACAATAAGCCTGAAAACATTATGTTTATTCAGGAATGCGTACTGCCTGAATTTTTGCTTATTCCGGGCTTTGATAAAAATCATCTGTTTATCATTGAATACCTTGCGGTGTTCTTTGTATATATCGCCATATTGTATAAGCTGTCAAGAATGGCGTTCAGGAGAAGAAACCCTGAACCGCGCTCAAAATGGGGCGGAGGTTCTTATAGAAAATATCTGAGAGAAAAAGCTGTTTTACCTCCCAACTTTTACGGAATCAAAGAGCACGTCGAATATTATGCTCCTATAATTGCGGTAAGGGACGAAGGTGCGCAGGCTGAAAAACCCTGTGCGAGAGAAGAGATTGCTCAGGGGTAACTCGCGTGCCTGACATATGCCGAGCATTCAACGTGTCGGCTATTTGATCTGCCGCATTAAAAAGGCGGGGCGGTATTAATCAGGACTGCCACATAGGGAGCGATTATGAAAAAACTAAGAATACTGCACAACATAATGCGTACAACGCATTTGTATGAAACTCTTATCGGTTTTCTTCTGTATTATTTTCTGACCGCTCTTATTATATGGTTGATAGAGCCTGAGATAGGCGATTTCGGAGACAGTCTCTGGTTTTGCTTTGCGGCTTGTACGACAGTGGGCTTCGGCGACGTGGTGGCGACAAGCACTCTCGCCAGAATTCTTACGGTCCTTCTCACTCTTTACGGAATCCTTGTCGTGGCGTTTATTCCCGGCGTTATAGTAAGTTACGTAACTGAATTTTACAAGGCTGAGTCAAATGAAATCCTTACGGTTTTTCTTGACAAACTCGAAAATCTTGAAAACCTTTAAAAAGAAGAACACAAAGAGATTTCAACTCAGGTAAAGAGCAGAAGAAACAAGCTGTGATGTTCTTAAGTAAAGCGCGTTTAACTGTAAGTTTTATTTTTGTTGACAACCTGTAATAATTAATGTATAATATATAAAAAATCGCGGAGGAGCGAATATGTCTGATAAAGAAAAGAAATCCTTTACCGCAAAGAAATTTTGTCTGGGATTAGGATTGGCAGTAAATATAATCGGTCTTGTGCTGATCGCAGTCGGCATTGCGTTGCTTATGACTGACAGCGCGCTTGAAATTAAATACGGACTTGCGATTGCAGGTATTGTCATAGGTTTCGTCGGTCTGATATTCGTGTTTGCAGGTCTTAAAAAGGATAAAGGAGAAAAAGCTCCTGAGCCTGTGAAATGCAAATATTGCGGAGAGCCCAATCCTCCTCAGAGCAAGTTCTGCCGTAAGTGCGGCAAGCCTATGGTCAAGAAGTGCGTCAACTGCGGTGCTGAACTGGATATGGACGCGAAGTATTGCAATACCTGCGGAGTCAGGGTGAGAAAAGACGCGTAACAGATTAAACGTTGATAATAAAAGCCCGTTTATGCGGGCTTTTTTGTTTGCATTAAAATGTAAAAGACAAGCTGACTGTTTCGCATTTAAGATTTTAAGATCGTTTAACAAGAAATCTTTATTGCTTGCAGCGGCAAAAAGTTTTTCAGTCTGATCAGGTATGTAATTATATGAAATTTCAAGTGAAACCTGATTAAAACAAAAACAAAAAGCGCCCTTAAGGCGCATTTTTTATTCAACAAGATTTTCGTGAATAAGTTCGTAAATATTCAGAGCCTTGTCAGACCAGTGTTTGAAAATCCACTTTGCGGTATTGCGGTTCTGAACGTTGAGTTTGAGTTCCATAAGAGGAACGGTTACGCTTTCGATCTTCAGCACGACTGTGTACGTTCCGTCAGAGTTCTTGAAATAGTCTGAAGAGTAGTCCTGTTTTCTTCTGTATGTAAGACGGTTTTTCTTTACGTGCTCCGTTATTGCGTCGCGCAGGGAAGAGGGGATCTGAATGTAAAAATGTTGCAGACACTCTCTGCCGTCGCTGGTGATAGAGTAGTGCGCTATCGAGCCGCGCGGAGAAACGTTGGTAAGAAAATCGCTTGAGGCAAGTTCAGAAAAACTTTCTTTTGCGTCGATATATGACAGCCACTCATTGGAGACTGCCATTTCGATTATTATATCCTCTTTCATAGCAACTTCCATCTTGTCGAATATGAAGAGGAGTATTACCTTGTTCAGTGCTTTTGCGTCCAGCATGGCGATCAGACGTATATGAAAGGCGTGAGTTGTTCGATAAGATCGTCGCAATCCGCGCTGTAGATTTCAAGAACGACAGGCTTGTTCAAATCAAGAGAAAAAATGCCGAGAATAGACTTTGCGTCTACTACGTAACGACCGCTTCTTATGTCTGCGTCATAGTCGTAAGCAGAGATGATGTTTACGAATTTCTTAACGCTCTCGGTCGTGTTTAGAAGCAAACTGACTGATTTCATAATGTACACTCCGTAACATAAAAAATTTGTTCTTCAATATTATAAGTTAACCTAAGAGCTTTTGCAATGATTTGGACAGATTTATCAAAATTTTACATTTTCAAGTCCACTTTCAAGGACGCTCATATCATGGTGAAACGTATATTTACTTGCAATATGCACGTTTAAGGCGTATAATATAAAAATAAGCAGATCGGCTTTCTGCTGATATTATACGGCATAAGAAGACGGAGAGTTATATGGCAAACGAAGGCATAAAACAGGCTTATACCGGGCTGGTCGCTAGGTGTAACGACTTATCCAAAGGAAGATTTATCATGGCAGGCAACGCAATCAAGGGGTTGTTGCGTTATCTCGCGTCAAATCCTTCTCTGATGGGATACGTCGCAAAATGCAATACGGGTGTTGATTATAAGCAGGAATTTCAGGCTGCCGTTGTGGGTAATTCTTTCAAGCTTCCTCCCTCGTCGAGAGGAGTTGTTGCGCTTGTTACAGGTCTTCTTTACGAGTTTGACAGAGGAACGCAGAGTTTGCACAAATTTCTCAAGACGTTCTTCAGATCAGACGATATCGATCAGTCCTTCAGAATGTTCTGCAACAGCGTTATAACCGCATACGTCCTCGCTTTCAAAAACGTGCTTGACGATAAGGAAGAGGAGAAGACGGCGAGATTCGGAGAAGGGGACTTTGTCGTTCAGGACATCGTAAAGGAAAACGTTGTGCCTTATATCACTTCGCTTACTGAACTGGTTGCTTCAGACGAAAGACTTTCTGACGAGACCAGAGACGATTATATCACTATGCTCGAAGGTCTTTATTACGCTTTTGAAATCGCAAGCGCAAAGATGGTCAAGGTCGTATGGCTGGGGCTCAGATCGGTAATGGAAGGTTATCGCAACGCTTATTCTTATCTTGACGGAATGCAGGCGCTTATGCAGGCTTATGCGCTAATCTGAAAAGAAGCAAGTTGATATAGGTTAAAGAATAAAATTCGATCGGGAATTTCCGCGGCAACATTTGCCGCGGTTTTTTATGTCAACAAAAAGAAAATATTTATTTGATATTCAAAAACTCTGATACTTTGAAAATAAATAGCCGATGTTATATCAACATAATTGACCAAAAACAGCAGTAAATATGCTTAATTTGTCTGAAATGCGACTTTTTCGTTGCTAAAAGCCGATAATATTGTTAAAATAATAAAATGTTTAAAGGTAATGACCGGAGGATATTATGCAAAACGAAGAAAACCTTCAGACAAACGACGTGAGTGCGGAAACTGCTGAAACAGGAGCTGCAGAACAGGTATTTCACGTAAAAAAACATAAGGGATTTACCGGTAAAATAGGTTTCGTTCTCGCCGCGGCAGGCTCAGCCGTAGGTCTCGGCAACCTGTGGAGATTCCCTTATCTTGCCGCAAAATACGGCGGCGGAATTTTTCTGCTTGTTTATATATTGCTTGCAGTTACGTTCGGTTTCAGCCTTCTCGTGCTTGAGATCGCCATCGGCAGACATACCGGCAAAGACGTTATCGGTGCGTTTGCAAAGCTTAACAAAAAGACAAAGTGGTTCGGCTTTTTCAGCCTGATAGTACCTGTCCTTATTGTGCCTTATTACTGCGTTATCGGCGGTTGGGTAACAAAATATCTGTTCGCGTATCTCTCTGGAGACGGGACAACAGGCGCTATGACGGGAGAAAACGCCGCGCTTTATTTTAACAACTTTATATCTTCGTCATGGGAGCCTATCGTATTCTTTATCATATTTGCGCTGCTGTCTTTTGCGGTCGTTATTTTCGGCGTGCAGAAGGGTATTGAAAAAATAGGCAAAATACTTATGCCGTTGCTGGCAGTTCTTTCTGTGGGGCTTGCAATATTCGCAATGTGCCAGGAAGGCGCGCTCGAAGGCGTGAAATACTTTCTCGTTCCAAAGCTCGAGGGCGTAAATATTGCCGAGGTCTTCCTTGCGGCACTGGGGCAGTTGTTCTATTCGATGTCTCTGGCGATGTGTATTATGATCACATACGGCTCTTATATGAAGAAGAATACGGATATACAGAAGTCCGCTCGTCAGATAAGCATATTCGATACGTGTTTCGCAATCGTTGCAGGACTTATCATAATCCCGTCTGTGTTCGCTTTTTCGTCTACTCCTTCTGACGTTATGCAGAACAGCGGTCCTACGCTTATGTTCGTATCTCTGCCCAACGTGTTCAGTCAGATTCCAGGCGGCAACGTTATAGGCGCGCTGTTCTTCCTTCTCGTTCTGTTTGCCGCGCTTACGTCTGCAATATCGCTTATCGAAGCGATCGTCGCCGTCCTCAGAGAAAATCTTGGATTGAAGAGATGGCAGGCATGTCTTGTTGTGTTCGGCGTTGTGCTTTTGCTGGGTATTCCGTCTTCGCTGGGATTCGGAGTGCTGAAAATGCTTTCGATAGGGGATATGACGCTTCTCGACATATTCGACTATGTAAGCAACAGTATTCTTATGCCTCTTGTAGCTATAGGCACTTGCGTTATTGCGGGATATTTTGTAAACTTCAGGGCGATAAAGGACGAAATAGGTCTTAAGGTAAACAGCTTCAGAGACAAATATTTTACCGTTATGATAAGATTTGTCGCACCCGTGTGCATGCTGCTTATTCTTATATTCAATATCATAGGTTTTTAAGAGACGGAATAAGAGATCGACAATCCTTGAAAAAGTAAATAAGATAAAAAACGCACCCGTTTTCAGGGTGCGTTTTTAATATGCTATGTATCTGTTTTTTGTTTTCAGCCGTGTACGCCCGGGTTTTCAAGATCGGTATGATTGTCTATGCTTTCAAGATAAGCAAGGGTAGTCTTGACGCATCCGTCTATACCTATCTGTCCGCTGTCCAGACAGAGGTTGTGGTTTTCTGCCATACCCCATTTCTGATAAGTGTAAAATTCATAATATTTTTTACGCTTTTTATCGATCTTCTTTACGTGCGCTTCCATTTTGTCAGGATCGATGCCCAGGTTGAGAGCGTTTTTGCGCGCTACGCGCTTTTTGAGATCTGCATGCACGTAAATCTTTACAGAATCTTCGAGAATTGTGTCAGCGCATCTTCCCAGTATTACGCAAGGACCTTTCTTTGCTATTTCTTTGATAGCGTTGCTCTGAGCTATATAAATCTGATCAGACATAGGCATAAAATATGTTGAATAGAAAACCCCTGAAAGCATTGACGGGGCGCTTTCTTCGTGGTGCTGAAGAAATTCTTCACACATTGCAGTGCCTTGTGCCGCGAGAGATATCAGTTCTTTATCGTAAAACGGTATGCTAAGCGCCTGTGCCAGTTTTATACCGAATTCTCTGCCGCCGCTGCCGAATTGTCGGCTTATAGTTATAACCTTATCCATTTTCCACTCCTTAGCGCATATAAGCGTTATTAATTATATTAAAGCATCGGGAAGGGTCATTGTCAATAAGGGTTTTAAAATTTTTTCATAAAAATTCAATGCCGATGCGCTTTTCAGCCGATTTTTGCGTGAATTTGATATGTATTGACATTCAGATAAAAGCTGATGTTCAGCGCTGTCTTTAACAGTAAAGGCATAGCTCAAGTTTTGTAAAGTATTTTAAAATTGGGTATTGCTAGCGAGCGATTGTTTTGATATACTGATTTTAAGATATCAGCCGCATTTCGGCACTCATCGGAGGTTATATGGAAAATTTGCGCGATTGTTTCGCTCTTAACGACGGCAACAAAATCCCGTGCGTTGGTTACGGCACGTTTAAAATAGATGACGACGAATCTGCGTACGGCTGTGTGAGAGAAGCGCTTTCTCTCGGTTACCGTCATATAGACACGGCGTTCATATACGGCAACGAAAAGGGAGTGGGAAAGGCTGTCAGGGACAGCAAAATCCCGAGGGAAGAACTGTTTATCACCAGCAAGCTTTGGGGTACTGACAGAGGATATAAAAGCGCGCTTGAAGGCTTTGAGAAGACTATGAAAAACCTCGGACTCGATTATCTAGATCTCTTTCTGATACATTGGCCTGCCAATGCAAAGAATTACAGCGACTGGCAGCAAATCAACTGCGATACGTGGAAAGCGTTTGAAGAAATCAAGGCAAGCGGAAGAGTAAAGAGCATAGGACTTTCCAACTTTCTGCCGCATCATATTCTCAGTATTCTTGAAAAATGCACCGTAAAGCCTGCCGTTGATCAGATAGAAATGCACCCGGGATATCCGCAGTTTGAAACGCTTGTTTTCTGCAAGGAGAACGGTATTCTTGTCGAAGCGTACAGACCTCTCGGCAGAGGAGAAGTGCTTGAAAACAGTGAGATAGTCGCTATGGCGCACAAGTACGGCAAAACACCCGCTCAGCTTGCGGTAAGATGGGCTCTTCAGCACGGCGCAGTGCCGCTGCCCAAGTCTGTTCACGGAGACAGAATGGCTGAAAACGCAGATGTATTCGATTTTGAGATAACCCCGTCTGACATGTATTTTATTGACTATATGCAGCCTTTCGGCGGCAGAGGTCAGCATCCTGACGAAGCGAATTTCTGATGCTTTCATCAGGTAAATTATTATAATTGAATAACAGATATATCCGCCTTGCGAGGCGGATATTTTTATTTTATATTTATCTTGAAAATCCGATCAGACGCACGCACAAATTTTTAAATGTTTTCCGCTAATGTTGACACAGCGCTTGAAAATATGATAGTATTATGAAAACGGATACGGAAGAAGGCTTATTTATGTACGGGTTTACTATGGTTAAAAACGTAATTTATTGCAACGCATGCGTCGCGTCTTTTTCCTTTTCATTTTTTATCTGAGTTTTATCACAGCCTTAGGGTTGTGATTTTTTTATAAGGAGGCTTTTATGCAGGAAAAGACAAAATCCAACGTCTTCGTTAAGGCGTGGAATGCAATCAGGCTTGAAAACGGCAAAGAGTATCTGCTTGCCGTCCAGCACTTGTTTGCAATGTTCGGAGCAACTATTCTCGTACCTCTTCTTACAGGTCTGAACGTTTCGGTAGCTCTGGTTACCGCGGGTCTGGGAACATTGCTGTTCCACCTCGTCACGAAGGGTAAAGTGCCGGTATTCCTCGGCTCAAGCTTTATGTTTATATCGTGCGTTGCAATGTACACTCTCGGTCCGGACGGAGTGCCCACTCAGGAGGGAGTTCAGATCGCGCAGGCAGGTATAATGTTCGCAGGTCTGCTGTACTTCTTGTTCGCATTGTGCGCATATTTCCTCGGTGCGGAAAGGATCAAAAAGGTTTTCCCGCCCGTAGTTACAGGACCTGTTATCATTCTTATAGGTCTGAGTCTTGCAAGCTCCGGTATCAACGACGCCAGCGGCGCAAGCTCTGCAGGTTTTGCTCCCACATGGCTCAGCTGGATAATTGCGGCATTTACGGCTGCAGTCGTAATCCTGTTCAACGTAGTTCAGTTTAAAAAGAATAAAGTTTTAAAGATATTTAACATTATACCTATACTCATCGGTATTGTGTGCGGATACGTTCTTTGCGTTATCCTGCATTTCTGCGGTGTAGTAAAAATGGATTTCAGCGGTATAGTGAATGCTCACTGGTTCAACATTCCTTACGTCTCAAAGGACGCCAACGGCATTCAGTTCTTCAGTCTGCCCAGCTTTAAAGACTGGGGCGCAGTGCTTTCAATCGCTATTGTCGCAATTGTGCCTTTTATGGAACACATCGGAGATATTACGACAAACGGCGCGGTAGTAGGCAAGGACTTCTTCAAAGATCCCGGACTCCACCGCACCCTTCTCGGCGACGGTGCTGCAACGCTCCTTGCAGGTTTCCTCGGAGGACCTTGCAACACTACTTACAGTGAAAATACGGGCGTTCTTGCAACTACCGGAAACTACAATCCCAAGATCCTCAGATGGACAGCTTGCTTTGCGATTTTCCTCGGCTTCTTCGGCAAGTTCGGCGGCTTCCTGCAGACAATTCCCGTTCCCGTGCGCGGCGGCATTGAAATCATCCTTTACGGTATGATATCCGCTATAGGTCTGCGTACTCTTGCGGCTTCCAAGGTCGATATGACTAAGTTCCGCAATATCATTGTTGTTGCGCTTATTCTTGTTATAGGTATCGGTATAGTTGTAAACGGCGGCATTACCATTAAATTCGACGAAAAGGTGAGCATGAACTTGTCAGGCGTATTCGTAGCAACCATAGTTGGTATCATTGCCAACGCAGTCCTGCCCAAAATCAAGAACGAAGTAAGAAATATGGGCAGTGAAGAGGATATCGCTGCAGCTAAAATCGCTTACGGCGAAGTCGACGAAAAGCAGGAAAGCGGGCAGCCTGTCGAGGTCGGAGAAACGGTTGAAGGCAGTTCTGCTGACGAACTGGCTGTTAAAGATGAGACTGAAAACTCAGACAGCGTTGACGAAAACAGCTCGGAGTCAAAGTGATTTAATATATAGTTTAAAAGCATTTTCAAATCTTTATCAGAAGCCTCTGCATAAGCGGAGGCTTCGTTTTGTGAGTATTGACTTATCTTTCTGCTTGCTTTATAATGGTGTATATATGGAACTATTTTGTTCAGCTTTAATTTGTTGTAGTGAGGTTATTATGGGAAAATTTGTTGCTGTTACGGCATGCGTCATTCTTGCGTTGATCGCCGTTGCTCTTATCGTTGTTATGAGCTATGTCTGTTATGTAGGACTTACTTACGAAAGAATCCCTGACAATACCGTTGTGGAAATTGAAAATAATCAGTCTGAAGGCGTACAGCTCAATACTGAATATTCGATTGCAACCTATAATGTGGGATTCGGCGCATACAATCACGAATTTTCATTCTTTATGGACAGCGGAAGAATGAGAGACGGCACAGAGGTTACAGGTAAAAACAGTAAGGCTGCAAGCAAAGAAGTGGTACTTGAAAACACCAACGGCTCTGCAGAGTTGATCGCTGAAGGAGATTACGACTTCGTGCTTCTTCAGGAAGTGGATCTGAACTCAACGCGCAGTTATCATATCAATCAATACGATATCTTCAATTCAACTTTCGGAAAGGATAAGTCGCACAATTACGGCATATGTTACGACAGTGCTTATTTGTTCTATCCTATCACCGATCCGCACGGAAAGAGCCTTACCGCGCTTGTTACTTACAGTAAATATAAGATGGATTCAGCTTTGCGCAGACAATATCCTCTGGCGACCGATATAACCAAGTATTTCGATCTGGACAGATGCTTTGTGGTTACCCGTTACGCGCTTGAAAACGGCAAAGAGCTGGTCATTGCAAACAGTCATATGTCTGCTTACGATAAGGGCGGAACTGTAAGACGTCAGCAGCTCGAGGTGCTCAATACATTCCTTGAAGAAGAACAGAAAAAGGGGAATTACGTTATCGTCGGCGGCGATTTCAATCACGATATCGCGCACAGTGACGGAATGTTTGAATCTCAGCAATACCGTCCCGAATGGGTCTATACGCTTTCAAGCGACGACCTTATTACGGGTTATTCGTTCGTTGCGGCACAGAATGCACCCACTTGCCGCAGTACCGACATTCCTTACGAAAAGGGTGTAAACTATACGGTAGTTCTTGACGGCTTTATCGTGTCGTCAAATATCGAGGTAAAAGAGGTTGTGAATATTGACAACGATTTCTTATACAGCGATCATAATCCGGCAACAATGACTTTCGTACTAAAATGAATATATTTGAAACCGTAGTCGTAGCGGCTTTTGCCGCTATGACGTTGATAACTTTTATAATGTTCGCCGCTGATAAATCCAAGGCGAAAAAAGGAAAGTGGAGAATACCTGAAGCGGCGCTTCTTCTCTGCAGTCTGTTCCTCGGAGGAGTCGGAGGACTGGTAGGTATGCTTATTTGCAGACATAAGACAAAGCATTGGTATTTCTGTCTGCTCGTACCTCTGTTTGCAATACTGTCCGTTGCGGCTGTCGTGTTGACGTTTGTATTTACTTGATTTTATAAAGCTATTTTGTTTAAGCGAAAGACCGTTGTGAATACGGTCATTTTAAATCGCTTTAAAGGACTCTATAAGAGAATGAACAAGAAAATTCTTGAAGTAAAATAGAAACAGGATAAGCGCAAAATAATATCTTTAAATCAAAAACCTTTAAATAAAAATATTAACAAATCTCCAAATAGTTTTCTTTTCACAAAAACAATGGTTTTTGCGAAAAGACCTTGCAAAAAGTTGAGCAGAGGCGAAACTTTTTGTCGGAGGGGATAAAGTAAGGGGAAACACTAATCACAGCGTATATGAAAAAGCCACCCGACAAGACGAGTGGCTTTTGATTGAGCATTGTGATTTTGGTGCGCTTTGCTACGCGAAGCGAAAGCCGTATTATTAATTTATAAGCTGACAGATTTACAAAAAATCAAAATATAGCATTGCTTTTAAAATTTATTTTCTTTTCACAAAAACGACGCTTTTTGTGAAAAGTACTTTGCAAAAAGTTGAGCAATGGCGAAACTTTTTGTCGGAGGGGATAAAGTAAGGGGAAACACAAATCACAGCGTATATAAAAAAGCCACCCATCAAGACGAGTGGCTTTTGATTGAGCGTTGTGATTTTGGTGCCTCTTACTAAACTTATGCAAGTGCCTTCTCGACAGCAACCGCGCAAGCAACAGAAGCGCCTACCATCGGGTTGTTGCCCATACCGATAAGACCCATCATCTCTACGTGTGCGGGAACTGAAGAAGAACCTGCGAACTGAGCGTCGCTGTGCATACGACCCATAGTGTCGGTCATGCCGTAGCTTGCAGGACCTGCAGCCATGTTGTCCGGGTGGAGAGTACGACCTGTACCGCCGCCGCTTGCAACGGAGAAGTACTTCTTGCCGTTTTCAACGCACCACTTCTTGTAAGTGCCTGCAACGGGGTGCTGGAATCTGGTCGGGTTGGTGGAGTTGCCGGTGATGGAAACGTCAACCTTCTCGTGCTTCATGATCTCAACGCCTTCTACAACGTCGTCAGCGCCGTAAACTCTTACCTTGCTGCGTTCGCCGTTGCTGTAAGCAGTGGTGTTGACGATCTTGAGTTCGCCGGTGTAGTAGTCGAGCTTTGTCTGAACATATGTGAAACCGTTGATACGGCTGATGATCTGAGCAGCGTCCTTACCGAGACCGTTGAGGATAACCTGAAGAGGCTCTTTTCTTACGGTGTTTGCGGTACGAGCGATACCGATAGCGCCTTCAGCTGCAGCGAAGGATTCGTGACCTGCGAGGAAAGCGAAGCACTTGGTCTGTTCTCTGAGAAGCATAGCAGCCAGATTGCCGTGTCCGAGACCTACTTTACGCTGATCGGCAACTGAGCCGGGGATGCAGAAGCTCTGCAGACCGATACCGATAGCTTCAGCTGCGTCGCTGGCTTTCTTGCAGTTCTTCTTGAGAGCGACAGCACAGCCTACGGTGTAAGCCCATACTGCGTTTTCAAATGCGATAGGCTGAATGCCTTTTACGATGCTTTCAACGTCGATGCCCTTGTCGAGGCAGATTTTTCTCGCGTCTTCGAGGTCCTTGATGCCATACTCGGCGAGGCACTTGTTGATTTTATCTATTCTTCTTTCATAACTTTCAAACGTAACTGCCATAAGTTGAAACCTCCTTATTCTTTGCGCGGGTCGATAACTTTGACCGCTTCTTTATATCTGCCGTAGCTCTTCGTATGTTTCTTAACAGCCTCGTTGGCGTCCATACCGTTCTTGATATCTTCCATCATCTTGCCGAGGTTGACGAACTCGTAGCCGATAACCTGGTTGTCAGCGTCGAGACCGATGTGGGTAACGTAACCTTCAGCCATTTCGAGATAACGAACGCCCTTAGCGTTGGTGCTGTACATAGTGCCAACCTGAGAACGGAGACCCTTGCCGAGGTCTTCGAGACCGCTGCCGATGCTGAGACCGTTTTCGGAGAAAGCGGACTGAGTACGACCGTAAACGATCTGCAGGAAGAGCTCTCTCATAGCGGTGTTGATAGCGTCGCAGACAAGGTCTGTATTGAGCGCTTCGAGAATGGTCTTGCCGGGCAGGATTTCAGCTGCCATAGCAGCGGAGTGGGTCATACCAGAGCAACCGAGAGTCTCTACGAGAGCTTCTTCGATGACGCCGTTTTTAACGTTGAGTGAAAGCTTGCAGGCACCCTGCTGAGGAGCGCACCAGCCTACGCCGTGGGTGAAACCGCTGATATCCTTGATCTCTTTCGCCTGAACCCATTTTGCTTCTTCGGGAATAGGAGCCGGACCGTGATTCGCGCCTTTGGCAACTTTGCACATATTCAGAACTTCACGTGAATATTCCATTAGGAAAATCCTCCTTAAAATTTTCTTGCATTGATTGGATTATATCATATAGTGAAAAAAATATCAAAGAAAAATGAGTGCATACGCAAAAAATTGTATGCGCGCAGATTTATTCGTCCGCGCGCGCATGCGACCTTAATAAAAACGCAATCAGATATGTAAGTTGCAGAGCAGGGGAAGAACGGAAATCCGTTCTTCGTCATTCAGGCAGGACGATCACGGTTGTGCCTATAGAGTAGTATTCGTAAACGTCGCTGCTTTTTTCGTCCTTGTTCACGATAGAGAGAACCATTCTGTCTGACTTGGAGCAGTCAAGAGTTACGGAATAATTCTTCATGTCGCCGAAAAGCGAAGGAGCGTTTTCTTCAAAGTCCGCGGAAAAAACTTCTTCGTCGTATTCAGTGCCGAAGTAGTTCTGATAAATCTGTCTGTATGCCTGTTTGAAAAAGATTTCGGGCTTTACTGAAAATATGAGTTTTTTGCCTTCGACTTCTTCAAACTGCGTAGGGTCCAGTTTATTGTAAATGAGTCCGCAGGCGTTTTCTATCGAATCGACGTATCGTTCTGCGTCAGCGTCTTCAATGTCTTTCCATACGCCTTCACTGAATTCTCTGTTGTCGTTGTTTCCCAGTACGTAATATACAGTGTTTGTATAACCTTCTCCGACGTGCGTTGACGAATACTTGATCGTTCCGTCCGATTTAACATAAAGCATTACGTCGTCGGGTTTAATATTGGTCTTGAGAGAAAAGTTGTCAAGGGCTATGAAGTCCTCGGGCGTATAGTTAGTATATGCGGTTTCTCCGTTGTCGCAACCCCATAGAGTGATTGCCGCGACGATGATAAGCAGGACCGCAAGGATAAGGAGATAGTTGTTGTTTCTTTTCATGATTGAGCACCTCTCTTGCTGTTAAAGTGTGCGTTTTTATCAAAACTATTCAGAAGGCGGATTTTTGCTGAAAAACCGCGTATTTATTGAGCAAAAAACAGAAATATCGTTTTACAACGCAGGAAAAGGGTGGTATAATTATTGAAAACGTATAATTTTTATAAAGGAGACAAATATGAACGGCACGAACATAATGGACACGCTGAGAGCCAGAGGTTTTATCAAACAAGTGGTTTTTGAGGACGAGCTTTACGAAATGCTCGGCAAGGAGAGCGTACCGTTTTATATAGGATTCGACCCCACGGCGGACAGTCTGCACGTAGGACATTTCCTTGCGCTTATGGCAATGAGCCATATGCAGAAGGCTGGTCATAAGCCCATCGTCCTTATCGGCGGCGGCACGGGCAAGATCGGCGACCCTTCAGGCAGAACGGATATGCGCAAGATGATGACCGTCGAGACGATCAACCACAACTGCGAATGTTTCAAAAAGCAGATGTCAAGGTTTTTCTCTTTCGAGGGCGAGAACGCAGCTATAATGGTCAACAATGCAGATTGGCTTGACAATCTGAATTTTCTCGGATTCATGAGAGAGATAGGCGCAAACTTCTCGGTAAACAAGATGCTTACCGCTGAATGCTTCAAGACGCGTATGGAAAAGGGTCTTTCTTTCCTTGAATTCAGCTATATGCTCATGCAGGCTTACGACTTCCTGTATCTGTACAAGCATTACGGTTGCAAACTTGAATGCGGCGGCGACGACCAGTGGTCCAACATTCTTGCTGGCGCAGACCTTATCAGAAGAAAAGAGGGCGCTCCCGCATTCGCAATGACCTTCCAGCTCCTTACGACAAGCGAAGGCAAGAAGATGGGCAAGACGCAGGCAGGCGCGGTATGGCTCGATCCTGCAAAGACTTCTCCTTACGATTTCTATCAGTACTGGAGAAACACTGCTGACGCTGACGTAGAAAAGTGTCTTAAACTGCTCACTTACGTTGATCTCGACGAGATCGCCGAGCTTTGCAAATACCGCGACGAGCGCATCAATGCGGCAAAAGAAAGACTTGCATATGAGGTTACGGCAATAGTTCACGGCAAGGAAGAAGCTGAAAAAGCTCAGGCTCAGGCGAGAGCGGCATTCGGCGGACAGGGCGATGATATGCCTGAAGTCAGCGTTGCAAAAGGCGTAAACAACATTATCGACATCATGTGCGCTGTAGGCGTATGCAAATCTAAGAGCGAAGCGAGAAACCTTATATCCGGCGGCGGCGTAAAAGTCGACGAAGAAAAGGTTGACGGTTTCGATTATGCGGTAAGCGACGAAAAACTTGCCGAAGGCTTTATTCTGCACAAAGGTAAGAAAGTTCACGTCAGGGTCATAGCTCAATGAAAGACAGCTACTACTGCGTTAAGGGCGCAAGCGAACATGAGATCGTGATAAACAAATCGCGTTTTATCACAACGCTTATGCCCGTTGAAAGCGCAGAGCATGCTTTCGAAGAGATAAAGAAGATATCAAAAAAGTATTCGGACGCTACGCACAACTGCTACGCGTTCGTGTCCAACAGGGCTAATACAGAGCAACGCTTTTCTGACGACGGAGAGCCGCAGGGCACAGCGGGAATGCCGATGCTGGAAGTGTTGAAAAAACGCAATTTCAGAATGATACTTGCAGTCGTTACGCGCTATTTCGGCGGTATAAAGCTGGGGGCGGGCGGACTGGTAAGCGCGTATTCGAGAAGCGTTTCTGAAGCTCTGGACAATGTCGATGTCGCAGAGTTTGACTTCGCTAAATACTATGAGGCGGAATGCGATTATTCGGATTTCCGCAGGCTTTCAGACGAAGTGTCAAAGACCGCTCAGATAACAGCGACAGAATACGGCGATAAAGTGGTTATATCTTTTGCCGTCGCAGAAGACAAGGCAGAAGAACTGACAGAAAAACTGACCGATATTTCCTCGGGAAAAGCTCGGATAAATTACACGGGCGAAGGATTTTTCGGTTTTGACAAATAAGAAAACAATAAACGGGGTGTGTTTTATGAAGATAACCAAATCTCAAGTTTTGAAGCAAAAACCCGACTTTTCCAAGCTCGGCTTCGGGAAGTATTTTACAGACCATATGCTGGTTATGGAATACGAAAACGGCGCCTGGAATGAGCCTGAGATAGTGCCTTACGCTTCTTTCCCTATGGCTCCTGCGACCAACGTGCTGCATTACGCGCAGAGCATTTTCGAGGGCGCTAAAGCGTATAAGAACGAAGAAGGCAAGATTACGGTTTTCCGTATCGACGACAACTTTGTAAGAATGAACAACTCTGCAAAGAGAATGTGCATGCCTCAGTTTGACGCAAACGTTGTCAAGCCTGCGCTTTTCGAACTCCTTAAGCTTGAAAGCGAATGGATTCCCACCAAGCCCGGCACAGCGCTTTACATACGTCCGTTTATGTTTGCAAACGAAGAAGTTCTCGGCGTTCACGCAAGCAAAAAGTATGTGTTCTGCATCATCCTTTCTCCTGTAGGTTCATATTACGCTCACGGTCTCGAGCCCACCAAGATCCTTGTCGAAGACACTCTCGTAAGAGCGTTTATCGGCGGTACGGGCGAAGCTAAATGCTCAGGCAACTACGCTTGCTCGCTCCTCGGCGGAGAGAAGGCGAACGCTCTCGGTTACGATCAGGCTCTGTGGCTTGACGGCAAAGAGCATAAGTACGTTGAAGAAGTAGGCAGTATGAACATATTCTTCGTTATCGGCGACGAGGTCGTAACTCCTCAGCTGGTAGGAAGTATTCTTCCCGGTATCACCAGAAAGAGCTGTCTCGAAGTTCTCAAGAAATACGGATATAAAGCCAGCGAAAGAAGAATTTCCATTGAAGAAGTCGTCAAGGCTTATGAAGACGGCACTCTCAAAGAATGCTTCGGTACTGGCACTGCCGCTGTTATTTCTCCTGTCGGCGTAATCGGCTATAAGGGCAAAGATATGGTCGTGAACGGCGGCAAGATGGGTGAGATCACCGCGTTCCTTTACGACAAGATAACCGGTATTCAGCAGGAAAGATACGCTGACGAATTCGGCTGGGTTACTCAGATAAACTGATCAATTTAGTTTGATTAAACGAAAATCGCGCCGTCCGTAAGGGCGGCGTTTATATTTAATTCAGATAATTATTATTTGATTTAAAATGCAAAATATCAGAGCGACTTCAGTTTTTTAAACGTATTGCGGATACGATGGCAGATGTATAGCAGATGTAAAAAATAATGTATCAATAATTCAGATTCGAAAAACACGGGTGCAGATTTTTTTCTGCGCCCGTGTTCGTTTTGTTGATATTGCATTGTTTAGATTAAAAGAATCGGATTTATACGTTCCAGCCTTTCGGGGTGAAAATCTCGTGGAATGTACGTACCGCATATCTGTCCGTAAAGCTGGCGATATAATCGCCTACAACGCGGTCTCTCGGGGTGTTTTCAAGAAGAGTGCGGTAGAATTCAGGAAGCTCTTCAGGATAAGTCATATAGTGGTTGAAGAGAAGTTCTATAAGAGACAACGTTTTCTTTTCTTCAGCTTTGGCCACAGGGTTGGTGTATACGCTTGCGAACATAAACTTGTGCAGTTTAAGGTGCATGGCTTCAAAGTCGGGAGATTGCTTTACGTAAGGTTTACCGTAGCTGTTGTTTACGATGTCGAGGATAAGGCTGTTTATTCTTGCGCTTTTGGTGTGTCCGAGAAGCTCGGTACAGTCTTTGGGCAGGTCGTCTTCTTTGAGAACTCCCGCGCATATAGCATCTTCTATATCGTGGTTTATGTAAGCAAATCTGTCCGCGTATTTGATTATCTCGCCTTCGAGAGTGGCGGGCTTTCCGCTGAATTTGTGATTTACTATTCCGTCTTTTACCTCAAAAGTCAGATTGAGACCTTTGCCGTCGTTTTCAAGGAATTCTACTATTCTCAGACTTTGCTCGTTGTGTGAAAAGCCGCCTTTTATCAGTTTGTCAAGCACGCTTTCGCCTGCGTGTCCGAAGGGAGTATGTCCGAGGTCGTGTCCGAGGGCTATCGCTTCGATAAGGTCTTCGTTCAGGTTGAGAGCGCGAGCTATAGTCCTTCCTATCTGCGCTACTTCAAGCGTATGAGTGAGCCTCGTGCGGTAATGATCGCCTTCAGGGGATATGAATACCTGCGTCTTATGCTTTAAACGCCTGAACGACTTGCTGTGCACGATGCGGTCGCGGTCGCGCATAAAATCGGTGCGCAAAGGGCATGGCTTTTCTTCTCTGACTCTTCCTTTGCTCTTGTCAGAACGGCAGGCGTAAGGACTGAAAAATTTTGCTTCTTTTTCAAAAATGATGCTTTTAAAATCTTCCATAATTCAATTATACAAAAAACAAATTCTGCTGTAAAGAGGGTATTTTGTCTTAAAGGCTTATTTTTGCTGAAAACTCAGCTTTTTAATGCGGATTTAACAATATTGATGTAAGATTGTCTAAAAATAGGGCAAAGGTCAGGAAAATCCCCCAATTAAAGTATAAAATCTTTGCTATGCAGTTATATTTGTGTTATAATAATGCAAATATCTTTTTTACAGGGGTAATAAAATGAAACAAAAGGTTATTTACAGCGGCATTCAACCTACGGGCATCATGACTCTCGGCAACTACATAGGCGCTGTAAACGAATGGAGCGAAATTCAGAACGAAGAGGGCAATTTTTGTATATTCGAAGTTGCCGATCTCCACACCATAACCGTAAGACAGGACCCCGCGGTACTGCGCAAAAACTCTTTGGATATGTTCGCGCTTCTGCTTGCGGCAGGCATAGACGAGAAAAAGAATATTGTTTATTTCCAGTCGCACGTTCATGAGCACAGCGAGCTTTCGTGGCTTCTGAACTGCTATACTTACGTCGGCGAGATGAACAGAATGACACAGTTCAAGGAAAAGTCTGAAAAACATGCCGACAACATAAATATGGGACTTATGGATTATCCCGTGCTTATGGCGGCGGATATTCTTCTATTCAAGACCAACTGCGTGCCCGTCGGTATAGACCAGCGTCAGCACCTCGAGATAGCAAGAGATATCGCGCTGAGATTCAACAATATCTACGGAGATACGTTCGTTGTGCCTGAAGCAAGAGTTAAGAAGTTCGGCGCAAAGATCGCAAGTCTTCAGAATCCGCTTGCCAAGATGAGCAAATCAGACCCCAACCCGAATGCGGTAATAGGAGTTCTGGACGCAGAAAAAGACATTATTTCTAAGATAAAGAAAGCGGTTACAGACAGCGGCAGCGAGATAATATACGACCCTGAGAATAAGCCGGGCGTATCCAACTTGCTCACAATTCTTTCGATTGCGAGAAAGCAGGATATGGACAGCCTTGTAAAAGAGTTTGAAGGCAAGATGTACGGTCATCTTAAACTGGCTACAGCAGACGCTGTCGTTGAAATGCTGCGTCCGTTCAGAGAACGCTTTGACAGTATAAGAAGCGATGAAGCATACCTTCTCAAAGTAGCGAAGGACGGAGCTGAGAGAGCCGCGGCAATAGCTGAAAAAACTCTCAAAGAAGTAAAAGAAAAGATAGGATTCGTGCTGTAATGTTCGGTTACGTCATTCCCGACAAGCCCAATATGTTCATTAAGGACTTCACTTTGTACCGCGCTTTTTATTGCGGACTGTGCAAGTCTATAGGCAAGCGCTGCGGGCAGCTGATGAGACTGACGACCAACTACGATATGACTTTTTTCAGCGTGTTCATTCACGCGCTTACGGGAACGACTACCGAGATAAGCAACGAAGTCTGCATACTTAATCCCGTCAGGAAAAAATCGGTAATAAAGTCAAATCCGCTTATGGAAAAAGTCGTAGACGCAAATACTATCCTGGCGCACTTCAAGGCGGTGGACGACGTCGCGGACGACAACAGCGCGGGCAAGAAACTGGCGGATTCACTGGTTATTAAACGCCATTACAAGAAAGCCTGCAAGAGAAGTCCTGAGGCCGCAGAGATCATAAGACAGGGATTTACCGAGCTGAACAGGCTTGAAGCCGAAAGGTGTGAAAACGTCGATCTTATAGCTCATCAGTTTGCAACAGTGCTCAAAGATCTGACTAAACTTCTCGCTGGAGAGGATTACAGCGACGCGGCGGGCACGCTGATGTACAATCTTGGCAGATGGGTTTATTTTGCGGACGCTTTCGACGACGCTGACGAGGACGCAAAAAAGAAAGAATTTAATGCCTTTCTGATAAACTACGAATATAAAGACAGAGAGACCTTTGTGAAGGACAAGGGCGAAGAAGCGGCATTTATTCTCAATTGCTGCTATAAAGAAATAATGAACGCATTCGACAGCGTAAAACTCAAAAGCTACGAAGGCGTTATAACAAATATCGTATGGTACGGTCTCAGAGAGCAGACCGACAGAATTTTAAGGAGGACGGATAAGTGCAAGCAAAAGACCCGTATTTAGTTCTGGGACTTAAAAACGACGCTACTCAGGAGCAGGTGGAAAACGCATACCGCACGCTCAGGCGCAAATACGAAGAACTGCGTTTCCGCGAAGGTGAAGAGGGGGCGCAGGCTAGTCGTGCGCTGGGAGAACTCGACAGGGCTTACGCTGACTGTATGGACGATCTGCAGAGCCGCATTTCTGTTGCCGAAAGCGGCACAAAGCTGGCAGCGGTCGAAGAGCTGATAAAACAGGGCAAACTGGACGAGGCTCAGGAAAAGCTGGATATGGCAGAGAGCCGCGACGCTGAATGGCATTACGTTCAGGCTATAATCTATTTCAAGCGCAATTGGCACGTAGAAAGCAAAAAACAGCTTGAAATCGCGCTGACGCTTGACCCTAATAACGAAAAATACAAGAAGAGCCACGCAAAGCTCACGTCTATGCTGTACAATGCAAACGCGGGCACTGCGGGACAGGAACAGCAGAACGCTAACCCTTACGGTCAGCAGAGAGGCGGTTATGCGCGTCCGCAACAGACGGACGTGGGGCAGGACAATACAACTGCATGTTGCAATACCTGCTCAACGCTTATATGCTGCGACTGCTGCTGTGAAATGATGGGCGGGGATCTTATTCCCTGTTGCTGATATGAGACGCAGCTATAAGATAGCTATAGCGTCAGTCTCGTGCGCGATCGCGGTTATCGCGGTCGTCGCGCAGGCGTTTATATCCACTCTCAGCATAGCGATCAGTGTGGTCGCCGCGCTGGCAATATCGCTTCCGCTTACTCAGAAATCTGTCGGCGGAGCGATTTTTTCATACGTTGCGGCAGGTCTAATCGGCTTTTTTGCGGTAAATATCAAGGCTTTGCCGTTTATAATGTTTTACGGACCTTATGCAATAATAGCTTATCTGCTTGATTTTGTTTTCTATCCCAAGGTAAAACTGCCAAAGTGGCTGAAAATTGTCATAATAACTATTGTCAAGCTGGGCTTTTTCGCGGCGACTTTCTACGGCTGTCTGATGCTTATGAAAGTTGTCATTGCGGATATAACGCTTTTCGGGTTTAAATGGACTCTTCCGCTTCTTATGCTGGCAGGTCTTGTATGTTTCTGTGTTTACGATCCGCTGTACAGATTCGTGTTCGTCAATCTGCGCAGAGTGGTAACCAGATACGTTAAGGGAAACAGGCGCAATTCAGGCAAGTCTGAAACCGAGTCCTTTCCGCATATCGAAAAGATTGACGACGGCGGAGACGTCTTTGATGGTTTCGGGGACGAGAAAAAGTCTGATGACGCTCCTCAGGACGCAAGTACTCAGCCGGGCAGCGGAACTGAAAGCGAAAGAAGCGGCAAAGATCTGAACGACGGCAACAATAGTCAAGAAAAATAATATAATTCGCTATCACACTCAACAGCTAAATGCGGAGGGAAAATGAATAAGTACGCACGCAGAATGGTTTTCAACGGAGTTATCGCGCTTCTGGCGGTTATTCTTATTATAACTGTTGTCGTGCTTTCTCAGAATACTGAGCTGAGTGAAAATGCGACCAGAACCGTTACGTTCGCCTTTACGAATTCTCTCGGCAGACTTTCTTCTGCACTTCCGTTTTCTCTTTTTGAAATTCTCGTGCTTATCGCGGTTTTAGCTGCTTTGGGACTTATAATAAAAGCGATCGTTGCGCTCTCCAGGAAACAGTTTTCACGCGGAATATGTTCGTTTACCACTCTTGTCGCAACCGTTGTCTGCGTGGTTTCTATATATATGCTGGACACGTCGTTTGCTTACAACAGAGAGAAACCGCCGCTTAATATTTATCAGAACGGAGATCTCACACAGGAAGAACAGCTTGAAGCGATAGACAATTTTATGACGGATTTTCTGGATATCGCTTATTCGCTTGAAAGGGATGAAAACGGGGATCCCGTATGTGACTATTCCGTAACAGAATTGTCAGAGCTTATCGCTGAAGAATACCGCAAGCTTGACGATCCTTATTATGACGTGTATATACCCAAGGCAAAGGGTATGATCGCGTCTCCGCTGATGAGCGAATTGTCTCTTATAGGAATAACGTTTACTCCTATAGGAGAGGCGAACGTCAACGCTCAGGCACCAGTATACGACAGAATATTCACGACAGCGCACGAAATGGCGCACTCTATGGGGATAATGCGTGAAGAAGACGCCAATCTCGTTGCAACATACGTGCTTATCAACAGCGACAACGAGCTTTTGAGATATGCGGCAATGATGAATTATTCCGACAGAATGTTGAGCGTTGCTGAATTGCTCGATCCTGAAAAATATGACGAATACAACAAAAAAATAAACGAAAGCCCGATTTTAAAAGAATCAAACAATGCATTCAAATTCTGGATGTCAAAAGGCGCGTTCTATAGAATATCTGAATTTTTCAACAATATATATCTTAAATTCAACGGTCAGGATCTTGGCACGGGAAGTTACAATGACGGGAATTTCTGGGAAGTTACGCCTTCAGACCCTGACGAGGACGGCAATATCACTTACGAAATCGAGCTTTCTGACATACAATTGGTATTGATGACCCGTTATTATACGAAAAACTGAAAAACGCGTATTTATTTGTAAAAATGCGTTGACAACGCTATATTTGTAATGTAAAATAATATCATAAACCGAGCAAATCCTAGTGGATATGCTGGTCAGATTAAAGAATAGACAAGATCAGAAAAGAAGGAGAAGAATGTTATGAACTCAGCATATTTTACGCGATGGCGTCGCGGTAGCATACTCGTTTGACATTTTTTATGCCGAACGATTTTTTTTATAGCTTTCCGCAAATGCCTTTAAGGCGCACGGCTCAAGTCGCCGCAACACGTAAATTTACAGGAGAATCAAAAATGGAAAAGACCAAAATACCTTATAAAATATATCTGCCTGAGGAAGAAATTCCCAAAAAATGGCTCAACCTTAAAGCGTTTATGAAAGAGCAACATGACCCGTTTCTCAATCCTGCAACGCTGAAGCCCTGCACTAAAGAAGATCTGCGCCCCGTATTCTGCGACGAGGTTATAGATCAGGAACTTAACTGCACGGACAAATACATCGACATTCCTGATGGAATAAGAGATTTTTATAAGATGTACAGACCTGCGCCGCTTGTCAGAGCTTATGAACTTGAAAAGGCTCTGGGCACTCCCGCAGAAATATATTATAAGTTTGAGGGTAACAATACGTCGGGCTCTCATAAGCTCAACAGCGCGGTAGCTCAGGCATATTACGCTAAGCAGCAGGGTATCACTTCGTTGACTACAGAAACCGGTGCGGGACAATGGGGTACGGCGCTTTCAATGGCTTGCGCGTTCTACGGCATTGACCTCAAAGTGTATATGGTAAAGGTCTCGAGTGAGCAGAAGCCTTACCGAAAAGAAGTCATGCGCACTTACGGCGCTCAGGTTATTCCTTCTCCGTCCGAAACGACAAAGGTCGGCAGAGCAATTCTTAAGGAACATCCCAATACCGGCGGCTCTCTCGGCTGCGCTATATCAGAAGCTATAGAAGTAGCTACTACCACCCCTAATTGCAGATACGTTCTCGGCAGCGTGCTAGATCACGTTATGCTTCATCAGAGCGTTATCGGACTTGAGGCGAAAGCGGCTCTCGACAAGTACGGCGTTACGCCTGATATCGTAATCGGTTGCGCCGGCGGCGGATCAAACCTTGGCGGACTTATAGCTCCGTTTATGGCTGACAAAATAGAAGGAAAGAACAATACACAGTTCATCGCAGTCGAACCTGCAAGCTGTCCTTCACTCACCAGAGGCGTTTATGCTTACGATTTCTGCGATACGGGAAAGACGACCCCTCTTGCAAGAATGTATACGCTGGGCAGCGGATTCCTTCCGTCTCCCAACCATGCGGGAGGACTGCGCTATCACGGCATGAGTCCGATACTCAGCAAGCTTTATCATGACGGATATCTTACAGCAAGAAGCGTTGAGCAGACCAAGGTGTTTGAAACGGCTGAAATGTTTGCAAAATGCGAAGGCATTCTTCCTGCTCCCGAATCTTCTCACGCAATCAGAGTTGCGGTTGAGGAGGCGCTTAAGTGCAAAGAGACGGGCGAACATAAAAAGATACTGTTCGGTCTGACAGGCACAGGCTATTTCGATATGAGCGCATACAAGGCTTATAATGACAAAACAATGATGGACTTTATTCCTACTGACGACGATCTCAAGAAAGGCTTTGCAAGCCTTCCTGACATTCCGCAGAACGAAGGTATAAGAGGATAATAAATATTAAGGTGTTTGCCCCCGCGTTAAGCGGGGGATTTTTTATTGCTTGAAATAATTTGTCTTGCAACTGTTTGGTTTTTATTACGAAGCAGGGCGGTTTATTATTTGATTGCTGCGGTTTCAGAAAGCTATATGCATTTGAAATTCGACCTTATTTGCTTGAATATTATGAAGCTGATAGTAGGATAACGTTATTTTCTTTTTACGTTCAACTGTTTAAACCGTATTATAGCTGAATGGCGCGTCAATGGACATAATGCTCAATTAATTGATTATAAAGATGTCATAATGTCTGAAAATAACTATAAAAACTTATTTGTATTGCATGACATTTACAGCGGAAAAAAGAACGAATTGTGCCGAAATATACTGTCCTGAAAGAAATAATCAATATTTAAAACAAGTATTTTGATATTTTTTCAAGACGATGCAATAAAAACAATATCATTATTATAAATTATTATCAATTATTAATAATTAGTATTGAGTAACGCATTGTGCAATATAATAAAAAGTCTGACGGAAATTGACCGAGAAACCATAGCCGTATTGTCCATAAAATAATTATTATTTTTCATTGTAATCGATACTCTGCGGCAATATAATATAATATATTTACGCCTGAACGCAATTTTGAGTATTGAATACGTATTCTAAATACTGTATAATTTAATCAGGAAAAAGAAAAAGCAAGGTCAATAGGGCAGAAGATGAATGCGTACATAATCGTAGTTATGGTGTTTGCCATGCTATACACATTTTATATGGGTTTTTCTGACGGCGCAAGCGCAGTTGCTACCTGCGTGGCTACGCGTGCGATAAAGCCAAGGTATGCACTCATCATTTCAGGCGCAGTTATGCTTATTGCTCCGATAGTGATATGTTATTTTCTGAAAAGCGACAGCGTTGCGAGAACTGTGGGAAGTCTCGTTTACAGCGAAACGCTTGAACACGTTGACGTAAAACTCGGTTTTGTCTTTATGTTGTCCACGATGATCGCAGCGTTGCTTTGGTCGGTGATATGCGTGCTTGTGTCTGTTCCCAACAGTACTTCTCACACTCTTCTCGGCGGTCTTGTCGGCGCGGCGATAGTCTGCTTCGGTTTTGAAAGCGTGAACTGGACTGCGGTCGGACTTAAGGTCATACTTATGGTGTTTCTTACTCCGCTTATCTGTATGACGGCAGGTTTTTTGCTGGATAAGCTGTTCAGGGAAGTCTGCGTATATCTCGACAGAAGCGTAAAGAAGTATTTCAAGGCGGCGCAGGTTGTCAACGTCATTATAATGAGTACGTCGATATCAATAAACAACGTTCAGAAAACGATGGGTATTTATCTGCTTACGCTTGCGGTCTGCAATGGCGCAGATGTGGAGACTTACGAGTTTTCATTTCTTATAGTCGCGCTTATCTCTGTCGCTATCATGATGGGCATAGTTTTCGGCGGATACAGGCTGATTTATGCCGTGGGCAAAAAGATTTACAGAGTGGGTACTTTGCAGTCCTTTACCGCTCAGGTGGCTACCGAGGCCGTTGCGCTTACCTGTTCGTTTACAGGCATTCCGATAAGCACGGGACAGGTGGTTTCTTCAAGCATTATCGGAGTCGGTATTGCAGAAAGGGTCAGCGCGGTACGCTGGGGAAGAGCAAAAAAGATTTTCTCAAGCTGGATTCTCACTTTTCCCGTTGCGGCGTGCGTCGGGGCGCTGGTAGGTTTTATTCTCAAACTGATATTCGTAGGGTGAAATAGGGAGGAATATATGGCATTATTCAAGAAAAAAACTGATTTTTTTGAACTGCTCGCTAAACAGTGCGACGCTATGGTGCGCGGTATGCAGGCGCTTTACGATTACTGTACGACCTGCGACGAAAAATTCGGCGACAACGTGATTTCTATTGAAGACGAAGGGGATATGGTAAGACGCATTCTTATTGACGAACTCAATAAGACTTTTATCACGCCTATGGAGCGCAACGATATTTTCGACTTGTCCCGTCAGCTTGACGAAATACTCGATTATGCAAAAACGACTGTGGACGAAACAAGGCTTTTTAAGGTCAACCCCAACGAAGATATGGTCAAGATGGTTGCAATACTTCTCGATATCGCTCACCATATCACGAAAGCGGTTACCAATATGGAAAAGCATAAGAGCATTGCAAGAGACGAGGCGATAAAAGTCAAGAGCCTTGAAAACAAGGTGGGTGCGGCGTATTACAAAGCTTTGGCAAGGCTTTTCGACACGTCTGATATTCACGAGATATTCAAGTACAGAGAACTTTACAGGCACCTGAATACGACTGCCGACGTTGCCGACGTTGCGATGGATAGTCTGCTCGACGCTCTGATGACACTCTGAAAAGTAGCGGTAAATCATTGAAAGACATATTATGAATATTGATTGGAAAACTGATGAATACGGCAAAAAGTTTTCTTTTGTCGGAGAATACGGAAAAGGGCTGGTTTCTCTTCTGAGCGCAGGCAAAGGAGCGCGTGTGCTCGATCTCGGGTGCGGAAGAGGAGAGCTGACGGCGTATCTGAGATCTCTCGGTTACGACGCCGAAGGAATGGACGCTTCCGAATCTCAGCTTGATGAAGCGAAAAGGCTTTTCCCGAAAATCAGATTTTTCAGGGAAGACATAACGGGATTTTCTACCGAAAATCCTTATGATGCAGTGTTCTCCAACGCTGTTCTGCATTGGATAGATTCGGAAAAGCAGAAAACCGCGCTCGTAAACGTCTGCAAAGCGTTGAAAAGAGGCGGAGAATTTGTCGCTGAAATGGGCGGAAAAGGCAATGCCGAAATTATCCATTCCGCGTTGAAAGACGAGATAATGAGGAGAGGCGGAGAATACAGGCACGCATTCTTTTTTCCTGACGAAAAAGAATACGGCGATCTTTTGAAAGAGTGCGGTTTCGAGGTAAAATATATTGTCCGTTTTGACAGACCCACGCCTCTTTGCGGACAGGACGGAATAGCTGATTGGATAGAAATGTTTGCCGCATACGAATTGTCGGCATTGAATGAAAAGGACAGAAGAGATTGCGCATTAGCAGCGCAGGAAAGATGCGCAAACAAACTGCTGTCGCCTTCGGGTTGGACAGCCGATTATGTAAGATTGCGCTTTAAGGCAGTAAAGCCGCGTTGAGGCGGTCGAAATACTTAGACATTTGCAGATATGTTTTGCGTCAGTCTGAGCAGATACCGGTACTAGTAAGAAAAAACGCTTGACATAAACGAAAAAATAAAATATGATAGTAACAATCAAATATTTTCAGGACAAAGAAGAGGAATATTAGTCCTTATCGGGCGCACAGAGAGCCGCGGCAGGTGAAAAGCGGACGCTACGACAGACGAACTCGCCTCGGAGTCCGCAGGGTGAATAGTCAGCCTTGCCGGGAGAGCCCGTTACAGCGGAAAGAGGATTTTTCCCTTTGAAGTCGCTTTGAGCGCCGTAGCCTGAGGGCGGGGAGAAGTTGAATAAGAGTGGTACCACGAAACGCAGCCTTCGTCTCTTAAAGACGACGGCTGTATTTTTTTACGGAGGGTATATGAAAAATTTTGAAAAGTACCGCAAAGGTTACTTTATGCCGCCCGTGGAGTGCAACGACTGGGTCAAAAAAGAACGCGTCGAAAAAGCTCCCGTGTGGTGCAGCGTTGATTTGCGCGACGGAAACCAGGCGCTCGTCGTACCTATGAGCCTTGACCAGAAGCTGGAATTTTTCACTTTCCTTTGCAAGATAGGTTTTAAGGAAATCGAGGTGGGTTTTCCTGCCGCAAGCGAGACAGAATACGAGTTTCTCCGCGCTCTTATAGAAAAAAATCTTATCCCCGACGACGTAACCATTCAGGTGCTTACTCAGTCGAGAGAACACATTATTGCTAAGACTTTCGAGGCGCTCAAAGGCGCTAAGAGAGCTATCGTTCACCTCTACAACTCCACCTCTGTGGCGCAGAGAGAGCAGGTGTTCAAAAAGCCCAAGGACAAAATTGTCGAGATCGCCGTTACGGGTGCAAAGCTTCTTCTTGACTATGCAGAAAAGACTGAGGGCAATTTCTTATTCGAATATTCGCCGGAAAGCTTTACTGGCACTGAACCTGAATTCGCGCTTGAGATCTGCAACGCCGTTATAGATGTCTGGAAGCCCACGTCTGACAGAAAGGTTATCATAAATCTTCCCGCAACGGTTGAGATGAGCTCTCCTCACGTCTACGCTCAGCAGATAGAATTTATGTCAAAGAATCTGCACGACAGAGAAAACGTGCTTATTTCTCTGCATCCGCACAATGACAGAGGCTGCGCAGTCGCAGACAGCGAGTTGGGACTCCTTGCCGGCGCGGACAGAATAGAGGGCACGCTTTTCGGCAACGGCGAACGTACGGGCAACGCGGATATCGTTACAATTGCGATGAATATGTATATGCAGGGCATTGACCCGAAGCTTGATTTTTCGGATATGCCTGCGGTATGCGAAGCGTACGAAAAGGCTACCGGCATGCATGTCAACGAGCGTCAGCCGTACAGCGGAAGACTTGTCTTTGCGGCATTCAGCGGTTCTCATCAGGACGCTATAGCCAAGGGCATGAATTACCGCAAGGCAAACAAACTTGACGTGTGGAACGTGCCTTATCTTCCCATCGACCCGCACGACGTGGGCAGAGTTTACGAAGCGGACGTTATCCGCATAAACAGCCAGTCGGGAAAGGGCGGCGTCGCTTATCTGCTTGAAAATGCTTACGGTTTCGTTCTGCCGCAGAATATGAGAGAATCTTTCGGATATCTCGTAAAGTCCGTCAGCGATCACGCTCACAAAGAGCTTAAGCCTGACGAGGTAATGGATATATTCGAAAAGAATTATGTCAACATCGTCGAGCCTATCAAACTGTTCGAGCATCACTATCAGCAGAAGGGCGATATACACACAGTCGTTACCGTCGAGTATGACGGCAAGATACAGGAACTTTCCGGCATCGGCAACGGCAGACTGGACGCGGTCAACAACGCGCTCAGAAATATCGTTACGCAGGATTACACTATCGCAGAATATCACGAACACGCGCTCACCACGACGTCGAAATCTCAGGCAGTCGCTTACGTCTGCATCGAGAGCGGCGACAAGAAGATATGGGGCGTAGGTATCCACAACGACATTATCGCGGCGTCTGTCAGCGCGCTTATCAGTGCGATAAACAAGATGCTCAAAGCGTAATATACATTGCGTTTCAGGATTTTACGGGGCGAAGGCGGTTTTCAGCGCGCCCCGTTTTTTATGTTTTTCGGACATAAAAAAGAGGTTTGCAGCTTATAACGCGGTTTAAAGCCGTGTTTATGGGCGTTTTTGTTTTATTTGTCGGCTTCAGGGAAACGTATGCGGATTATCTTATGAAAAACCGTATTTTACAGTTTTTTCTGCGGCAAAAAACGACAAGAAATTTATCCGTATTCTTGATTATTTACGCGCGTTGTTGTAAAATATTAAGGAAATATTTTTCAGAGGTACTACTATGATAGTTATTCTCAAACCGAATACCCCCAAAAACGAGGTTGACAGTCTTATTGACAAAATCACAGGCTACGGCGTTCAGGTCAATCCCGTTTTCGGTCAGGATCTCATAATACTCGGACTTGTCGGCGATACGAGTAAGATCGACCCGACGCAGATAGAGGCAAACCATAACGTTGAAAAAGTTATGCACGTTGCCGAGCCTTTCAAAAAGGCAAACAAGATGTTTCATCCTCAGCCCACAATCGTTGACGTAAATGGTACTAAGGTGGGAGGAAAGCAACTTGCGCTTATGGCAGGACCGTGTTCTGTCGAAAGCGAAGCGCAGATCGTGGAAGTTGCAAAAGCCGTAAAGCAGTCGGGCGCAAACTTCCTGCGCGGAGGCGCGTTCAAACCGCGTACTTCGCCTTACGCTTTCCAGGGACTCAAATATCAGGGGCTCGAACTGCTCAAAGAAGCGAGAGAGGTTACGGGACTGCCGATAGTTACGGAGATAATGTCTCCGTTCGATATTGACAGATTCGTCCGCGACGTTGACGTTATCCAGGTCGGCGCAAGAAATATGCAGAACTTCGATCTCCTCCGCCTTCTCGGTCAGACAAGAAAACCCATTCTTCTCAAGCGCGGTCTCAGCGCAACGATAGAGGAGTGGCTCATGTCTGCAGAATACATAATGGCAGGCGGCAACGAGCAGATAATTCTCTGCGAAAGAGGTATCAGAACTTTTGAAAACTATACCAGAAACACTCTCGACCTCAGCGCTATAGTTGCGGTAAAACAGTTGTCGCATCTGCCGATAGTCGTAGACCCGTCTCACGCTACGGGTAAGTGGTGGATGGTCGAGCCTCTTGCAAGAGCGGCTGTTGCAGTGGGCGCGGACGGACTTATAATCGAAGTTCACAACGACCCTGCGCACGCATTGTGCGACGGCAATCAGTCAATAAAGCCCAACGTCTTCGACGATCTCGTAGGTCAGATAAGACAGATAGCTCAGGTAGTGGGCAGAGAGGTCTGAAATGCGCACTCTTCACGTAAATCTCGGGAAAAACAGTTATGACATAGTCTTTGAGCGCGGTCTTCTGTCCGACGTCGGAAAATACGTAAAGAGAGAAGGCAGAAGGCTTGCCGTCGTTACAGACGACAACGTGGCTAAGCTTTATGCGGACGGCGTCGTTTCTTCGCTTGAAAAAGCGGGATATAGAGTCAGCCTTATCGTGCTTCCGCACGGAGAAAAGACAAAGTCTTTCAATACTCTTCCTCAGATTTACGCAAAGCTTTTACAGCAGAAGATCACAAGAAAAGACGCGCTTGTCGCTCTCGGCGGCGGCGTTATCGGCGACCTTACGGGTTTTGTCGCGGCGACATATCTTCGCGGCATAGATTTTATTCAGATCCCCACGTCATTGCTTGCTCAGGTGGACAGCAGTATAGGCGGTAAAGTCGCTGTGGATCTGACTGAAGGCAAAAACTTAGTCGGGGCGTTCTGGCAACCTGAGCAGGTGCTTATAGACGTAAACGCTTTAAGTTCGCTCAGTGAAGAATTCTTTACGGACGGCATGGCAGAAGTCATAAAGTACGGTTGCATAAAGGACAAAAATCTTTTCAAGACATTAGCGGATTGCGGAGGAAAGAAAGGGCTTCTCCCCGTGATAGACGACGTTATTTACCGCTGTTGCGACATCAAGCGCGAAGTGGTTGAAAAGGACGAAAAGGACAAAGGGGAGAGAATGCTCCTCAACTTCGGGCACACTTACGGACACGCTCTTGAAAAGTTTTACGATTTTGAAAAACTCTCTCACGGAATGGCAGTCTCCGTGGGTATGTATGCGATAACGAAAATTGCGGAAGAAAAAGGGCTTACGGCAAAAGGCGCGGCAGACGAGATCGCGCGCGTTGCCGTTATGTACGGACTGCCCGTAGAAGACAGTGCTCCCGCTTCAGAAGTGGTGAAAGGCGTTGTCAACGACAAGAAAAATCTGGGAGACAAACTCGTCGCGGTGCTCCTCAAAGAGATAGGAGAAAGCTATCTTTATCCTACGACCGCGGAGTTTTTTAAGTGATATGAAAAATCTGACTTTTTCCGATTCTGTACTTCGCGGCACGGTCAAAGTTCCGCCGTCAAAGAGTTTAGCGCACAGAGCTGTCATATGCGCTTCGCTTGCGCACGGAAAAAGCAGGATAAGAGGGCTTGAATACAGCGAGGATATCAAGGCGACTATCGGCGTTATGCGTGCCGCAGGAGCGGAGATAAACGAAAACGCGGACGTTGTGGAAGTCATCGGCTCAAACGGTGTGAATACTCATGCCGAAGCGTTCTGCAACGAGAGCGGCTCGACTCTGAGAATGTGCCTGCCCGTATGCGCGGCGCTCAATAAAGGTTTTACGCATTTCAGCGGCAGAGGGAAGCTGGGCGCAAGACCCATGACCGTATTCGAGCAGCTGTGGAAGGACGCAGGACTTTATTACAATGACGAAAGCGCGGCAAAAGGCACTCTCGACATAACTGTAAAAGGCGCGTTGCCTTCAGGAGTTTACAGAGTAAGAGGAGACGTCAGCTCTCAGTTTATAAGCGGACTTCTTTTCGCGCTTCCGCTAGCGGACGGCGACAGCGTTGTCGAGATCACCACGCCGCTTTATTCAAAGGGATATATAGACCTTACTTTGCAGGCGCTGAAATCTTCAGGCGTTGAAGTTGCGTTTGACGGAAAAAGCCGTTTCGACATAAAAGGCGGACAGCAATATTCGCCCGTAAACGCAGAAGTAGAGGGAGACTGGTCTCAGGCGGCGTTCTTTCTCGTAGCCAACGCGATCGGCTCTGAAATACGCGTTGAGGGTCTGAATGAAAACAGCTCTCAGGGCGATAAGGTCATCAGGGATTTTATTGAAAAACTGCAAGGGGACGGTGATCTGGTATTCGACGGAGAAGACTGTCCCGACATTATACCCGTGTTTTCAGTCGCGTGCGCTTTGAGGAAGGGCAGGACGAGACTTACGGGACTTACAAGACTCAAGATAAAAGAATGCGACAGGCTGGAAGCGGTTTATACTCAGCTTTCGGCAATAGGCGCGGATGTTGAAAGAGACGGAGACGACCTTGTCTTTAACGGTGTGGAGAGCTTTAAGGGCGGCGTAAACGTCAGCTCTTTCAACGACCACAGAATAGCTATGACTCTCGCTATCGCCGCGACGCGCTGCGAAAAGCCTATAATAATCGACGACTTCGCCTGCATAGCAAAGTCGTATCCAGATTTTCTTGAAAGATACATTGCACTGGGAGGAAATGTACAATGAGCGCAACCTGGGGAAACAAACTTAAAATGACTGTGTTCGGAGAATCGCACAGCGCAGGGATAGGCGTTGTTCTTGACGGCGTTCCCGCAGGCGTAAAACTCGATCTGGATTTTATTAAATCCGAGATGGCAAGACGCGCGCCCAACGGTGGAGAGTTTTCAACTCCCAGAAAGGAAGGAGACGAATTCGAGATATTGTGCGGAGTGATGGACGGCGTTGCCGAAGGAACTCCGATATGCGCTGTTATAAGAAACACGAATACGAAATCTTCTGACTATGCTCAGCTTAAGGATATAATGAGACCTTCTCACGCTGATTACGGTTATCGCGTGAAGTACGATGGCAACAACGATTACAGAGGCGGAGGAGCGAGCAGCGGAAGACTTACCGCGCCTATTGTCTTTGCTGGAGCTGTCGCAAAGCAGCTGCTTGAGGCTAAGGGCATTGAAGTGGTTTCTCATATATCTTCGATAGGCAAGGTGAAAGATAAAAAATTCGGCGTGAGCATCACTGCCGAAGAAATAAACGCGCTCAGAGGAGCTGTTCTTCCTCTTCTCGATAAGAGCAAAGATGAGGAAATAAGACGCGTTATCGCAGAGGCGAGAGCAGACGGCGACAGCGTGGGCGGCGTTATAGAATGCGCCGTTACGGGCATTAAGGCAGGGCTGGGAGACCCGATGTTCGACAGCATAGAAAGCGTGCTTTCATCTCTTCTTTTCTCCGTGCCTGCGGTCAAGGGAGTTGAGTTCGGCAGCGGCTATGCGATGACTGAAGAAAGAGGAAGCGTCGTGAACGACAGCTGGTATTTTGACGAAAACGGCAGGATAAATACCCGTACCAACAACAACGGCGGCGTTCTCGGCGGAATAACAACGGGTATGCCCGTTGTGTTCAACGTTGCGGTCAAGCCGACGGCTTCGATATTCAAAGAGCAGGATACCGTAAACGTTGCTACGGGCGAAAACGTAAAGCTGTCGCTCAAGGGCAGACACGACCCCTGCATTGTGGTGCGTGCGCTTTCCGTTATAGAAGCGGTTGCGGCTCTAGCGATATATCAGTTTGTCGGAGAATGAGATGAAAGACATAAAGGAATTGAGAAAAGAAATCGACGCTATAGACGATGAGATGATACCTCTTTTCGAGCGCAGAATGAACGTTGCAAAACAAGTCGCCGAATATAAACGCGCGGCGGGTGCGACGGTTCTTCAGAGCGGAAGAGAAAAAGAAGTGCTCGATCTTGCCGTTTCGCGCCTTGAAAATAAGGAGTATTCAAACGAAGCCAGGGATTTTATGACGGCGGTAATGGACCTCAGCAAAGAAGTTCAGCTCAAGACAAATCCCGTAGAAGAGATAAAAAGAGAGAGAAAACCGTTTGAAAAAAGCGCGAAAGTCGGTTATCAGGGTACGAGAGGGAGCTATTCCAATCAGGCGGCTGAAGAGTTTTTCGGCTCTCAGGAAAACCTTTCTGCTTATCCCGCTTTCGAGGACGTGTTCAAGGCAATCGACAGCGGAGAGATAGATTACGGCGTAGTTCCGCTTGAAAATTCTTCAGTAGGCTCTGTCGTCGAAGTTTACGATCTTCTGGGCAAGTACAATTGCTTTATAGTCGGCGAAAAATGGATAAGGATAAATCATTGTCTTCTCGGAGTGAAAGGCGCGAAAGTCAGCGACGTCAAGACGGTTTATTCAAAGGCGGAAGCTCTCGGGCAGGCGCACGAATATCTGGCGAAGGGCGGATTTAATCTTATATCTTACGCAAACACCGCGCTTGCGGCTGAAATGGTCGCCGAGAAAGGAGACAAGTCTCTTGCCGCTGTTGCAGGGGAGTCTGCGGTGAAGATATACGGGCTTGAAGTGCTGGCAAAAGGCATAAACAGCGACAAAGAGAATTTTACCAGATTTATAGTAATTTCAAAAACGCTTTCAGATACAGACGCGGATAAAGTCAGCGTGAGCTTTACTCTTAATAACGAGTCGGGCGCGCTTTACAAGGTGCTCAGATTCTTCTCGCGCTACGGCATAAATATGGTAAAAATAGAGTCGCGTCCGCTTAAGAACAATCCGGGCAGTTACTACTTTGTCGTAGATCTCGAGGGCAACTGCAACAGCAAGGATATGATCCAGGCGTTGTATTATGTTGAAAAGTCTACGATAGATTTTAAATTGCTCGGCGAATACGTTAAGAGCGCGCCGCAGGAGGAATAGTGGACAACAGGTTTTGCGTTATAGGAGAAAAGCTGGCGCATACGCGCTCTCCGCAGATACACAATCTTTTCTTCGGTATAAAGGGCGAAAAGGGCGTCTATGACGTAAAGGAGATAGCAAGAGAGGATATAGGCTCATGCCGTGATTTTCTTTTGAGCTACGACGGCGTTAACGTTACCATTCCTTACAAGACCGACGTTATGAAAAACCTTGATTACGTGTCTGACGAAGCTCGCAATATAGGTGCGGTGAACACTGTAAAAAAGAACGGGGACAGGCTTGAGGGTTACAACAGCGACCCTTACGGTTTTGTATCGATGCTCACTTCTCGAGGCATAAGCGCGGCAGGTAAAAAGGCGACCGTGCTCGGCTTCGGCGGCGCGGCAAAGTCTATAGTGCACGCTCTCAAAGAGCTGGGCGCAAAAGTTACCGTAGTAAGCAGAAATCCTGAAAACGTGCGCGAAGAAGGCGTAAGAAAGATAGATTACGCTACTTTAAACAGTGAGTGCGATAAAGGAGAAAAAGGATATCTTCTCGTAAACTGCACGCCTGTCGGAATGTATCCTAAAGAGGGAGTAAGCCCTGTGGGCGAAAACGTTATCTCGCAGTTTGCCGCGCTTGCGGATATAGTATACAATCCGATGTATACCGAGTTTCTTAAAACAGGCGCAAAGCTTGGCAAGAGGCTTGCGGGCGGTCTGTATATGCTTGTTGCTCAGGCAATGAAATCTCAGAGTATATGGAGAGACGAGAGAGTAGACACGGCGGCAACGGCGGAGATATTCAGAAAACTATCTTTCAAAGAAGCGCTGAAAGGCGGACTGAATATCTATCTTACAGGCATAATGTCGTGCGGAAAGAGCACTCTCGGAAGAGAACTTGCAAAAGCTCTGAACAGAGAATTAGTCGATATGGACGAATATATAGTAAAACGCGAGGGTAAGACTATCCCTGAACTTTTCAAAGAGGGAGAAAACGTTTTCAGAGACGCTGAAAGCCGCGCTCTTTACGAACTTTCTCTCGGAAAAGGAATGGTCATAGCGACAGGCGGCGGCTGTATAAAGAGGATAAAGAACGCTGACGTTTTACTTCTTTCAGGAGCTACGGTATTTGTAAGAAGAAACATAAACAAGATAATAAAATCCGCAGATTGCGCAGGAAGACCTCTTCTTGCGGACGGCGCGGAAAGACTGCGCGCTATATATGCGGCGAGAAAGAGCAGATACTATGCCAGCGCTCAGGCTGTGCTTGACAATGACGGCAACGAGGAAGAGGGACTGAAAAAACTCCTCGGCATTATAGAAAAGGGAGAATAAAGTTATGAAGATAATGGTTATAAACGGCGTGAACATGAATATGCTGGGTATACGAGAAAGAAACGTTTACGGCGACGGCACGCTTGACGACCTTTGCGCATATATAACTGAAAACTACGCAGAAACCAACACGGAGCTGAGTTTTTTTCAAAGCAATCATGAGGGAGACATAGTCGATTGTCTGCATAAATGCTACTTTGAAAAATACGACGGAGTAGTGATAAATCCCGGCGCGCACACTCATTACAGCTATGCTATCCGCGACGCTATAAAGGCGATAATGCTGCCCGTTGTCGAAGTGCATATTTCAGCTATCGACAAGAGAGAAGAATTCAGACACGTTTCCGTTACCGCTCCCGTATGTAAAGCTCAGATATGCGGCAAAGGCTTTGACGGTTACGTTATGGCAGTCAAAATGATCGAGAGCGGAAAATACGAGGATATAAAGTAATGGCGGCAAAAGAAAAAATAACGGTAATCGGTCTGGGCGTTATAGGCGGCTCATACGCTACCGCGCTTAAAAAACTCGGCTACACGGTTTACGGCGCGGATTGCGACGCTGAGACCGTAAAGAAAGCTGTAGAGCGAGGCATAGTTGACGACGCGGCGACCACGGCAGAAGCTTTTATCCCCATTTCTGATATCGTGGTCATAGCGCTTTATCCCAAGCAGGTGGAAGGCGAGTTAAAAAAGATAAGCGGTCTGCTTAAGGACGGCGCGGTAATTACCGACGTTGCGGGTATAAAGTCGCATTTTACTCAAAGAATAGAAAGTATTCTGCCTGAGTATGCCGACTTCGTATTCGCGCATCCTATGGCAGGAAGAGAGAAAAAGGGCATCGATTACGCGGACGACAAGGTTTTTAAAGGCGCAAACTTTATCATAACGCCGTCAAAGCGCAACAAAAAGAGTTCTCTCGATACGATCGAAAGACTTGCAAGGGAAATGGGCTTCAGAAACGTTATGAGGCTGACGCCCGAAGAGCATGACAAGATAATTTCGTTCGTATCACAGCTTCCGCACGCTATCGCGGTCGCGCTGGTAAACAGCGACGACAGACAGTTCGATACGCCGCGCTTTGTGGGAGACAGTTACCGCGATCTTACCAGAATCGCAAATATCAACGAAAAGCTGTGGTCTGAACTTTTTCTCGGCAACAAGGATAATCTTTTGTCGTCGATAAGAGAGTTTGAAAAATACCTGGACATAATAAAAAAAGCGCTTGAAAACGACGATAAAGCCGCGCTCGAAGAGGAATTTATAAGAGCTACAAAGCGCAGGACAGAGTTCAATAAAGAGCTTTGATAAGTTATATTGACGATCTAGCCGTCGCCGCATAGTTGCGTGCGGCGGCTTTTTGTTTTGCATCGAAAAGACGGCATAAAAGGCGCATTTTAAGCTGAGAGTAAAAGAGGAGAGGAAAGACAATAATTTATTGACTTAATAATATAAAAATGTTATATTATTTAATGTATGGCAACCTCTAGAAAGACAAAGAAAGAATTTGCCGCTGAAGACGTCGCAAAAGAGTTGAAAAAAGATGCTCCCGCGACAGTCGGCAAGGCTTCTGAAAGCAAAGAAAACACAGCCGTGGAGAAAAGCTCTGGGGCGGTTTCGGCTACACGCGAGGTTAAGGCGAAAAGGACGAGAAGTTCAGGCGGAGCGCCCAGACAGTTTAAGGAAAGGGGCGTAGCTTTGCCTGCTGAAAAAGAAATTGCTGAAAAGACTCAGCCTGTCGAAGAAAAACAGCTTGAAGAAAAACCTGTCGTCAGCAAAAAGACGCGTGCAAAGAAAAAGTCTGAAGACGCGGCTGTCGTTGTTGCCGATGTCGCAGAAACGGTAGTCGGAGAAAGCGGCGCAGAGGAAGCAAAGCCTGTCAAAGCGCGCAGACCGCGCAAAGCGAAAGAGGCTGTATCAGAGCAGGAGACGCAGATCGTCGAGGAAGAAGCAGTAAATGCTGAGGTTTTAAGCGCTACTGAAACACAGACCGTTGCCGATACTCAGGAAAACGCGGCTTCAGAAACGTCTGAAATCGAGAATGACGCTCAGACGGTAATAGCTGAAAGCGCACCTGAAAAAGACATAAAAAAGAAGTCAAATAAAAAAATTAAATATACCGGAGAACTTGAAAGAGTTCAGCCCGATCCGTCTCAGGGACTTACAGAAGAACAGGTTCAGGAGAGATTCGGCAGAGGAATGAACAACGTTCAGCCCAATGTGGTCTCCAAGTCTTATCTGGGAATTTTCAGATCCAACGTACTTACTCTGTTCAACTTTATCAACTTCGTACTTGCGGCACTTATATTCGTTTTCGGCGAATTCAAGAACATGCTGTTTATCGGCGTCGTTACCGTCAATATCATAGTTGGCGTAGTGCAGGAGATAAGGAGTAAAAAAGTTCTTGAAAAGATGTCGCTTATCGCCGCTCCGCACGTAGATCTTGTAAGAGGCGGCAAAGTCGTGCAATGCGAAATTTCGGATATCGTCATAGACGACATAATGATCCTGAAGCAGGGTATGCAGATCCCTTCAGACAGCATTGTCGTGGAAGGTCAGTGCGAGGTCAACGAATCGCTTCTGACCGGCGAACAGGACGACGTGCACAAGCAGAACGGGGATTTTCTCTATTCGGGCAGTTTCGTTCAGGCAGGAGAGTGCAAAGCGCGCGTTTCCGCAGTCGGAGAAGACAACTTCACGTCAAAGCTGATGGCTGAGGCAAAGAAGTTCAAAAAGCCCAAGTCAGAGCTTATGCGCTCTATAAACTGGATAATCAGAATAGTTACGCTAGCTATCTTCCCGCTGGGTATTCTGATGTTCTATACCAACAAGATAACTACTTCTACGATCAACGAAGCGGTAACGGGCACGGTTGCTTCGGTAGTAGGTATGATCCCTGAAGGTCTCGTGATGCTTACGTCTATAGCGCTTGCCGTCGGCGTAATCAAACTGGCGAGAAAACGCACTCTCGTGCAGGATCTTTATAGCATTGAAACTCTTGCGCGCGTAGATATGCTGTGCCTTGACAAGACGGGTACTATCACCGAAGGCAGCATGCAGGTGGAAAAGACGCATATCTATTCCACAAAGTTCGGAAACGTGGACGATATAATGGCGAACATGGTTTCTGCTCTCGGAGCTCAGGGCTCTACATTCGAGGCATTTGCTCAGTATTTCAGAAGCAACGAAAAATACGAGGTGGTCGGCACGGTGCCGTTCTCGTCTTCGAGAAAGTGGAGTGCGGCGGACTTCGGCGCGCAGGGCAAGTTTATAGTAGGAGCGCCCGAGTTCGTACTCAAAGAAAGATATTCTCTCGTTGAAAACGACGTGAAGGAATACAGCGCGCAGGGCTTCCGCGTTCTCGTTCTCGTGAGAACTACTCAGCCCCTTAAAGACGACCTTGACAGAGACAGACTCAAGCCGATCGCGCTTATAGTTCTCTCTGATAAGATAAGAGAAAACGCAAAAGACACTCTCGCTTATTTCGCAAAGCAGGGCGTTGATCTCAAAGTCATTTCAGGCGACAATCCGCTTACCGTATCCAAAGTCGCGGAGCGCGCGGGACTTGCGAATGCCGATAAGTTCATCGACGCGACTGAACTCGATACGGACGAAAAGATATACGACGCTTGCGATAAATACACTATTTTCGGAAGAGTTACACCCAAGCAGAAAAAGACTCTCGTAACCGCGCTCAAGTCGAAAGGGCACACCGTGGGCATGACGGGAGACGGCGTAAACGACGTTATGGCGCTTAAGGAAGCTGACTGTTCCATAGCTATGGCTTCAGGTAGCGAGGCGAGCAGAAACGTCGCTCAGCTCGTACTTCTCGACAGTGACTTTGCCGCGCTTCCGAGCGTAGTGGCGGAAGGCAGGCGCGTTATTAACAATATCGAGCGCGCGGCTTCGCTTTTCCTTGTGAAGACTTCGTTCAGCATACTGCTGACGCTTCTTCTCATCATATTGCAGATGAACTATCCGTTCGAGCCTATACAGCTCACGCTGATAAGCGGCTTGTTCGTAGGTCTGCCGTCCTTCTTCCTGGCGATCGAACCCAACGACGCAAAGGTCAAAGGGTCGTTCCTGGGGAAGGTGTTCAAAAAGGCTTTGCCTGCGGGATTTACGGTCGCCACTATGGTTACGATAATATGCCTTGTTTACCGCAACGTAGGTATTGACGTGTCCGCTCAGGTCTCGACAATGGCGTTCTACGTTACAAGCCTTGTATCCTTCATCGTGCTTATGTGGGTGTGCATACCTTACACGAAGGAAAGACTGTATTTGATTGCGATGTGTCTGGTGCTTTATATAGCGGCGATCACTTCGTCCTTTATACGCAACATACTTTCCATCTCGGGACTTACTACGCAGATGACGATAAATATCGTGTTTATTCTTCTTGCTGTCTTCCCGATGATAATATTCTGGAGAGCGGAAATAGGCGCGTTCAACGGGTTGGTCAGAGAAATGCGCGAGTTCGGTCAGAAAACCAAAGAATACTGGGCGGAACTGCGCGGTAAAAAACAAGAGAAAAAGGACGGCAAAAAGTCCGGATAATATACGAAATAATTTTGCTAAGCAAAAGGAGATAACATTATGTTAACAGCTATCGTAGGTATCAACTGGGGCGACGAAGGCAAGGGAAGAATGGTTGACCTTGTCTCCAGCGATTACGACGTTGTCGTAAGATATCAGGGCGGAAACAACGCCGGTCACACCGTCGTTAACCACCTGGGTAAATTCATCCTCAACCTCATTCCTTCGGGCATACTCCGTCCCGAGGTAGTGAACGTTATGGGCAACGGCATGGTAATCGACATGCAGCATCTCGTCGGTGAAATGAAAAGACTGACCGACGCAGGCGTAAAGATTACTCCCGAAAACCTCAAAATCAGCGAAAGAGCGGTTATCTGTATGCCTTATCACGTCAGACAGGACTGTCTCGAAGAGGACAGACTGGGCGACGCTAAATACGGCTCTACCAGAAGAGGTATCGCTCCCGTTTACGGCGATAAGTACCTGAAGAAGATCATCACTATGGGAGATCTTTTCTATCCCGAATCTCTCAAGAAGCGTATCAAGTCAATCGTTGAATGGAAAAATCTGTTCATAGAGAAAGCTTACGGAAGCACAAAAATTGACGTTGAGGATATTATGGACTGGCTCAAGACTTACGGCGATCAGCTCAAGCCGTTTGTCTGCAACACAGGCAAGTACCTTGACGAGTGCGTAAAGGCAGGCAAGAAAATAGTTTTCGAAGCTCAGCTGGGCGCGCTCAGAGATATCGACTTCGGTATCAATCCTTATACGTCTTCTTCCAACACGATCGCGGCATACGCTCCTATCGGCGCGGGTATTCCCAAGTATAAGCTCGACAACGTGTTCGGCATCATGAAGGCATATTCGTCCTGCGTAGGCGAAGGTCCTTTCACCGTCGAACTGTTCGGAGAAGAAGCTGAAGAACTGCGCAAGGCAGGCGCTGAATACGGCGCGGCTACGGGCAGACCCCGCAGAGTAGGTCCTTTCGACGTTGTGGCTTCAAAGTACGGCGTTGAAATGCAGGGCGCGGACGAGCTGGCTCTGACCAAGCTTGACGTTCTTTCATACCTTGACAAAATCCCCGTATGCGTGGCTTATGACGTTGACGGTGAGATAACCACAGAGTTCCCGAGAGGCGAACGTCTTGACAAGGCTAAACCCGTAATCGAATACCTCGACGGCTGGAAGTGCGACATTTCAGGCTGCAAGAAGGTTTCTGATCTGCCCAAGGCGGCTTACGATTATATTAAGTACGTTGAAAAGGCTGTCGGTTGCCCGATAACTTACGTATCTGTCGGCGCTGAAAGAGAACAGTACGTCGTAATGAAATAATGACGGATAAAAAACTTGTTGCAAACGAGATCCTGGACAGGCTGCTGATTCTTCATCCTCAGCCTGTCTGCGAACTCAATTTCAGAACGCCGTTCGAACTGCTTGTTGCAGTCATACTCAGCGCCCAGTGTACGGATAAAAGGGTCAACGAAGTTACCAAGACCTTGTTTGAGAAGTACAATACGCCTGAGGATTTTGCGAACATAGATATCCACGAGCTGGAAAGGCTGATATATTCTTGCGGTTTTTATAAAAACAAAGCGGCGAATATTGTCAAGGCGGCAACGGATATCCTTGTACGCTACGGCGGAAAAGTGCCGTCTACGGTCGATGAACTGACTACGCTTGCGGGTGTGGGCAGAAAGACTGCCAACGTCGTTTATGCGGTCGCTTTCGGCGGTCAGGCAATGGCTGTTGATACTCACGTGCTCAGACTTGCCAACAGGATAGGCTTCGTAAAGACGGACAAGCCTGAAGTGGCAGAGAAGGCGCTTATGCAGGCGATCCCTGAAAACAGATGGACAGAGGCGCATCATCTGCTGATACATCACGGCAGATATACGTGTAAGTCGCGTTCTCCCGAATGCGATAAATGCAATATCTGCGAATTCTGCGATTATTTCGAAGAAATAAGCGGAAAATAATATTGACGCGCATTCTTTTACGCGCGCGTGAAACAAAGTAAGAATTTTGATTTTAATCATGCCGTATGACGGAAAGCGGCAAAAAGTATAACATAATGTCAGGAGGTTGGTTGTTATGAATAAGATTCTGAGAATCGTCGACATTGCGCCGAGAGTCAAGGAATACCTTATCGAAGCGAAAGAGATCGCTACGCATTGTAAGCCCGGTCAGTTTATTATCCTGCGCGTAGACAAGGAAGGTGAAAGAGTACCTTTCACTATTTGCGATTACGACGCTGAGGCAGGCACCGTTACATTGCTCGTTCAGGACGTCGGATACAGCACTCACAAGATGGGCAAGCTCAAAGAGGGCGAATTCATTCACGATATGGTCGGACCTCTCGGCAATGCTACCGACTTGTCTGAGTTTGAAAACGTCGTTCTCGTGGGCGGCGGTATAGGTTGCGCGGTAATATATCCGCAGGCTAAACTGCGTAAGGCGCAGGGCAAGCCCTGCACTACGATTATCGGTGCGAGAACCAAAGAACTGCTTTTCAGCATTGAAGAGTTCAGAGAAAACAGCAAAGAACTTCTGATCGCTACCGACGACGGCTCTCTCGGTACGAAAGGCTTCGTAACCACCGTTCTGCAGGGACTTATCGACAGAGGAGAAAAGATAGACTGCGTTTTCGTCGTTGGTCCTATGATCATGATGAGAAACGTAAGCGAACTTACGCGTAAGTACAACATTCATACCATTGTCAGCATGAACAGCATTATGGTAGACGGTACGGGTATGTGCGGAGGTTGCAGACTTACCGTGGACGGAAAGACAAAGTACGCTTGCGTTGACGGTCCCGAGTTCGACGGACACAAGGTGGATTTTGCAGAAGCTATGAACCGCTCAGGTTTCTACAGAGAGCACGAAGGAAAGTGCAAATTGAGAGGTGAATGATTATGAATAACAGCGAAAGAAACAAGACTATTCATCAGGACCCCAAAGAGAGAATATGCAATTTTAAAGAGGTCAGCCTCGGCTTTGACGAAAAACTCATGCTTGCCGAAGCGGACAGATGCCTCGGCTGCAAAGCCGCTCCCTGCCGCAAGGGCTGCCCCGTGGGTATAGATATCCCTGCATTTATCGCGCGTCTTAAAGAAAACGATATGGACGGCGCAGTTGCTCAGATAAGCAAAGATACGCTCCTTCCCGCAATCTGCGGCAGAGTTTGTCCTCAGGAAAAACAGTGTGAGAATTTCTGCGTAAGAAAGGCTAAACTGGGCGGAAGCGTTGCTATCGGCGCGCTAGAAAGATATGTGGGCGACTATGCTTTAAAGAGCGGCATAGTGCCTGAAAAGAAGCCTGAAAACGGCAAGAAAGTTGCAGTTATAGGAAGCGGACCCAGCGGTCTTACCTGTGCGGCTGACTGCGCAATGCGCGGTATGAAAGTTACCATATTCGAGGCGTTCCACAAAGCAGGCGGCGTGCTTGTTTACGGTATTCCCGAATTCAGACTGCCCAAAGACGACGTTGTCGCAAAGGAGATAGACAAACTTATAGCTCTCGGCGTTGAAATAAAACTCAATACCGTGGTCGGCAAGACGATAACGATCGAAGAACTGCAGAAAGAATACGACGCTATATTTATCGGTACAGGCGCTGGACTTCCTCAGTTTATGAATATCCCCGGCGAAAACCTCAACGGAGTAAGTTCTGCCAACGAATTCCTTACCAGAGTCAATCTGATGAAGGCTTATAAGGAAGACGCTATCACCCCCGTTTACTGCGGTAAAAAGGTCGCCGTTATCGGCGCGGGCAACGTGGCAATGGACGCGGCGCGTACGGCAAAGAGAATAAACGGCGAGCACGTTTACATAATCTATCGCCGCGGACGCGAAGAGATGCCGGCAAGAGGCGAAGAGATAATGCACGCCGAAGAGGAAGGCATAGAATTCAAGCTGCTTACCAACCCCGTTGAGATCCTCGGACAGGACGGCAAGGTGTGCGGTATCAAGTGTATAAGAATGGAACTGGGCGAGCCCGACGCTTCAGGCAGACGTCGTCCCGTACCTGTCGAAGGAAGCGAATACGTCATCGACGTGGATCAGGTTATCGTATCCCTCGGCACAAGCCCCAATCCGCTTATCCGTAAATCCTGCAAGGACATTGAGTTCTCGCAGAAGGGTACGATCATAGTAAACGAAGAGACTATGATGACCAATGTTAAGGGTATTTACGCAGGCGGCGACGCCGTTACAGGCGCGGCTACCGTCATTCTGGCGATGGGCGCGGGCAGAAAAGCTGCAAAGGCGATAGCTGAGCAACTCGGAGTAGAATAAAATATGTTTCTCGATATAGCAACAATTTTCGTCAAAGCCGGCAACGGCGGCGACGGAGCAATTTCCTTCCATACCGAAAAGTATGTGGCGAACGGCGGACCTGACGGCGGCGACGGAGGCAAAGGCGGCGACGTTATATTTGTTGCCGAAGACACTTCGGCTACGCTTATCGACTTCCGTTACGCAAAGCATTTCCGCGCTGAAGACGGCGCGAAGGGCGGCGCAAAGAACTGCACGGGAAAAAGCGGTAAGGATATGATAATAAAAGTGCCCTGCGGTACGATTATCAAGGATAAGAAGACCAATACGATACTGGCGGATATGTTTTATCCGGGCAGTGAATTCGTATGCGAAAAAGGCGGCAAAGGCGGCAAGGGCAATGCAAGATTTGCCACCGCTCAGCGCCGCGCGCCGCATTTCAGCCACAGAGGCGTTACGACAAAAGAGCGTGAACTCACTCTCGAACTGAAGACTATCGCGGACGTAGGTCTCGTAGGATTCCCCAACGTGGGAAAATCAACAATTCTGTCAGTGGTTTCGGGCGCAAGACCTAAAATCGCAAACTACCATTTTACGACTCTCAACCCCAACCTTGGCGTTGCTGAATATTACGATCAGCGTTTCGTTGTTGCGGATATCCCCGGACTTATCGAGGGCGCATGGCAGGGCGCAGGTCTCGGTACAAGATTTTTGCGCCACATAGAACGCGTACGTCTTATCGTTCACGTGGTGGATATTTCAGGCAGCGAGGGCAGAGACCCTTACGAAGATTATCTTAAAATCAACAACGAGCTTTCTCAGTACAGTGAAAAACTGGGCTCTTTGCCGCAGATAATATGCGCTAATAAATGCGATCTGCTTACAGACGATACCAACATAACCGAGTTCGAGAAAAAGACGGGCAAAAAGGTCATCAGGGTGAGTGCGGCGACAAACAGCGGTCTTAAAGATCTGCTTGCCGAGATCGCGCGCATACTTCCGACTTTGCCAAAGACGACTCCGTTTGAGGCAACATACGTTGAGGAAGACGAACAGGGCGGATATGAGATCGATATCGCAGACGACGGCGCTTATGTGGTTTCAGGCGGTCTCGTCAACTATCTTGCGCGCATAGTAGTGCTGAGCGATTACGAGTCTTTCCAGTACTTCCAGAGCAGATTGCAGAAACTGGGCGTTTACGACGCTCTCAGAGAAAAGGGAATACAGGACGGCGACATTGTGCGTATTCTCGATATAGAATTCGAATATCAGGAGTGATTTATGACAACAAAAGAAAGAGCTAAACTCAGAAGCATCGCTATGACCATGCAGCCCACTACGCATATAGGCAAAAACGGCTTGACCGACGAGGTCGTTATTCAGATAACAGAACAGTTGCAGGCGCACGAGCTTATAAAAATCAACGTGCTTAAGAACTGCGATTATACCGCTAAGGAAATAGCAAACGATATCGCCGAGAGCGCAGGAGCGGAGGTCGTTCAGGTCCTCGGCAATAAGATCACGCTTTACAAGGTTTCGACAAAAGACGGCGTAAAGCATCTGCTCGAAGTGTAAACGATTTCTGAAGAAAGGACGGAAGCGTCAATGCTTCCGTCCTTTTTTATTGCTTTGAATAAGACGATAATAAATAAAATTTTCGTACCCGTGTAGGTTATTTGCGCAACAATTTAGTGAAGAGATAAAGTAAGTAAAGGCAATGAAGATAAAACATTGAATGCATATAATATTATATCCTTGAGACTTTATACATATAATTGGGTATGACAAGGCTTGAGAGGATTAAGGTTGCCAGCGTTTTTATCGGCGCTATCGTGGGAGCGGGATTTGCTACCGGTAGAGAGATAATTCTGTTTTTCGGAGACGGAGGATATCTTGCACCTTTGCTGACGGGTATAGCTATGGGGCTTTGCTCAATGCTATTTCTCTACATCGGCAAGGTTGCGGCAAGACTTAAGAAAAGCGGTGTGCTCAGCGGCAAAATTTTCGCTGTTGCTAAAATTGCGTTTATTCTTGTAGTGGAATTCTGTATGCTGTTGACAATGACGACGATGATAGGCGGTATGCAGAAACTTTTCGGAGACGGGATCGCGTCAAGGGTAACGGGGTTTCTTATCGCAATTGCTTGCGTCGGGCTCAGTTCTCTGGGAGCTTCTGCGGTAAGGCGGATAAATCTGGCGCTTGTGCCCGTTCTTTTCATACTTCTCACTGTCTTGTTTTTCAAGAGTTCAAAAGCCGTTGAGATGTTGCCGTTATATCCGCTTAAAAGCGTAAACTATCTTTCTATGAATATGCTGCTCGGCGGCTGCCTGGCAGTCAAGGACGGCGAGAAGGCAGACACAAAAGACATTATAAAAATAGGTCTTATGTGCGCAGTCGTTCTGGGCGCTATGACTTTGTTCGTCTATTGCGCGGCAAGCGATTATCCTATGGCAGAGATGCCGATATATTCGCTCTGCCAGGCTCACGGTATGGGGATAATAGGCGCGCTTGCGGTGGGTATAGCTATACTTACGACTCTGGCAGGCGCGGCAAAGAGCCTCGGAGACGCGATATATTCTGTTTTTCCGTCAAGGGCAGGGGTAACGTCTGTGCTTCTGTTGCTTGCCCTGGCTTCATACGGCTGGGATTTCGCAAATGCCGTGAATTTGTTCTATCCGTTTATCGCGGCGGTTGCGAGCGGAGTGTTCGCCTTGGTTTTTGCGGCTTTTGCCGCGATTTCGGTAAAAGGGAGAATTGATTATGCAGTTATTAAAAAGCGGGGCAAGGCATAAAATTACCGCCCGTATAGGGCGGTTTTATCTTTCCGCATATAGCGGTTGCAGTCGTATTTATATTATTTCTTGTAAGCGTGTTTAAGCGTATCGAATGCTCTTTGTTTACGCTTTTCCGAATTTCTTATAAGCCAGTTTTTCAAGCAGTGCGACGCAGGCGTACATAAGCGCCGCGAGAACGCACAGTACTACGGTGCTGGTCATTACAAGATCGAGTTGAAAGACCTGACCGCCGTAGATTATCAGATATCCCAGACCTGCGCGCGATACAAGGTATTCGCCCATTATCGTGCCGACCCAGCAAAGACCTACGTTGATTTTGAGCGCAGATATTATCGTGGGCACGTTGGACGGCAGGACGAGGTAGAAAAGCTTTTGAAGTTTGGTAGCGTTCATCGTGTCCATAAGAGTGAGCTTTCCTTTGTCCACTTCCATAAAGCCGCTCAGAGTGCTGAGCACCGTGATTATTAGAGAAATCATAAGCGCCATCACGATTATCGCGCCCGTTCCTGCGCCTACCCATATGATTATGATAGGTCCGAGGGCAATTTTGGGCAGAGCGTTGAGCACGACAAGGTGAGGTTCAAGCACGTTTCGTAGCGTGTCGCACCACCAAAGAGCTATGGCTATAAGAGTGCCGAGTCCCGTTGCAAGAAGAAAGCTGACGACGGTTTCGTAAAGAGTTACGCCTGCGTGAGTGAACAGAGAACCGTCCTTGCATAGAGATATAAAGGTCTCCCATATCCTACTGGGGGAAGAGGTTATGAAAGAGTCTATAACGTTGAGCCTTGCAAGCAGTTCCCACAGCGCGATTATCAGTATCAGCACTCCCCAACGCATTGCAGAAACGGCGATCTTCTTGTGCTTTTGTGCGGTAAGGTATTTTTTATGCTCGGCAGAGCAATTCATATTTTTTTTCATAAGCGTCAACCTCTTTTGTTCTGCAAGTTTTTCCAGATGTCTTCAAAATATTTCTGAAAGAGCGGCGATTCTCTGCGGTCGAGAGGCTTAAGCTCCTTTATCGGAGTAAGATCTACGACCTTTTTCACCGTTGCCGGACGCGCGGTAAGGATAATTATCCTGTCGCACATTGAAATTGCCTCAGATATATCGTGAGTTACGAATACAGCCGTCTTTTTCTCGCTTTTTATGATCGAGTGAACGTCTTCGACAACGTGAAGCCTCGTCTGAAAGTCGAGAGCGCCGAAAGGCTCGTCTAGAAGGAGAAGCTCGGGCGCGGTCGCCAGAGTACGTATCAGCGCGACTCTTTGCCGCATGCCGCCTGACAGCTGAGACGGGTAGCGGTTTTTGAAATCTCCCAGTCCGTACTTGTCAAGCAGGGCATAGGCATATTCGCGCCGTCCTTTCATCTTTTTTATCTTTGTACCCAAAAGTACGTTCTGAGAAATGGTCAGCCAGGGGAAAAGTTCGTCGCGCTGAAGCATATATCCGCATTTGTCGCGTCTTTCTTCAGCTTCAGCTTTGTCAACCGAGACCTTTCCGCCAGACGGTTTTATTATCGAAGAAATTATGGATAAAACGGTTGTTTTGCCACAGCCGCTAGGTCCTACTATGCCGAGAAGTTCTCCGCGTCTTACTTCAAAGTCAAGATTGCTTATCGCAAGCGTTTCGCCGCTTTTGTCGTGATAAGTCAGCGATACGTCCTGAAATTTTACGAGGACGTCGACGTCCTTATCTTTTGAGACGTTCAAAGTCGGATCTGCGCTCTTTGCGTCGGTATCTTTCAAGGCGATTGTTTTGTCCGCCATTTTTCTCACCTCCGTACACCTTCGTCAGGCGAGCGATTTTGCATACTCAGTAGCCTTTTCGGCAAACGTGAGGTTTACGATCTTGTCAAAGTCGGTCTTTGACGTAAGAACGCCTGCTTCTATGATTACGTCCTGAAGTCTGTCAAAGTCCTCTCTGTCAGGGACAAGAGTGGGGCTGTATGCGCCTATATCCTTATAAGCCTGAATAGCATTCGCAAGCGTGGCTGTATCAGTGCCCGTGAATGAAGGAGCGATGAGTTTTGCGATCTCTTCGCTGTCCGTATTGTATACGTACTCTATGGCGCGTGCCAATGCGTTGCAGAATGCCTGTATCTTATCGGGATTTTTCTCGATATAGCTCTGTTTTGCGCTGAATGCGGTAAAGGGCATATTGCCTGCCGCTTCGCCTACCGAGGCGACGATATAACCCGTGCCCTGAGCTTCCATAGCCGATGCCGCAGGCTCGAACATAGTGCAGAAATCGCCTGTGCCGCTTGTGAATGCCGCGCCTATCAGATCGTATTGAACGTCATAGTTTATCGTAACGTTCACGCCGTCGGTAAGTCCGTTCAGCAGCATTGCGTGTTCAAGCGCCATTGCGGGAACGCCGCCGCGTCTGCCGCCGATAACTTCTTTGCCTTCAAGGTCGCTCCATTCAAAATCGGGCATAGGCTGACGCGCCATAAGAAAAGAGCCGTCCTTTTCAGTCAGTTGTCCGAACATTATCGGGAAGTCGCTGTCCTTTTCCTCGGCAACGTAGATCACCGCTTCGGGACCGTGAAACCCTATGTCCGCCTGACCTGACAGCACCGCAGTCATACATTTGTCTGCGCCGCCGCCGTTGGACAGCTCTATGGATACGCCCTCTTCTTCGAAAAAGCCGCCGTCTATTGCGACGTAGAGGGGAGCGTAGAATACGGAATGGGTAACTTCTATAAGTCTTACCGTGTCTTGTTCAGTGTTGCAGCCCGCAAAGCAGAATACCGTTGCAACTGCGAGCATGCAGCATATCAGTAATAAAGTTATTGTTTTTTTCATTTTGCCTCCTGATGTCTTTAAGACATAATACATATTATTCGCGCGGCAGATTTTTGGTACGCGGAAGAATTAGACGGATAAAATCAAATATGGATAAAACGGATATCATTGTAACGGAAAAATATATGCGAGAAAGCGTCGGCAAGAAATGAAGAAGATTTCTGAGCGATAATGTATTGATACTTGAGAGGAAAGAAGAAGGGGTTGTATTGGAGTAACAATGTGCTTGCAAAACGCACAGAGTTTTCCTAGAGTTATGCGATAATTAATCTGCGCGCAAATCTCTTAAATAGTGCAATAATATATAATAAAAATGAGTTGATAAGCACTTTGCCTTGTGCTATAATTCATAAGTACAACACACTCAGGAGAGGCTATATGCAGTTTTCCAAGAAAGATTTGTTTACGGTGCCCAATATTCTGACATATATCAGACTGCTTTGCGTGCCCGTATTTATCGGAATGATGATTGCCTATTGCATAGACAAGACGGCTACGCAGTATCTCTGGGCGGCTTTCGGTCTGTTTGTATTCGCAAGCGCGACAGACATCGCGGACGGATATATCGCAAGACGTTTCAATCTGATATCCGATATCGGCAAGGTCCTTGACCCTGTTGCGGATAAGTTGCTCCAGGGATTTTCAGTGCTTATGCTGGGCATTTCAGGCAACGTTCACTGGGCTTTTGTCGTGATCATCGTTGCAAAAGAAATCTTCATCGGCGTAACCAGCAAATACTTTATGCGTGCAAGCAAGCGCCAGGTAGAGCAGATGGCGAACAAGTGGGGCAAATATGCCGCGCTTACAGTGTTTATAGGTCTGTTCTTCGGCTTTCTCGTGCCTTTCCACAAGGTCATCGCAATAGCTGATCTCGTGATATTCTGCATCGGCAGCGTTATGGCGATAATCGCGGCAACGCAGTACACCGTCATTTATTGCAAACAGCTGTCGCAGGTAAGAAAGAGCGGAATTCTCGAAGTTCTCGATAAGAACGGCAATCCTCTCGACGGAAGAAATATCGCCGTGGTAAGAGCCGAATACGGTCTCAAAGACTATCACAACAAGAGCGTGATGGTCGACGTGATTGCAAAAGAACAGGAAAACGCTGAAGCCGAGAATACTGACGCAAAAGCTGAAGAAAACAAGCCTGAAGACGGCGCGGACGGAGAAAACAAGTAAATGAGTATTCTTGCGTCTATCATAGATTTCAGCCCCGAAAGGCTGGCTCAGCCGGGCGTTATCGTCGGTATCGTCCTCATGGTGCTCGGACTTGTCGCGGTGTTCGGTTGCGGAATAATCGCGGGAATTCTTCCCAAGAAAGAGGATAAGCCCGATTTCTGGCACGACGTGGTCAGAATAGCGGGTGTGGTTTTGCTGTTTGCGGGAGGACTTACCGCAGTGCTGTGCGCCTGATAAATAAATTTCTGGCAATTGCGCGAAAGCGCGTTTAAAAGATAACAATTTGAGACAAATATACAGAGGTAAACAAAATGGAGATGTCAAAGACTTACGACCCACAAGAGTTTGAAAGCAGACTTTACAAAGAGTGGGAAGAGAAGGGTTATTTCAAAGCGGAGATCGATAAAAACAAAGAGCCGTTTACGATAATGATGCCGCCGCCGAATATCACGGGACAACTGCACCTCGGGCACGCGCTCGACCATACGATGCAGGACGTTATCACCCGTTTTAAGCGTATGTGCGGCTACTGCACGCTGTGGCTTCCCGGCGTGGACCATGCGTCTATTGCTACCGAAGTCAAGATAGTCAACCTTATGAAAGAACAGGAAGGTCTGACAAAGCAGGACGTAGGCAGAGAAGGTTTCTTGCAGCGCGCCTGGGCGTGGAAAGAAAAATACGGCGACAGAATAGAGAAACAGACGAGATTCCTCGGCTCTTCATGCGACTGGTCGCGTATGGCGTTCACTATGGACGAACAGCGCTCAAAGGCTGTAAAAGAGGTTTTTGTAAATCTTTACAACAAGGGTCTGATCTACAGAGGAGACAGAATAATCAACTGGTGTCCTTCTTGCAAGACCGCGCTTTCTGACGCAGAGGTCGAGTATACAGAGCAGGATTCTCACCTTTGGCATATAAGATATCCAATCGCAGACGGAAGCGGAGAGATAGTTGTTGCTACAACGCGTCCCGAGACGATACTCGGCGATACCGCTGTCGCAGTAAATCCCAAAGACGAAAGATACACCGCCATGGTAGGCAAAACGCTTATCCTGCCGCTTGTAGGCAGAGAAATTCCGATCGTTGCCGACGATTATGTCGAAAAGGACTTCGGAAGCGGCGCGGTCAAGATCACTCCTGCGCACGACCCCAATGACTTTGAGGTGGGTAAGCGCCACAATCTGCCCGTTATCCGCGTGATGAACGACGACGGCTCTCTCAACGAGAACGCAGGCAAGTACTGCGGTCTTTCGAGACAGGAGAGCAGAAAGGTCATAGTCGAAGATCTCGAAAAGGGCGGCTTCATGGTTAAAATCGAGAACTACAAGCACAACGTAGGTCAGTGCTACCGTTGCGGTTGCAACGTCGAGCCTATCGTTTCAAAGCAGTGGTTCGTAAAGATGGACGTGCTGGCAAAACCCGCTATCGACGTCGTTAAGAAAAAGAAGGTTGAATTCATTCCGTCGAGATTCTCAAAAGTTTATCTCAACTGGATGGAAAATATAAAGGACTGGTGCGTATCCCGTCAGCTGTGGTGGGGACACCGCATCCCTGCGTACTACTGCGAGGAGTGCGGAGAAACCGTCGTTGCGAAAGAAGAACCGACGAAGTGTCCCAAGTGCGGATGCACTCATTTCAGACAGGATGAAGACGTCCTCGATACCTGGTTCTCCAGCGCGCTGTGGCCTTTCTCGACCCTCGGCTATCCCGACAAGACTGAAGACCTCAAGTATTTCTATCCCAACAGCCTGCTTGTAACGGGATACGACATTATCTTCTTCTGGGTTGCGAGAATGATTTTCTCCGGTCTCGAGCATATGGGCGAAATTCCTTTCCCCGAAGTGCTCATTCACGGTATCGTGCGCGACCAGTACGGCAGAAAGATGAGTAAGTCTCTCGGCAACGGCGTAGACCCGCTTGACGTAATCAAGCAGTATGGCGCAGACAGCCTCAGATTCTCTCTTACGCAGGGCATTTCTCCCGGCGGAGATACGCGTTATATCGACGAAAAGACTCAGAGCGCGCGCAACTTTATGAATAAGTTGTGGAACGCATCCCGTTTCGTTCTTATGAACGCTGAAGGCGTAAAGGTAAAACCGATGGGCTCTTTCAGACTTACTGTTGCAGATAAGTGGATAATGTCAGGTCTCAACCGCACGGTAAAAGACGTTACCGCAGCGCTCAACAAGTATGAACTGGGTCTTGCCAACGCTAAACTGTACGACTTCGTATGGTCTCAGTTCTGCGACTGGTATATCGAACTTTCAAAAACGGCGCTTTACGGTAAGGATGAGGACAAAAAGGCGAATACGGTCAGCGTTCTGTTGTACGTTCTCGAAAATATCCTCAAGTTGATGCACCCGTTCGTTCCGTTCATCACAGAGGAGATATATCAGAATCTGCCCACGACGCAAGGCACGATCATGCTTTCTTCCTGGCCGCAGTACGAGAAGAAATATACTTATTCAAAGGACAGAGCTTACTTTGAAAACGTTATGGACGCTATCCGCGCTATCCGCAATATGAAGGCGGAAAAGGGAGTTGCTCCTTCAAAGAAAGTGAACATTCACCTCGTAGCAAGCCCTGTAAAAGAGAAAGAAGCGGATTATATAAAGAAGCTGGCAGGCGTTGAAAACATAGATTTCTGCGCTGACAAGTCGGGCATTACGGGCAAGACGGTGTCCCTCTTCGGCGGCTTCGGAGAAATAGTCGTTCCTCTCGGCGAACTCGTGGATCTGGACAAGGAGATCGAAAGACTCAATCAGGAACTTGCCAAGACAAATTCGGAGATCAAGAGAAGCGAAGGCTTGCTCTCCAACGAGGGATTTACCTCTAAAGCGCCCAAGGCGCTCATTGAAAAAGAAGAGCAGAAACTGCAGGCTAACAAAGAAAAAGCGCTCAAACTGCAGGCTCAGCTCTCAGCTATGAAAGACTGATGTACAAGTATTTGTTTTTCGATTTTGACGGCACGATATGCGACACTTCAGAAGGTATTTACAAGACCTTCAGAGAAGTGTTTCCGCATTACGGGCTGAACGTGGACGAGAGCCTTTACTCCCGTTATATAGGTCCGCCGCTTTCTGATACCTTTTATTCTTACTTCAAAGATAAGGACAAGGCTTACGAAGCGGTCGCGCTGTTCCGTTCAATATATACTAGCAAATATATAGGCACGACTAAGCTTTACGACGGCATAAAAGAGAGCTTTGAAACGCTTTCTGCGGCAGGGTATAAAGTCTGCGTGGCTACCTGCAAAAAGCACGAAGAAGCCGTTGAACTTCTCAAGAAGTTCGGAATTTACGATTACGTTACTTTTACGTCGGGTTTGTGCTATAATGTAAGAGAGACAAAACAGGAAGTGCTGGATTACGCTTTGAAACAGTTGGGCGCTAAGGCAGAGGATTGCGTTATGATCGGCGACACTGACTTCGACGTCGACGGCGCGGCGCTTTGCGGCATGGACTGTATCGTCTGCAAATGGGGATTCGGAGATTACGGCAAAATGAAGCAGAAAAACATAGTGTTTTTCGCTTCGACTCCACGCGAGGTTGTGGACTTTGTAACCAAGGAGTAATGTATGTCTTACATCAAATCCACTTTCGGCTATCTGAAAGACCATTTCTTGAGAATGCTGGCATTCTGCTTCCTGCCTGCGCTTTTGCTCGGGCTGGTGTCTTCGCCCGTTTCGCTGATAAGGCTTCTTTTCAGCAATCAGCTTGACAGTAGCGTCAGTTTTTCAGAAATATTCCTCACCGGTACCGATCTTAACAAACCTTATAAACTTGTTGTGATGGTCATTGCGTTCTTGCTTTACTGCGTATGCGCCGCGGCTTGCGTGGGCAGCGTTCAGCATAAGATGAGATACGGACAATTTTACAGGTTTAACGCTCACAACTTTTTCAAACTGGTAAACAACAACTTTTTGCCGGTTGCAAAAGGTATGATAGTCCTTATGGTGCTGATGGAGCTTCTCGGCATAGTTACGACATTGTTTGTGTTCTTCTGGTCAAAAGTGGTTGCGATAAAGGCGGTTACGATTGTGCTTTGCACATTGACGGTTATAGTTTTTGTGGGCTTTTTCCTTTTCGTCGCATCGCTTTTGGTGCTGACGATTCCCAATATGACTATGCGCGGTTTCGGTTTGTTCAAGTCTATCAGGCTCAGCTGGATAACCGTTCTGAACAAATGCAAGACAGTGCTTCCCGCGGCTACGCTGCCTGTCGTGATTGCATATATACCGCTTGTAATCGTCAACGCGTTCCATGTTATGGTGCTTACTCAGATATTGGACGTGCTGTTTTATCTGTTCGCTTTGATGTACTACCACGTGCTTATGTACGTTATCTTCTTCGACCTCGAAGACGTCGAGGTTGCGGATGCCAACCAAAATAATTATTGGGGGTGACATATGTCTTTCAAACATTCCCTTAGCATTCTGACTTCAAGGTTTTCGATAACCTATAAGTTGCTTGTATTCGTATTGATAGTAACGTTTTTGTTCAGCGTGCTGACAGTGTGCGCGTTATATCCCACGCTGGCAGATCTGCGCAACAACATGAACGAGCTGGCTCTCGGAGACGCGATAGGAAATTACGTCAGAGAAGCGCTGAAAGGAGAGCCTGAACTTCAGGCTCAGGCTTATGAGAACCTTTCTTCAAAGTTTGACCAGGCAGGAGACATAATAAGAAACAACAGTCTGCAGATCAATCTCTCTATTGTATGGTTTGTTTTGATTTATCTGCTTTACGTGGTTTTCTTCTCGTGGGGACAATATTGCGTTTCAGACGTCATAAATCACCATATGAGCTCAAACAGTAAATTCGGTTTCAGTTCAAATCTTATAGTGAATTTCAAAAAAGCCATGCGTTATTCATTGCTTTACACTGCAATCACGATAGGATTCATGATCGTCGTCGCACTTTTGTTCTGGCTCAGCTTTGCCACGTTGTTTAAAGTCGCGCCTGTGCTTGGACTTGCTTCGGCCGTCGGTATTTTCGTATTGGCTATGGCAGTGCGCCGCGCTTTGTTGTTCGGTTGGATACCCGCTATGGTTTCAGACGGATTGGGAGTTGTCGACGGTCTGAAAAAAGCTATTAGTTTGCTTAAACAGCGTTTTGCATATGCTTTGGGACTTTATGTAGTTTATTATATTGCCTGGTTTGCGCTTACGGTGGCTATAACCTTGTTCACTTTCGGCGTAGGCACTTTGTTTGCGATTTCGATATCGCTTGCTCTTGCTCAGGCATGCGACCTTGTAATATATTACCGTACTGTTGGTAAGAGATATTATATTGACGTTCTCAACGTAGTTGATCCGTCTATCAAGCAGAGATCGCTCTGATAATATAAGAGGATACAAGTTGAATAAACGGCGATTCGGCATGATCCGATTCGCCGTATTTTTTATATCGAAGCATATTAATGTTGTAGTGTTTTGCGTTATCAAGACAGCATAAAGTCAGCGCTATTGACAATATATTTGCTGTGATATATAATCTGGGTAAGCAAATCGAATATTAGTCTGATACCTGTTGTTTTTAATTATGTTTAATTATTTGCGGGTATAATTAAGAAAAACTGAACAGAACTGAGAGGTAACAAATATGAAAAAGACGGTAAAAATCATCACGCTGTTATGCGTCGCTGTCGTTATTGCAACATGCTTTGTCGCATGTACTCCCGATGAACTTTTTGAGTCTGTATGGGAAGTTACCGCAATAAAGAACGCGCAAGGCGAGATCGTTGCTTACGGCGAAGGTTATGCGCCTGACGATTCGCTTCCCAAAGTTACCGTAACCTGCACCGTATCGCGCGACAACGATATAGAGATAATATACGCTGACGAGCATAAAACGCTGAAAGGAAAAATGGTTGAAACAAGCACAGGCGCGGACAAGTCAGTCAATTACAGTATAGAGTTCAATGACGGCACGACGGGCAGGGCAGTATATTCAGGCAAGACAGAGGACGGATTCGGCAACAAAGTTGACGTTGCTGAAAGCGAACTGGTTATTACTATAGGAGAAGATTATTCCCTTTATTTCGCAAGAGGGTCAAGGATAAATTAACAAAACAAAATGATAAAAATAAAAGCCGATGCGGATTTCCGTATCGGCTTATTTTATCCGTTGATAAGGTCGTCTAACGTAACGTTGAATATCGCGCTCAGCTTTCTGAGCATTTCGATGCCGGGCTCAGTTCCGCCTTGCTCCCAATTGGCGTAACAGCTTTCTACGACTCCGAGTTTCTCGGCGACTTGTTTTTGTGTCAAAGAACAGGACTTGCGAGCTTCTTTCAGATTTTTACAAAACACTTTATCCATATATGAAAATTTTATATCAGACTAGACAATTTATCTAGTAAAATATATCAAAGGAAGGGCTCTTCTGAGGTAGAATTATTTGCTTTTACAGTAAACAGAGAAGGGCGTAGACTTATACTGCGTTTATTATACGTAAACGCGCTTTTTCTAAACAAAGGAGTGCGGTGCAAAAGCATCGCGCTTCTTTAACTTTAAAATCTGCGCCGTGGAGTAGTTTATTTATTAAAAAGATAAGTAAATACACCTTATAAAGCGGTTAAAAGTCAATATACGGCTCAGTATATTTTTTTGTCTGAAACGCCGAGCAAACGCGTAATCTAGGTGGCTGGATTTGTAAGGCGCGACGCGTTAAGACAACATGCCTGTGGCATGTTTTTAGCCAAAGCGGCGAAGCAATTTGTAATTGCGAGCGGGATGGAGCAGAGCGACTGACGGAATAGCGAACGGAGAGAGCGTTAGCAGCGGCCTCTGGTCCCGAACCGCGTCGTTATAAGGCGAGAATAGCAACAAGCACGCAAAAGCGTATGCTTGTAAGCCATAACGCCTTATAACTCCTTTTTCCCAAAAAAGCACGCTTACGCTTTGCTTTTCGGGAGCCCTGGTTATAAGAGCGGCACTTGTTACTGACCAGAGCCGCTGGCAAATCTCAGGCACCCGACACTAAAAAAAAATAGCAATGGCAAAAACCATTGCTATTTTTTTGGTCGAGGTGACTGGATTTGTAAGGAGCACATAATATGTGCGACGGAATAGCGAGGAGCCGACACACGAAAGCCATACAGAACGACGAGCGTCAGCAGCGGCCTCTGGTCCCGAACCGCGTCGTTATAAGACGAGAATAGCAACAAGCATGCAAAAGCGTATGCTTGTAAGCCATAACGCCTTATAACTCCTTTTTCCCAAAAAAGCACGCTTACGCTTTGCTTTTCGGGAGCCCTGGTTATAAGAGCGGCACTTGTTACTGACCAGAGCCGCTGGCAAATCTCAGGCACCCGACACTAAAAAAAATAGCAATGGCAAAAACCATTGCTATTTTTTTGGTCGAGGTGACTGGATTTGAACCAGCGGCCTCTTGGTCCCGAACCAAGCGCGCTACCAAACTGCGCTACACCTCGAAATAAAAACTTACGACAAGCGTAAGTCTTTATTGTGGAGCTGATGGGCGGAATCGAACCGCCGACCTATTCATTACGAGTGAATTGCTCTACCGACTGAGCCACATCAGCTTATTAAGCTTATTTATTTTACTAAAATAATCAGCTTTTGTCAATAATGATAAGCATAATTTTTGTAAATATTTATTATGCTCAAGTGCCTTTATGCGTTGGTGTCCTGTCAAAATCGTATATTCTTTAAGGCGCGTCAGGCGTTGTCTTTTTTGTTGTCTGCGTCAGATGAGTTTTCATCTGAGTTATCTGACGGTATTATTACAGCCGCTACGCGTTTTTTATTGAGAGCGTATTCTTTTTTGCGGCTTTCTGCAATAAATCTGCTTTCGATCGTCTTCATTATCATGCTTATCGGTTTGTAGATAAAGAAGGTGATGACTGCGCAAAGAAGTCCTTTAAGCACGGTGAAAGGCAGATTGAATATCAAAAGGCAGTCCCACAAATCGTTTACCTTGGGGAAGAGAGCCTGATACATTGAAAGGATCGCTTCATAAGGCAGGAAGTTGTAATATACGGGGTAAACTATAAAATAGTTGGTTACAAGGCTGCAAAGCCCCATAACTACTGCGCCGACAAGCGAGCCGATAAGCGCGCCGATGCGGTTGCGTTTATATTTATAAATTATGCCCGCAGGGACTACGAAAAGACAGCCTAGCAGGAAATTGGAAAGTTCTCCGACGCATCCCGTCGTGCTGGCAGTCATATTGATAAGGTTTTTAATCAGACATACGATGACGCCCGAGACGGGTCCCAAAGAGAATGACGCTATGAGCGCAGGGACTTCTGAAAAGTCGAGTTTGAGAAAAGACGGCATAAAAGGTACGCCGAAACTCAAAAACATCAATGCCGTTGAAAGTGCTGCAAAAATTGCGGTGAACGCGATATAACGCGAACGCGAATAGTGAAACTTATTGGTCATAAACATCCTTTTCCTATCCGGACTTTAACCGTCGGTAAGGGAATTTCACCCTTTCGGCGCTGCCTATTGAGTTATTTGCAGCGTTTGCGGACTGTACCGCCGGTGGGGAATTGCACCCACCCTCAAAGTGTTCTATAACATTATGAAACGATTGCAAAATGTTGTCAAGCGGTATATAATCAAAATATGAAATTTTTGTCGCATTCGGAAACAGAGACTTTTGAGTTTGCAAAGCGCGTCGCAGACGGGCTTAAAGGCGGAGAAATCATTCTTTTAAACGGAGATCTCGGCGCAGGGAAAACCACTTTTACTAAAGGGCTTGCAAAGGCGCTTGGGGTAACCGAGACCGTTACGTCGCCTACGTTTACTTATGTAAAAGAGTATGACGGCAGACTGCCGCTGTATCACTTCGATATGTACAGAGTGGGGGACGCCGACGAAGTTTACGAACTGGGGCTCGAAGAATATTTTTACAAAGGCGGGGTGGTTGTCGTTGAATGGAACAAGTTCGACGACGTTAAAAATCCTATAATAATCAATGTCAAATCACTGGGCGACAATCTGAGGGAGTTTGAAATAAACGATGAATATACTCGCGGTTGACAGCACGACGGAAAGACTTCTTGTTGCGGCTGAAATAAACGGAAAATATTTTGAAAAGGTCAGCGATGAAAACATCAAGCGCCACAACGGACTTTTGCTCGCTTACGTTGACGAGGTCCTTGCGTCTCTCGGCGCTGAGCTTAGCGACGTGGACATATTCGCGGCGGTATGCGGTCCCGGGTCGTTCACGGGTATAAGAGTGGGCGTTGCGGCGATCAAGGCTTTTGCGCTTGCTCTGGGGAAACCTGCGGTGGCAGTCGATTCTCTCTCTCTCATCGGTTACGGCAAGAGCGGAGATTTCATAACGGCTATAGACGCGAGAAACGACAATTATTATGCAGCAATGTTCTCGGGAAGCGTTGAAAATACCGTATGGGAAAAGAGCGTAACCAAAAGCGAATTGTCGTCATATAATGTCAGCGTAACTTATCAGTCATTGCCCGTAAACGGCAGAGATCTGATCGCGCTGGCAAAAGAAAGGGCAGAGAAAGGTCTTTTTGAAAGCAATCTTTCGCCCGTATATCTGAAAAAATGTCAGGCAGAGAGGATGAAAGACGGTGAGTAACATTGTGGATATGACAAAGGCGCACGCGAAAGAGGTCGCCGCTATAGAAGAAGCAACCTTCGTTGAGCCGTGGAGTCTCGCTCAGGTCGAGGAGATCTGCGGAAAATTCGGCGCGGTTGCCAGAGTTGCAGAAGATACCGACGGCAGCGTATTGGGCTTTTACAGCTACAATATAGTCTGCGGAGACGGTTATATAAACGATATCGCAGTCAGAGAAGACGCGCGCGGCAAGGGTATAGGCAAAGCGCTTGTGAAAGACCTTATCTATACCGCTTCGCTTTGCGGACTCAACGGGCTTACGCTCGAGGTCAGGATATCCAACGAACGCGCGAGAAGACTTTACGAATCATTCGGCTTCAAAGAAAGCGGAATAAGGAAGAAGTTTTATCAGAATACCGAAGACGCTGTAATCTATTGGTTGAACGTCGGAGGTAACGATAATTTTAAGCGCTAATAAAATCAACTACGAATATATAAAAAATGCAAAGGACGGCGCGCCATGGGTCGTGTTTCTACACGGCTGGGGAGGCGGGGTCGTCTCTTTTTTACCCGTTGCGCAGAGACTGTGCGGAGTGAACAGTCTTCTTTTCGATTTCCGCGGCTTCGGCAGATCTGAAGAAAGCGGCGTTATGACGCTTGAGGATTACGCACGCGATACGCTAGCTCTTATGGATGAGCTGGGCATAAAAAAGGCGGTGCTCGTCGGTCATTCTTTCGGGTGCAGAGTGGGGGCGTATATAGCCGCGAATCACCCTGAACGGGTAACTGGATTTATAATTACAGACGGCGCGGGATTAAGACCGCGCAGAGGAATAAAATATTATTTCAGAATACTTTTATACAAGCTGAAAAAACGGCTGAATTTAAATACGTCGGGCGCAGGCTCGACAGATTATAAAGCCCTTTCGGGCGATATGAAAAAAACTTTCGTAAGCATAGTCAACAGGTACACCGAAGAAGAATGCAGGAAAATATCCTGTCCTACGCTCATAGTATGGGGAAAAGAGGATAAGGATACGCCGTTTTATATGGCAAAGCGCTTCAACCGTCTTATCGCAGACAGCGCTCTGATTATGTTCGAGGGCGGACATTTCTGCTACATAGGACAACTGGCGCAATATACGGCGATTGTTGGAAAATTTATTTCGGGGGTGTGTGATGGAGTGGATATTTGCGGCGGTTAACGGCGTGCTTGTCAGTTTTATCAATATAAGACTTCTCAATTTCTGGCAGCTCAACGGCTACAGATTCGACGGCGCGAAACGCATGCCCCGTCTTGCCGTATCTCACGCGCTTTACGGCGCTGTGAACGCGGTAATCTGTTATTTCATCTATATGATCAGCGCGCTTAAAGGATTTGAACGAGGCGGTCATATTTACGTTATTTTCTGTATTCTCGGCGCGGTATGGTTTTATTTTGCTCATAAGCAGAAAGATGCCAGAACTCCGCTCAAGATCACGAAAAGGTGTTTGAGATTTCTGATTGCTGAGACGTTGTTTTCTTCTGCCGTGAGCGTTGCTCTTTGCGCGGCAGGAAAAGGTCTTTGCTGGAACGGCGTAAGCCTTGATCTGGTTTTTATGCCGATTACATATATGCTGTCGCCCGCGATTTTCGCGGCATCGGCGGCGATCATTTATCCGCTTGAACAAGCCGTAGCCCGAATATATACCGAGGGTTGCAAAAAGGCGCTGGACGCAAAAACGGACTTGGTCAGAATAGGCGTTACGGGAAGCTACGGCAAGACGGGCGTAAAAAACATACTCAAAGTTTTTCTGTCAGAAAAGTACAGAGTTTACGCCACCCCTATGAGTTACAATACCCCGATGGGCATTTGTATCAGCGTACGCGAAATGCCGCCCGATACTCAGGTTTTCATTGCCGAAATGGGCGCGAAAAGAAAGGGGGACATAAGCCAGCTTTGCGATATCGTGAAGCCCGTATTCGCGGTTATAACGGGCATAGCCGCCCAGCACCTTGCAACCTTCGGCTCTATTAAGAGTATTATCGATACGAAATCTGAACTGTCCGATTATGTCGCTGAAAATGGCGGTAAGTGCTTTTTCAATACTGACAACGATTATTGCAAACTGATGTACAGAGACAATAAAGGCGAAAAGTACCGCACGGGAGTGGGGGGAGAATGTTATGCAAAATCCGTCAGATCGGGGAGAGAGGGCAGCGAGTTCATACTGTGTTTCAGAAACGGTGAAGAAGTGAAGTGCAAGACAAGACTTCTCGGCGAGCACAACGTGAGCAATATAGTCCTTGCGGCTTCTGTCGCTTACGGCATGGGCGTCGCTCCGTCTCAGATAGCCGCTGCCGCTGAAAAGCTTAAGCCAGTGCCGCACAGACTGGAGCTTGTAGGCAATCCGTCAGGCATAACGATCATAGACGACGGTTACAACTCCAACGAGGAAGGCGCGCGCGCCGCTTTGCGTACGCTTGCAACCTTCGACGGCAGAAAGATCGCGGCGTGTCAGGGACTTGTCGAAATGGGAAAAGAAGAAAAGGAAGCCAACTTCGCTCTGGGCAGAGAAATTGCATTTGCGGCGGATATAGCTGTCCTTATCGGGCCTTACGCAGACGATATGAGAGAGGGCGCTTTGTCTGCAGGAATGATCGACGGCAATATTTACGTAAGAAAAAATCTGCATGAAGCGCAGGAACTTTTTTCAGTAATAATGCGGCGCGGAGACGTACTGCTTATCGAAAACGACTTGCCCGACGGCTATTGAGGAGGGAATTATGGCGGGAATAAACGACAAAAAACTCAAAATTGCAGTGATCTACGGCGGCGATTCTACTGAACGCGACATATCGGTAATCACGGCTATCCAGGCTATTAAAGCTCTCAAAGACAAATACGTTCTCTGTCCGATCATGATTGAAGACAATGCTTTTTATATCGTGGATAAGGCGGACGAAGTGAAGAGCTATATAGGTAATAAAGCTTCAAAAAAGCGTGTGTATCTGGATAAGGACGGTGTATTTGCCGCAGGATTTGCAGGCAGGAAAAACTTGTTCAGACCCGATTGCTGTCTTTTGTGTACTCACGGCGGAAGCGGAGAAAACGGCGGAGTTCAGGGCTATCTCGACGTCATAGGATTGCCGTATACTTCGGCAGGCGTTGAAGCAAGCGCAGTCGGAATGGATAAAGCGCTGTCAAAAACGTTGTTCTCTTCGCTGGGACTCAACGTTACTCATTATGTCGTAATCGACACGGGCGGCGAAAAAGTAGTTGAAAAGGTTGAAAAAGAAATAGGATATCCCGTTATCGTAAAGCCTGTTTCTCAGGGCTCTTCTGTAGGGATAGCCGTTGCCGACGACAGAGAAAAGCTCAAAGACGCTATAGAGACCGCTTTTTATTTTGACAGCCGAGTAATATGCGAGCGTGCGCTGACTGATTTTACTGAACTCAACTGCGCAGTACTTGTCAAGGACGGAAAGACGATCCCTTCAGAACTGGAGAGACCTCTGACCTGGGAGCAGTTTCTCACCTTCGAGCAGAAATATCTTGCAGGCGGAGGAAAGATGTCAGGCTGCGGAAGAGTTTATCCTGCCGACGTTGAAGAGAAAGTAAGGGCAGAAGTGCAGTCTGCGGCAGTGAAGGCTTATGAGGGGATGGGCGCGAAAGGCGTTGTAAGAATAGATTTCCTTCTCGATAACACAACGGGAACAGTTTATATCAACGAAGCCAATACGATACCGGGAAGCCTTGCGACATATCTTTTCGAGAAAAACTGGATGAACTACGTGGACGTGGCAGAGTGCATGGTAAATGATGCGATTTTGCGCGCAAAAACGCATAAAAATGCAAAATTTTGCTCAAATGTGCTGGACGTTTACGGCAAAAGTTCGGCAAATGCTTGCAAAATGCACGGCAAGATATTATAATTTTTTCTAAAGAAAAATTTTTCGGCTGAATGCCGCGGGAGATACCAATGGATAAAATCAGAATGACTACGCCTCTCGTCGAGATGGACGGAGACGAAATGACAAGAATTATCTGGGGTTGGATAAAGGATATCCTTATCAAGCCTTACGTTAATCTGCGTACCGAATATTACGACCTCGGACTTGTCAACCGTGAACGTACGGGAGACAAAGTTACGCACGACGCGGCAAATGCTATCAAGACTTACGGCGTAGGCGTCAAGTGCGCGACTATTACCCCCAACGCGCAGAGAGTTGTTGAATACAACCTCTCTCAGATGTGGAAGAGCCCCAACGGCACGATAAGAGCGATCCTGGACGGAACGGTCTTCCGCGCGCCTATCCTTGTAAAGGGTATCAATCCTTATATCCCCACCTGGACGAAGCCGATAACGATTGCGAGACACGCTTACGGCGACGTTTATAAGGACGTTGAAGCCTACGTGAAGAAGGGTGAGAGCGCTAAACTCGTTATTGACGGCGCGGACAACGAGCGTATAATAGAGATATTCGATTTCTCTAAGACGGGCGGCGTTGTGCTGGGTATGCACAATACGGATAACAGCATCACCAGTTTTGCAAGAAGCTGTTTTAACTACGCGCTTGATACCAAGCAGGATCTCTGGTTCTCTACAAAAGACACCATTTCAAAGACTTACGACCACAGATTCAAGGATATCTTCCAGCAGGTATACGATAAAGAATATAAAGAAAAATTCGAAGAGTCCGGCATCACGTATTTCTATACGCTCATCGACGACGCTGTCGCAAGAGTAGTGCGTAGCAACGGCGGTATGATCTGGGCGTGCAAGAACTACGACGGAGATGTTATGAGCGATATGGTGGCGACGGCTTTCGGCTCTCTCGCTATGATGACGTCAGTTCTTGTTTCTCCTGACGGAAACTACGAATACGAAGCTGCTCACGGCACTGTTACCCGTCATTACTATAAATACCGTGACGGAAAGCCGACGTCCACAAACCCCGTGGCAACAATCTTCGCATGGAGCGGCGCTCTCGGCAAACGCGCTCAGCTCGATGGCAATAAGGAGCTTGCAGAATTCGCTGAAAAACTCGAAAAGGCTACGATCGAAACGATAGAAGAGGGCTATATGACAGGCGACCTTGCGGCTCTGTTTAAGGGAGACAAAGAACCTGTAACTATGGAGACCGAAGATTTCCTCAGAAAGATTGCGGAAAAACTGGGCTGACAATTAATAAATACGATATTAAAGCGGACCTTGAGTCCGCTTTTTTGTTTAACTGAAAGCGTAAAGTTTTCAGTTTTTTCTTACGATTTGTCGGAAATTTGCCGCTTTTTTATATTATTTGCCTGCTTGCACGAATAAAAGCCGTATCAATTTATTTGCAGAGTAAATATATGAAATATAAGAAGATTTGGCGAGAGGAGAGAACGGCGGCGATAAGTATTGATTGCAGGCAGAACGGTGTGAATAAACTGAAGTGTTTGTTATTTTTATACAGAATTTATACATAATATTGCATAATTTTAATCATAAGTTATGCGTATTCAATGCGTTGCCGCATAAAGGCGCGAATAAGGGCTGATAAGCTCAAAAAAAATCAGAATACACTTGACTTTGAAGGGGTTTTATAATATTATATTAAGTAATCTGATTATCCCCGTGCGCGTATAGTTGCAAATTTTTGCATATTTATGACGGCGGGAATGCAAATTGTGAGGGATTATGAAGTTGAACGGTTCTCAAATTTTGGTAGAAACTCTTCTTGAGCAGAGCGTTGACACTATCTTCGGTTATCCGGGCGGTGCTGTGCTTAACATTTACGACGCTTTGTACAAGAATCAGGACAGAATCAGGCACATTATCACTGCTCACGAGCAGGGCGCGGCGCACGCTGCAGACGGCTATGCGCGCGTTACCGGCAAGACGGGCGTTGTGCTTGCTACTTCCGGTCCCGGTGCTACAAACCTTATCACGGGCATTGCAACCGCGTTTATGGACAGCGTCCCCGTCGTGGCTATTACGGGCAACGTTTCCAACAACCTTATCGGACTTGACAGCTTCCAGGAGGTTTACATTGCGGGCATAACGATGCCTATCACCAAGCATAACTTTGTCGTACGCAACGTTGAAGAACTCGCAGACACCGTTCGCCTTGCTTTCAAGATAGCAAAGAGCGGTCGCCCAGGTCCCGTGCTCGTGGATATCACAAAGGACGTTACCAGCGCAGAATGCGAATATGAGAAAAAGCCTGAGGTAGAAGCCGCTCCCGTCCCCAAAGTTTCTGATGATGAGATAGCAAAGGTTGCAGAACTTATAAACAACGCCAAGAAGCCCGCTATTCTTTTCGGCGGCGGCGTTCAGACCAGCGGAGCGCAGGACGAGCTTTCTGAGCTTATGCACAAGGCAGAGATCCCCGGTTGCCATACTCTTATGGCGGCAGGCGTACTCGATTGCAAAGATCCGCTCAATCTCGGACTTGTAGGTATGCACGGCAGCATGAGCGCAGGCAGAATGTGCGCGGACAGCGATGTTCTGGTTGCTATCGGCACACGTTTTTCTGACCGTGTTGCTACTGATAAGAACAGATTTGCTACAAAAGCGGCTATCATTCATATAGATATCGACGCCGCTGAGATAAATAAGAATATCCCGTGCAACCTCAGCGTTGTAGGAGACGTAAAGGACGTTCTTTCAAAACTGCTTCCTCTTATCAAAGAGAAAAAGCACGCTGACTGGATCGCTCAGATAGAGAAGTGGAGAAGCACTGACTATAAGCCTAAGGATGTGCCAGGCGTTCTCCGTCCCCATCAGATCATAGGTTGCGTTGCGGACAACATCACTGAAGACGACATCGTTACCACTGACGTAGGTCAGCATCAGATGTGGGCGGCTCAGTATGCAAGACGCACTAAGCCCCGTCATTTCGTCACCTCAGGCGGTCTGGGTACGATGGGCTTCGGTTACGGCGCTTCTATCGGTGCTCAGGTTGCAAAGCCTGAAAACAAAGTGGTCATGATCACGGGCGACGGCTCTTTCCATATGAATCTCAACGAGCTGTGCACTGCGGTAACTTACAATCTGCCTATAGTGACAGTCGTTGTCAACAACCACGTTCTCGGTATGGTCAGACAGTGGCAGACGCAGTTCTACGGCAAGAGATATTCCTGCACCACGCTTGACAGAAAGACCGATTACGTTAAACTTGCCGAAGCGTTCGGCGCTCTCGGATTCAGAGCTACGACTCTCGAAGAGCTTGACGCGGCGCTAAAAAAAGCGCTTGCAAGCGGACGTCCGTGCGTTATCGACGCGGTTATCGACCGCGATGAAAAAGTTCTGCCTATGATTCCGCCCGGCGGCTCCATAGACGACATTGTAATGTAAAAATAAACAAGAATTCAATTCTGATATAATTCTGGAGGAACAAAAAATGATTACAAAGTATTACGATTGCGATTGCGATCTCAAAATGCTTGACGGCAAAACGGTTGCTATTATGGGCTTCGGCTCTCAGGGCCACGCTCACGCTATGAACCTCAAAGACAGCGGCGTAAACGTCATTGTCGGTCTCAGAGCGGGCAGCAGACACGAAAAGAAAGCTAAGGATTACGGCCTTACCGTTATGTCCGTAGAGGAAGCGGCTAAAAAGGCAGATATCGTTATGATGCTTGTTCCGGACGAACTCTGCGCTGATATTTACGACGCACAGGTCGCTCCTTACATGACTGCAGGCAAAGTTCTTATGTTTGCTCACGGCCTCAACATTCATTTCAACCTTATCAAGCCCTCCAAGGATATCGACGTTATCATGGTCGCTCCCAAGGGACCCGGTCATACCGTAAGAAGCCAGTACCTCGAAGGCAGAGGCGTTCCGTCTCTTATCGCGGTTGCTCAGGACGCAAGCGGCAGAGCTAAGGATTACGCTCTTGCATATGCAAGCGGCATCGGCGCAGGCAGAGCAGGTATCCTTGAGACCACGTTCAGAGAAGAAACCGAAACCGACTTGTTCGGCGAGCAGGCAGTTCTTTGCGGCGGCGTTACCGAACTTATGAAGGCAGGCTTCGACACCCTCGTTGCTGCAGGTTACGCTCCCGAGATGGCATACTTCGAGTGCATTCACGAGATGAAGCTCATCGTTGACCTTATCAACGAAGGCGGCTTCGCAAAGATGAGATACAGCATTTCCAACACCGCTGAATACGGCGACTACAGAACGGGCAAGAGACTTATCACCGAAGAGACCCGCAAGGAAATGAAGAAAGTTCTGAGAGAGATCCAGGACGGTACTTTCGTAAGCGAATGGATGACCGAGAACAAGAGCGGCAAGTGCGCTAAGTTCCTCGCAACCCGCGCTCTCGAAGCTGAACATCCTCTCGAGAAAGTAGGCAGCGAGCTCAGACAGATGATGTCCTGGCTCAAGAAGTAAAACGGACAACAAATCAACACGTTTTAAGTCGCTTTGCCCACCGCAAGGCGACTTAGTTTAAGGAGACAATATGGAACTTCGCAGTAAATATCTTACGAGCGGTGCGAATACCGCTCCCCAAAGGTCGCTTCTTTACGCGTGCGGTTTCTCAAAAGAGGAGCTGGAAAGACCCCTCGTCGGCGTAGTATCCGCACACAGCGATATTGTACCCGGACACATTCACCTCGATAAACTGACCGAAGCGGTCAAGGCGGGCGTAAGAATGGCGGGCGGTACGCCGATTATGATTCCGTCAATAGGCGTTTGCGACGGCATTGCCATGGGACACGTCGGAATGAATTATTCTCTCGCTTCGAGAGAGCTCATTGCAGACAGCGTTGAAACTATGGTCAACGCGCACTGCCTCGACGGCGTAGTGCTTGTGCCCAACTGCGACAAAATCGTGCCCGGTATGGTTATGGCGGCGGTAAGAATGAATATTCCCGCAGTCGTCGTAAGCGGCGGTCCGATGATGGCGGGCGTTGTGGATAAATGCGAGGTTTCGCTTTCAAAAATGTTCGAAGCGGTCGGCGCTTACAAGGCTGGTATCATCGACGATGACGGACTGACCGAATTCGAGAAAAAAGTTTGCCCCACCTGCGGCTCATGCAGCGGCATGTATACGGCAAACAGCATGAACTGTCTGTGCGAAGCTATCGGTATAGCTCTGCCGGGCAACGGAACTATTCCTGCCGTTATGAGCGAGCGCACGGTGCTTGCAAAGCACGCAGGTATGGCAATCATGAAGATGATCGAAAAGGGTGTCAAGGCGCGCGATATCATCAATATGACTTCTATTCAGAACGCGCTTGCCTGCGATATGGCGCTGGGTTGTTCTTCCAACAGCGTTCTGCACCTTCTGGCAATCGCCAACGAAGCAGGCGTTGAACTCGACCTCAACATCTTCAACGAATTCAGCGATAAAGTTCCCAACCTTTGCCACCTCGCTCCCGCAGGTCCTACGCATATGCAGGATCTTTATGCGGCAGGCGGCGTTCAGGCTGTGCTCAGCGAGCTGAATAAGGGCGGTTTCATTCACGGTGAGGCTATGACCGTTACAGGCAAGACGGTTGCGGAGAATATCAAGGGCGTAAGCGTACTTGATTACAACGTTATCAGAAGCCTTGACAATCCTTATTCTCCCACGGGCGGACTTGCTATTCTGTGGGGTAACATCGCAAAGAACGGTTGCGTAGTAAAACGCAGCGCGGTCGCTCCCGAAATGCTTGTGCATACCGGTCCAGCAAGAGTGTTCGACAGCGAAGAACAGGCCATCGAAGCGATTTACGGCAAGAAGATCAATGAAGGCGACGTTGTCGTTATCAGATACGAAGGTCCTAAGGGCGGCCCCGGTATGAGAGAAATGCTCAATCCTACCAGCGCGCTTGCAGGAATGAAGCTGGATAAGTGCGTTGCGCTTATCACAGACGGAAGATTCAGCGGCGCTTCGAGAGGCGCTTCTATCGGACACGTTTGTCCCGAGGCGGCAGACGGCGGCGAGATAGGTCTGCTCAAGGACGGCGACGTGATCACCATAGATATCCCTGCGCACAAGATCAGCGCGGACGTAAGCGCAGAAGAATTCGCAAAGAGAAAGGCTGTTCAGGTAATGCCTGAACCCAAGTTCAAGACAGGTTGGCTCAGCCGTTATTGCAGACTCGTAACGAGTTCGGATAAGGGCGCGGTGCTTAAGTAAAAGAGGTACGTTATATGTTGACATTGGATAAAATATATCATGCGGCATTTGTGCTCAAAGAAGCTATCCGTCCGACAGATATGATTTACGCGCCTAATCTGTGCAAGAAGTGCGACGTTTACCTTAAGGCGGAAAACCTTCAGGTTACGGGCTCGTTCAAGGTCAGAGGCGCATATTACAAAATCTCCCAGCTCAGCGAGGAGGAAAAGAAAAAGGGCGTTATAGCTTGCTCGGCAGGCAATCACGCTCAGGGCGTAGCGCTTGCGGCTACGAAGAACGGCATCAAGTCGCTCATCTGTCTGCCTGACGGCGCACCCATTTCAAAAGTTGAGGCAACAAGACGCCTCGGCGCTGAAATATGCCTCGTAAAGGGCGTTTACGACGACGCTTACAACAAGGCGCTTCAGCTCAAGGAAGAATGCGGTTATACCTTCATTCATCCGTTTGACGACATCGACGTCATTGCGGGTCAGGGTACGATCGGTCTCGAGATTCTCGATCAGCTTCCGTCTGTTGACGCGGTCGTAGTGCCTATCGGCGGCGGCGGTCTTATAAGCGGCGTTGCTTACGCAATCAAATGCCTTAAGCCTAGCGTAAAGGTTTACGGCGTTCAGGCAAGCGGCGCGCCCAGTATGCTCAACAGCGTACACGATCACAAAATAGAAAAGCTCGACAGCGTTTCTACAATAGCCGACGGTATCGCGGTAAAAGAGCCGGGAGTCAATACGTTCCAGTTCTGCAGCAAATACGTTGACGAGATAGTAAGCGTAAGCGATGACGAAATTTCTGCGGCTATTCTCAGCCTTATTGAGCAACAGAAGCTGGTAACCGAAGGCGCAGGCGCAGTATCCGTTGCGGCTGTATTGTTCAATAAGATCCCCGTAGAAGGCAAGAAAGTCTGCTGTCTGCTTTCAGGCGGTAATATTGACGTTACCATACTTTCGAGAGTCATCAAGAGAGGTCTTCTGATGTCTGGCAGAAATACGATGCTTATGATCGAGCTTCTCGATAAGCCTGGTCAGCTCAAGGACGTTGCAACGATAATCGCGGACCTTGGCGGCAACGTTATTTCAGTGCATCACGAGAGAGCAAACGAGGGCAGCGACGTAAACGGTTGCTTCCTCAGAATTCAGGTTGAAACAAAGAACTTTGACCATATTGCGCAGATCAGAAAGGCGCTTACGGACAGAGGATTTAAGCTTGTATAAGAAAGGAGATATCATTATGAAATACGTCAGCACAGACAAAGCACCTCAGGCGATAGGACCTTATTCACAGGCAATAATAAGCGGCGGCGTCGTTTATACGTCCGGACAGATTGCTATCAATCCCGCCAGCGGAAACGTCGAAGGCGCTACGATCGAAGAGCAGACAGAACTTGTTTGCACCAATATCGAGAACCTTCTGAAAGCGGCAGGAACGGACATTTCAAAGGTTGTCAAGACTGTTTGCTTCCTTGCGGATATGGGCGATTTCGCGCGCTTTAATGAGGTTTACGCAAAGCACTTTACGTCAAAACCCGCGCGTTCTTGCGTGGCTGTTAAGACGCTTCCCAAGAACGTACTTGTTGAAATAGACACTGTCTGCGAACTTTGATTTGATTAAGACTTATAAAGTCCCTCTCGGAAGAGAGGGGCATTTTTTTTGTTTTGAGCAGGCATTGTCAAGATGTCTGAAAGGTGAGTATATGTGAAGTAATATCGTCAGATATTTCAATTCACGGCAAATATTATTCATACAGAAAACCACATATAAAGTATAAAGTATTATTTGATCGTTAATTCAATCATACTTTATCTGTGTATCGAAGGAAAGATTTATATCCGAATTCCGTTATAAAGTATTTTGAAAGCTTTAAAAAATACTGAATTCAACAGCAGAAATTCTTATCGAAAATTGAATTTATAACATTGAAAAAGCCGCTCGATTGAGCGACTTATCAATTGTTGTTGCTGAGTAAGATTTTACTTATTCTTTTTCTTCTTTGTCTCAGACTTTTCGGGAGCAGGCTCTGCTTCAGAAGATTGTTCATTTACTGCTTGAGCTTCCTGAGTGGGTAGAGCGGTTTCCTGTTCGAGTTCAGCAGCGCTTACGCCGCCGATTATTACGCCTTTAAGACCGATTTTAGCGGCTTTTGCAAGACCTTTCGCCTGAGCCTTCTTGTCATAAATAGGCACGTCGTCTTTGCCTTCGTCGGGGTCGCCTTTACCGCGTTTGATATACAGCTGGCGGGTAACTCTTTCTTTAAGAGAGAGGATGGAAGGCAACAGCGTGAATACCAGGATAAGGCTGAATACCGTACCGATTGCTATAAGTCTTGTTATCTGCGCAACTATCACGTTGGTCGTAAGAGTGTTGACAGATACGCAGGCGAATATCAATATCGCGGCTGAAGTTATAACGCTGGGCGCTGCGCGGTGTATCGCGTTCTTTACGGCTGTAAGTCCCGTGCAATATTCTTTTTCTTCGTAATATTTGCTTGTGAAGAGGATAGCGTAGTCGACTGTAGCACCAAGCTGTATAGCGCTTACTATCAGATAAGCTATAAAGTTTATCTTTGTGCCTATCAGATATACGAGAGTGAGGTTTGCCCAGATACCCGTTTCGATGACAAGCAGAAGGATTACGCTCATTATCGGCTTACGGAATGTCAGAAGCAATACTACGAATACTATGACTGCGCTGAGAACGTTGACCATGGTGAAGTCGTCGGGGGTTACGGAGTAGAGTTCATATGCACCCTGAACGAGACCGGTGATATATACGTTTTCTGCTCCGAAACAATTGTTGGCAATGTTCCTTATCTTGAGCATAGCATTGTAACTTTCAACGTCTTCGGCTGCTCCCGTAAGATTTATCGTATACAGCATATAGTGCTGAGATCCCGGAGCGGTGTCGTCGATATTGGAAATAAAGCTTGAGAAAAGCTGATCCTCAAGAGTGCCTGCTATAAGCGGCCACGCAGCAGTGGATTTAAGCGCAGTGAGAGTGTCAGACGTGATCATCGTGCCGAGAGAGAATATGTCGGTAACCTGCGCGCTGCCGTATCCTTCTATGCTGTTTGCGGCAGTGTCAGCATCAGAGCCGATCACTTTGATTTTGTCGATAAAGTCGTATTGCTTTGACAGATCGATAGTATATGCGGCTGTCTGGCTGTAGTTGGGAGTGCCGTCCGTAGTGTTTTCATAAGTTACGGGCACGCACATGATTATCTGGTTGTTGAGCTGAGATATCTCTCTTTGAGGCAGAGACATTTCTTCGACAGGCGTTTCTTCCGTCATGGTAATATAGTTGAGCGGAGCTTTGCTTTGTAGTATCGATGAAGGAATAGCAATAGCAACGCACAGCACGAGTACGAAAATAGCGATACCTTTGTTGGTTATCGTCTTGCCTACGAAGTTGAGTCTCGGGGTGATTATCCAGTCGTGATGCGTTTTGTCTATGAGTTTACGGCAGAAGAGAATAAGTATCGGCTGTACGAATAAGACTGCAAGCAGAGAGAGCAGAACGCCTTTTGCGAGTACGAAACCGAGGTCGTAACCCATGCCGTAAGTCATGAAGAACAGCGCCACGAAACCGCCAATTGTTGTCAGAGCGCTTGCCAGGATTGATTTCAAAGTCTTGGGCATTGCGGATATAAGCGCTTCTTTGGGGTCTTTTCCGGTGCGTCTCTCTTCATAATAAGTGTGCATCAGGAATATCGAGTAGTCCATTGAAATTGCCAGCTGCAGAATAGACGAACACGAAGACGTGATCGTTGATATCGTGCCTATCGGGTTGCCGGCAATAAGGTTGGTACCCATATTCAGCAGAATCGAAATGCCGAGAGTAGCAAGGAAGATTATAGGCTCAAGGTAGCTGTTTGTTGAAATAAGCAGTATTATGAATACGCATACGACTGCAGCGGCTACGAATTTGGGCATGTCGTTGACAGAACTGTCTACGAGAACGCGCGCATTCTGAGCCATACCGCCTATGTAATAGCAATCTTCTACGGAGATATTGAGTTCTCCGGCTTTAATTTTCTTTTCATAGGTGGCTTGGATGATTTCTTCAGCTTCGTCAAGAGCGTCTATAACGGCATTGTCTGAACCTGAACGGATAAAGTAAAGGTTTACGACAAATGTTTCGATACCGTCAGTGGAAAGCTGGAATTTGTTCTGAAGCTGTTTCATCATCGGGTCGATGTCTATGTAATCGCTGAGCAGATTCAGGTCGTCGAAAGTACCCATCCATACGAGCTTGCTGAGCAGGTTGACTTCCTTGCCGTTTTCTGTAATTTTTGTCTGACCGATTTTATCGCTTTTTTCAAATTGATCAATGATGTCAGCAACTTCTTCTTTGTTCAAATAAGACAATCCTATCGTACAGTCGCCGACAATAGAGAATTCCTGATTAAGGATCTCTTTGCCTTTTACGGTGTCGCTGTCTTTATCGAGATAAGACAAAACGTCGCTCTCTTTATTGACAAGCATACTGCCTACGACAGAAAGCGCGAGCAGAATGATCAGCACGCCCAGTACGATATATCTGTACTTTAAAAGCCATCTGGTAAACTTAGCCATAATCTCTCCTTTGAATTTTTAACATATATAATATATCATAATTATATAAAATACACAATCGTTGAATAAGTGAAAATCTGCAATGCAAATGTCAAATTTTTGTAAACAGAATTATATGTGGACACAGTGCGGGATTGTGTTGATTAAATGTTTGTAAAACAGAGAAATCAGGATACATATTCGCAGAAATGAGTTGCAACGGATATAAATAATGATATAATAATGTATATGAAAACAGGAATATCTACAGCCTCGTTTTTTCCGAGGCTTTACACTGAAGAAGCTCTTGAAAGGATAGCCGCGCTGGGTGCGGACGTATGCGAAGTTTTTTTCGCTTCGAGATGCGAATATACGCCTGAATTCGGAGACGTGCTTTTAAAGAAACTCGCAGTTGCTAAGGATATGTGTGTTCATTCAGTGCACGCGCTTACCAATCAGTTCGAGCCTGAGCTTTACAGCCTTAACGACCGTGCATATAAAGACGCGCTCGAGACTTTCGAGTCGGTTTGCAGAATAGCGGAGCAGATAGGCGCGCACAACTATACCTTCCACGGCGCTACGATGCTTAAGAAGGCTGTCAAGTACAGTTTTAATTATGACCTCATTTCAGAAAGAGTGAATATTCTCTGCGATATTGCAGGAAAATACGGCGTTACGCTTTGTTATGAAAACGTGCACTGGGCATACTTTTCAAATCCTTCATTCTATGCCGCGATAAAAGACCGCTGCCCCAAGCTGGGTGCTGTGCTGGATATAAAGCAGGCGATGCAGTCCGAGATCGACTGGAGAGAATACCTTGACGTGATGAAGGGAAGACTTAAAACCGTGCATCTATGCGATTATGACGACTGCGGAAATCTGTGCCTTCCCGGTAAAGGCAGGTTCGATTTTAAAAAACTCTACGCCGCTCTTGCAGAGGCAGGCTACTGCGGTCCTTGCCTTATGGAAGTGTATACAAAGAGCTATAAAGACGAGAGCGAACTCAAAGCGGCGTTCGAATTTTTAAAAGACTGTGAAATCAAAGCCTCAACCCGTTGACATTTTCGGCGTTCTGGTATAATATAAATTGCGGTGTGCAAATGGGCTAAAACGTGAAAAAATACGTTTTCGGTTTGGTTTTCGAGTGTTTTTTGCGACGGCGTAACGCGTCGTCCCGATAAATGTAAGAATACGTTGCGCCATATTTTTTTGCGCGCTAGAACAAAAGGAGATTTTTTTATGCGATATAACAAAAAAGAACTCAGAATCCGCGTTGATTTCAACAATATGATGAATAAGTCCGTCGGACACGAGGGCTTTACTGAAAGACAGATCGCTTCTTACGTAGAAGAGGTCGAAGCTGCTTTCGCTGCGGTTACCGCAGGCAGAGGCAAGGGCATGATGGGTTGGACGGAACTTCCGTACAATCAGGACGAGATTGTAGAAGACATTCTCGCTACAGCTAAACATATCCGCAAGAATTTCGAATACTTCGTAGTTCTCGGTATCGGCGGAAGCGCTCTCGGTCCTATAGCCGCTTTCCAGGCTATCTGCCATCTGCATTACAACGATCTGCCCAAGCGTAAGCGTAAGGGACCCAAGTTCTATGTCGAAGACAACGTCGACCCTGAGAGAATGGCGGCACTTCTTGACGTCATCGACGTTGAAAAGACAATGTTCAACGTTATAACCAAGTCCGGAAGCACTTCTGAGACAATGACTCAGTATCTTATCATCAACGATATACTGAAGAGCAAGCTCGGAGATAAGGCAAAGGACCATATCATTGCAACCACTTCCGCAAACAGCGGAAACCTCATCAAAATCGCTCAGAAAGAAGGTTATAAGACTTTCTATATCCCCGACGGCGTTGGCGGCAGATTCAGCGAGCTTTGCCCCGTAGGTCTGCTTCCCGCAGCGGTTGTAAATATCGATATCAAGGGATTGCTGCAGGGTGCACGCTATATGGACGAGCAGTGCAATACTCCCAATGTTAAGAAGAACCCCGCGCTTCTTGCGGCTCTTATGCAGTATATGGCTATGAAGAGAGGTAAGAATATCTCTGTCATGATGCCTTACGCTGACGGTCTCAAGTTCGTTGCCGACTGGTATGCTCAGCTGTGGGCGGAAAGCCTCGGCAAGAACAAGAATCTTGACGGCACCGCTTGCAATAAGGGACAGACTCCTGTCAAATCCCTCGGCGTTACCGATCAGCACAGCCAGGTACAGCTTTATGCTGAAGGTCCTTACGATAAGGTCATCACCTTTATCGGCGTAGACAATTACCGCGCTGACGTAAAGATCCCTCAGGGTTGCGAAGAGTTCCCCAACGTAAACTTCCTGTGCGGACATACTATGAATGAACTTATCACCGCTGAAAGAAAGGCTACCGAGTACGCTCTTACCAAGGCAGGCAAGCTCAATCATACTATCATGCTCCCCGTACTCAACGAGTTCACCCTGGGCGAACTTCTTATGTTCTTCATGCTCAAGACCGCATATGCAGGCGCGCTTCTCGGCATCGATACCTTTAATCAGCCCGGAGTCGAAGAAGGAAAGAACGCAACTTACGCGCTTCTCGGTCGTCCCGGTTACGACGAGAAGAGAGCAGAACTTGCCAACGCTCCTCAGAAGCTGAACAAATATATCATTTGATTTTTTCTGCCGAAGAAAACAACGCTCGCGCGCTGTGAACGGCTTGTTTGCTAAAATACTGTGTCAAATCCCCGCGATAATACCGCAAGAGTATTACCGCGGGTCTTTTTCTTGTATTTTAACAAAACGCACATTCTCGCTTGCGTTCGCGTTGAGTTTCTTCGGCAATATACGGCGTAAGTATTGAGGAAGAGTATTACCCCCGAGGCTCTTCGCGTTTACCCACAAATCCTCTCGCTCAAAACACTTCGAAACGGGTTTTCGTAAATTGCTTCGGGATTATAAGAGTATGCAGACGCAAACAGGATAAACTAATAATATATTTAACAAAGTAATTAAAAAAATTATGATATCAACATGCCGGAGTCCTGTTGTCTCGGACAAAAAGAAAAATCAAATCTGATTATTTAAAGCACATTCAAATAATTGACATTATTCGCGCGCGTTACTATAATAGAGACAAAGCTAGGGGTGCTGCAAATGCGGCTGAGAAATACCCTTTGAACTTGGTCAAGTTAATACTTGCGAAAGGAAGCAAAAATCTTTCAGGTATTTTCGAGTTCTCCTTAGCTTTAAGGAGTTTTTTTATGTTCAATTATCTTTTGGGAGCGGAGTATGAGAATTACTTCAATTTCAAAGACCTGCGCGGCATTTCGCTCTGTGTGGGACTTATTCTTCTCGCTGTGATGATCATAGCTCTCGCATTGGTTTACGCCTTCAAACGCGATAATATGAAAAAGGCTACGATCATCTGTATCGGTATTGCTTTCGGTTACGCATTGGGCATCGCTATCGCAAACATCGTAACCGATTTTCAAGCGGGAGAAACGTATACCGAAAAATATCAGATACTGCTTATCGCTTTGTTTGCAGTCCTGATAATCGGTCTTTTCGTCGTGTTTATGATGATAGACACCAAGAAACATACGGGCAGAGCTCATACGACCTCTATTGTCTATGCGGCGGTATGCATCGCGCTCTCTTTCGGTCTTTCTTATATAAGAATGTTTAAAGCGCCTTACGGCGGCTCTATCACGCTGTTCTCGCTGCTTCCGCTGGCACTTTATTCTTATATGTTCGGCATAAGAAAGGGCGTAATGTGCGGCTTTATCTACGGCTTGCTTCAGTCTGTTCAGGACCCGTGGGTAGTGCATCCCATTCAGTACATACTCGATTATCCGCTCGCTTTCGCTATGGTGGGTCTCTGCGGCGGTATTTTCAGAAAGCTGTTTACCAAGCTCGATAAGTTGCCTGACAGAGTAAGAGACGGCATCGCGCTTTCTCTCGGTATTCTCGCAGGCGTATGCCTCAGATATTTCTGCCACGTTATTTCAGGTGCGGTATTCTTCGGAGAATACGCGGCTGATTACGGTTTCGGCAGCGCATGGACGTACTCGTTCACTTACAACGCGCTTTACGTCTTCCCGGACGGAGCAATAAGCATTCTGGGCGCGTTCCTGATAATGACCAGCGCTTATTTCCGCAAGCAGATATACAACGTTATCAACGCTTACGAGGCTGGATTAAAGAAGGCAAAAGTAAATTCTGAAGAGAATTCTGCTGAAAATAACGCCTGAAATGAGATTTTCAGGTTGAAATCGCAAAAAATTAATAAAAACCGCTGAAAAACCGTTGACAACTAAAGGCGATTAAGGTAATATATTACCGTAACAAAGCAGACTTGTTCTCACCCGTCGCCTCAGGTCAGACGCGGTTAATAAAACGGATTTAAAGTTTTTATGTGGGCAACATCTGTAATTTGTTGCCCACTATTTTTATCTTCAGGAGGATACGCTTATCAAAGAGCTGCTTATCAATTCCGACATCAGGGAAAAGGAAGTCAGACTTCTCGGCGCCGACGGTTCTCAGCTCGGCATCATGTCGTCCAGAGAGGCGAACGCCATCGCGGACGAACAAAATCTCGATCTCGTACTCATTTCGCCCACTGCGAAACCGCCCGTATGCAAGATCATGGATTACGGCAAGTACCGTTACGAGACTACAAAACGCGAGAAAGAAAACAAGAAAAACCAGAAAGTCGTTGAAGTCAAAGAAGTTTGGCTCAGCGCAACGATAGACGTCGGAGACCTCAATACAAAGGCAAAGCAGGCAAACAAGTTCATAAGCGACGGCAACAGAGTCAGAGTTTCTATCAGACTTAAGGGCAGACAGCAGGCGAGACCTGAACTTGCGCTCAAGGTTATGACTGATTTCTTTGAACTCGTCAAGGATAACGCGCAGATGGATAAGCCCCCGACAACGGAAGGCAGAGTGGTTGCAATGCTGCTCATACCAATTGCGAAAAAATAATCGAAAACATTTTTGGAGGACAGAAAAATGCCAAAACAAAAATCACATAGCGGCGCGAAAAAGCGTTTTTCGCTGACCGGAAGCGGCAAAATTAAGAGAGCTAAGATGAACCGCAGACATATTCTTAGCAAAAAATCACCCAAGAGAAAGCGCGGTTTGAGAAAGGCGGCATTCGTCGACCAGACCCAGGCTAAAACCATAAAGGGTATGATCTAATCGGAGGTATAGGAATATGAGAATTAAAAGAGGCGTAAACGCAGTTAAGAAACGCAGAAAGATATTGAAGGCAGCAAAGGGTTATTGGGGCGCTAAGTCCAAACTCTACAGAATCGCTCGTGAAGCCGTAATGAAGTCGCAGAATTATGCGTACGTCGGCAGAAAGAACAAGAAGAGACAGTTCCGTCAGCTGTGGATCGCTCGTATCAACGCAGCTGCAAGAATGAACGGTCTTTCTTACAGCAGATTTATGAACGGTCTTAAGAAGCAGGGTATCGACCTCAACAGAAAGGTTCTCGCAGATATCGCGGTAAACGACAGCGCGGCATTTGCAGCTCTCTGCGAAAAGGCTAAAGCGTAATCGCATCAAGGCTATATTTATCCGTCTTGCTCAGGCAAGGCGGATTTTTTATTGTTATGATTATTGAATTCAATAAGTGCACTGGTTTGATTTTTATTCAAAAGCCGCTATTGATTAAACTTTTATTGTGTGTTAAAATATAGCTATGAGAGAAACTATTACAAGCGTTGCAAACGCAAAAATCAAATATTTCAAGTCGCTGAAAGACAAGGAAACGCGCTATAAAGAAGGCAAGCTCCTTGCCGAGGGCGCTAATATCGTCAGAGACCTTCCTGAAGACGTTATAGTTGACAGCATTATAGTCGCTCAGGATAAGGTTGAGCAGTTCTTTGACGTTCTCAGAAAGTACGAGGGTACGCGCACAAAGATATTCGAGGTGTCTGATAAATGCATGCAGCAGATAAGCGATACGACTTCTCCTGCGGGAATTGTTGCCGTCGTAGCTATGCCGCTCGAAAAGAGGGTGATAAAAGAGGACGTCGCAGTTCTTGACGGCATTTCAGATCCCGGCAATTTCGGCACGATAGTAAGAACGTGCGTTGCGTGCGGCATAAGTCAGATCCTTGCGGTCAATTGTACCGACTGGACGTCTGGTAAAGTGATAAGAGGCTCGATGGGAGGAGTTTTCGCTGTCAATATCGTTACTGTAAGCGGATATGACGAAGTTGACAAGCTGCTTCAGGGACACAACGTTTTTGCTCTCGATATGGGCGGCGAAAATATTTACGAAACGAAGATAGACAAGGACAGACCTTTCGCCCTTGTCGCAGGCAACGAGGCTCACGGCATTTCTTCATATTTCAGAGCGCGCGCTGATAAAATCCTCGCGCTTCCTATGAAAGAGGGGATGCAGTCGCTTAACGCCGCTGTCGCTCTCAGCATTGCGATGTACACGCTAGTTTTTGAAAAATAAGGTTGAAATTCAGGATAAAGGAAGCCGAAAGGCATTAAAAAATAGTTTGATTTTTTAGTAAATTAAGATCAGGACATGAGATTCCAAGTTGCTCAATGATCTTAATATCTTGTTTAGTGATGCTGTAGCGCTAATCTTTGCAAAGTTAGATGCAATATCATAAGTGAAGAATTCAGAGCCGAAATTTTATAAAGTCGGTTGAATTGTATTTATACGGATTATAAGAAGAAATCTTCATAAAAGATTGATTATAGTAAATTCAACAAAAAGGCGAAATATGTTTATATCAATAACAGATAAAGAGAAAATGAAAACTCTGTACAATTTTTTATTTGACCGGCAATTAGACTTTGCAGTTTATTTTCCTGATGACGGATCGGGAGAATATGACAGCGAAAACCCATTGTTAAACGGAAAAAAGGAGTTTTGTGCAATAACCGGTGTAAAAATCGGGCAGTGGGATGGAATGGATGGAGCAATTCGGGTTACAGGAAAATTGACCGATGAAGTAAAGGAGATGTTTTATAAGTCTTTATTAGGTCGCGGAATATGGAAATACAGTTTTTTAAGTAACGGGAAAGAGATCGTCGTAGTAGAGGATTTTGATAATGTTATTTTGAATATAGATAAAGAAGAAATTAAAAGAATAAATTTATTATAATTATAATATTTAACGCTCTTCGCCTTGATTTTACGCGCGTTTTGGTATAAAATAAGAGCGTTAATTACAGTTTTACGGAGGATTCTGTATGTCAGGACATAGCAAATGGGCTAACATCAAAAACAAAAAGGGCGCTGCTGACGCTAAACGTGCCAACGTATTTACCAAAATAGGCAGAGAAATTGCCGTTGCGGTCAAGGCGGGCGGTCCCGATCCCAATATAAATTCAAAACTGCGCGACGTTATCGCAAAAGCTAAGGCTAACAATATGCCCAACGACAATATCGTAAGAGGTATCAAAAAGGCAAGCGGTGACCTCAATGCGGTAAACTATGAAGAAATCACTTATGAAGGATACGCGGCAGGCGGCGTTGCGGTAATCGTCAGAACTCTTACCGACAATAAGAACCGTACCGCAAGCGACGTCAGACATCACTTCGACAAATGCGGCGGCAACCTCGGCACTACAGGGTGCGTCAGCTATATGTTCGACAAAAAGGGCGTTATCGTTGTTGAAAAGGGAAACATCGACGAAGATACGATGATGGAGATCGCTCTCGAAGCAGGCGCTGACGACGTTGTAACCGATGAAGACGTTTATGAAATCTATACTCAGGTCGCCGACTTCGAAACGGTAAAACAGGCTATTGAAAGCAATAAGTCTCTCACGGTTATTTCTGCTGAACTTACGATGGTTCCTTCAAATACCGTAAAGGTGGACGAAGAGACAGAAGCCAAAGTCAGAAGACTTCTGGATATGCTTGAAGAAAACGACGACGTTCAGGACGTATATCACAACGCTGAACTGACTGAAGAAGAGGAAGAAGAATAATTCCTGCGTTCAGAAACGGGCTTCAGCCCGTTTTTGCTTCATATAGGAGGTATTATGGCGGATATTGAAAAAATCTGTGCGCTGGCTAAAAAAGAGAGCTACAATTTGGCGACTCTGACTGCGGACAAAAAGAATGAAATACTGCTTGCCATTGCAGATGAAATAGAGAAATCAAAAGACGCTATTCTAAAAGAAAACGCCAAGGATATAGCTGCGGCAAACTCGCTCAGCGAGGCTATGAGGGACAGACTCCGTCTCAATGACGCACGCATCGCGGCAATATGCGAAGGCGTGCGCGACGTGGCGAAACTTGACGACCCCGTAGGTGAAATCACAGAAACTTTCAGGCATCCCAACGGGCTTGAAATAAGCAAAGTCCGCGTTCCTCTGGGTGTTATAGGAGTTATTTACGAATCCCGTCCCAACGTAACCGCAGACGTTGCGGCGCTTTGCATAAAGTCAGGCAACTGCGTCGTACTGCGCGGCGGAAAAGAGGCTATAAACAGCAACCGCATACTGGCAAGAATAATCTGCGATGCGATTGAAAAGAGCGGCTTTATAAGCCGCGATATCGTGGCTTTCGTTGACGACGTAACCAGAGAAGGCTCGCTTTCTATGTTGCGTCAGAGTAAGTATATAGACGTTATAATTCCGCGTGGCGGCGACGGACTCAAAAGGTTTGTACTTGAAAACGCGCTTATGCCTGTTATTGCGAGTGCGGGCGGGAATTGCCATCTGTATGTTGAAAAAACTGCGGATCTAGATATGGCTGCGGCTGTCGTTGCAAATGCCAAGCTAAGCCGTCCTTCTACCTGCAACGCTCTTGAGCAGTTGCTCGTAGACAGAAGCGTTGCGAAGGAATTTTTGCCGCTTGTTTGCGATATTCTCAAAGAGAACGGCTGTGTTGTGAACGGAAGCGAAGAAGCGCGCTCTTATTGCGATTACATAATTCCTTGCGACGAAGACGAATATTATAAAGAGCACGGAGACAAAGTCCTTACAGTGTATATCGTCGACGGCGTAAAAGAAGCAGTCGACCGCGTTAATAATCACAGCACTAATCACAGCGAGGGAATTCTGACAAAGGACGAAAAAGCGGCTGAATATTTTACTTCCAAGGTAGACAGCGCCTGCGTTTATGTCAACGCAAGCACGCGCTTTACAGACGGTTTCGAATTCGGCTTCGGCGCTGAGATAGGAATATCCACTCAGAAGCTTCACGCAAGAGGGCCTTTGGGCTTGAAACAGCTTACCAGTGAAAAATATATAGTCCGCGGCAACGGTCAGGTTCGCAAATGATTATTATGGGCATCGACCCGGGGCTTGCTATCGTAGGCTACGGGATAGTAAACAGTGAAAAGGGCAACGTAACTGCAATCGATTACGGTGTTATAGAGACGCCTAAGAACGAAAGCGTGCCTGCGCGTCTGCATATGATTTATGACGGTATAAACGCTCTGTTTGACAAATATAAGCCCGATTGCGTTGCTCTTGAAGAATTGTTCTTTACCAAGAACATTACTACCGGTATAAACGTGGCTCAGGCAAGAGGCGTTATTTTGCTGGCTTGTTCAGACAGATGCGGACGGCTTTACGAATATACTCCTATGCAGATAAAGCAGGCGATAACGGGTTACGGAAAGGCGGACAAGAAGCAGATGCAGTTTATGGTTACGCGTATGCTCAGACTGAGGTCTATCCCCAAGCCTGACGACGCGGCAGACGCGCTTGCAGTCGCTTTGACTCATTCTCAGTCGGCAAGACTGGGCGGATTGTTCTCGATATGATAACGCATTAAGACGGCATTTTAGACAAAAAATCAAGTCGGACGAAAGTCCGATTTTTTTTGTTAAGTTTTGTAGTAATAATAAGTTTTTGCAAAGCAAATCGTGAGTCAATTGCATTAAAGATTTTAAAGGTTGATATGTTTAAAGGGCTGTGGTCAGTATTATAAAATCATATACGGGCGGTATAAATTAATAACGCGTTTTTTATCTTGAATACAAGGGTGAAAAGACGAATTTTATTTATTTAGTAAAATAAAAATCCCGCAATCCTGAGATCGCGGGATGTGTTTTGTTGACATTTTATCAGCAGAGTTTCTTTTTAAGGTCGAGATATTCTTGCATTTCTTCTTCAGTAAAGCTCTCTTCGCCGCTTTCTTTGCGCTTGTTTACAAAGTATCTTATGCGCTCAAGCTTCTTGTTGGTAACTTTGTATTTAACAGAAGCAATAAAGCCTATTGTAAGCAGTACTGTTACCGAAATAGCTATAAGGAGACGTATTGCAAGAAGTACGCTTTCAGGCTGTTGCTGAAGGATGTTTTTGCCTGTTTCAGAATCGTATACGGGTTTTACGTAGTGAGCTGCGGTAAGCACCCAGCCTACCATGCCTGTGCCGAGAGCGGTTGCGACTTTGCGTGTAAAGGTCATAACGCCTGACATATTTGCTGTGGGACGGTATCCCAGTTTGAGCTCGGCAACGTCGACTGTGTCAGCAAATACCAGCCAGGGCATTGACTGTGCGCCTGCAAAGCCAAGACCCATTATTGCTGAAAATACCGGGATCAATATCGGGTTCCAGTCAGGCTGATAGCAGGCAAGAAGAATCGCGCCTATTATATAAAGAGGAAGTCCTGCGCGGAAAGCCGCCTGCTTTGAATATTTTGCTTTTATTACGTATGCTATGACGATACCGATTGCTGCGCATACCATCATCGGGGCGATTATCATGATCGAGCCCATGTTTACTTTCATGAATCCCAGGTCGATCTGAACGCCGTTTATCGTGCCGCCGATATAGTCTGTGTAATATATCGCAACGGCGCTGACAAGGTCCATTGTAAGGAATGCGGTAACGTACATAAGAATGTGCCATATATACGATTTTACCGTGAGACCTTTGAAATATTCTTTGATATTGAATTTGACTTTCTTTTCTTCCTGATAAGGAGTGCGTTCTTTTACGGTAAGACCTGCCACTATAAGAGGTATTGCAAACAGCAGACCGAAGCCGAAGACGATTATATAGTAGAAAGTTGTGTAAGAGATCGTAGCGTTTTCGCCGACGACTTTATTCCACATCAGGCTGGGGATCAGGTACAAAAGACCTGCCGCGATTATATCGAAAATAAGCTTCCATGTGTTGGCTTTGTTTCTCTGGCGGTAATCCATTGAGATGTCAGAGCTCATTGACATGTAAGGAACCTGAGAGATCGTGGATATCGTGCAGTATATGATATACGCAAAGACCATCCAGGTGATTTTGGAAGGCTCTTCAAAATTCTGTATCGGTGCAAAAAGGAAAGCGAGTCCGAAAGGAATCAGAATGCCGCCCAGAATCATAAAAGGCTTTCTTCTGCCCAGCTTAAAACGTGAGTTTTCAGAGATAAGTCCCATTGCGGGGTCTGAAACTGCGTCCCATATCTTCGATATCATGATAATCGTGCTGGCTATTGCAGCTTCGATGCCGATTATGTTGGTGAAGAATGCAAGCAGGATTACAGAAAGGAAAGCTGCCTGCCCGCCGCCGAACAGATCAGCCGCACCATATAGAATGCTTTCTTTTGTGGAGACGTAATCTTTGGGATCACAGCCTTCTTTAGCCGCGCATTCCTCGAGAGTAAGTTTTTTCTTTGAAACCATATAATCCCCTCATCGCTGCCGAGGCGCAATCGGAGCGTAATATTTTTGCGGTAAGCATTGTTGCGCCATAGTCAGTATATCATATCGTATGTAAATAGCGCAAACGAGTATGGGGCTATATTGATAAATCGGTCAATAATTTGTACAAATCGTCTGTAAAAATGCATAAGGCGGTTGAGAGTATAAATATTAATTGCCACACAAAACTTAAATTAAATTGTGTGCCGCTTCAAATGAGCAAAATAGAAAATTTCAGCATAAACCATTGATAAAGTTTTTATTTTGTATATACTATATTTGCAAGGGTAATGCCTTTGCTAATTGACGAACGTTTATGGCTTATGTCGTAAGCGAGGCGAGTCCCTGTTTCGACGGGGACTCAATTTTTATATGTGAGAAGGATAAATCAATATAGCAATTATTATTAAAAGTTCGGGACTTGGAAAATTAAAAACAATTTTCTTGTGAATTGCCATTGCTTTGCTGAGCCGTATTGTACGATCTTTATTATAAGATGAATATAATTTTACTTAAATATTCTCGATATATAAATGAAAGTCTCTGTGATTATATTTAATAGAATTATGTTGAAAAATAATAAAATTTGTCTGATATTGTATATTATTATCAATTAGTATAAATTATTATTAATTATAATTAAGTAACAATTGATTTTTTATCACTATTTTTTGTAAAAAACAGAGATGATTTCTGAAAATAAATTTAAGGCGAATACAGCCGCTCTTGCAACGTATACGGTGCAAAATTTTGTCAATCGGTTGCATATGCAGTATAAATATTTTATAATATTACAGATATGGAAAACACTGTATTAAAAGTCAAGGATCTTTCTCTTACTTATTTCGGAGGTTACGACGCCGTGGGCGGCGTAAGTTTTGAATTGTGCGCAGGTGAAAAACTCAGCGTTTTCGGCGGACAGAATCAGGGGAAAACTTCGCTTATGCGCGCGTTGGCGGGACTTGAGGAATATAGCGGAAGCATTCAGCTGTGCGGTAAAGAACTCAGGGACATTCCTCCCGAAGAGAGAAACGTAACTTACAGTTTTGACGAAAACAGCTTGAATCCCAGGCGGAGCGTTCTTAAAAATATCGTGAGACCGCTTGTTCTGAGAAATTGCGACGACGCGTATATTGCCGCGCGCCTCAGCTATGTTTCTGAGCTGTTCGGCGTGGGAGATCTTCTCAACGTCAAAGTCAAAGAACTTACTGAAGTCCAGCTGTGCAGAGTTTTGCTTGCGCGTATATTTGTCAGAGAAAGCAAGCTTTATCTGCTTGATAACGTATTCGGAAAGATAGATTATTACGTGCGTCGCACGTTGTTCGGACTGTTGTATCAGGCGGTATTCAACAGTGATGCAGTAGTAATTTACGCTACGGACAGAATAGTCGAAGCCACTACGCTGGGAGATAAAATCGCGGTGATTCAAGGCGGAAGGATCGAGCAGATAGACGATTATTATCATCTGTATAAAAATCCTCAGAGTCTGTCAGTATTGAGAGGACTCGATGAAAATCTCGGACTTATTTCAGGTTATCTTAAAAAAAGAGAAAACGGCTATACGGTTAAAATGTATGACGGCGAAGAGATAAGCGTAAATACTTCTCCTATTGCAGAAAATTATCAGAACAAACTCGTTTACGCCTGCGTTTATCCCAAAGACGTCAGGGCTGAGAAATCTGATGAAGGGAAATGGCGCGTTATCGCAATAGTCAGCACAAAAGACGGCAACATCGCATTGCTTAAACGCGATGAAAATATGGTGTGCGCTGAAGCAAACGAACTGAAGAGAGGAGATTTTGCAGAAGTTGAGATTATGAGAATAGGCAATTATTTCGACAAACTCAGCGAAAGGAAAATCAATCTCGATCAGGACGTTATGTAATATTCTGATTTGAAAAATAATTATTAATACTATAAAATATTAAAAAATATGGAGATATACTATGAGTGAAGCATTGGATATGCACAAAAAGTGGCACGGTAAACTTGAAATAATAAGCAAAGCGCCCGTACAGAACGCGCACGACCTTTCAGTCGCATACACCCCAGGTGTTGCAGAGCCTTGCGTTGAAATCGCTAAGGACCCCTCTCTTGCCTATACTTATACAGGCAAACACAATCTTGTTGCGGTCATCACAGACGGAAGCGCGGTTCTCGGACTCGGAAACATAGGAGGACTGGCAGGCATGCCCGTTATGGAAGGCAAGTGCTGTCTGTTCAAGAAGTTCGGCGGAGTAGACGCTTTCCCAATATGTCTTTCTACTCAGAATACGCAGGAAATCATCGACGCGTGCGTTGCGATCGCGCCCACGTTCGGCGGTATTAACCTTGAAGATATCTCTGCTCCGAGATGCTTTGAAATCGAAGAGGCGCTCAAGAAAAAACTTGATATTCCCGTTTTCCACGACGATCAGCACGGCACGGCGATAGTAGTTCTTGCTGCGCTCAAAAACGCGCTCAAGATCGTAGGAAAGAAACTCGAGAATGTAACCGCTACAATTCTCGGAACGGGAGCGGCAGGCGGCGCGATAGCAAGACTGCTTCTTGCGGCAGGGGTAAAAGACCTTGTGCTTGTTGACAGAAAGGGCATACTCTATAAAGGCAGAGATGGTATGGACTGGTCAAAGGCTCAGCTTGCCGAGCTGACTAACAAGGCAGGGAAGAAGGGCGGAGCAAAAGAAGCTCTCGAAGGAAGCGACGTGCTCATCGGCGTATCCGGTCCCAATACCGTAACTGCCGATATGGTAAACGGTATGGTTGAAAAACCGATCGTATTTGCGATGTCAAATCCTGTGCCCGAAATCTATCCCGACGAAGCTAAAAAAGGCGGCGCGGCTGTTGTCGGTACGGGTCGCTCAGACTATGCAAATCAGATAAACAACGTTCTTGCATTCCCCGGTATTTTCCGCGGTGCTCTGGACGCAAGAGCCAGCGCGATAACCGAGAATATGAAGCTGGCGGCTGTCAACGCTCTTGCTTCTCTCGTATCGGACGATGAACTGTGTGCCGATTACATTCTGCCCAAGGCTTTTGACGAAAGAGTGGGCAAGACGGTTGCCGAAGCCGTATACAAACAGGCTTTTGCAGATAAGGTAAACAGGATCTGAAAGGTTTAATACGTCTTTAATAAGATAACCATATAATAAGTTATCTTAAATCTGCGTACTATACATTTGTCGACGTTGATTCTTTGCTGTATCTGTTATTGCGGAAGAGCAAGGCATACGGCGCGAAGTAATTCTGCATATCCCCGTGGTTTAGGGCGATACTGTACGCGAAAGGAGAAGATTATGGATATGTTTGAAGAAAAGGATATCTACAACGATTATCCGCAAAAAGCCAAACCGTCTAAAAAGAAAACGGTAATAACGGTTGTCGTTGCGTTGCTTGTGCTTGCACTTGTTGCGGGTGCGGCATTCTTCGGCGGTACGATATATGCCGAAAAGCAGTCTATAGAATCGGATATGCCTATGGTAAAGACGGTGCTTGACGCTCTCAACAGATACTATATTGACGAAATCGACTGGGACGAATTCCAGTATATAGTAGCGGCGGCTATTGCCAACAGCGTTGACCCTTATACAGGGCTTGTTGAGGCGTCGCCGACGGGTATGCAGAGCCTTTCTGCAGGCGTTACTTTTACTTACGACGCATACAACAGATATTATATTACTGAAATTGCTCCGGGGTCTCCTGCGGCAGCCGCGACTTCTGTCGGCGGCTCGAAACTCACGGTCGGAGACGAGGTATATGCTATAAACGGCAAGGTCGTTCAGCATCTCAATTATACGTCTTTCTCTCAGCTGCTTTCTGAGGTAGGCGACGTTATCGAGATCACAGTGCAAAGGTATAATGAAAGCGGCGCGGTCGCTTCAAGAAACACTTTTACCATTCAGAAAGAGATGTTGCATTCGCCCGTAGCTTATTATCTGGACAGCGAAACGACTGGCTTGCCGTCAAACGTCGGATATATCAAGCTGAAAGAATTCGGCGACACCGCTCCCGACGATTTTCTTGCTTCTGTCAATGAATTCCTCGCAGACGAGAACAAGCCGAACAAACTCGTGCTAGACCTGCGCGGCAACGGCGGCGGCAGCACTGCAATGTGCGGATTTATCGCTTCATTCTTTGTTAAGGAAAACGGCGCGCCGATGGCAAAATACGTATACAACGAAGGCGGCGGAGATATGGCTGAAACCTATTTCTATACTCAGAACACATATAAGAGCGATCTTGACGGAAAAGAGCTGAAGTCAGTCAATCTTTACGATGCGGTAAACGACTTCGAATGCGTAATACTCGTCAACGGAAGTTCAGCTTCTTCTTCAGAACTTCTCACTGCAACTCTTGCTCATTATTGCGGAATAAAGTCGATAGGTGAGAAAACTTACGGCAAGGGTGTAGCTCAGATAGTCATCGAATATCAGGGAGGAAAATACAATCTTTATATTACCAACGGAAAGTATTACATTCCGACGGCAAAGAACGGAGAGACTGTATTTGAAACCAACATCCACGGCGTAGGCTTGACTCCCGATATCCCTGCTGACGCCAGCGGTATGTATTATATGGAAAAAGATCCTTGTCTACTTGAAGCCGCGACATATTTCAAGGCTTCTTCAGATACCGGAGTTGCCGCATAAGGCAAAACGTTTAATCAGCTGTGCGTACGGTTTGAGCTGAAAGCGAAAAACCGTTGACTTAAGCGTGTTTATATTATAGAATATTATCGACCCGAAGCAAGGATTTATCCTTGTCAGGCTCAGATCAAATAACCTTTGTTCCCAACCGAAGATGCGTTCTGAGGGTAAGACGAGAGCAATAAAAGTTGAAACAGATATAATTGTGCTCCGTCTTCGGCAACGAAGGCGGAGTTTTTTCATAAGCATAAGCTCAATGAAAATTCAAGCGTCGAAAAATAAGGGCGGAAAAAGGGAATAAATACTGATACAAAGTTATTGCGGATACCGCAAAAAGGAGAGTATATGAAAAAAACAGGAGTAATAGGCATTGTTCTCAAGGCAGGAAGAGAAAGGGTTGAAAAAGTGCAAAGCCTTCTTTCAGACTACGGCGATATCATCGTCGGCAGAATGGGCGTGCCTGACAAGACAACGGGAATAAATACGATAAGCCTTATCGTGAACGGCGACAACGAAAAGATTTCTGCGCTTTGCGGAAAATTGGGCAGAATCGAAGACGTAAACGTGAAGTCAGCGGTAATGACTGTCGAAGACGAAGACAAGAATGCCTGACAATCGTATAGTTTAAGATAAAGATTAAATTTTAAGGAGAGTATATATGAAAAGAAATTTTAGAATCGTAGCAACAGTTCTGTGCGTTGCGCTTATCGTTGCTCTTACAGTATCTCTTGCGGCTTGCCAGCAGGAAAAGGAGACTGTCAAAGGCGATGAATACACTATGGTCGTACCTGACGGCGCGCCTGCGCTTGCGGCTGTAAATCTTATAGACGAAATTGACAAAAACGGCTCTTTCGATGCCCTTAAGAAGGTAGAGATAGTGCAGTCTTCGGCAATAAGCACCCGCGCTCTCGAAGCGGATTTTGCCATCGTGCCCGCAAACCTTGCGGCAAACCTTTACAACAAAGGTCAGGATATCAAGCTTCTTGCTACCGTAACGCAGGGCAACCTTTACGTCCTCGGCGCAAACAGCAATGTGAAGTCGCTTTCAGACCTTGTCGGCAAGCGCGTGTTCTCGATAGGTCAGGGAAGCGTACCCGATTTTATCTTCCAGACCCTTCTGACAAGTGAAGGTATAGCGTACGAACAGGGTGAAGCTGCCGTCGAAGGCAAAGTCGTTATCACCTATGTCGCTGACGGAAGCGGCGTAATGAGCCAGCTTGTAGCCGCAAACAAGAAAGGCGAAGAGGCGATCGGCGTTATCGCAGAGCCTGCCGCAAGCAAAGGACTTGCTCAAAGCGGCATAACTCAGCTTTTCGACCTCCAGCAGTTGTGGAAGGATTATACGGGAAGTGAGACGCTCGGCTATCCTCAGGCGGTGCTTATCGCTAAAGCCGACGTTTGCGAAAGCAATCCAAAATTTGTTGAAAAACTTCTCGATAAAATGGCAGAAAACGCAACTTTTATCGTTGAAAACAGCGCTCACGTAAGCGCTATTCTTGTAAAGGCATATCCTCAGACTTCTCTTAACACTGCGCTTTCAGCTCAAACTCTTGCGCGTTGCAACTGCAATCTTATAAGAATTGCGGATTCAAAAGAAGCCTATATCGATATGCTTGAAGCGATAAACGCTATAAAGCCTGCGGCGATAGGCGGAAAACTGCCTGACGACGGTCTTTATTATTCCGCAAAATAATATCTGCAAATGAAGATAAACAAACTTACGCAAAATCAGAAGACGGCAATCGTGTCGCTTTTATACCCGCTGTTTTCGCTCGCGCTGATATTCGCGCTTTGGGCGATCACGGCGGCGTATTACGACAGCGATCTGCTTATTCCGTCAATCGGCACTACGTTTGAAAAGCTTGGAGAGCTGCTTGTTCAGAAACAGACCTACGTTGACGTTGCGTGCACGCTTCTGCGCGCTCTGAGAGGGTTTGTGCTGAGCTTTGCAATAGCGTTGGCGTTGTCTGTTCCTGCGGCATTCTTTAAGCCGTTCGCAAGGATTTTGGCGCCGATAGTCGCCGTTATGCGTTCTACTCCGACAATGAGCGTTATCCTTCTTTGCCTGCTGTGGACCAATACCCAGGTCGCGCCCGTATTCGTTACCGTACTTATTATATTTCCGCTTCTTTATACCGCCTTTTATACGGCAATTACGGGAGTGGACAAGAAACTTACGGATATGGCAAGGGTGTACCGCGTGCCGTTTATGACAAGACTGCTTAAACTGTACGTTCCGTCAATGCTTCCTACGGTATTTTCAGCAGTGCGCTCAACGCTTTCGCTGACGGTCAAACTTACGATCGCCGCAGAAGTTCTCGCTCAGACGAGAAACAGCATCGGCGTCGATATGCAGCTTGCGAATCTCTATCTTGAAACCCCTGTGCTTATTGCATGGACGCTCATAGCCATAGTCCTCGGCGCAGTGCTTGAGCTTATCGTCTACGCGCTCGGAAAGCTTTGTATGAGGTGGAAGAATGCTTGAGATAATAAATATCAACGTTAATTACGGCGAAAAGAGCGTATTCAAAGACTTTTCGCTTGAAGTAAAAGACCGTGAGATTCTGTGCGTGTTGGGCAAGTCAGGTTGCGGCAAGACGACGCTTCTTAATGCGGTTGCCGGACTTGTGCCGCATACGGGAGAGATAAAAGGCGCGGACAGCGTGTCTTATATGTTTCAGGAAGACAGGCTTATTCCTTCGCTTACGGCAATTGGCAACATTCTTTTCGCTACTTCGCATCTCTATAAGGACAAAAACGAGGCAAAAGCGATAGCAAAAGAAGCGCTGAAAGCGGTGGGGCTCGAAGGGTTCGAGAACAGATATCCGCACACTCTGAGCGGCGGACAGGCGGCGAGAGTTTCGCTGGCGCGCGCGTTCTGTTATCCTTCGGGACTTCTTATCACGGACGAGCCTTTTAAAGGGCTTGACATTGCGACGGCTGATACTCTTGAAAAGTATTTTCTCAAGCTTTTCGAAAGTTCACACAAATGCGCTGTTATAGTCTCTCACAGCGTTGAAGAAGCCGTTGCGCTTGCGGACAGGGCAGTGGTGCTGGGCGGTTCTCCGTGCTCAGTCAAAGCTGAGATCATATTAGACATGCCGCGTGAAAAGAGAACCGAAAATTTGGCGTATTGCGCTGAGAAATCGGCTGAAATTAAAGCGGCGATAATCGCTTCTTGATGCAAAACGCAAATTGAAAACGGCGCGCAGATTCTGCGCGCTTATTTTTTTGATTTAAAATAATCAGAATATCAGTCTTTATTCTGACTTTCGTTGAACTTGAGGATTGCCTCTTTCAGTTCGTCGTCGGAAGGAAGCTGTATTTCTTTGCCGTTGCTTTGCTGAGTAACGACCTGAGTCGATTCGTTCTGCTGCATGGATTTCATAAGGAAAGGCAGAAGCGTGCTCATGTCTCCGCCGTTTGAAAGCGCGGAAATAAGAGAAGTTTTGTCTGTGTTTGCGTTTACGTTTGTCAATACTTTCATTATATCTTTATAGTCCATATTCTAGAGTATGCCCCGTAAGCTGTCAAAATAACAACGGTAACAATTTTTTTTGACCGTCATAGACTGATAAAGAGGTGTATCATGAAGAAAAGAAACGGCGGATTTTACTACGTGAACAACTTCTCTGACGTCGGTGCAAATGTAGACAGAAGCGAGGATTCAGATGAAAAAGTCATAAAAGACAAGGTGGAGGAATACGGCGGTATGAGTGAAGACAGGCTTCTTGACGAACTGTTTGCAGAAGCTTCGGCGGCAAGAAGAAGAGGGGAACTTGACGATAAAAAACTCAAGACTTTTTACGATTCGGTCAAGGGAATGCTGAACGCCGAGCAACGCAGAAGGCTTGACGTCCTCATGCGTGCTCTTGCGTCAGACAAATAGCGTTTAAATATCACGGGCGCGATAATTTGCAGAATTTTTCAAGCACTTCCAACGTGCGGGAAATGTGGTAAGCATTGTTGTTGTAGTCTATGGACATTCTTACTGTGCCCTGTCTTTCTGTGCCTAAAAATCTGTGAGCCAGCGGAGCGCAGTGCAGACCGTTTCTGACGGCGATCTCATTGTCGTTCAGGAAGTCTGCTACTTCAGAAGAATCGATATCTCTTACGTTGAATGAAATGACGTTGGAGAGAGTTTTTGTGTAAATTTTTACCCCGTCTATTTTACCCAGTCCGTAAAGCGCCTGGGAGGAGAGATAGGCGATGTGTCTGTTTATCTGTTCAAAATTTTCGTACGTCCATTTTGCAGCCGCACCGAGACCTATTATTCCTGCGGTGTTCATTGTGCCGCTTTCAAGTCCTTCGGGTGCGTCCTCGGGCTGAAGAAGACTTTCACTGAAAGTACCCGTTCCGCCAAAGCGTATCGGGTGCAATTTTATGCCGTCGGAGAAGATGAGAAAACCTGTTCCCTGGCTGCCGTGCAGTCCTTTGTGTCCTGCGCAGGCAAGCATCGAGATGTTGCATTTTTTTACGTTTATCCTTTTGTGCCCCATAGACTGGGCGCAGTCGACAAGAAACGGAATATTTTTCGATTTTGCAAAAGTGCCGATCGCTTCTATATCCGCTGTAGCTCCCGTAACGTTTGACGTTTGATTTACCGCTATAAGCCTGGTGTCTGAGTCGGTAAGTTTTTCAATATCGTCAACGCATATTGTCTGCGAAGGGTCGCTGGGAGAAGCGTATCTTATCTCGCTGATGACGCCTTTTTGCAGAAGGTGATTGAGAGGGCGGAGCACAGAGTTGTGTTCAAATACGGTGGTAACGACGTTGCCGCCTTCCGATTCTGAAAGATAGCCCAGAATTGCGAGGTTGAGCGCTTCTGTGCAACCGCTCGTAAATACGAGTTTGTACCCTTCGTCCGCTCCTGCAAGCACTTTCAGAGAATTTCTGGTGTCGTTTATTTTTATCGCGCAGTCAAGGCTGTCGTTGTGTCCGCCGCGCCCGGGATTTGCGCTGTCTCCGAGCTGACAGAACATTGCGTCGAACATGCACTTGGGTTTGAATTTTGAAGTTGCAGCATTGTCGAGATATATCATTTTTCACCTCACGTTTAGTCGGATAAGACAATATATTGTATTAGGAGCGAAGTACATTTTATTACAAAGGAGAAGCCTATGAACGATATTATAGTCGTCTTTCGCTCCCGCGCAGACGCCCTGTCGTTCAGTTCGCGCCTTTTTAAGCACGGAGTGTCGGGTAAGGTTGTAAATACGCCCCGCGCGCTGTCGAGAAGTTGCGGATTGAGCGTACGTGTAGGCGGCTTCGCGAAAAGCGTCGCGCTGGCTATCTGCCCGCAGGACGCAACGATATACGAGATCCGCCCGGGCGGGTACACAAAAATCGGGTGAGGGAAACCTCGCCCTTATTTATTCTGTTAAAATTTTGCGCAATTATATTATTGTGTCTTTTTCTGCTTGCGACTTGTTTCGCGTTGTGTTATATTGTCTGTGCTGCCACCGGGTAGCAAATACGTAATGATGTTGTCGGAAGCGTGGTCATAGTATGAATCACTGCGTCAGATATTTTTCCGATACTGCATACGTTCAGGTTTACGGCGTTAGGTCTTTGAAGTCGTAAACGGGACGTATTTTTTTGAGGTGAACGTGAAAGAAAAGAATTTTGCAAGATTCGTATTGCCCAACGTCCTGGCTATGGTGGGGACGTCCTGCTACGTCATTGCAGATACGTATTTTATATCCGTTGCCGAAGGCTCTGACGGAATAACCGCGCTCAATCTTGTATTGCCCGTCTACGGCATACTTTTCGCTCTCGGCGCTATGATCGGTACTGGCTCTGCTACAAGATTCGCTCTCCAAAGCGCGGCAGGAAACGCTGAAGGAAAAGACTACTTCTTTAATTCGGTTTTCTGGTCTCTGTGTGTGTCTTTGCCATTTCTTATTGCAGGGATATTCTTCCCGGACAAAGTTCTGAAACTGCTTGGCGCGGATGAAAATATCGTGATTCTGGGAAAAGATTACACAAGGATCGTTCTGTGCTTTGCTCCTTTCTTTATCGTGAATTATACTTTTACCGCTTTTGTCAGGAACACCGGCTCTCCCAAGACGGCTATGCTTGCAACAGTCGTCAGCGGTCTTTTCAATATCGCGGCGGACTACGTATTTATGTTTCCGCTTAAAATGGGCATGACGGGCGCGGCGCTGGCAACGGGCATTTCTCCCGTTATCAGCATTGCAATATGTGCTTCAGGACTTCTGAAAAAGAAGGGATTGTTCAGAATCTCTTTTAAATGCGTGTCGTTCAGAAGGTTGTTGAAATCGTGTTATCTCGGAGTTTCTGCGTTTGTAGGCGAGATATCGGTAAGTCTGACTACGCTAATTTTCAATTTCATTCTTCTTGGATTGGGAGGAAACTCCGCCGTAGCCGCATACGGGGTGATTGCAAATACGGCCCTTGTGGTTACCGCGATGCTCAACGGAGTGTCGCAGGGTATGCAACCCGTTGCAAGCGGATATTTCGGGAAAGGGGAGACATCAGCGCTTAAAAGCGTGTACAAAAAGGCGCTTGTGCTTTCTGTTGCTGTGGGCGCTATCGCGCTGATAACAGTGCTTGCCGCCGCAGGGGCTGTCGTCAGCGTATTTAATACCGAGGGTTCGGCTGAGCTTGAGAAGATAGCAACGCCGGGTATAAGACTTTATTTTATCGGATTTGTTTTCGCCGCAGTAAATCTTGCAAATGCGGGATTTTACAGCGCTACGGGCAGAGGGGCGGAAGCGTCAGTTATATCGGTGTCGAGAGGTTTTGTCTGCATATCTTTATTCGCGCTCGTGTTTTCAAGTCTTTTCGGCATAACGGGAGTGTGGCTTTCGTTTGCCGCGTCAGAAATTCTGACTTTTGCTATAGGACTTGCGTTTTCTTTGCTTCATAAAAAATATATTCTGAAGAAAAAAGTCGCAGAATAAAGCGCGTATTTTTCTCTGAAAATAAGTCAAGATTGTATTTGAGAGAACATATATTTATTGTAAATTTGTTTACATTGCGCGCAAAGTTATGTATAATATAATAAAATAATTATCAAGGAGACCCTTTTAAAGGGTAAATATGGAAGTACCTTTATTAATTGTAGCAATCGTTATTCTCATAATGCTGTCTGCGTTCTTTTCTGCAACCGAGACAGCGTTTTCTTCTCTCAACAAGATAAAAATCAAAAACGCCGCTGCGGACGGAGACAAGCGCGCCGCAAGGGTTATGAAGCTTGAAAGCAATTTCGACCGCTTTATTTCCACGATACTTATCGGCAACAACATCGTTAATATCACGGCTACGACGCTTGCAACTATATTGTTCGGCAAGCTCATTGCAAATCCGAGTGTGTCCAACACGGTTTCAACCGTAGTAATGACGGTGGGCGTTCTTATCTTCGGTGAGATTTCTCCCAAGACCATAGCAAAGAAAAGTCCTGAATATTTCGCTCTCGCTACGGTCTCTGCGGTGCAGATAATTTGCTATATCCTGTTCCCGCTGACCTGGCTGTTCGGACTCTGGCAGAAACTTATAAACAAAATCTTCAAGAAGAAGAGCGATGACAACATTACCGACGACGAGCTTATCACGATAGTCGACGAAGCTCAGACGGGCGGCAATATAGACGAGTACGAAGGAGACCTGATACGTTCTGCGATCGAATTCGACGATCTTACCGTTGTGGACATCCTCACTCCGAGAGTTGACGTCAAGGCGGTAAAACAGGGCACGGATATGCATACCGTGATACGCATATTCAAAGAGACGGGGTTCAGCCGTCTGCCCGTATACAAAGACAGCATCGACAACATTGTCGGCGTGCTCAACGAAAAGGACTTTTACAACGCATACCTCAGCGGTGCGAAATCGATAAACGGCGTCGTTTCAGACAATTTGATTTACGCAACTCCGTTTGAAAAGATCTCAAATCTGCTTAGAAAACTGCAGAAGGCAAAAACGCATATCGCGATCGTTGTCGACGAGTTCGGCGGTACGCTGGGTATAGTAACTCTCGAAGACATTCTCGAAGAGCTTGTCGGAGACATATGGGACGAACACGACAGAGTGGTTGAGTCTTTCAGAAAGGTAGACGAAAACAAATATATCGTCGCTGGCGACGTAAACCTTATCGACTTTTTCGATTATTTCGAAATAAAGGACGATGCGGAAGAATACGACGCGACAGGTCTTTCAGGCTTTGTGGTAATGAAACTCGGTCAGGTGCCTCAGGTGGGCGATTCGATAGAATTCGAAAATCTGACTATCACCGTCAATAAGACGGAACATATGAAAATATCTGAGTGCGAGGTAGTCGTATCTCCGCGCGAAGAAAACCAAGACGAGGAATAAAATTTTCCGAAAACGGAGGATAAAATGTATAAACAAGTAAGCTCGAGCCTCGATTTCTGCTCAAGAGAAAAAGAGGTCCTCGATTTCTGGAAGGAAAACGAAATCTTTGAAAAAAGCGTTAAACTGAACGAAGGTAAGCCTTCGTTCTCGTTCTACGACGGACCCCCGACCGCCAACGGCAAGCCCCATATCGGTCATATCCTTACGCGTGTAATGAAGGATATCATTCCGCGTTACAAGACGATGAAAGGCTACTACGTTCTGCGCAAAGCAGGCTGGGATACCCACGGTCTGCCCGTCGAACTCGAGGTAGAAAAGACCCTCAATATGGACGGCAAGCAGGATATCGAAAAGTACGGTATCGAGCCTTTTATTCAGAAATGCAAAGAGAGCGTCTGGAAATATAAAGGCGAGTGGGAGAGAATGTCTGAACGCGTAGGCTACTGGGTGGATATGGAGCATCCTTACATTACCTACGACGACAATTATATCGAATCCGAATGGTGGGCGCTCAAGAAGATCGCAGAAGCGGGTCTTCTTTACAAAGGTCATAAGATCGTTCCTTACTGCCCCCGTTGCGGAACGGCTCTTTCTTCTCACGAAGTTGCGCAGGGATATAAGACGGTCAAAGAAAAGTCTATATTCGTCAAGTTCAAGATAAAGAATTCTGAGGGATATTTCCTTGCCTGGACGACTACGCCGTGGACTCTTCCGTCCAACGTCGCGCTTTGTATGAACCCCGACGAAGATTACGTAAAGATTAAAGCAGAAGACGGTGAGATCTACGTGCTTGCGGCGGCGCTCGCTCCCAGCCTTTTCGAAAACTACGAAGTTCTCGAAACAAGAAAGGGTAAGGGATACGAAAGAGAGGAGTATATCCCGCTTTTCGACTTCTACAAGGGCGATAAAAAGGCGTTCTACGTTACTTGCGACAATTACGTTACGCTGACGGACGGCAGCGGTGTTGTTCACATCGCGCCCGCTTTCGGTGAAGACGACGCCAACGTAGGAAGAAATTACAATCTGCCTTTCGTCCAGATGGTAGACGACAGAGGTAAGTTCACAAAAGAGACGGGAGACCTCGAAGGCATTTTCGTCAAGGACGGCGATAAGCTGGTCATAGACAAACTCAAAGAGAAGGGACTGCTGTTCAAAGAACTTATGTTCGAGCACAGCTATCCGTTCTGCTGGCGTTGCGATACTCCGTTGCTTTATTATGCGAGAAGCACCTGGTTTATCAAGATGACAGAGGTCAGAGATAGACTGCTTAAAAACAACGCTACCGTCAACTGGATGCCTCCCACGATCGGCACAGGCCGTATGGGCAACTTCCTTGAAAACGTTATCGACTGGGGTATCTCAAGAGAAAGATACTGGGGCACTCCGCTCCCGATATGGATATGCGAAGACTGCGGCGAAATGCACGTGGTAGGCAGCAAGGCTGAACTTAAAGAGCTTGCAGGCATTGACGGGGATATCGAACTGCACAAACCTTATCTCGACCCGATCACCTTCAAATGCCCCAAGTGCGGCGGCAAGATGAAGCGTACGCCTGAGGTCATGGACTGCTGGTACGACAGCGGAAGCATGCCGTTCGCTCAGTGGCACTATCCGTTTGAGAACAAGGATATATTCGAAAGTCAGTTCCCAGCGGACTTTATTTCTGAGGCGGTAGACCAGACGAGAGGTTGGTTCTATACGCTGCTTGCGGTTTCTACGCTTATATTCGACCGCGCTCCGTTCAAGAACTGTATCGTCCTCGGACACGTAAACGACAAGAACGGTATCAAGATGTCCAAGCATAAGGGCAACGTTGTAGACCCGTGGAGCGTTCTCGACAAGCAGGGCGCAGACGCTGTAAGATGGTATTTCTACAGCTCGTCCGCTCCGTGGCTGCCGTCGCGTTTCAGCGCTGAAAACGTTTCTGAAGCTCAGCGCAAGTTTATGGGTACGCTGTGGAATACCTATTCATTCTTCGTACTCTATGCAGAGATAGACAAGTACGATCCGCGCAAGTACAATCTCAAGGATTGCAAGCTGTCTCAGATAGACAGATGGGCGCTTTCGAACCTGAACACACTCGTCGCCACCGTTGACGAAAACCTTGAAAAATACAAGATCACTGAATCTGCGAGGGCAATAGAAGAGTTCACCGACAACCTGTCCAACTGGTACGTCAGAAGAAGCCGCGAGCGCTTCTGGGGCAGTGAAATGAGCGACGATAAGGCAGCCGCTTATACGACTCTTTACCATATACTCGTAACGATGAGCAAACTGCTTGCGCCGTTCGTTCCGTTCATGAGTGAAAATATTTATCAGAACCTCGTGCGCACGTTCTACAAAGACGCGCCTGAAAGCGTACATCTCTGTACCTTCCCCGAGGCAGACAAGAGCGCTATCGACAAGGCTCTCGAGTCCGATATGGACGTCGTTCTGCACGCAGTCGCACTGGGCAGAGCTTGCCGCAACAAGGTCAACATCAAGAACAGACAGCCGCTTTCAAAGCTGTTCGTGCTCACTGATAAAGAGCTCAGCGACAAGTCGGTTATTGCGTATATCGCAGACGAGATCAACGTCAAAGAAGTTGCGCTCGAAAAGGACAGCAGCAAGTTTATAACTTACGAGCTCAAGCCGCAACTCAAGACCCTCGGTCCCAAGTACGGCAAGCACCTAAATGCTATAAGACAGTACCTGTCTTCATGCGAAAACGCTCATGAAATCGTTGAGCGCGTAAGAGCAGGCAAGGTTTATTCGTTCGAAGCTGACGGCGCGACCATAGAGCTTGCTGAAGAAGATCTCCTCATCAACCCCGTAAACAAGATCGGTTACAGCGTTGAGAGCGAGAACGGAATGACAGTCGTTATCGACACCACACTCACTCCCGAACTTATCGACGAAGGTATCGCAAGAGAACTCGTATCCAAACTGCAGACGATGAGAAAAGAAGCGGGCTTCGAGGTCGTAGACCATATCGAAGTGGGCTATAAGGCTGAAGGAGACAGCGCAAGAGTTCTTGAAAACGATAAGAGCATAAGAAGCGACGTTCTTTGCGATAAGCTGGTCAACGGTCTGTTTGAAGGATACACCAAAGAATGGGATATCAACGGCGAAAAAGTAACTCTCGTCGTTAAAAAGGCATAACGTGATACGCGTAGCAGAGGGTTGGAAGGATTACCGCATACTTGCCACCGGCGACGGAATGAAACTCGAACGCTGGGGCAAGCTGGTGCTCCTGCGCCCCGATCCGCAGATAATCTGGCACGAACAGAGCAGGCTTGCCGCATATAAAGGCATAAACGCCGTATATAAGCGCTCTTCGAGCGGCGGCGGAAGCTGGCAGTATAAAGGCAACGTGCCTGAGAACTTCACGATAGGCAGGAACGGGCTTAAGTTTTCACTTAAGCTTATGGGCTTCAAGCATACCGGTCTTTTCCCTGAACAGGCGGTAAACTGGGATATAATGCAAAAGCTCATCGAGAGCGAGAACAGAGAGATAAAAGTTCTCAATCTGTTTGCGTATACGGGCGGCGCAACCGTCGCCTGTGCAAAGGCGGGCGCGTTCGTTACCCACGTAGACGCGGCGAAAGCTATGGTCGACAGAGCAAAAGAGAACGCGAAGCTCTCTGAGATCCCAGGCGACAGAATACGTTATATTGTAGACGACTGCTCAAAATTCGTTGCGAGAGAACAGCGCCGCGGCAATACTTACGACGCTATAATCATGGATCCTCCGTCATACGGCAGGGGAGTTAACGGCGAGGTCTGGAAGCTTGAAGAAAACCTTTTCGACTTTGTCAAGGAGTGCGTAAAACTGTTGTCGGATAAGCCGCTTTTCGTGCTTATCAATTCATATACCACGGGTCTTCAGCCTACGGTAACGGAAAATATTCTCAGGCTATGCCTGAAAGAAAAGGGAGGAGTCTTCGAGTCTTACGAACTGGGACTTCCTACCGATGAAAATATAATTTTGCCCTGCGGATGCAGCGGACTTTGGAGGATAAAATGACCGATTTCGGATATAAGGATCTCAACGTGGTCTATGAGGACAATCAGATAATCGTTGTGATAAAGCCGCAGAACGTTCCGTCTCAGGCGGACGCTTCGGGAGATCCCGATATGCTTTCCGTCGTCAAGGAATATATCAAACACAAATACAATAAGCCTGGTAACGTTTACGTCGGTCTCGTTCACAGACTGGACAGACCTACGGGCGGTCTTATGGTCTTTGCTCGCACGTCAAAATCTGCTGAAAGACTTTGCGACGCAATCAAAAGCGGAGACTTTGAAAAGAAATATCTCTGCGTAACCTGCGGCGTACCTAAGCAACCCGTCGGTGCGCTCACGCATTATCTCAAGAAGAACGAAAAGACCAACACTGTTGAAATCGTACCTATGATGACTGAAGGTGCGAAAAAGGCTGAACTTGAATATCATGTGCTGGCTACTAAAAACGACTTCGCACTTGTCAAGGTCGACTTGATTACGGGCAGATCACACCAGATACGCGCGCAGATGTCTTTCAATGGCACTCCGCTTTTCGCAGACGCTAAATACGGCGCTGACAAGCGCACTTTAAAGCACAATCTCGCATTGTGGTCTTCAGTCCTCAGATTTACTCATCCCACAACGGGTGAGAGACTTGCTTATATCTCATATCCTCCTGAGGACGTTTCTCCGTGGAAGGCGTTCGAGCTGGGCAGATATCTGAACTTTGCGGCAGTATCCGACCCTTACGGCAATATGAAAAACTACATAGACTTCGCTAAAACGGAAGACAAAAAATAATAAGTTGATATGAATTCCGACCCCTTAAACGGGGTCGTTTTTTTATGCCCATATATATTGATATACTGAAATGATAAGTATGCGAGTTGTCGGAGAAAAGAGAATATATTCTTTATCCGTTCTTATAATCTGATTTAATATAAAAAGTTTGATTTAAATTCATTCCGCTTTACATTGTGTTCACATTTTTGTCGCTTCTTTCATTAAAAAATCTGTTGATTTTATGATTATATGACACATAGTGGTTAATTTTATGTTTTATCATTGAGAAAAATACGAACAAACGTTCATAAATATTGGCACTCAAGATTGATTTGAAGGGTTACAGGATTTATACTGAATTGCGGAGGTAGGCTATGGAAAATATGATTTGTTGGACAGAGGCGATAATTGCCGCTTACAGGAGACTGCCGAGAGCAGTCGCGGCATGTAATCAGACGTGTTCGTCTTTGGCTTCTTCAGGATTTTATTGCGAGAATACGCTTGAGCTTGTGCAGAAAATGATTGACTGCAACATGAGAGCTGAGAGCTATATAAATGCAAAAGTGCTTGTGGACAGATTTCTTGAGAAATTGCCGCTTAAGAATGCAAATATTCTCTATATGAGATCGCATTTCAATATAAGTATGGAAGATATTGCGACAAGACTCAATTATTCAAAGCGCAGCACTTTCCGTTGGTATGCTGAAGGGCTTAAAAAAGCTGCCATTGCTCTTAAAGCACAGGGGTATGACGAAAAGTGGTTTGAAGAAAGATATTCAAAGGACGTGCTGATAGGAGATTATTATCTGCAGATAAAAAAAGGCGCGGACGTTTTTGGCCGCGCGGGTAGATTGTCAGATTGTAAAAAAATCAGAGTGCGCCTCGAAGACGCGGTTGCCGCAGGTCTCCTTCTCGGAGACAAGAGGGCGGCGGTAATAAGCTGCGTAGATTAACGGCGGTCTGAATAACCGTTGTTGTCGTATCTGTTGTCTTCGGCGTTTTCACGGTTTTCCATCTCGTAACGGTTTTTAGCGTTCTTTGTGGGACGGAAGATAAGGAAGATGACCAATACGCAGAGAATGCAGATGACGGCTATCATAACGTTGCGGATGACGTTGTTCTGAGTCGAGCCTGAGTTGCCGTCATCGGGAGTGGTGACAGCGCCTTCGTTCTGAGCGTTGTTGCGGTCTATCGTTATCTGGTGAAGAGGTATCGACGCAAGCGTGAAGCTGGGGTTGTTGGTGTCGATTGCCTTGTAAAGCAGCACTTTGGTCTGAGAACTTACGGTAACTATTGCAGAAAAATAAGAAGTGTTGCCGTATTGATATGCACCGAGAATGTTGTTTATAGTTGTATAAGAGCTTTTGCTTTCTTGAGTAAGAGTGCCTGGGTTGTAAAACCACACGTCTTTTCCGTCTTCAGTCGTTTCATTAGGCTTTGCGTTGGCAATAGCAATTCCGTAATACGCATTGTCGTCGTTTACGTTATCTTTCGTAACGGACGCTTTTGAGTTCAGATCGGCAGTTGTTACATAGAGAGACACAGAGTTGTCTGTATTCTTATTGTACACTATCGCCGTGTATTCTCCGTTTGCTGACAGAGTGCGGAAGTAGTAGCTCTTGGGTATCACAAACGCAGGCTGATAAGCGTTGTTGGACACAACATAAACCGTGATGTTTTCGTTGGCGATATAAAAGGTCTGAGACGTTGAAGTGTCGGCAAAAACCGTGCCTGTGCTGAGCAGACATATAGCCGCAATCAATATTAAGACCGTAAGGATTTTTTTCATCTTCAACTCCTTATCGCAGGCGCGTTTCCGCCCGCAAGATAATATTATTATACACTATGGAGAGGATATCGCAACAACAAAAAGCCGCATTTATTGTAAAAAATATGACGTTATACGGAGGATTATGACTGAAAAAGAAATACTCGCCAGAATATTGGCGATAGAAAGAGAGCAGAAACGCCGCTATGACAACAATAGACTGGGGCGATACAACAGCGGTGAAAAAGTGCATCAGAAGCAGATGGCTTTTCATAAGTGTCTTAAGCGCAACCGTTGGGTCTTCGGCGGCAACAGAAGCGGAAAAACCGAATGCGGAGCGGTGGAAGCAATATGGTGGGCAAGGGGAATTCACCCTTATAGAAAGAACAGAGGCGCTGTTGAAGGCTGGGTCGTGTCGCTTTCTTACGAGGTGCAGAGAGACGTTGCGCAAAGTAAGTTTTTGTCATATCTCAATCCAGACTGGATAGTTGACGTTGTTATGTCTTCGGGCAGAAGGGAAAGCGCGGAATACGGCATAATCGACTATATACTGATAAAAAACGTATCGGGCGGAATATCCAAAATTTCTTTCAAGAGTTGCGATCAGGGCAGAGAGAAATTTCAGGGTACTTCGCTCGATTTCGTATGGTTTGACGAAGAGCCGCCGCTGGATATTTACCAGGAGTGCCGAATGCGAGTCCTTGACAGAAAAGGAGAGATATGGGGGACTATGACTCCGCTGAAGGGACTGACCTGGGTATACGACATGATATATCTGAACAGCGGAGGAGACGAAGAGATATGGTGCACACATATGGAATGGGCGGACAATCCCTTTCTGGATAAAGAAGAGGTCGCGGCACTTACTGCAAGTATGGACGAAGAAACGCTGAATTCACGCAGATACGGCAAGTTCAGCGCAATGGAAGGAGTTGTCTACAAAGAATTCGACCCGTCAAGGCACGTGCTGAATACTCCTTTTGACGTGCCGTTTGAATGGCAGGACACTTTAAGCATTGACCCCGGTCTTAACAATCCGCTTGCCTGTCTTTTCTTTGCCGTTGACTATGACGGGGTGGTCTACGTTGTCGGGGAGTGGTACGAAGCAGGCAGAGACATCGATTATCATGCGAAGAAAATATCTGAAACCGCCGATGCACTAGGGTGGCACAGAGACGGAAAAGGAAGACTCGAAGCACTGATAGACAGTGCCGCTACGCAGAAAACGCTGGCAAGCGCAAAGAGTGTGGCAGATTTGTTTTTCGAGCGAGGTATAGCTGTAAACACAAGGGTGGATAAAGACGTATTCAGCGGAATTGCAAGAGTCAAGTCCTATTTTGCCACCGACAAAATCAGGATATTTCCTTGCTGTAAAAACCTTATCAGAGAGCTGAAGTCCTATTGGTGGGGAAGCGGAGACAGACCGATAAAGAAAGACGATCACGCTCTCGACGCGCTCAGATACTATATAATGACGAGACCTGAGCCGTCAAAGCAACCGAGGACGCAGAAGACGGTGATCCAACGAGATAAAGACAAACTCATAAGCAGACTGAAACGGAGCAGATTATGACAAAGAAAAAGATAGACAGTATTCTTATGAAAAAAGCTACCGGTTACTTTGTCGAAGAAAAAGTCGAAGAGTTCGACAGAGAAAACGAAGTAACAAAGCGAAAGATTTCAAGAAAATACATACCGCCCGATACGACTGCGATAAAAGCGGTGCTGGAGAGGAGCGAAGAAAACCCGTTGAAAGATTATACGGATAAGCAGCTTGCAGAGCTCAAGACGAGACTTCTGAGCGAGCTTGAAAAGATAAATTCAGAGGAGGCAAAAAATGCAGGTGCAAAAATTAAACGTAAAGACTAAATGCGAAATGCCTATGTGTAAAAACAATGCGGCATATCAGTTTTGTGCAGACAACGGAGACAAACGCAATTCACTCAATCTCTGCGAAGATTGCGTGAAAGAACTGTATGGACAAATCGGCAAACTTCTGACGCCCAAAAGTCCCAAGAATATGCTCAACAAGAAAAGTTTGAAGGAGAGGGTATGAAAGAAAAGAAAATATTTGCAGAGGACATCGCGGCAGAAGTCAGGAAGGATTATGAAAGACGGCGCGAGGACAGAAAGCCGCTCGAGCTTCAGTGGCAGCTCAATATGAATTTCGTAAACGGAAATCAGTATATGCAGATAATGCCTACGGGAGAAGTTGAGGAGTTCGGGAAGCAGTATTTCTGGCAGGAAAGAGAGGTTTACAATCATATAGCGTCAGTGCTTGAAACCAGAATGTCAAAGCTGATGAGAGTTAATACGGGCGTTACCGTAAGACCTTTTTCAAACGACGAAACGGATATTCAGTCGGCAAAGCTCTCAACGGCTCTTATCAGCGCGGTCGCGGAGCAGAACGATCTGCCTTCTCTTATCAACGACGCAGTTGCATGGAGCGAAGTTGCGGGATCTTGTTTCTTCAAGGTGGTATGGGATAAGGATATGGGTGAAAAGATAGGAGAAGACAAACAAAAAAATCCTGTCCGTGTAGGAGAAGCGCGCGTTATCGTCGTACCGCCGTTCGAGATTTTCCCCGACAACGTCTGTGCTAATTCGCTGGATGACTGCGCAAGCGTTATCCACGCAAAAGCATATCCCGTATCAGAGATAGAGGATCGCTGGGGAGTTAAAGTAGACGGAGAAGAAGTCAACGTTTTTACTCTCGACAATGCGTCCGTGGCGGGAGGACTCGGCTATAACGCAAGCGTGGGCAACGTAATATCTTCGACGGTTGACGGATACGCGATAGTCATTGAAAGATACACACGTCCCACAAAGGATATGCCTGACGGAGAACTCGTCATCACGGCAGGAGACAAGCTGCTTTATTACGGAGCTTTGCCTTATATCACAGACGTGCAGGGAAAGAGAGGTTTTCCTTTCGCGCAGACAAACTGCATTAAAAAGGTGGGGAGTTTTTTCGGCACGTCGGTTGTGGAAAGAATGATACCTCTTCAGCGCAGTTACAACGCGGTAAAGAACAGAAAGCATGAATATCTCAACAGGATTTCTATGGGTATTCTCGCTGTCGAAGACGGCAGCGTTGATATGGACAATCTGGAAGAAGAAGGACTATCTCCCGGTAAGGTGCTCATATACCGTCAGGGATCGAACATTCCGAGGTTTATAGAGAGTGGCAGCGTGCCTGCCGACTTTACTTACGAAGAAGAAAGACTGCTTTCTGAATTCGTAACGGTAAGCGGAGTGAGCGAACTGAGCAAATATTCTCAGACCTACGGCAATATGTCAGGCAAGGCTATATCTCTGCTTGTCAATCAGGACGATACAAGAATGTCTCTGACGACAGCCTCTCTCAGACTGTGCATAAAGCGAGTATGCAGAATGATGCTGTATCTTTATAAGCAGTTTGCTACAGAAAAAAGACTCAAGCGTATTGCGGGAGACAACGGAGAGCCTGAGCTGAGATATTTCTGCGGCAACGATCTTCAGTGCGAAGACATAGTTTTCAACACGCAGGACGACGTGACGGAAACACTTTCAGAAAGGCGCAATATGGTGCTTGAGCTTATCCGCATGGGAGTGCTCACAGAGGCAGACGGCTCAGTCAGTCCGCGCACAAAAGTCAAGATACTTGAAATGCTCGGCATAGGCAACTGGGAGAGCGCAAAGGACGTTGACGAGACGCAGAGAAAGCGCGCGATGAGAGAAAATCTTTCACTCGGCAAAGAAAACATATGCGCTTGTCCCTATGACGATCACGATATTCACATAGAAGAGCACATAAAGTGCCTTCTCGAAGAAAGCGTCATCAAGGATAAAAAACTTTACACGCTCATGGACGCTCATATCAAAGAGCATCAGATGTTTGCGTTGTCTGAGAGCGCTGAAAGCACTTTGAACGGCGAAAACAAAGACATTTAATAAGACTTAAAGGGAGAAATATATGGAAGACATGCAAAAACAAACGGAAGCTATCCCCCTCGAAGTGCAGGAAAGCGCGGCAGAGGACAAGGAAAGAACCGCCTTTTGCAACAAGTTCTCAACAGCTGAAGAACTTGAAAAGGCATATGACAATCTGCAAAGAGAGTTTACAAAAAAATGCCAGCAGAATTCAGAACTGACCCGTGCGCTCAAAGCGGCAAAGAGTGCGAACGCTCCTGAGATCGACCTTAAGGAAGAGCCGACAGACGCGCGGCCGGAGGGGCATGAGAATGAAACGCCGACGGCTTTTAACGGCGCTGAGCCGACAACTCCTCTTTACGAGTCTGAAGACTGGGATAACAGGGTGTCTGAATTTCTCAAAAAATATCCTTCGGCAGAGAGATATACGGGAGCTATCGCAAAATCGCTTGCAAAAGACGCTGAACTCGCAAAGAGGGAAGACTGTCTCGAACGCGCGTATTTTCACGCTCTGCTAGAAGCCGACAGACCTTTGGAAGACATTGCCAATGACGAAAGTTTTATTGAAAAATACATCATCGGCAACGACAGGATAAAGGAAAGGATAATCGAAGAATTTCTCCGCAGAAATATGGACGTGCAGGCTCCGCGGACTATTGCCGCAAGCGGAAGAACGCACGTTACGCCCCCTTCGAGACCTAGGAGCATACGCGAAGCGGGCGGAATAGTAAAAAATATGCTCGCAAACAGGAGGATATAAAATATGGTAACAATGGAAACTGCTGAAAAGGCGCTCAAGACCGTATACCTCGGCGTAGTTGCCAATCAGCTTAACGTAGGCGTAAATCCGCTGCTTGCCAAGATCAGGCAGACTACCTCGGACGTATGGGGCAAAGAAATAGTAAAACTCGTCCCGTACGGTCTCAACGGCGGTATCGGAGCGGGTACGGAAACAGGGGACCTTCCCGCCGCGGCGGCGAACAACTACGACCGCTTCAGACTGGAGCTTAAGAACCTTTACGGCACGATCGAGCTGTCTGACAAGGCGATCAGAGCTTCTCAGAGCAGCGTAGGAGCGTTCGTAAACCTTCTCGATGCAGAAATGGAAGGCTTGCTCAGGGCGTCCAAGTTCAACCTGGGCAGAATGCTTTACGGCGACGGCTCAGGTAAAATAGCGACGATCACTGCTCAAGGCGGCTCAAACAACAAAGTCGTCGTTTCGAGCGTAAAAAATCTCATGGAAGGTATGGTCGTAGACGTTTACGACGGCAGTGCGCATACCGTCCGCGACGGTCTCAAGGGGGTAAGAATAACCTCTGTCGACAGAGCGACAAAGACGGTAACTTTCGGCGGTGTAAGCGGCGGCACGGTAAGCAACGGAGACTATATGACTGTTCAGGGATCGAAGGATAACGAACTGACAGGTCTCGGCGCGATTTTCTCGGATAAAGATCTTTACGGGCTTTCGAGAAGCGGAAGAGAGTGGATGAAGAGCGGCAGCAAGTCTGATGTGGGTGTAATTTCTTTCGTGGGAATGCAGAGCGCTATCGACGAGGTAGAAGAAGTGTCGGGCGGCACTATCGATATGATCGTCTGCGCTTACGACGTAAGAAGATTTTATCTTGACAACTGCATGAGCGCGAGAATGAACCTTGATTATATGAACCTCGACGGCGGTTATAAGGCGGTTACGTTCAACGGAATTCCCGTCGTAGCGGACAAGTTCGTCGAGGACGGCACGATGTATATGCTGAACACGGGCGATTTCAAACTGCATCAGCTGTGCGACTGGAGATGGCTCGAAGGAGACGGCGGCAGAGTGATAAAACAGAAAGCGGGAAGCGCAACCTATTCCGCAACTCTCGTCAAGTACGCAGATCTGATCTGAGACAAGCCGATAGGTCAGTATAAGCTGTCAGGCATCACTGCGTGAACAAAGAGCGCCTGATCGTCGTTGAAAACGATTTGTTCTCGGTTGCGGACAGAATAAAAAGCATAGACGACAAATACAAAATCTACTATAACGGGGAAAGTAGAAAATTCGAGGTCAGGAGCGCGGCGGACGGCAGTCTTCAGGTTATTATTCCTTACGAAAGTCTTGACAGCCGCGCAGTGGACTACGTGCGCAAGACGAGGATAGAGAGAATGGACGCGCTTATCGAAGAGATAGAACGCGCAAACGCTGTCGCGGAACAAAACGCGATCGCAAAGGCGACGGAAAAGGCGCTTTCACAATTACGCATATAGACAGGGGCGGAGATATCCGCCCCTTTGTCAAAGGAGGCAAAATGAAACTTGAAGAGGTCATAAACGCGGCTTTGACGTACCTGGGAGAAAACGATTACGAAGCAGGAAAAGACAAGGCTCAGGACGACAAGATAAAGCTTCTTGTAAGGTGTGCCAATATTATGCTGACTGAGGTGGCGCAGGAATACATTCCGCTTGAGGACGAATGCGAGGTCAGCGCGAAAGACGGCAGATTTTCTTATGAAGAAGTGCCTAGGAGAGTCTGTCGCATTATCTCGGTAAAGGATAAGGACGGCAACAATGTGAGATTCCGCCAGCGCTCTTTTTCCTGCAACGTGAACAAGGACGGCAGACTGACGGTTGAATACCGCTATCTGCCTGAAACGGCGGCGATAGGCGACGACTGCGACATAGACCCGTCTGTAAGCGAAAAGACGCTTGCCCTCGGAGTGTGCGCGGAATATTGCATGATAAGCGGAATGTATGAGCAGAGCGAGGGCTTTGCAGAGAGATTCCGTCAGGATATGCGCTCATGCGTCCGCCCGTCCCGAAGCGTTACCGTCAAGAAGAGGGAGTGGTACTGATGTTTTACGAAAAGAAGTTTTCAGTGGATAAGCCGTCAAGAAAACGTTTCAGATTTTCTTCTTTCAAGGGCATGGACATCAAGTCGAGTGCAAATACGCTCCCTTGCGATTACTGTGTGGACGCGTACAATTTCGGCTTTGAAAACAACTGCCTTACAGGGGGTAGCGGACTTAAGAAATTCAGATACATATGCGTGGACGGAAAGGAGTACGAGTTGCCGCCCGTGCCCGAAGGGTATGAAAACGCGCGTATCTTCTGCGGCAAACTCAGCGATGAGAACGGTCCTTACGAATGTATCATACTGTCAGCTGAAGACAAACTGACCTATATAAGACTGGGCGAAGGTCAGAACTGGGCGCCCGATACGGCTACGGGCAGGCAGTTTACTTCGGCGATAGGCTATCTTCACGAGAATACAGATCTTATGCTTCTCGGCGGAGGCGGCGAAGGGCTTTACATCATGAGCGCCGAAGGCGGACAGTATGCTGCGGACGCGCTGGCAATAACAGACTTGTGTACGCATTACGAGAGAGTTTACGCGGTGGTAGACGGAGCGAGGACGAGCGTATGGTTTTCTGACGCATTCGACCCTTACAACTGGAACGTGTCTCTCGACGAAGGCGGCTACATATCTCTTGACGGCTCTCTCGGCGAAGTGCTGAGGGTGCTTAGCTTTGAAGACAACATATATATCTTCTGCGAATACGGAATATACCGTCTCACGGCGTATGCCGATCAACTTCAGTTCAGCATTAAACGCGTGCATTGCGATTGCGGAAGAATATTCAAAGATACAATCACGGTGTGCGGCGCGCTGATAATTTTCGTAACGGGAGACGGAGTTTATTCAATGGACGGATACGACGTATCGAGGCTTACAGACAGACTTGACGACTTAGTGGACGGCGCTGAAAGGCTACGCGCGCTGTATTGCGACAGCAGATATATACTTTCTTTCGACAAGGCGTACGATGAATCGCTATACGATTTCACAAAGGATAACGACGGCCCCAACGTGCTTGCGATAATAGATACTGAAAAGGGAACTGTCGAGGTATGCAGAGGCGCTGAAGTGCGCGATATGTGCGTGCTTGCGGGCGCAAGGCAGAACTGCGTTGTCGTGCTGTCGGCACTTTCTGACAATATCGGAGAACTTGACGGTAGCGGCGTATTTTTCAACGAGCCGCCTTTCAGATACTGGCTTATAAAAGACATAGATTTTAACGAACACGTCAACAAGAAGTATATTATCGGAGCGGATTATTGCACGGATACGCCTTTTGTGATGGGAGTTGTCGCTGACGGCAAAGCAAAGGAATATTATTTCGATCCTGCAAAAAAGTACGTTGCGATAGGAGCATCGGGGCTTTGCTTCGATTTTTACATCAAGTGCTCGGCTCTCAACGCAAAGATCAAGCCTTTCGGACTTACTGTCGACTTTCTGAGGAGGAATAAATGAAATTATCGAGAATAGAGCGCACTGCTAAAGAGGCGCAGGAACTTGCCGAATACGTGTACAACAACAGAGACGTCGAGTTTGTAGAGGTGCTGCCGGCACTGAGAGCCGGCGCGCCGCATACGCTTACTTTGTGGTGTACAGGCAGTATTGACGTTGAGATAACGGTGTTCGGAGACGTGTCCGACGTTGACGTTGCTCTGGACGAAGAACCGTTTGCTACCGCAAGCGGCAGAATATGGAGAAAGACAGTGGAAAACCTCGGCAGAACAAGGCACACTCTGACATTTTTGACTGAAGGAGAAGCGACTCAGGTGCGGATATGCATCGTTGCAAAAGGAGGACTGAGAATATGAGCGGAAAAGCGGTAAAACGCGCGCTGAGAAGATTTTTCGCGCGCTACAATTATTATATTTTGAAAAGGAGAACAGTATGATTTCAAACAAAATCAGTATGAAGGCATTTACTGACACTTCTGCTGCCGGAACTAAAAAAGTAAAGACTGAGGAAGACCTTATCGAAGCGCTCAAGCAGATGCACACGGATTACAGACGCAAAGAGCTTGCAGAACGCAAAGAAGAAGCTTCTCAGGCGCTTCCCGAAGAGCCTGACTACGAATTTAAGTCTTACGAAGGCGAAAGCGAAGACGAGATAAAGGACAGAGTCAGCGGCGAATACAACGCAAAACTCGAATCTGAAAAAGAACAAGCCGTTGCTGATACGAAAAGCAAGACAGACGAGCTGGAAAACAAAGTAAGCACTGCTTACGACGATTACGGCAAAACCGAAGAAGAAATCCTCAGGTCGCTTGAAAAGAGTAAAAAACAGAATGAAAACAAGATGATAGAAAGCGGACTGTCGCGTTCTTCGATAAAAAATCTTGTTGGAGAAAGCGCAGCCAGACAGGCGGACATGATGATATCCGAGGCGAAGGCTGACGCAGATGCTGTAGCGAAAAAGTATCAGACGGAGATAGACGGTCTCAACAGTGAGCTTCAGGCGGCAATAGACGATCTCAACGCAGAGTATGTGATCAGGATATCTTCGGAAATAGAAGATCTCATCTCAAAGCGCGATAAAGAGATAAAATCCATACAGGAATACAACAACAAGATAAACAAACAGATCGCAGATTATAAGCTTGAACGCGAAAAGGCTATTCAGGCGGACGTCGCAGCAAGAACAGAAGCCGATTATAAACAGGCTGAATACGAAAAGAAATACGGCTATGTGGGAGAAAAGGCGGACAATTATGCCGAAAGACTGAATATGGCGATATCTTTCTACGATCAGCTTGACCCGGCTACTGCAAAGAATATGGTCGCAAACAACCAGTATCTTGCGACGTATCTCGGGTATGAATATATGAATCTGCTTGCAAGATACGTCAAGAAAGCCAAGGACGCAGAAGTTCTGGGGAGGTGATAAATATGTGGGAGAGCGTAATGGAAACCGTTGTGGCAAACGGTGCGTGGGCGGTTCTGTTCTGTCTGCTCCTTATATTCGAACTCAAAGACAGCAGAAAGAGAGAAGAAAAGTAACAGAATACTATAGCTTCTCTCGGAGACAGTCTGAATTGCGTCAGAGAGGTTGCAAAGGACGTAGAAGAGATAAAATACGACGTGAGGTGCGGATTCGGGCTTCAGGAGCTTGCGGAAGAACGGGAAGACGATCCGTCGCCTGCGGCGGCATAAAGGAGGGGAGTATGAAAGAAAAAATCAAATCTTACGATTTCTGGATAGCGATAGCGAGCGCTGTTTTCGTTGCGCTTCAGGCGGTCGGGTTTACAACCGAGATACCTTATCTTCAGGAAATCACGACGGCTTTTCTGGGACTTCTTGCGGTCAGCGGTCTTATAGTGAAACCGCCGAAGAAACAGGCGCAGGAAAGCGTTGCGGAAGAAATAACAACTGATGTCGATAACAACGAAGAGCCTGAACAGATAACAGATATTATCGATAAAATAATTGATAATACTAAATAATACTTATAAATAATAGCGGTGGCAATTTTTGCCGCCGCTTTTTTACTAAACAGAATTTTAAAATCGTTAAGATCTTGATTTGAATGTGATATCATTCTGATATTTTAAACAGAGGTGTGAACTATTGCTTGCTTGACGACGTTTTTGCTACGTTTGCGACTAGCTCTGCTATTTTTGAGTTTACCGAAAGCACGTCTTTGTCGGGCTCGGGCGGAGGCGACGCCATAAGGTATTCAAGCGTCGTGAGAAGCTTCGCTTTTGTCAGAGTCTCTTGTTCCAGCACTGCGGCACGCCCACCTGAAGCGGCTTGTTTTGCGTTGAGGATCTGGTCTCCTCTGGAAGCCGTTTTGGGAAGCGGAATATAAAGCGCACGCTTACCCATTGCGGATATTTCTCTGACAGCGTTCGCGCCTGCTCTCGATATTATCACGTCTGCCGCGGCGTACAGATCAAAAATATCCTTTGCGTATTGCCTGGATACGTAGCCTTTAGTCTTTGTTTCTGCGCACTTTTTGCCCGTAATGTGAATTATTTCGTATTTTTCAAGAAGGTCTTTAAGGTTTGTCTGGATTATGTTGTTCAAAGCCTCAGATCCTCCTGAGCCTCCGACCGCGAGAAGAAGCGGTTTTTTGCCCGGCAGGCCGTATTTTTCGGCAATGCGCGAGCCGTCCGCACTGATCAGTTCGCATCTGACAGGATTGCCGATGAATACTGAGTTTTTCGCTTGCGTCGCTTTGTGAGAAGTTATCACGCACGCGGCGAATTTCTGAGTTATTTTGTTCGCAAGTCCGAGCGTCATGTCGGACTCGTGGGCAACCACGGGGATTTTGAGAGAGTGTGCGGCGAGACAGACGGGAAGAGATACGTATCCGCCTTTTGAAAACACGACGTCCGGGCGCAATTCGCTGAGTATTTTCTTCGCTTCATTCACGCAGCCGTGCAGTCTGAATGGTATTGAAAAATTGCTGAATATTTTGTCTCTTCTGAATTTGACAGTGTCGGTGGAATAATAAGCTATTCCTTGTTCTTCGCAAAGCCTTTTTTCTATTCCTTCGCGGCTGCCGACATAATATATTTTTTCAAAGTTCTTTTTCAGGTCGGGGATAAGCGCCAGATTGGGCATTACGTGCCCCGCTGTTCCGCCTCCGGTAAGTACGATTTTCATATCTCTATCTCCTCAGAGTATTCAAATAAATTTATGCCCCGAGGCAGAAAGTATATACCGTTTTTTCAAATTTTTCAGAGTTTTTCACCTGTGTTTGAGATTTCGATTTTACACTCAAATTCATAAAACGGGTGTAATTTTGCTTGAAAAATCCGCTATAGGTGTTAATTTATTATAATAATATAAATATTCACTTGAAAAAAACCGCAACATATAGTATAATACCACTATAAAGGGGAGAGTTTTCCCCCAATATATAGTGGTGAGGATTTAATGAAAGAAATAATTTTCTACGGATATAAAGATTATAAACTCAATCTGGCGGTGTGGGACGACGTTGAAAATCCCAAAGCCGTTGTTCAGATACTTCACGGTATGGCTGAACACATAGGCAGATATGACGATTTTGCAAAATATCTCAATTCAAAAGGATATATCGCCCTCGGCGACGATCATCGCGGACACGGCAAAACGGCAGGACTCGACAACCTGGGCAAAGTGCCTGAAGGGGATTGCTTTTTCGACACCGTTCAGGACGAAGTGCTGATAACGAAATACGCTAAGGAGACTTACAATCTTCCAGTTATCGTATTCGGACACAGCTACGGCTCTTTTCTTACGCAGGCTTATATACAGCGCAACAGCGGCGTGATTGCAGGCGCGGTGCTGTGCGGCAGTGCGTGTCAGAACGGGCTTGACGTAAAGGCGGGCAAGATTATATCAGGATTGCAGTGCGCTGTGTGCGGCAAAGATTCTGCCGCCAATATGATACGCAAAATGTCTTTCGGCGCTTACGACGCTCAGTTTATCACTGAGAACAAAGAATTTGCCTGGGGTAACCGCGACGATAAAGAGCGCGAAAAATATCTTGCCGATCCTATGTGCAACTTTACGTTGTCTCTGGGATTCTACAAATCCTTCTTCAGGGCGCTGTGCAAGATTTACCGCTCAAAGAATATGAGCAATATCCGCAAAGATCTGCCCATTTTCATTATCAGCGGAGACCGCGACCCCGTGGGTGGCAACGGTAAGCTGGTGAGCAGACTTTACGAGATGTATATAGACGCGGGTCTTGCGTGCGTCTCCATGAAGCTGTACCCCGAGGCGAGACACGAAATTCTCAACGAGCTAAATAAGGAAGAAGTTTACGGCGACGTTACTGACTTTGCCGATACCTGTCTGAATTTGCTGAATAATTCCAGATAAGAAAGAGTTTCGCGGTTCAGCCGCGGTCTTTTCACGCCCTGCGGGATATCGGGGATGGCGGAATTATGCTTTCAGAGCGTTTTGCAACAATATGACAATCACCCGTATGCGGGCAACCTGCGTGCGGGCGGACGGATAAGGAGATAAGATGAAAAATACGTACGATTCAAAAGATTTACAAGTCCTCGAAGGGCTGGAAGCAGTCCGCGTAAGACCGGGTATGTATATCGGTACGACGGGCAGCAAGGGTATGCACCATATCCTTTGGGAAATCGTCGACAACGGTATTGACGAAGTTGCCAACGGTTACGGCAACCGCATCGACATAGTCATTTACCCGGACAACAGCGTAAGCGTGCGCGACAACGGCAGAGGCATCCCCGTGGACATTCACCCGAAATACGGCATTTCAGGCGTTGAACTTGTTTTTACGAAACTGCACGCGGGCGGTAAATTCGATTCAAACAACTACGGCTTTTCAGGCGGTCTTCACGGCGTAGGCGCTTCTGTTACAAATGCGCTCAGCGAATGGCTTACGGTCAAAGTTTACAAGAACGGCACCGAATATTGTCAGGAATTCCATTCTCCCGAAGTGGACGGAAAAGTCGTCAGCGGCATTCCTAAGACAAAGCTGACTGAAAGTCCCTGCGACAAAAAAGAAAAGGGCACTTTCGTTCAGTTCTTGCCCGACGCGCGCGTGTTCGGCTCAGAAAAATTCTCTTACGACGTGATTTCAAAGCGCATAAAAGAGCTTGCTTTCCTCAACGGCGGAATGACGATAACTCTTACAGATCTCAGAGACACTGACGAAGAAGGAAAATACAAATCCGTCTGCTACTGCTATGACGGCGGACTCAGGGATTTTGCAAAATACATCAACAGCTCAAAAGTCGTGCTTTACGACGAGCCTGTATACGTTGAACGCAGTGCAAAGAATTTTATGGTCATGCTGGCTATCCAGCATACCGACTCTTACAATGAGAGTATTTTCAGCTTTGTCAACAACATTCCGACGACTGAAGGCGGCACGCACGAAACGGGCTTCAAATCCGCTTACACAAAAGTTTTCAACGATTTTGCGAGAGCAAAGAACATTCTCAAGGACAAGGATCAGAACTTCCTCGGAGAAGATTTCAGAGAGGGTATGACGGCTATCCTTGCGATAAAGATGCAGAACGTTCAGTTCGAAGGTCAGACCAAGACAAAGCTGGGCAACCCCGAAGTAAAGATACTGGTTGAAAACCTTCTTACCGACGCTCTCAAGGATTATCTCAACAAGGCGAAAAAAGAAGTCATAGACGCTATTTACGCGAAGGCGGACGTTGCGGCAAAGGCGAGACTCAAAGCCGCTCAGGCAAAGGATATGACGCGCAAGCTCAACAGCATGACTCAGAGCGCGCTTGTCGGCAAGCTGTCCAACTGCAGCGGAAAGAAAGCAGAAATGAACGAATTGTTCATAGTCGAGGGCGACTCCGCGGGAGGAAGCGCGAAACAGGGCAGAGACAGATATTTTCAGGCTATCCTGCCGCTTAAGGGCAAGCCGCTCAACGCTGAAAAGAAGCGCATAAATCAGATCCTGGAAAACGAGGAGATGGCTTCTATAATAAACGCACTTGGCACGGGTTTTTACAAAGATTTCGACATTAAAGGGCTGAAGTACAACAAGGTAATAATCTTAGCCGATGCAGACCAGGACGGCGCGCATATAAGGTGCATTCTGCTCACGTTCTTCTATCGCTATATGAAAGAACTCATCACAGACGGACACGTGTATATCGGTATGCCGCCGCTGTATAAGATAACGGATAAGAACGGCACGAGATACGCTTACGACGACGAAGAGCTCAAGAAGATGCTTGATACCGCGGCAAGAGGATATACGCTTCAGCGTTATAAAGGTCTCGGCGAAATGAACCCCGAGCAGTTGTGGGAAACCACTATGAACCCCGAGACGCGTACACTGACCAAAGTAACGATAGACGATGCATCCGAGGCAGAAAGTCTCATATCTGTGCTTATGGGCGACAACATTGACGCAAGAAAGAGTTATATAAACGAAAACGCAAACTTCAACAAGGTCGACAGCTTCAAAGAGATAGCGGGTTGACGAAAAGGGAAAATGTGATATGGCAAAAAAGAGAAAACCTATTGAGGATAAGACCGTAATACTTGATAACGACCTCGTGGATATAATGCATCAGTCGATGATGCAGTATTCCGAGCACGTCATTCTCGACCGTGCGCTTCCGAGAGTCGAAGACGGTCTGAAACCAGTTCAGAGACGTATTCTTTACTCTATGAACGAGTTGGGCACGACTCCCGACAAACCGCATAAGAAATCTGCGAGAATTGTCGGCGAATGTCTGGGCAAATACCATCCGCACGGCGACAGCAGCGTTTACGACGCTATGGTAAGGCTTGCACAGCCTTTCAATACGCGCATGATGCTGGTTGACGGACACGGCAACTTCGGCAGCGTCGACGGCGACGGCGCGGCGGCTATGCGTTATACCGAAGCGCGCCTTGCTCCCATTGCTATGGAAATGCTGAGAGACCTGGACAAAGAGACGGTAAGCTTTTCGCTCAACTTCGACGACAGTCTCGAAGAGCCTGACGTACTGCCTTGCAGATTCCCCAACCTTCTTGTAAACGGAACTACGGGCATTGCCGTAGGTCTTGCCACCAACATTCCTCCGCACAACCTCGGCGAAGTGATAAACGGTATCGTTGCTTACATAGACAACAGCCGCATCACTCTCGAAGAGATGATGAAATACATACCTGCGCCTGATTTTCCGACAGGCGGCATAATCATCGACAACGAGGGCATTGCTGAAGCGTACCGCACAGGTAAAGGCAAGATAACGATGCGCGCCAACGCGTTTATAGAAAAGGACGGAGAGAGGGATCTTATCGTAATCACTGAGTTCCCTTATCAGATAAACAAGGCGCAGTTGCTTTCAAAGATAAACGACCTGAGAGAGGAGAGAAAAGACCGCTTCGGATTTATTCAGGAAATAAACGACGAATCTGACCGCAACGGCGTGCGTGCGGTTATAAGACTGCGTAAGGACACAAATGCCGAAAAGGCGCTTGCCACCCTTTTTAAGTTTACAAACCTCGAATGTTCTTACGGCGTGAATATGGTCGCCATTGCAGGCGGCAAGCCCAGACTTATGGGACTTATTGAAATCATATCTCACTACGTCGAATTCCAGAGACAGGTAATTTACAAGCGCAGCCAGTACGATGTAAACGTCGCGCGCAAACAGGAGCACATTCAGCAAGGAAAGCTTATTGCGGTAAACAATATACGCCGCGTAGTCGATATAATACTCAACGCACAGACCGACCTTGAAGCCAAAGAACAGATAAAGCAGGAATTCAACCTTACTGAGCGCCAGGCAGTGGCTATTCTTGAAATGAAACTCAAGAATCTCAAACGCGTAGACGCAAAGAAGCTTGAAGCTGAAATCGCAGAACTTCAGGAAAAGATTGCTGAACTCGATCAGATACTCTCTTCCAAGCGCAGACAGCTGGCGATAGTCCGCAAGGAAATACTTGAAATCAAGAAAAAATATGCTGATAAGCGCCGCACTACGATCGTGTCTTCGGATCATGCTACCGTAACCACGATCGACGTAAACGCAAAGATAGAGCGTTCAGGCAAGCTCATTCTGACTCAGGCGGGCAACCTTAAGTTTATGCCGCCCAAGTCTTACTCGCTTGCACAGAAGAGCATAGTTAACTGCGGAGCTTCAGACTTGGTGAAGAGAGTCATAGACTGCAGCAACGACTACAACCTGATCGCCTTTACGCAGAAGGGCAATGCGGTCGTGTTCGATATCGACCAGCTTGGCGAGGACAAGTGGAAGTCTCGCGGCACTACTGTCAGCAAGATAGCGCGCGCAGACAGCGACGAAAGAATAGTCGCCGTGTTCACGCCTGCAGAACTTCAGGATAAAGAACTTTATTTCTATACCGCGCAAGGTATGGTCAAGAAGACTGAAGCAAAAGAATATTCAGTCGACAAAAAGACAGTTTCTCCTGCGATCGTGCTCAAGGACGGCGACGAAGTGATAGGCGTTGAAATAGTCAATTCAGACGACGAATACCTTCTCTTTGTAACTAAAGACGGAATGGTGCTCAATGCAGAAGCGGACATCCCGTGTCAGGGCAAGAAAGCGAGCGGCGTGAAGGGAATTCAGCTGTCAGACGGCGATGCGGTGCTGTTCACGACTCAGCATGACTGCGAAGGTGAAATAGTCCTTGTTACGGATTCAGGCTTTGCAAAGCGCGTCGTGCTGTCTTCTGTCGAGCCGATGAAGCGCTACCGCAAGGGCGTAACGATAAACGACGACAAGAAGTCAGGCAATATCGTATTTGTGGATACGGTAACAATGCCTTACGATTTCGCTCTGCAGCTTGTGGACGGAAGCTGTCTTTCAGTCAACACTGAGGACATAGAGATCACAGACCGCACCAAGAAAGGCTCTAATATTCTCAAAGAAGCGTGCAAGAAGGGCGGAAGCAATCTCAATATGGTTATTGCCGACAGCAAGAGACACAACATCTGACGGCAGTAAACCTGTCGTATGAGGCAATTCTGCCGCGTGTCGTAAAAAGATACGCGCGCGCAGACAAAAGCGCCTGATCGCTTATTTCGGCGTGAGACGCATAAAAATAAGACGGTGTAAAAGGGACGCGATAGTCGCGTCCTTTTTTTAAGCTTGTAATCGTGCTTGATTTTGCTAGCTATCGTGCGCCTGTGCCGATCATTTGAGATAGTCTGTTGCCATTGTGAGGATATATCAACGTTTAACGCAGACAAGATATACAATCAGGGCAGAGGATATCGAAGTTTGCGGCAGCGGCAAGACATAAAAGATCCCTCCGGAGTTTCCGAAGGGATTTATATTATATTGAAAAATAATTATTACTTACTGCGCTTTTGCGTTTACGGTTGCCTTTACCTTTGTGGGGGGCTCTACGTAATAATCCATGCTCGTGTAGACGTTGCGGAAGTGGTCGCCTATTCTCTCCATATCGTTTATCAGGTTGAGCCATACGGCACCTGCGTCGGGAGAGCAGAGGTTTTCGCTCAGTCTTGCGATATGCGCGCGGTCCAGTGCGACTTTGTATTCGTCGACGCTTTCTTCAAGCTGTTCCATTTCGTCTTTCTGAGAAATATCCTTATTGATATAGCCCGTCATGACGACGTCGTAAAGTTTGTCGATCGCGCTTTTCATCTCTGCCAGTTCGCCTTTTGCCGCTTCTGAGAAAGAGACGTTGTTCTTTACCAGCTTTTCGGTGTATTCCATAATATTTTCAGAATAGTCGCCTACGCGTTCAAGGTCTGATATTACGTGGTAGTAAGAGCTGAGTTCGCGCTCTGTCTGCTTGGAAATAGGCGCTGAAGAAACCTTTACCAGATAGTTTGTCAGCTCTTTGTTGAGGAAGTTCAGATGTTTTTCGCGCGCTTCGAATTTGGGCTGTTTAGCAAGCGAGCCGATCGTTATCGCGTATACCGATGTATCGAAGTTCTTCTTTGCTATGCTTGCCATAAGAAGGATCTCTTTGCGTACCTGAGCGAGCGCGATGGTCGGGGTAGCGAGCAGTCGTTCGTCGACGTACTGGAATTTTTCTTCTACGAAACCGTCTTCGTTGGGAGCGGGTTTCTTATCTCTGATGACGAGACAGGCGAGCTGAGTGAGCTGTTTGATGAACGGCACGAGCAGTATCGTGGTCGTAACGTTGAATATTGTATGGAACATAGCGATCTGCGTTTCTATTTCAGGGAAAGCCGCCTGCAGCCATTTGTCTATAGGCAGGACAAGCGCCAATATGAAGAAAATCACTGAGCCTATGCAGTTGAAAGTCAGGTGAATGAAAGAAGCGCGTTTGCCGTTGGGGGTTGCGCCTATTGACGCGAACATTGCGGTTACGCAAGTACCGATATTGATACCGAGAGTGATGAAAATCGCGTTTTCAAGCGTCATCAGGTTTGCGCCCGCCATTGTTATAAGAATGATCGTGGTAGCTGAAGAACTCTGAACAATCGCGGTTATCGTAAGACCTATCAGAAGAAGCAATACGGGATTGCTTATCGAGGTCATTACATCTTCGATGACGGGAGAATTGCTGAATGTCTTCATTGCAGAACTCATTACCTGAAGTCCTACGAAAATCATGCCTATGCTTCCGATTATGCAGCCCCAGAGGTTGACTTTGTCGTGCTTGGACATCTGCATAAACGCGCCGACGCAGGCGAGAGCGGCGAAGAAAGCCGTGATAGGCAGAGACTGAAGCGCGCCTATCTGCGCCGTAATTGTCGTACCGATGTTGGCACCCATGATGATCGAAGTCGCCTGAGAGAGAGTCATGACGCCTGCGTTTACGAAACCTACGACCATGACTGTGGTTGCCGACGAACTCTGAATGACCATCGTTACGCCTGTACCTACCGCGATACCTGCAAATCTGTTGCTGCTGATACGGTTGAAAACCGACCTTAATCGGTTGCCTGCCACGGACTCGAGGTTTTCGCTCATTATCTTGAGTGCGATGAGGAATACGCCCAGTCCGCCAAAAAGTGTCAAAATTGTTTTTAAAACTTCCATATACCCGTGTACGGATAAGCCCGTACGCTTGTTATGAGCCGCCGTTCGGCGGAGGTGCGGAAAGAGGTTTTCCGCTCTTGTTACCATTACCATATATAACAAAATACGCAGTTAAAGTCAAACAAAAATATAGACAAAAAAGCATTTTTATTGTATAATACCGATATGCGGCAAATAATATTTTTTAATTGTCTTACGCGTTTATACATCGAGAGAATAATTACGCGCGGATTGTCAATAGAAAATATATAATCACCGTTTATTCATTGAAATTCCGCGTTTCAGATCAGGTTTTTCAGTTGTATTCAAGGTAAACCGTTTGTAAAAATCCCGTATATTTTTGCGGTCGGTTATTTACAAACTCCGCGGCATGTAATATATTCAAAGCAGGATCGCTTTTTGCGTCCGCCGCAAATCAGAAAATCTCAAAGGTTGAAGGATATGCAGACTCTCGTATTACTCGATTCAAATTCGCTTATCAACAGAGCTTTTTACGCGCTTCCTCCGCTGACCAACAGACAGGGGCAGCAGACCGGCGCGATCTTCGGCTTTGTCAATATGTTTTTAAAGCTGGTGGATAAGTATAAGCCCGATTACGTCGTGGCGGCTTTTGACCGCAAAGCTCCTACTTTCCGCAAAAAAATGTACGAGGGTTACAAGGCGACAAGAAAGCCTATGCCTGAAGAACTCGCTTCTCAGCTCGAGCCGCTGAAAAGGCTTCTTCGCGCTATGAAAGTGCAGATAGCGGAGCTTGACGGATACGAAGCGGACGACATTCTCGGCACGCTTTCAAAGCGCACTTCCTGCAAGACATATATTGTTACGGGAGACCGCGACAGCCTTCAGCTGGTCGGAGAAAAAACGACCGTCCTGATGACGAAAAAGGGCATATCGGAAATAGTCGAATACGACGAAGCGCGTCTTAAAGAAGACGGCTTCACCCCTTCGCAGATAATAGATCTTAAATCCCTTATGGGCGACAGCTCAGACAATATCCCCGGCGTAGCAGGTATAGGCGAGGGCACGGCGACGAAACTACTAGCTCAGTACGGCACTCTGGACGGAGTTTACGCTCATATTGACGAGACGAAAGGCGCGCTCAACAGAAAGCTGACTGAAGGCAAAGAAAGCGCATACCTTTCTTATAAACTTGCAACCATAGACCGCGACTGCCCAATAGAAACCGTGCCTGAAGAGCAGGCTTTTTCTCAGGTGTACGACAGTTCCGTTAAAGATATTCTGCTTGAATTCGAATTCGGCAAGATAGCGGACAGACTGAATTTTTCAGGCGGCAAAAAGGCAGAGATAAAAGAGATAAAACAGGCTGAAAGGCTTGAAGACGATGAAGCATTGTCAAAAGCGCTGTCAAAGATCAAGGATTCAGGCATATTCGCACTCGACTTGTCTCAGCGCATATTCATAGGCGGCGCGGATTCAACTTATGAAGTTGTCATATCTGAAAATTTGCTCGGAGAGGGCATCGACTACAACGCATTTCTGCGTGCTGTCAAGCCGCTTGCCGAAGACGAGGACGTGCGCAAGATCCTTTTTGACAAAAAGACTTATATGCATCTACTAGAGCCGTACGGCATAACGCTCAAAGGCGTGAGCGACGACGTTATGCTCAAAGCCTATCTTTGCGACAGCAACAGAAACTATAAGTCGCTTTCCGCGCTTGCAAGCGCATACGGGATAAACGGTGACGACGGAGCGGCGGCGCTTTTTGCACTGGACGACCTTCTCGATGAAGAGATGAGAGAAAAAGAACAGGGAAAGCTTTATAAAGAGCTCGAGCTTCCGCTTGTGGACGTGCTTTATTCTATGGAAAGAGAGGGCTTCAGAGTCGACAGAAAATATCTTGACGAACTCAACGGGGAACTGACTGCGGAAACAGAAAAACTTGCCGCTGAGATCACAGAACTGGCAGGAGAGCCGTTCAATATAAATTCTACTCAGCAGCTTGCCAAGATTCTTTTCGAGAAACTGGGATTAAAGCACGGCAAGAAGACCAAGACGGGTTATTCGACCAACGTCGAAGTGCTTGAAGCTTTGAGAAACGAGCATACAATAATCCCCGCGATACTTCAATACAGAGAACTTGTTAAACTCAAGTCAACCTATCTTGACGGCATGATCCCGCTTATAGACTCGAACGGCAGGATACACACCGTATTCAAGCAGGCGGTTACTGCAACAGGAAGACTTTCTTCTACCGAGCCCAATCTTCAGAATATCCCGATACGCAAAGAGAGCGGCAAGCGCATAAGAAAGATGTTCGTGCCTGCAGACGGCAACGTGCTTGTGTGCGGCGACTATTCTCAGATAGAGCTGCGCTTAATGGCGCATATGAGCGGGGACGAAACGATGATCGGTGCGTTCAACGAGGGAGAGGACTTCCACCGTTCTACCGCGGCTAAGCTTTTCGGCGTGCCGTTTGACGAGGTAACTCAGGATATGAGAAGAAGCGCTAAGGCGGTCAACTTCGGCATTATATACGGCATAAGCGATTTCGGTCTGAGTGAGGATCTCGGTATAAGCGTGCCTCAGGCAAGGGTATATATGCAGAATTATTTTGCGACATATCCCAAAGTAAAGCAGTTTATGAACGACTGCGTAGCTTTTGCGAAAGAAAACGGATACGTAAAGACGCTTTACGGCAGAAAGAGATATATCCCCGAGCTTCAGGCGTCTGTATATGCGACGCGTGCGTTCGGAGAAAGGGTCGCAATGAATATGCCTTTGCAGGGCACGGCAAGCGATATAATAAAAGCCGCTATGATCGAGGTGAAAAAAGAGCTTGAAAAGGGCGGATTTAAGGCAAAACTTATAATGCAGGTGCATGACGAACTTATCATCGATTGTCCTAGAGAAGAAAAAGAAAAGGTTGAAACCTTGCTTAAGAATTGCATGCAGAACGTCGCTTCTCTCAGCGTGCCGCTTATTGCCGACGTCGGGAGCGGCGACAACTGGCTTGAAGCGAAATAAATAAAAATGCCGTAAGGCGCGGCAACCGTAAGGAGGCTGATATGAAAATTGCAGTGATTGGCGGAGTGGGCAGCGGCAAAAGCACTGTGCTTGCGATGCTGAAAAACGCGGGTGAAACTGTTATAGACTGCGACGCGGTCTACCGCGATGTAAAAAAAGACCCTGCTTATAAATCAGAGCTTAAAGAAGAATTCGGCGATGTTTTCACGGATGGAGAAATAGACAACAAAAAAGTTTCTGCGGCTGTGCTCGGGAGCAAAGAAGCGACTCAAAGACTCAACGCTTTGGCGCATCCTTACGTAAAGAAAGAACTTGACAAACTTACGGCAAAAAAGCCGCGCGTGTTCGTCGAAGTTCAGGTTTTTGAAGACGGGCTTCTGAAAGATTACTTCGACAAAGTCTGGCTTGTCGTGGGAGACAGACAGACGAGGATAAACAGAGTTGTGGTGCGCGACGACTGCGACAGCTCACGCGTTGAAAAGATAATGGCGCTTCAGCCCGACGACGAAACGAGAAGAAAGGCGGGATATACGCTCATAGTCAACGACTGTTCGCTGAGAGAACTTCAGGAAACGGTTATGAAGAAACTCAAGGACCTCGGCTGATACATACGGCGCAGCGTTACGAAATCGTATACTTAAAAACGGCGGGAGAGAAAATCTCCCGTTTTTGTTTGTGTGTCGTCAAACGGTTGTCAAAAACTGGGGATTACTTTATAATATAATATATGTTTTATTGTATTTCGGGAAAAGTCATACATTATGAAGAAGGCAAGCTGGTAGTCCAGGCAGGCGGCGTGGGCTATGAACTTCTTGTGTCCAACAACGCGCTGACAAGGCTTGGCAAAATCGGGCTTGAATGCACGGTTTATACCACGCTCAGCGTTACGCAGGACGACGTAAGACTTTTCGGCTTTTACAGCAAAGAAGAAAAGAATATGTTCGCAAAGCTGACTTCAGTCAGCGGCGTGGGCGGAAAGATGGCGCTTCAGATACTTTCGTCGGCTGACGTAAGCACTCTTGCTGTAGCGATCGTGAGCGGAGACGCGGCTACGATATCCAAGGTAAAAGGTATTGGCAAGAAGACCGCGGAGCGCATTATACTTGAGCTCAGAGAGCAGATGAACGACGCGGTGGCGGCAAGTTCTGTTTCTTCTGATATGTTTGCTCAGCCTGAACAGCAGCAGGGCGGCGTTGCGGCAGACGCAATATCTGCGCTCGTTTCTCTGGGAATATCCAAGACCGACGCTTATTCAGCAGTAGCGGCGGCAATGAAAAAGACGGACAAGCTGGAGCAGATCATCACTCTGGCATTAAGGAGTTTTGACAGATGAATTTCGAAGACGACGAAGAGAGATTTATGTCATCTATGCCCATAGCTTCGGATGCGGATAATGAAAACAATCTGCGCCCGAAGACGATGAAGGATTACGTCGGGCAGGACAAAGTAAAAGAAAATCTCGAAATATATATCAAAGCCGCAGTGGCAAGAGGCGAGGCTCTCGATCACGTTTTGCTTTACGGTCCTCCGGGACTGGGCAAGACCACGCTTGCTCATATCATTGCCAACGAGATGAGCAGTCAGATAAGAATAACCAGCGGACCTGCGATCGAAAAGGCGGCAGACCTTGCGGCTATTCTGACCAATCTCGGTGAAGGCGACGTGCTGTTCATAGACGAGATACACCGTCTCAACCGCAACGTCGAAGAAGTGCTTTATCCCGCGATGGAAGACTTTGCGCTTGACTTTATCGTCGGCAAAGGACCTACGGCAAAGAGCATAAGACTTTCTCTGCCGCATTTTACGCTTATCGGTGCTACGACCAAGGCAGGTATGCTCACCGGTCCTCTCCGCGACCGTTTCGGCGTAAATTGCAGGCTTGAAATGTATACCCCGGAGCAGCTTGCTCAGATAGTCAGACGTTCTGCAACCATTTTGGGTATAGAGCTTACCGACGACGGTGCGATAGAGATCGCGCGCAGAAGCCGCGGCACTCCGCGTATTGCCAACCGTATTCTGAAGAGAGTGCGCGACTTTGCTGAAGTCAAAGGCGAAGGCGTAATTACTTACGAAGTGGCAGATCACGCTTTGGGCAAAATGGAAATAGACAAACTCGGACTCGATTCAGTTGACCGCAGACTGCTTACCACCATGATAGAGAAATTTGGCGGCGGACCTGTAGGTCTCGACACTCTCAGCGCGGCGGTAGGAGAGGACAGCGGCACGATAGAAGACGTTTACGAGCCGTATCTGATGCAGATAACCTTTATCGCGCGTACCCCAAGGGGAAGAATTGTACTGCCTGACGCATACAAGCATCTGGGCATCAAAGTACCCCAAAGCGCTGTAAGACAGATGAGCATACTTGACGTACTCGAGACAGGAGAAGACGACAAATGACGATGAAAACGACTGATTTCGATTATTATCTGCCCAAAGAACAGATAGCTCAGACCCCTGCAGAGCCGCGCGATTCTTCGCGGCTTTTGGTCTACAACAGGGCGGATAACACTATTCAGCACAGGATTTTCCGTGATATAACGGACTACCTCAGGGCAGGAGACGTGCTTGTTATCAACAATACCAAGGTAATTCCTGCGCGCATATTCGCAAAGCGCGTGCTTGCAGACGGCACACTGGGAGAAGGAGAATGCGAAGTTCTTCTGCTTAAGCGCAAGGATTACACTGAATGGGAATGCATCACGCGTCCTGCAAAGAAACTCCGCGTAGGCACAAAACTTTATTTTTCAGACAAACTCTCAGGCGAAGTGGTCGCTTATAAAGAGGAAGGACTGAGAGATATAAAATTTACTTTTGACGGAGTATTCGAGGATATACTCGACGAGATAGGCAATATGCCTCTTCCGCCTTATATCACAGAAAAACTCGAGGATAAGAACAGATATCAGACTGTGTATTGCAAGACCAACGGCTCAGCCGCCGCTCCAACGGCAGGACTGCATTTTACGCCTGAACTTCTGGACAAGATCCGAGCTATGGGCGTTGAGATCGCTACTGTGCTTCTGCATGTGGGCTTAGGCACGTTCAGACCCGTCAAGGAAGAAAACGTCCTCGATCATAAAATGCACAGCGAGTATTACCGCGTTGACGAAGCAAACGCTGAAATAATAACTCGCGCAAAACGAGAGGGCAGACGCGTTATCTGCGTAGGCACAACCTCTGTGCGCGTGCTTGAAAGCGTTGCAAAAGAAGACGGCACTGTCGAAGCGTGCAGCGGAGATACAGATATATTCATATATCCCGGCTATAAGTTCAAAGCCGTAGACGCATTGATAACCAACTTCCACCTTCCGCAGTCGACTCTGCTTATGCTCGTAAGCGCGTTTATGGGCAGAGAAAACGCATTGAAGATGTATGAAGTAGCGGTGAAAGAGGGGTATAGGTTCTTTTCGTTCGGAGACGCCACGTTAATTCTTTGAACGTGAATAAACTTCGCATATCTTTGTCGTGCTTGCGTTTCACCTCAGTACTTACGACAAGTAAGCTCCTTTCGGTTGAAGCCGCGCACTTCTCGATCTGCTTGTTTCTTCGCGTTCATAAATTACTGCTGAGCGGGAAGAAAAGATAAAGTCGGCAAATGCTCGTTCTCCGTGTCTTGCTTGCTTCTGCGTATTCAGATAATAAAAGCCTGAAACAACACAGCGAGTAAACAGAGTGTGGATTTTCAGGTGTCTGAAGCCGCGCGCTTCTCGATCTGCTTATTTCTTCGCGTTTATAAATTTGTGATGAGCGGTATGAAAAGATATTGATAAGATAAACAGCGATTTACGCACACGGGTGCGGAAAATCATATAAAGAAATTACCTCATCAAGGAGATATATGTTTTCTTACGAAGTAACAAAAGTTGATAAAAATACAGGTGCCAGAATAGGCAGACTTACTACGCCGCACGGCGTGGTTGAAACCCCCGTTTTTATGCCTGTAGGCACAAACGCGACGGTAAAGAGTCTTACGCCGAAGGCGGTAGAGGAGACGGGTGCAAGCATAGTGCTTGCAAATACCTATCATCTCTATCTCCGTCCGGGACACGAACTTGTAGAGAAAGCAGGCGGTCTGCATAAATTTATGAACTGGAACAAGCCGATACTGACAGACAGCGGCGGCTTTCAGGTCTTTTCGCTATCCAAACTGCGCAAGATTACCGACGACGGCGTAACTTTCGGCTCATACATTGACGGAAGCCGTCACCATCTTACGCCTGAGGACGCTGTTCACGTACAGAACGCGCTCGGCTCAGACATTATCATGGCTTTTGACGAATGCACTGCGGCGGATACCGATTACCGCAAGTCTAAACTTGCTATGGAGCGCACTCTGCGCTGGCTGGACAGATGCGTTAAGGCGCATACTGACTGGGACAGGCAGATGCTTTTCCCGATAGTGCAGGGCAATATGTACGAAGACCTGCGACTGGAAAGCGTAAAGCGCACGGCTGAATACGCGCGTTGCGGTATGGCTATAGGCGGACTTTCTGTAGGCGAGCCCAAAGAAGTTATGTACAAAATGCTCGATCTTTTAAGACCGCATTATCCTGAAAATCAACCGCGCTATCTCATGGGCGTAGGTAGCCCCGACTGCCTGGTTGAAGGCGTTATGCGCGGTATAGATATGTTCGACTGCGTGCTTCCCACGCGTATTGCAAGAAACGGTATGGCGTTTACCCGTCACGGCAATATTACTCTGAGAAACGCAAAATACAAAGAGGATTTTTCACCTGTAGAAGAGGGATGCGACTGTTACTGCTGCCGCAATTTCTCGAGGGCTTATATCCGCCACCTTATCAACAGCGACGAAATACTCGGCGGAGAACTTTTGTCTATCCACAACATACATTTCCTTGTAAAGCTTATGGAAGACATGAAAGAAGCGATACGACGCGACGAATTCGATCTGTTCTATAAGGATTTCAAAGAAAAATACTCATGGGAGAAGAAAAAGTGAGCATAAATTGCCGCTTTTCGACAATATTAAGCCTGGTTTAATCAAAAATTTACAATGATAAAGTTAAAATAACTTGCTATTTGCCAAGAATTTCTATATTATTAGATATACGCGAAAGCAAAATATGTTACGCAAATTAACTGAAATTAAAGGAGAACAATAAATGAGCAATTTGTTTTTACTCGCTGAAGATTCTACAAGCGGCGGCGGAAGTTCCTGGATCATCCTTGTCGTTCTTGCCGTAATGCTTGTCGGTACTATGCTTTTGTCTATCATTCCTCAGAAGAAGAGACAGAAGAAAGCACAGGAAATGATGGCGAATATAAAAGTCGGCACGAAAATCAAGACCATCGGCGGTTTTGTAGGCACGATCAAGATGATCGACAATGCGCAGAACACCTTTGTTATCGATATCAGTGCCAGCGGCGACGGTAGCACACTCGTTACCATCGATAAGGGCGCTGTATATACTGTAATCAATCCTGCAACCGAAGGCGCGGCTGCTGACGGTGCGAATGCAGAAAACGCTGCTGCAGACACTGCAAACGGTCCCGTTGCTGCTGACGATGTAGCAGAAGACGCTCAGGCTGCTGAAAAGAAGGCTGCAAAGAGCAAAAAGAAGAAGAATGCTAAGGCTGAAGAAACCGAAGTTTTCGCTCAGGAAACTTCTGCGGAAGAAAACGCTGAAAGCTCCAACGTTACCGGTATCGACGGCGACAACGATCTTAAGTTCTGATCTGAAAAGATAACAATATAAAAGCGGAGAGTTTTCTCCGCTTTTTTTATTGATTTATTACTTTATAAACTTAATTTCGATTATCGCTTTGCAATAAAACCGGCTTTGATCTGACGTTGCTAGACAAGGCGAAGTTGATTATGCTTTCTTTCGTTTTACGTTGACGGCAAGAATACCGCTGAGCACTCCTGCAACTATGCAGGCAATTATATCGTATACTGTCATCGGGTTCTGAGTGAAATCTCCGCATACCGTTGCGAATATAAGATAAGTGAGACCTGAATAGAGAAGTCCTATAACAATACCTTTGATCAGCCCCTTGCTGTCGTGGCGAACGCCTATAAGGCAACCTGCCGCGACGGAAAGAATTTTGATTGCTATGTTTACGGGCTCGATCACATTTTCTGCTATATTGGCGAATTTGGCTATGATAGCAAAAGCCATCACAAGCAGTATTGAGAGAATGATTGCAAAAAGCGCGCTTCTTACAATGTCCAGCGCGTCGTATTTTGAGAATTTGATTTTTTCCATAAAATACCTCCTAGCAAAAGGATATGAAATAGCGTACACGAATATGTTGAGGGGGCAATATCCTCTCAAAGTCGACAAATTTTGCCTGAATTTGCCGATAATACTTGATTTATCCTGCGGCATATATTAGAATATATTTACAATATTAGTTCGGAGGTTGTTATGAAACATATCAACAGTATCGCCGTAAACGGCATGAAGAAGAGCGGCAACATCGGTTGCGGAGAATGTCAGTCCAGCTGCCAGAGCGCTTGCAAGACCAGCTGCACCGTCGGCAATCAGAGCTGCAAAAACAGAGACGAAAAAGTAAACACCGTAAAAAAGCCGTTGCTGTAAGAGGATGAGATGACTCATCCGTTCGGCTTTACTTACGGGGGCAAAACGCATTATTTTGCCTTCGACAGCGAAAGTGGCAGTCTGCACAATGTGGATTATGTCACTTTTTTATGTATAAAAGACCGCCTGGGCTTGCCTTTTGAAGGTGCTGAGGCGGAGGATTTTAATGCTCTTTCAGAGGAAGAGAAAAAAGAGATAAACCTTGAGCTTGAAGAACTCAAGGCTCAGGGCGTCCTTGACAGCCCTTGCACCGTAACTCAGAAAAAGAAGAGAACGGGTGAGATAAAGGCACTTTGCCTTCATATATGCCATGACTGCAATCTGCGTTGCCGTTACTGCTTCGCGGACGAAGGCACATACCGCACCGCAGACAAGGCTCATATGCCTGTAGAGGTCGGTCTGCGAGCAGTCGATTTTCTGATCGCCAACAGCGGCAACAGAAAGAGCCTTGAAATAGACTTTTTCGGCGGAGAGCCGCTTATGAATATGACCACGGTAAAGGCGGTCGTAGAATACGCGCGTTCTCTCGAAGCGTCCACTGGCAAGACTTTCTCTTTCACAATGACAACCAATTGTCTGCTTCTGAACGAGGAGAACAGAAAATGGCTCAACGACAATATGTACAATGTCGTTCTGAGCATAGACGGCAGAAGAGAAATACACAATGCTGTAAGAAAGACGCCTAACGGCGCTGACGCTTTTGACGTTATCCTCAACAACGCGCTTGAGTTCCGCAAGATAAGAGGAGACAAGTCGTATTATGTCCGCGGCACGTTCACGGCAAAAAATCTGGATTTCTGCAATGACGTCCTTTATCTGAACGATTGCGGATTCGATCAGATATCAATGGAGCCCGTTGTTACGGATCTTCCTGATCTTCAGATAAGAAAAGAGCATCTTCCCGCGATTTTCAAAGAGTACGAAAAGCTTTCCGCTGCTTACATCGAAAGACGCAAAAGCAAGGATAAATGGTTTAATTTCTTCCATTTTATGTACGACTTAGAGGGCGGACCTTGCGTTATCAAGAGACTTACCGGTTGCGGAAGCGGTTGCGAATATCTTGCAGTAACTCCGAGGGGAGATATTTACCCCTGCCATCAGTTTGCCGAGAGAAAACCTTATAAAATGGGCAACGTTCTTGAAAGCAAGGATTACGACAAGTCTGTAACGGAGATTTTTGCAGGAAATATCGTTACCAATAAGCCCGATTGCACCGATTGCCCCGCGAAGTATTACTGCAGCGGCGGCTGCGTTGCCAACAATCTCAACTTTGCAGGCGATATGAACAAGCCTTACGACATAAGTTGCGCTATGATGAAAAAGCGTTTTGAACTTTCGCTTGCCATCGCCGCAATAGAAGCCGCAGGCGAATAATGGAGAACAAGCTAAGACAGCGTATTACGGCTTTGCTCAGGCAAAGCCGTTTTTTTTCGATGTATTTTATTGAAGAGTAGTGAAAGTTCGTTTTAAAAAGTCTTTAAAATACTGAAAAAAGCAAAGATTTATTAAGGCTTAAACGGTAAAGATATGAATATGCCTGACTTTTAAATAAAAAATCAACAAATCGGTGCGGAAAATGAATTAAACGCAAAAAAACAATCAAACTTTTATTGACTTATTATTATTATATATATATAATATTTGAGTAGGACTAATTTCAGGAGGCAAGTAAGGTGATAAAGAGCAAATCAATCGCACTTCCGATTGTTATTTTAGCTGTTTTTTCCATACTTATAATTTTAGGCACGGTCTTTGCTTTCGTCAGTCTCGATAACGGCGAACTCGGCATCTACAACTACAACGCCTATCCCACCTGCATCAAACTGGGTCTCGACCTCAGCGGCGGTGCGTATGCGGTATACGAAGTAGACAGGGACAACCTTCCCGAGAGCATGACAGACGGTGAGAACGACGAGCAAGAGATAGAAATGGCTATCGAAGGTACTCGTGCAAGTTTGGAATCGCTTTTGTTCAACAAAGGCTACACCGAAGCGCAGGTCAGCGTTTACGGCGACACGATAAGAGTAGAGGTCCCGGACGTTGACGACCCGGAAAGAATTTTCGAACTTATCGGACGTCCGTCAAGCCTTGAATTCAAGGAATATACGGATGCTGAAACGGTAAACGAAACGCTCATGACCGGCGACGAAATCGCAGAAACCGGCGTTACGTACAACAGCGAAACAGGTTATTACGAGGTAGCGCTCAAGTTTACAAGCACAGGTTCGGACAAGTTTGCGGAAATCACTTCCGATCTTACAGGCAAATACCTCGGTATTTATATCAACGGTGAATACGTTATGCACGCATCGGTAAGTGAAGCGATCACAGGCGGACAGGCTTCTATAAGCGGCAAGTACAGTTATGATGACGCTTATGCGCTTGCGGTTCAGATTCAGGCAGGCAGTTTCCCGCTCCAGCTGAATATGAGAGAGTCAAGCACTCTTACCGCGACCCTCGGTGAATCTGCTATCAGAGCAGGCGTTATCGCAGGTCTCGTAGGTCTGCTGCTCATCGTAATTTATCTCGTTGCAATATACAGACTTATGGGTGTTGCGGCAAGCATCGCGCTCGCTTATTACACGATGACTTACGTCTTCTTCCTTTCTGTGTTCCCGTGGGTACAGCTTACGCTTTCGGGTATTGCAGGTATCCTTCTCAGTATGGGTATGGCTGTCGACGCAAACGTCATTATATTTGAAAGAATCAAAGAAGAATACGCAAAGGGCAAATCAATGCGTATATCTGTAAGCGAAGGCTTCAAGCGTTCACTCGGTGCGATCCTCGACGGAAACATCACGACGATCATCGGTGCGGTTGTTCTTATGCTTGTCGGTGCTTCGTCGATCAAGGGCTTCGGCATTACGCTCCTTATCGGTATAGTTCTGTCACTGATCACCTCGCTGCTCATCACTCGTATCCTGCTTAAGGCGATCATGGCGTTCCACAGTGAAAAGCACGCTTCTATGTATGCGCTCAAGCGTAAGATAGAGGACGAGGAAGAAGAGGAAACTGCTCCTGCCGTCGCTGAAGATGTTAAGGGAGGTGCTGCGGTATGAAAATAAACAGAAACATCCCCAAAATGTTTAAAATTTGGTTTGTTATACCTTTTGTAGTAATTCTTATCGCCGCTGCGGTATTCACAGGTTATGCGGTATCTTACAAGGATATTTCAAAGGGTATGAATATCGGTACAGACTTCGCGGGCGGTTCAGTAGTGAACGTTGTCCTCGGCGAAGACGAGCTTACTCAGAATTATCAGAAACATCTTGACACTGTCGTAGGTGTTCTTCAGGATGACGATATAGCAAATCAGGTTGTTCAGATAGCTAAGGAAAAGTACAATATCACTATTGCTCCTTCAGCGGTAAAGGCGACCGTAAGCTACAGCCAGAAATCCGACTCGGGCGCGAATATGGCTCTCGTAGTAAAATACGACAATATATCCAAGACTTACGATCCGACCAACGAGCTTACCAATGAAAGAAATACTCTTATCGAAGCTAAACTCAAGGAGATCTACAGCGCTGATAACGGATATGCAAACGTTGACGTTACTATGAGCAATATCGGTGCAACGGCGAGCGAATCGCTTATCCGCACTGCGATCATATCTCTTGTGATATCACTTGCGATAATCCTCGTATACGTTATCATTCGTTTCGAGCTCTGGAGTGGTCTTGCGGCAATCATTGCACTTATCCACGACGTTGCTATGATGGTTGCGCTTACGATAATCTTCCACATCCAGGTAAACAGCTCGTTTATCGCGGCAATGATCACCATCGTTGCTTACTCGATAAACAACACTATAGTTATTTTCGACCGTGTTCGTGAAAACAACAAGATCGATAAGAAGCTCAGTCAGAATGCGTTCCTTGACAACTTTGCAATTGCTGACAAATCGACAAAGCAGTCTATGACGAGAACTATCAACACGACCGTTACGACAATGTTTGCGATTGTTATCTTTGCAATCCTCGGCGCTTCTACCGTAAGAGAATTCGCTTTGCCGGTTATCTTCGGCCTCGTAGAAGGTTTCTATTCATCGGTATTCATTTCACCTGCGTTGTACGCGCTTATGAAAAATGCCGGCGACAACTGGAAGAAGGCGAGAGCAAGCAAAGCTTCTCCTTCGTTTGTCGGACAGAAAAAGAAGAAAAACGCGTAATTACTTGTCTTTGAAAAGCGGTCGCATAAGCGGCCGCTTTTTTGATATAGGGTTTAAGTAGTATATAAGACATATTGAAGCTATGACTTTCAATTTTTGTCAACATTGATTTTTTATACCGTCAAATCAAGACTTTATAAGAAAGTTCGTATATAATAGATATATAATACGCGTAATATACGCGCGCGGAGAAAATATGGAAGATAAAGAAAAATCGTTGATATTGCAAAGAGAGCTTGCGCTTGATTCAATAGTTGCCGATCTTCTTGTAAAGAGAGGGATTGACGACGTTGAAAAAGCGCGTGAATTTTTGCACCCTTCTTTGACTTCTCTTACTCCGCTTGAAGAATATTCGGGTATAGACGAAATAGTTTCAAGGCTGAAAACCGCTACAGAAAACGGGGAGAGCATCGTGATTTACGGCGACTACGACTGCGACGGAGTTTGCGCCGTGTCCATACTTTACGGCTATCTTTCAAAGGTCAGCAAGGGTAAAGTAAATTATTTTATTCCCAACAGACACAGCGACGGTTACGGCATAAGCGTTGCGGCTCTCGATTATATAGCAGAAAATACAGACGCGCAGGTTATCATCAGCGTTGACTGCGGAATTAATTCCGTTGCAGAGGTTGACTATGCTCAGCAGGAACTGGGCTTCGATATGCTTATAACTGACCACCATCAGCCGGGAGAGCAGCTTCCTGACTGTCCCGTATTCAATCCTCACGTAAGCGCAAAGACAGACACTGCGTTCCGCAATCTTTGCGGAGCAGGAGTAGCTCTCAGAATAGTCGAAGCGCTGGCAGGAGTTGAAGAGAGCAAGAAATATTACGATATCGCCGCGCTTGCGACAGTGGCAGACGTCGTTCCGCTTATAGGGGACAACAGAGTTATCACATATTACGGGCTTATAAGTATCAACAGACGTTACAGAAGGGGTATTGCGCTGCTTGTCGACAGTTGCACAAAAGGCACGGTTACTTCTTCTGATATCGCATTTAAACTCGCTCCCAGAATAAACGCGATGGGCAGAGTGAAGGACGCCAACGAAGTCGTACAGCTGTTTGTTGAAAACGATATGTTCCTTTTAAAATGCCTTGTAGAAGAAATAAACAAAGCAAATGACGTGCGTCAGCAGCTTACGGACGATCTCACTCAGGACTGTCTGGATAAGCTCAGAGATTACGACTTTGAAAATAATCTCTTCATTATTCTTTACGCGCCTTACTGGGATGACGGAGTGCTGGGTATAACGGCGTCGCGCATAGTGGGAATGTTCTCGCGTCCGGTTATACTGTTTACCAAGAATAAAGGCGTGCTCAAGGGCTCGGGAAGAAGCGTTGCGGGCGTTAATATCCTTGATTGCATAAAGCACGCGTCGGGATATCTCAGCCGTTACGGCGGTCATCCAATGGCATGCGGCGTAGGGCTTGAAGAAAGCAATTTTGAGGATTTCAAAGCGGCTGTAAACGCCTATGCACGTGAAGTTTACAAAGATACTGTTGTAAAAGCAGTGCGCGATTGCGATTGCGTTATAGAAAAGCCGATAAGCATTGAGATAACCAAGCAGCTTATGATGCTTCAGCCTTTCGGAGAAGGCAATCCCGCACCCGTATTTGCAACAGATGAGGGAAAGTGCGGATTTGTGCCTTTCGGGGACGGAAGCCATATAAAATGCAGATTAAAGAATATGGAAGTGCTTGCTTTCGGTATGTCTGAAGACAGAGAATATCTGAACAGCAAGGCAAAAAAACGCCTTTATCTGGATATATCGTATTCCGTGTTCAACAATGTCGAGCGCACTCAGGCGGTCGTAAGAAGCGTTACGTCGGGAGAACTTCCCGATGACGACGTATGTTTCGAATACAGTCTCAAAAGGCGTGTAAACAAGCCTGACGGGGTTAAAGCTCAGATCGAGACATTGGAAAAAGAGGAAGCAGAGCGCCTTGCTAAGCGTGATTACGGAGTGTGTTTTGTAGCTTTCAGCAAAGAAACTGCTGAAAAAGCCTTCGCAGCGTCAGGTCTTGAGATCGCATACGGCAAAGGGGAAGGAAAGCTTCCCAAAACGCGTATTATCCTTTGTCCTGCAAAAGGCGCAACTGATTTTTATTCAGACGTTATTCTTCTCGAAACTCCGCTATACGGCGCAGAAACGTTTGCGCTGAACGGAAAGATCAGGACGTTTACTGTAGGCGATCTGCATGAAGTTTACAGAAGATATGCGCCTACATACGAAGAATTCGGCGCTGCTTACAGAGCGATACGAAAGATTACTCAGACTGCAAGGTTTGCTGATCTTGAAATGCTGTATTCAACGGCTATGGCAGACTGTGTCATTGACAAGCGTAAATTCTATATCTGTTTTTACGTATTTGTTGAGTTGGGGCTGGTGATTTACGGCGCAGATATTCATTGCGTGCAAGGCGTAAAAGCAGAACTCAAAGACAGCAGACTGTATCAGGCAATATGCGGTTGAAAAACAGCTGAAAATCATCATAAAAACACGCTCAAATTTCAATTTACTATTGGATACTATTGAAAAAAGTGGTATTATATAATTACAGAGTTGCAACTAAGCAATCTGACGGCAGGAATTATGGTTGAAGACTTTTTGACTCAAATTGAAAATACTTATTCCGACACGAGCTATCAGAGGATAGTCCGTGCGTATTACTTTGCCAAAACGGCGCATAAAGGACAGTTGCGTCATTCCGGCGAAGAGTATTTCATTCACCCTGTTGCGGTTGCAAGCATTCTGGTCGAACTCGGTCTTGACTGCGATACGATAATCGCGGCGCTTCTGCACGACGTAGTCGAGGATACCGGAGTAACTGAAGAAGAGATCGAAAACGAATTCGGACACAGCGTCGTAATGCTTGTGGACGGCGTTACCAAGCTCAATAAGCTCAATTTCAAATCGCGCGAAGAAGCTCAGGCGGAAAACCTCAGAAGAATGTTCCTTGCCATGAGCAACGATATTCGCGTAATAATCATAAAACTTGCGGACAGACTGCACAATATGCGTACGCTTTCTTACCGTAAGGAAGAAGACCGCAAGAGAGTCGCAACTGAAACTCTTGAGATTTATGCGCCGATAGCGGCAAGACTGGGTATCGCAAGCGTAAAAGGCGAACTCGAGGATCTGTGTCTCAGATATCTTTATCCCGATGACTATTACATGATTGCCGAAAAGGTCGCGTCGACAAAGGTAGAGAGGCAGAAACTCGTCGATTCAATAACCGCAGACCTTCGCAAAATGCTTGACGAGTTGGGCATCAAGGGCGATATAAACGGCAGGCCAAAGCATTTTTACAGCATATGGCGAAAGATGAAAAAAGGCAAGAGCTTTGAGGAGATTTACGACCTTACCGCTGTAAGAATAATCGTCGATACCGTCAGAGACTGCTATGCCGTGCTGGGAGCTATCCATACGATGTGGAAGCCGCTTCCCGGCAGATTCAAGGATTATATTTCCGTTCCTAAGACCAATATGTATCAGTCGCTGCATACGACTGTGCTTTCAAGTTACGGCTCGCCGTTTGAAATCCAGATACGCACGCATGAAATGCACCGTATTGCTGAATACGGTATCGCCGCGCACTGGAAGTATAAGCAAGGCGTAGCCGACGGCAATTCTTCTATCGACGACAACAAGCTTGCCTGGATAAGAAGCGTTATGGAGCTGCAGAACGACGTCAGTGACTCGCGCGAATATCTGGATATGCTTAAGCTTGACCTTTACGTGGATCAGGTTTTCGTATTCACGCCGAAAGGCGAAGTAATGAATCTTCCTGCGGGTGCTACGGGTATTGACTTTGCTTATGCAATACATTCTCAGGTGGGCAATAAGTGCGTAGGCATAAAAATCAATTCTAAGATGGTGCCTGTCGACACCGTGCTGACCAACGGAGACGTTGTTGAAGTCGTTACGTCAAACACCGCAAAAGGTCCGTCCAGAGACTGGCTGAAATTCGTAAAGACCCCGTCGGCGAAGAGCAAAATCAAGAGCTACTTCAAGAAAGAACTGCGCGACGAGAATATCAAGCGCGGCAAAGATATGCTTGAGCGTGAAGCAAAGCACAAGAATTATCAGCTTTCTGAGCTTGTAGCGCTTTCGCCGTGGCGCGATTATATCAAGCAGAAATACAACGTTATCGACCCTGACGAAATTTACGCAATGGTGGGTTACGGAGAGCTTACGACCAATCAGGTGCTCACCAAGATGATAGAGTTCTATAAGGTCGAAGAGTGCAAGAAAGAACCCGTCATCGAGGTCAAGCCGGTTACTTCGCGCAAGCGCAAGAATGACAGCGGCATTATCGTAAAAGGTTTCAACGATATAAAAATCCGTTTCTCTCATTGTTGTACTCCTGTACCGGGAGACGAGATCGTCGGATATATCTCAAGAAGCCGCGGAGTAACGATACACAGAGCCGATTGTCCCAACGTTAAATATCTCGAACCTGAGCGCCTTATTGAGGCTGTATGGCCGTCTAAGAGCGCTGAAGGCGAGAAGTTCGTATCTTCGTTGGGAATAACCGCAGAAGACAGAAACGGCCTGGTAATAGAAGTCGCAACGCTTATAAACAACATGAAGATCACTATGACCAACATAAGCGCGAGATCTGAGAAGAATGGCACTGCGGTGATAACGGTAACCGTTGAGATAAGCAACGTAAACGATCTGGAAAACCTGATAAAGAAGATCCAGTCACTCAAAGGCGTAACCACGGTATCCAGAACGAATAACGTATAAATCAATCCGTGCGGCGAAAATTTCGCCGCCGTTTTATGCAATAAGCAATTGTTGAGGGTCTTACTTTCAGAAAATATACGGTTTCAGACTTAAAAGAAACGCAATAATTTACCGCAATCGTTTACGATTTGCGTTTGTAGGTAAAAAGCAGGTAATAAGTATTATGTAAGAGCCTTGCAATAAGTTGTTTGACAGGCAGAAAAGAAATAATATACAGCCGCAAAGGCGGCAGAGAGGATATATGAGAGCAGTAATTCAGAGAGTAAACAATGCAACGCTTACCGTAAATGGAGAAAAGGTGTCTGAAATAGGCGAAGGATTTCTCGTATTTGTAGGTTATACCAACGGCGACAACGAAAAGATAATAGATTACGTTGTCGACAGGATCGTAGGTATGAGGATTTTCCGCGACGAGAACGGCAAGCTCAATAAGACTTTGAAAGATATAAACGGAGAAGTGATGTGTGTGTCCAATTTCACGCTTTACGGCAATGCGGCAACGGGCAGACGTCCCGATTTTTCAAAGTCAGCGCATTTTGACGTTGCAAAGCCTATGTACGATTACACTTTGGGCAAGTTCAAAGAAATGCTCGGCAAGGTAGCAAGCGGAATTTTCGGAGAACATATGCATATCGATATGTCAAACGACGGACCGGTAACGATGATAATAGAAAAACAGGCGGATTAAAATGAAAATTCAGAACATATCTTATCAGACCAACTGTTACCTCGTATGGAACGAGGAGAGTAAAGAAGGCTTTGTGGTGGATTGTATTCACGCGCCGTTTATCATAAGCGCCGCAGAAAAACTCGGCGTGAAGATAAGAGCGCTTCTTGTAACTCACGGGCACTATGACCATATCATGGGCGCGGCTGATTTAAAAGAAACTACGGGTGCAAAAATTTATATGCACAAATCGGATATTGAAAAAATAGACGACGGCAGCAAGAATTTCAGCCCGTGGGGAAGAAACACGGTCAGGCATTTTGACGTTGACGTGTGCGTAGAAGACGGAGACGAACTAAATCTTTGCGGCGCAAAAGTCAAAGCGATGCATACCCCCGGACACAGTGAAGGGGAGATATGCTATATAATGGATGACGTTATATTCTGCGGAGACGTTCTGTTTAAAGACAGCTACGGCAGATATGACAATTACGACGGCGATTTCAACAAGCTTAAAAACAGTATTGAAAGACTTTTTGCTCTTAAAGGAGACTACAGGCTGCTTTGCGGACACGACGTTGAGACGAGCCTTGAACATGAGAGAAAATCAAACCCAATATTATTCGGATTATGATAAAGATCAAATTTAAAACAGACGCTGAAAAATACTATGCAGACTACATGGAAGTAGTCAGAGAATTTGAGCCGCATATATCTGACGAAGAGGGCGGCGAAGAACTTTTTTTGTCTCTTGCGAGTGACGATCAAGAAACAAAAGTTATAATCTCGTGTGCATTATTGCCTAAAAAGTATTATGAAATAAAGCAAAAAATAGATATATTCAGAAATAATCTGGCTAAAATCGCGCAAATCAAGAGAATATCCAAGGTTGCGTTGTATGATGTGCTGAAAATGATAACAGGAGTGTCTTTGCCTTACGGCTCGCTTACCGGCATACGTCCTACCAAGCTTTTTCACGATCTTTTGTCTCAGGGCGTTGATGCGGAAAAGGTCTTTGAAGAGGACTTGAGAGTGAGCAGGGACAAGACTTCGCTTGTCTCTCAGATTGTAAAAAATCAATCTGAAATTTATCTGAAGGAAGACGGCGTATCGGACGTATTCGTCAACATTCCGATCTGTCCGACAAGGTGCGTATACTGTTCATTCATATCTGCTGAATTTTCTAAAGTCAAGAAGCACGTTCCCGTTTATTCAGAACTTTTAAGACAGGAACTTGCCGATTGCAAAAAGCTGATAGTCGAGACTGGATACAGAATACGAAGCGTATATATCGGGGGCGGAACTCCCACCTGTATTTCCGACGAAGATTTTGAAAGCATATTAAAGCTTTGCGACTTTGGTCAAAGCGAGTTTACCGTAGAAGCGGGAAGACCTGATACGATTACTGAAAACAAGCTCAAAATTATGGATAAAACGGGTGTAACGCGCATCTCGATAAATCCGCAGTCTTTCAATCAGGCTACGCTTGACGTTATCGGCAGAAGACATACCGTCGAAGATATATACAGAGCGTATGCCGAGGCGCGCAAATATAACTTCGATATAAACACTGACCTTATCGCCATGCTTCCCTGTGAAGGATTTGAAGAGTTCAGACATTCTGTAGACTGCGCCATTGCGCTTAATCCTGAAAACATTACGGTGCACACTCTTGCGCTTAAGAAAGGGTCTGTGCTCAAGGTCGGCGGTTATGACAATTCGTCTGACGAGCTTGCGGCAAGGATGGTGGATTATGCTAGAGAAGCCGTAGGAAAGGCGGGTTACACTCCGTATTATATGTATCGTCAGAAATATGTAAGCGGCAATCTTGAAAACGTAGGCTATTCCAAGCCGGGCAAATTCTGTATATACAACGTTGACATTATGGAAGAGACTTCAACCATAATCGCCAACGGCGCCGGCGGAATATCCAAAAAACTCGATATTGCAAAGAATTCTCTCGAGCGCTGTGCAAATCCCAAGGGGCTTGACGTGTACCTTCAAAGAGGTAGAGAAGTGTTCGACAAAAAACGCGCTTTCTTTCTTGGCGAGACAAAGTAAACGGTTTTGCAACCGCCGTTCAGGCAAAAGAAAGTAAAAATTAAGCAAAAAAGGTTTGAAAAATTCGACTTATACGATATAATCCGCTTTTTTACGTTTAATTGACGTAAAGGCGTTAAAAATCTGAAAAGTTGGTTGTTTTTGGTTGCCTTAAATATTTATTTATGCTAACATATCAAATGTACCGCGACCGGGATTGACAATAACTCCGATGTTTTTCTCAGTTGACGGCAAATTACTTTTCCAAAGAAAGGAGGCAAAAAAATGGAAAAAGGACTTACAAAAGAGCAGATCATTGCTCAGTACGCACAGCATGAAGGCGACACCGGTTCACCCGAAGTTCAGATCGCTCTTCTCACCGCAAGAATCGAACAGCTCAACGAGCACTTCGCGATTCACAAGAAAGACTTTCACAGCATGAGAGGTCTTAAGCAGATGGTCGGTAAGAGACGCAATATGCTTACCTATCTCAAGAATAGCGACATCGAGCGCTACCGCGCATTGATTGCTAAGCTGGGTCTGAGAAAGTAAAAGGCAACGGGGGTGTCGTATTCGGCAACCCCGTTTTTTCTGTGCAAGCCTTCCGCGTGGCTGAAAAACGCGGCTTATTCCGATAAAAAATAAAGGTATATACAACGTACTAATTGGAGGTTAGTAATGGAAAGAAAGATTTTTTCCACTCAGATCGGCGGCAGAGAAGTAACCGTCGAAACCGGCGCGTATTGCGGACAGGCTAACGGCAGTTGTATCGTAAGATGCGGCGACACCGTAGTCATGGTAAACGCGACGATGGCAAAGGCTCCGAGAGACGGCATAGATTTCTTCCCCCTCGGCGTCGACTTTGAAGAGAAAATGTATTCCGTCGGCAAAATCCCCGGCGGCTTCAAAAAGCGTGAAGGACGCCCCAGCGACAAGGCTATCCTGACGTCGAGACTTATCGACCGTCCGCTCAGACCTTTGTTCCCCAAGGGCTTCTACAACGACGTTGCAGTCGTAGCTACCTGCCTTTCAGTAGACACAGACATTCCGCCTGAGGTTTACGCAATGCTGGGCAGCTCTATCGCGCTTTCTATATCAGATATTCCGTTTGCAGGTCCTACCGGCTCAGTAGTTGTCGGTTACGTTGACGGTCAGTACGTCATCAACCCCAACACCGAGCAGAGAGACAGAAGCAAGCTGCACCTCTCCCTGAGCGGCACCAAGGAAGCTATCCTCATGGTTGAAGCGGGCGCAAACGAAGTAACGGAAGAAGAAATGATCGGCGCTATCCTGTTCGGTCATGAAGAGATCAAGAAGATAGTTGCTTTCATCGAAGGCATTCAGAAAGAAATCGGCAAAGAGAAGATCGTTCCCGACCTTTATCATCCGGCTCCTGAAATCGAAGCGGCGGTTAAGGAATACGCTGACAAGAAGATGGACGAAGTTCTCAATCACTTCGACAGACAGGAGAGAGAAAAGGCTGAGGAAGAACTCGACAACGACGTTTACACTCACTTTGCTGAACAGTTCCCCGAAGGAAAGAAGGATATGGGCGAAGTGCTTTACGCTATGAAGAAAGCTAAAGTAAGAGCTAAGATCCTTGACGAAGGTATCCGTCCCGACGGCAGAAAGCTTACCGAGATCAGACCTATCTGGTGCGAAGTAGGCGTTCTCCCCAGAGTTCACGGAAGCGGCGTGTTCACCAGAGGTCAGACTCAGGTTCTTACCTGCGCGACCCTCGGCAGCATAAGCGAAGTTCAGAAGCTGGAAGGTCTCGACGACGAAGTTTGCAAGAGATACATCCATCACTACAACTTCCCCCCTTACAGCACCGGCGAAGCTAAACCGATGAAGAGCCCGGGCAGACGTGAGATCGGACACGGCGCTCTTGCTGAACGCGCTCTCGAGCCTATGCTCCCCAGCGAAGACAGCTTCCCGTACGCTATCAGAACCGTATCTGAAGTTCTGAGCAGTAACGGCAGCACCTCACAGGCAAGCGTATGCGGCAGCACCCTCGCTCTTATGGACGCAGGCGTTCCGCTCAAGAGACCTGTTGCAGGCGTGGCTATGGGTCTTATCTCCAACGAAGATAAGAGCAAGGTAAGCGTTCTTACCGATATTCAGGGTCTTGAAGACTTCCTCGGCGATATGGACTTCAAGGTTGCAGGTACAACCGAAGGTATCACCGCAATTCAGATGGATATCAAAATCAAGGGTATTAACGAAGAGATCCTCAGAAAGGCTCTCGCTCAGGCAAAAGTGGGCAGACTTGAAATTCTGGGCAAAATGCTGGCCGTACTGCCTGCTCCCAGAGCAAACCTCTCCAAGTACGCTCCCAAGATCATATCTTTCAACATCAATCCTGACAAGATCAGAGACGTTATCGGTAGCGGCGGCAAGACTATCAACAAGATAATCGACGAGACCGGCGTTAAGATTGACATCAACGACTTCGGCGACGTATTTATCGCAAGCCCGGACGAAGATATGATTTCAAAGGCTCGTCAGATAATCGAACTTATCGTAAACGATCCTGAAGTCGGTCTTGAGACTGAAGGTACCGTTGTCCGCACCGCAAGCTTCGGCGCATTCGTTGAAATCGCTCCCGGAAAGGACGGTATGATTCATATCTCCAAGCTCGACAAGAAGAGAGTTGAAAAAGTTGAAGACGTTGTAAACGTCGGCGACAAAGTTCTCGTAAAGGTTGACGGCATTTCTGAGAAGGGTATTTCTCTCAGCCTTGTCAAGAAACTGTAATCAGACTTGATAATAATAAAGGGCGCGACTTTATGCCGCGCCTTTTTGTTAAATCAATTAATTTACTAAATTTTTTTAGTGAATCAGATTAAACTTTATCTGAATTCAGATTGATAATTTGAAAACGAGGCGATTTATGAAAATGAAAGACAGAATGCACAGAGGCGACTTGTATTTGCCTGCAGACGAGGAGATATTATCTTATCAGACAAAATGCCTTGAAAGACTTTACGAGTTCAATCATACGCGTCCTTCAGAGACTGAAAAAAGACAGTCTCTTATGAAAGAGATGTTCGCGCATATTGGTAAGAATTGTTATATCGAACCGCCGTTTTATTCAAATTTTGCAGGAAGACACGTACATTTAGGTGATAACGTTTATTTTAATTTCGGCGTTACACTGGTTGACGATACGTATATATACATCGGAGATAATACTTGGTTGGGACCTAACGTTACTGTTGCGACTGCGGGACATCCTATTTTACCTGAACTCAGAGAAAAGGGCTATCAATACAATGCTTCAGTTAAAATAGGAAGGAATTGTTGGATAGGCGCTGGAACAGTAATAGTTCCCGGTGTTACCATAGGAGATAATGTGGTTATAGGAGCAGGAAGCGTGGTTACAAAAGATATCGGATCAGGTGTGGTTGCCGTTGGTAATCCTTGCAGAATATTGCGAGAAATCAATGAAAGAGATAAAGAATATTATTTTAAAGACAGAAAGATAAACTGGGCTGAAATTGAATAAAAAAGGGACCCGATATAGGGTCTCTTTTTTTTATGTTTTGTTGAGAATTACATGCTTTGTTAGAGATAAAAACAACAATTAAACTTGATACTATCATGTATAATTGATTTAAACCGTCTTGCTTATTATCTGAGATACGGTTACGGGGGTGAGTCCGTGTTCTTTGTAGTATTTCAGAATGTCGGGCAGGGCTTCGGCGGTGTTGTAAGTGGGGTGGGCGAGTATCATATCGCCTGCTTCGATTTTTTCAGTGGCTCTGGTAAAAATAGTCTCGGTGTTTTTATCGCGCCAGTCGATCGTGTCTCTGCTCCACATGATTACTTTCATATCGAGATCTTCGCATACTTTGAGCACTTCCTTTCCGTAACTGCCTGACGGAGGGGCGAAAAGTACGGGGGTTTTGCCTGTCATTGCTTTTATAAGGTCGTTTGTGGCTACGATTTCACTTTTATTCTGCTGATAAGACAGATTTTTTGCGTCTTTATGAAAATATCCGTGATTACCTATCTCGTGCCCTTCGTCGAGAATGCGTTTTATAAGTTCGTTGTTGTCGTCAGCCCAGCATCCTCCTACAAAAAACGTACAATGAGCGTCATATTGCTTGAGCGTGTCGAGAATTTTTTCAAGGTATTCGTTGCCTTGGTATACGTTGAACATGATCGACACTTCCGAGCGCGCGGTTTCGCCGCGGTATATCGGTGAATTTTCGCCGCCGGCGGAAAATACCGTGTTGTATGCGCCGCTGCCGCTGAATCCTATGATGCATAGGGATATCAGCATAACGATTATCGTGCAGTTGGATAAGATTTCAATAAACAGCTTGTTTTTTCTGTCCGTATTTTTTACGGACGCATTCTTTTCAGACAACTTCATAAACGCCTCCTTAAGCAGTATATGAAGGGTTTAAGCGCGGTATGAAAAAGGGGTTATTACTTTACAAAAAGCGTATAATATTTTATACTGAATATATATTGGAGGAAAGATGAAAGCAAAAGTTTATCAATTCGCTGACGGGCTCAGGCTCGTTCATCTTGAAAGGACTTCCACGCGTGCGGTCGCTATAGGCATTCTTACGGGCGCGGGAAGTGAAAACGAAACGGCAGAAAACAACGGCGTATCGCACTTTCTGGAGCATATGTTCTTCAAAGGAACAAAGACGCGCAGTTCACTTGATATTGTCAAAGAAGTCGACGCTCTCGGCGCGCAGATAAACGCCTTTACCAGCAAGACTTCAACCTGTTTTTATACGTTCAGTATTGACGAGGACGGCGAAAGGTGCGCTGAGATACTTTCTGACTTGCTTTTCAATTCAGTTTTCGATAATGATGAACTGGAGAGAGAACGCAAAGTCGTACTGGAAGAGATATCTATGAGCGACGACGACAATGCCGACGTGTGTATGGAAACGGCTGGAGCACTTTATTTCGGCGACAATGCGCTTGCGCGCCCGATACTCGGAACGAGAGAAACGGTAAATTCTCTCAAAAGAGAAGACCTTCTCAGATATATAGACGAAAACTATTGTGCAGAGACGACTGTAATTGCCATAATAGGCAATATGAGCGCTGACAGAGCGAAGAAAATAGTAGAAAAATACTTTGAAGGCAGATTCAGATCTATAAGCGGAAGGAAGTGGCATGACACCGCGCACGTTACAGAGGGTAGCAGCAAGACTATTTTCAAGCCGATCGAGCAGGCAAACATAGGACTCGTGTTTCCGAGCGTAAGCATGACGGACAAGAATTATCTTGCTGTCAATGCAGGCGGTTACGTTTTTGGCGGAGGAATGTCAAGCAGGCTTTTTGCAGAGGTAAGAGAAAAACACGGCTTGGCTTACAGTGTATATTCTTACAATTCGTGTTATTACGACAACGGCATAAACGCAATTTATGTCGGTACGAATACGAAATCCGCGCTTCAGGCGGTAGAAATCGTTGCAGATATAATTGACGACGTGCGCAAAAACGGATTTACAGAGGAAGAATTCCGCCGCAGTATACAGCAGGCGAAAGCCGCTTATATCCTCGGGCAGGACAGCAACGGCGCGCTTATGCGTTTTTATTCGAAGTGGTTGCTTATGGCAGACGCGCTTGTCGACTTTGACGACCTTATCGCAAAACTCGACGCGTTGAGCTTTGACGAATTCAACGACATATACAAACAGGAATTTGACAGAACAAAAGTAAGTCTCGCATACGTAGGCAGAGAGATAAAAGACGATCTTTACGGCGCTATAAAAAGGTAACGGAGGAAACACCTGTGGATATCAAAGAAATACTTGAAGATAAAAATATGGACAAACTGGATAAAATATTTTTAATGCAGAAGGCATTGAACGACGATATAGCTGAACGCAGAAATCTTGACAGAAGCGATAAGGCAGAGTGGCTTCAGCGTCAGACGCTTGCGATGATGAGCGAGATGGCAGAGCTTATCGACGAAGTCAATTTCAAGTGGTGGAAGAATCCGAGGCCGCTTGACGACGAAAAGATAAAGTACGAGATCGTGGACATTCTGCATTTCTTCGTAAGTATGTGTCTGACTGCGGGAATGGATTCAAAAGAGCTTTTTGAACTTTACCTCAATAAGAACAAAGAAAACTTTGATCGTCAGAACGGTCTCAGTGCCAAGCAGGGATACAAGTGCGATAAAAAATAATCCATGCAAGGTAGAAGGTAATCATTCTTACTTAATCGGATTGCGATATGAGTATAACGGTAAACATTTATTATAAAGGGAAAGACGGCTCGGCAAAACGCTTTGTCGAAGAAATGATTTCAAGCGGAACTGTCGATTATATAAGAGCAGAAGAGGGCAATGAAAAGTATGAATACTTTTATTCTGAAAGCGACCCTGAAACAGTTCTTCTGATCGACAGATGGAAAGATCAGTCTTCGCTTGACAGACACCACGCGCTTCCCGTTATGCAGACGATATCGGCTCTCAGAGAAAAATATCGTCTTCATATGACAGTTGAAAGATTTGAGGAGACTTCGGATGTGCCGGAGAAAGACAAAAGATTTATAAGGCAATAAATTTATAACGCCCCTTGCTCAGCAAAGGGCGTTTTTATTAAGATCGTTTTTTATCCTTGCCGTTTTATTGAGTTTGATAAAGCGGTTTTCTGAAGATCGATAAAGATAAAAGCTTTGCGATAAAATATGTACAAAACGGTTGATTTTTGAATGAACAGATTTAATATTGCTTTAAAGCGGCTTTTTCAGGTCGAGACTGCGTGGTTGATATAAAAAGCACTTTTAAGACAGAGTTTTGACTTGCGCATAAAGGTTATAATAAAAGTATTATTTTATATTGAAATCTCCCGACCGCTGTGCTATAATGTACAGAGTGGAAATTTATATGCATACGGGAAATATGCGTGCGTTACGGGAAAGGAGTACAAATTGAGAAGGAAAAGAGCTGCAAGTAACGATCGCCCGAAGAGTTCGGGTTTTGCCAACGGTCTCGCTATATTCAGCGTGTTCCTTGTGCTGAGCCTTATTCTGTTCGGAGTATTCGGCAAGGCGGGCGCCGTCGTTACTAAATTTTTGACGGGGGTTTTCGGCTACGCGATTTATGCGTACGGAATCAGCGGTATGATCATCGGCATTGCGCTTATGCTCAAGCGCAAGAGAAGCGTTACGACGGGGGTTACATTGCTTTACGTCGCTGCAGTCGCGCTGGTGATCATCATGATCCACCTTTATTCCTCCAGAATTTATGCGGACGGAACTTACGGCGAGTATATGAATGCGTGCTATCAGAACGCTGACACCGCCGGAGGTTGGCTCGGCGCGCTTTTACTGTATTTCCCTGCAAAGCTTTATATCGTTTCCGAGGTGCTTGCAGGATTGCTTCTGATCGGCGTTATCGCTCTTCTCATTGTCTCACAGCTCAACAAGGAGATCACATTCAGAGCAAGACAGTTCGGTTCGGGCAAGTCTTCAAGAAAAGACCGCAAGGCAGTTCAGACGGTTTCTTATGCAGATCAGCAGACCGAGGCGACTTATGCCGTGCAGGACGACGAGCGTGAATTCTACAACGGAGACGTCGACGGCAGACAGCATTCCAACCGTATGGGCAGACGTTTCGGCAAAAAGCCCGTAGAATATGACGATATCGAGGATATAGGCACTCAGGAGCAGGCAGAAGATTATTCTTCCTATTACCGTGAAAGAAACGTTGACGACGCTATAAGCGACAAGGTCGTAGACGAAGCTCTTGACGTGTACAACAAGCGCCGTAAGCAGGACGCTATGGACAAGCTCTACAACCGCGATTCTAAAAAGAGCACGTATTCCGACGATACTAAGGCGGAAGCGAAGAGCTCATGGGACATTCTTTACGGCGGAGCTAAGAAGCCTGTCGAGAAACAGCCTGAAAAACCTCAGGAGAATAAGGACATTTACGACGGTTACAGCAACAATTCACGTCTCAGGACGATGGAAGAAAACCTGCGCCGTATGAAAGAAGAAAAAGAGCGCGGAGAAAACGCGGACGTATCAGACGCAAGCGGAATTCAGACAGACAGCTTTGAAAATACAGAAGACGTTTCAAGCATTAACGTGCCTGAAGAAAAGACGTCTGAAGACGATATGACGCGCAACCTCTTCACCAACATAGACAAGCTTCTTGACGGCGACGAAGGCACGAAAGAAGACGTCAAGGACGAAAAGCCCAACGATACAAAGAGCGGAAAGTCTCTTCTCAGCGGATCGATGGACGCATTCGGAGAAGCTGAAGACAAGACAGAGTACGGCGGAGATCCGCTCAAAGGTTTCAACTCTAACACAGAAGAGTACACCAGAAGCAATATAGAGGAAACGCCCAAGAAGCCTGAGCCTAAGCCTTACGAACCCGTAAAGCCTGTGGTCAGACCCGTTATCGGCGTGAATACCGATATTTCTCCCGTGCAGAAACCTTCTGTAAAGGAGAGCGTAAGCAACGTAAGCGCGCCTTCTGAAAGCGCAAGCGCGGCAGAGCCGCAGAAGCCCAAGAAACCTGTAAGGCGCAAACCCTACGTTCCGCCCCGTCTCGATTGTCTGAGAGACTACAAAGAAGAGGTTGATTCGGGCACTGATTTCGAAGAAAAGATAATGAGCGTTGAGACCTGCCTTGCCAACTTCGGCATAGACGCAAAGGTCGTCAACGTAGTAAAGGGACCGACGTTCAGCAGACTAGAGCTTGAAGTTCCGCCCGGCATAAGCGTAAACAAGATACCTCAGCATTACAACGACCTTGCAATGTGTCTTGCGGCAGAGAGCATACGTATAGAAGCTCCTATCCCAAAGAAGAGATTTGTAGGTATCGAAATTCCAAACGAGAACAGAGGTACTGTAGGACTCAAGCCTATAATCGACTCCAAGGAGTTCAACAACGGCAAGTCGAGCGGTCTGTTCTTCGCACTGGGTAAAGATATCGACGGCGAATGTTACGTAGGAGATATAACCGAGTTCCCGCACGCACTCGTTGCAGGTGCGTCAGGCGCAGGTAAATCGGTATGTCTCAACTGTATGCTTGTCAGTATGCTTTACAAATATTCGCCTGAAGATCTCAGACTTATTCTTATCGACCCCAAAGAGGTTGAATTCAATAAGTACGAAGGTCTGCCGCACTTGCTTGTGCCTGAAATTCTCAGCGACAACGCTAAGATAATCAACGCGCTCAAGTGGGCGATAGACGAGATGGAGAGACGTTATTCTGATATCAAACAGCACAAACTCTCCAATATCGAAGAATACAATTCTTACTGCAAGGGCAACAAGGATATGCAGAAAATGCCGTATATCCTGATAATAATCGACGAAGCGGCAGACATAATGCAGTCGCCTTCGGCAAAAGAGTTCGAAGCGCTTGTAAAACGTCTTACGGCAAAGGCGCGCGCGGCAGGTATTCATATTATCGTCGCTACGCAGAGACCTTCTGTCGACGTCATCACGGGTACTATCAAGGCAAACCTGCCCACGAGAATTGCGTTCGCGGTAGTTTCCAACGTAGACAGCAAGACCATTCTTGATTATTCGGGCGCAGAGAAGCTGCTGAGAAAGGGCGATATGCTCTATAAGCTCAGTACAAAGCCGCAACCTGTGCGTCTGCAATGCGCGTTCATTTCAGGCGGAGAAGTTCTCTCTGTCGTTGAACAGGTCAAGGAGAACAACGAAGCTTACTTTGACGAAGACATTCAGAAAGCTATCGACTTCGTTCAGGAAGAGCCCGATCAGGCGGCAACTACGGGTGAAGCGGGAGAAGGCAGCGGCAGCGGCAGCAACGACCCGATGTTCGCTCAGGCAGTCAAGCTGGCTATCGACAACGGCTCTATATCCATATCGATGCTGCAGAGAAGGCTTTACCTCGGCTTCCCGAGAGCGGCAAAGCTTCTCGATATGATGGAAGCGCGCGGATTTATATCCAAGCCTGCGCCGGGCAACAAGCAGAGAGAAATCCTCATCACTCAGGAAGAGTACGACAGGCTTTTCTCTGACGAAGGCGGAGACGGAGAATAAGAACAGACTGATTTAACCGTCTGCCGATATTAAATGCAAATAAAGACTATCCGCATTCGGTTGCGGAAAAATAAAACAAATTGACGCTTGCCGCCCGATAAGCTGAAGGCGGCAGCGGCAGATAAAAGATAAAAAAGTGATCGTATAAGCGTTGTCTCAGAATTTAACAGAGAAGCGTAAGAGAGGGATATTTGAAAATAGGAGTAGTGTCGCTTGGTTGCGACAAAAACAGAATAGATTCAGAAAATATGCTTGCCTACCTTTCAGAGGCGGGCTTTGAGTTTACCCCTGATCCTGCTGAAGCAGAGGTCATCATAGTCAATACCTGCGCATTTATCGACGAAGCGAAGAAAGAGGCGATTTCCACGATATTGGAAATGGCTGAGTATAAGAAGGATAAATGCAAATATCTTATCGTTACAGGCTGTCTGCCTCAGCGTTATATGAACGACCTTAAGGACGGTTTCCCTGAAGTTGACGCGTTCCTCGGTACGGGAAGCTATCATCTTCTGCCGCGCATTATCAAAGATCTCGACGGCAAAAACACCGTGTGTATTCCCAATGACAAGGACTTCCGCAAGCATACGAAAGCGCGCGTGCTTACAACTCCGCCTCACTACGCTTATCTCAAGATCGCAGAAGGATGCGACAATCACTGCACTTATTGCGCGATACCGCAGATTCGCGGAAAATATACGTCAGTACCCGTAAACGAGCTTGTGGAAGAAGCGAAAGAGCTGTTGAAACAATATCCGATAAAAGAGCTTATCATCGTTGCGCAGGACGTTACTCGCTACGGCTACGACTTGGAGGGAAGATGTATGCTTATAGATCTTCTCAAAGAGCTGAACAAGCTTGACGTGGAATGGATAAGGCTTTTATATCTTTATCCCGAAGGCATAAGCGACGAACTTCTCGATTATATTTCTCAAAACGACAAAATTTGCAAATATCTTGACATACCGTGTCAACATATAAGCGATAAGATATTAAAGAAGATGAACAGGCGTATCACAAAGCAGGGCATTATCTCTCTGTTTGAAAAGATACGCGGTAAAGGCGATTTCTGCATAAGAAGCACGTTTATCGTAGGTTTCCCGACAGAGAGCGAAAGCGACGTCGACGAACTTGAAGAATTCCTCAGATTTGCCCGTCTGGACAGATGCGGTTTCTTCAAGTATTCTCAGGAAGACAATACCGCCGCGGCTAGAATGGACGGACAGATCGACGAGGACGTAAAACAGAAGAGATACGACAGGCTTTACTCTTTGCAGGAAAGCATAATGTATGAAAATACAAAACGCAGAATAGGAAAAGTCGAAAAGGTGCTTTACGAGGGCATAGACGAAGAGGCTGAAGCTTTTGTAGGAAGAACTCAGTACGATGCGCCCGATGTTGACGCAAAAGTATGGTTCGGCTCTGACAAGTGCCTTGAGATCGGCAATTTCTACGATGTGAGAATGATCGGCAGCGAAGGCTGCGACCTTATAGGAGAAACTGAAAAATGAATTTACCCACCAAAATTACGGTTACAAGAATCGTAATGCTTCCGATACTTATCGTGCTGTTCTGTCTCGAAATGTATTTTTACGGCAACGGCGATAAGCAGACAGGAGACATTTTGTGTTACGTAACGGCGCTTCTTTACATAGCGACCGCGCTGACTGACTTCCTGGACGGCTACCTTGCAAGGCGCAACAATCAGGTTACGACGCTCGGAAAGTTTCTCGACCCTATCGCGGACAAAGTCTGCGTGCTCACAGGGCTTTGCTTTATAATGCAGGGCAACTTTATTTACGGCATGCCTTACGTTGCCATGATCTGCACGATAATAATTATCGCAAGAGAACTCATTATCGGGCTTTTCAGACAGATAGCCGCTTCTAAGAAATTCATACTTGCGGCTGATATCTGGGGCAAGGCTAAGACCGTGGTAACGCTTGCGGCAATAGGCACGGCGCTTTTCGTACCAATCGGCAGCTCTTTCGGAGAATCCACGATGTGGGCGGCAGGCGTACTGCTGATCGCGGCGACCGTGCTTACGGTATATTCGGGACTAAACTATATTTTTAAAAACAAAGCTATCTTTGCAGACAAAGACAAGGATGCTGAAAACGGAGAAGGTTCAAAAGACTGACGTTTCCTTAAAAATTAACGGGGTTATATTATGATAAATTGTAAAAATCTGTGTCTTCTGAAGGCTTTCGATCTGAGTGAAGACGTTATCGAAGCCGCACGCAATGCGGCAAAAGAAGGCGTGAGCGTAGAAATAAGCGAAGAATACCGCGATTTCACGCTGAGCGTAATCAACTATACTGCTGACGAAGTCGTGTTCAACGGCGTCGTTATGGCGCTTAAAACGCTTTTGGGAAAGTCGCTTTATTCTGAGGACGGCGAAACGCTTGAAGAAGTGCTTGTAAAAGAACTCAAAGAATGCGGCAAGACTTTCAGCGTTGCAGAATCGTTTACAGGCGGACTTATAAGCACGCGCACGGTAAGCGTAAGCGGAGCAAGCGGAGTTTTTTACGAAGGGCTTGTTACATACGGCAGCAGTGCAAAGATAAGAAGATTGCACGTAAAGGTGCAGACTATTGAAAAATACGGCATTGTCAGCGAAGAAGTAGCAAAAGAAATGACTCAGGGACTTCTTGCAAACCGTATCGCTGACTATGCGTTGTCGACTACGGGTTGCGCAGGTCCCGACACTGACGAATACGACACTCCAGTAGGGCTGTGTTACGTTGCAATCGCGTGCGCAGAAGGCACGCTGATACTGGAGCTTATGATCGACGGAGACAGAAATTATATCCGCAATACGGCTACCAACTGCGCGCTGTTTAATTTTATCGGAGTTATCCGCGGCAATATTGCCGTCGGGCAGACTATAAAAAGAAAAATATAATGAGGTAATTATGGAAAAAAAGATTGACGACAATAAGGCAAAGGAAAAATCCGCGCTAATTGAAGACGCCATCGCTAAAATCGAGAAACAATACGGCAAAGGCTCGATAATGAAATTGGGCGACGAGACAGTTATGAAGGTCGACACGTTCAGTTCCGGATGCCTTACGCTGGATATGGCTCTCGGTATAGGCGGCTGGCCTCGCGGCAGAATTATAGAGATATACGGTCCCGAGTCATCAGGTAAGACTACGGTTGCGCTTCACGCTATTGCTTCATGTCAGCAGCAGGGCGGCGTGGCGGCGTTTATCGACGCAGAGCACGCTCTCGACCCCGTTTATGCCGAACATCTCGGCGTAGACGTAAAGAATCTTTACGTGTCTCAGCCTGACGACGGCGAGCAGGCGCTCAACATTGCAGAAACGCTTGTAAGAAGCAATTCTATCGATCTTATAGTAATCGACTCTGTTGCCGCGCTCACTCCGAGAGCTGAAATCGACGGCGAGATGGGACAAAGTTCGGTAGGCGTTCAGGCAAGACTTATGTCTCAGGCGCTGAGAAAGCTTACCGGCATCATCAGCAAGAGCAATACTTGCATAATCTTTATCAACCAGATAAGAGAGAAAGTGGGCGTTATGTTCGGCAACCCTGAAACCACCCCCGGCGGTCGTGCTCTCAGATTCGGCGCAAGCGTAAGAGTAGAGGTCAGAAAGGGCGATACTCTCAAAGACGGCGCTGAATTCGTAGGCAACCATACAAAAGCGAAAGTCGTGAAGAACAAGCTCGCGCCCCCGTTCCGTACCGCTGAATTCGATATCATATTCGGCAAGGGCATTTCTCAGAGCGGATGCGTGCTCGACGTTGCGATAGAAAAGAAGATAATCACAAAGAGCGGCTCATGGTTCAGCTATAACGACGAAAAGATTGGTCAGGGCAGAGACAACACCGTCAGATACCTTGAAGACAATCCTGAACTCATGGAAGAAATCAGACAGAAAATAGTCGCTGCAGACGCGTAAACAACGAATTATGCCGATGTAAGTCAAAAATTCTGATTTACATTGACAACGCGCGCGAAAAAAGGTTATAATAAGACAATACCCCGACGCGTTCGGGTTTATGAAACTTAAAAATTGAATATCAGGAGGTTTAAATGTTAAGCAGTAACATCGGCTTGACCTTACTCCTTGGGGCGGGAATTTCCGGCGGTATAGCGGCTGTGATAGGCATTGTCGCGGCTGTTGTCGGAGTTGCAATCGGTTTGGTAGTGTACAGATTTTATGCGCGTCGCACAGTCGGCAGCGTTAAGCACGAATGCGACAAGCTGAAAGAAGAATCCCAGAACGAAGCAAAGACGTTCCTCAAAGAAGCTAAGGTTGAAGCAAAGGAAGAGCAGCAAAGATTGCGTCAGGAATTGGACAGAGAAACGCGTGAAAAGAAGGCTGAGTTGTCAAGAACGGAACAGAGACTTTCTCAACGTGAAGATCAGCTGGTAAAGCGTGAACTCGCTATCGATAAAAAATCCGACCTCATAGACGAAAAGAAAAAGCAGGTAGAGCTCAAAGAAGCAGAAATCGAAAAGCTCGAAGACGAAGTCAAAAACGCTCACACCGCTATGGTGCAGGAACTTGAAAAGGTTTCAGGCATGACTCAGGCGGAAGCGAAGGATATTTTGATGGGGGAAATGCTTGATGAGGCGAGAAAGGACGCAGAAGTAAAGGTAAGAGAGATAGAGCAGCAGGCAAAAGAAGACGCTGACAAAAAGGCGAGAAACATAGTAGGTCTTGCGCTTCAGAGATGCGCAGTAGACCACGCTTCTGAAATAGCTGTGTCTGTCGTAGCCCTTCCCAACGAGGATATGAAAGGCAGGCTTATAGGCAGAGTCGGAAGAAACATCCGTTCAATAGAGAATTGCACGGGTGTTGACCTGATCATAGACGACACTCCGGACATCGTAACCATCTCGGGCTTCGATCCCGTAAGACGTGAAATCGCAAGACTTACGATCGAAAAGCTGGTATCTGACGGAAGAATTCATCCTGCAAGGATTGAAGAGACCGTTGAAAAAGTAAAGAAAGAGATGGACGCGCAGATAAAGGAAGCCGGCGAGACGGCGGCGTTCGACGCGAATATTTACGGTTTGCACCCTGAGCTTATAAAGCTCCTCGGCAGACTTAAATACCGCACCAGTTACGGTCAGAACGTGCTCAATCACTCTCTCGAGGTGTGTTACCTCGCAGGTATGATGGCTTCGGAGCTCGGCGCTGACGTAAAGGTCGCAAAGAGAGCAGGCTTGCTCCACGACATAGGCAAATCCGTTGACCATGAATTCGAAGGTACTCACGTCACGATAGGCGTTGAACTTGCTAAGAAATTCAAAGAGAGCCGCGCGGTAATTCACGCGATAGAAGCTCACCACGGCGACGTTGAGCCGCAGACGCTTGAGGCTATAATCGTTCAGGCGGCTGACTCGGTATCAGGCGCAAGACCGGGCGCAAGAAGAGAGTCTCTCGAGAATTACGTAAAGAGACTTGAAAAACTTGAAAGCCTTGCAAATTCGTTTGACGGCGTAGAACAGTCTTATGCGATACAGGCAGGCAGAGAGATAAGAGTTATCGTAAAGCCTGAAGAAGTCGACGATTCCAAGACAATGTTCATGGCAAAAGAAATTGCCAAGAAACTGGAAGCAGAACTTGAATATCCGGGACAAATCAAAGTAAACGTGATAAGAGAAGTAAGGCGCGTAGAATACGCGAAATAACATATCTTTTCAAGGCAAGAATGCGGACGGGCAACCGTCCGCTTTTTGTTTACTTCAAATAAAAACAAATGAACTTTCTGATATCAGATCTTGTGCGACAATTTTATATTGGAATTTTAGAATTTTACCGCAACGAGATTTTTTTATTGATCTTAAAAATCATCGACGATGTATTAAAGCAATATCAAGGAAACCAGCCATGGCATTATTACCGTGCATACGAGTGCAAGCACAGTAAAGCACAGAAGCAGAGCCGCATAAAAAGACAGAAGTTCTGTTACCGAATGAGTGCAGGTCATTGTCGCGCCTTTAGCGATCCAGTATTTGCTCGCCGCGCCGATTGCGACGACCGTGAGCATTATGTATCCTATACAAAGCGGAAGATAGAAGAATATCACGCAGAAAATCCCGTCAATAAGCGCTACGTTTGCCGCGCCTACGAAGCATAGCCCGAAGCGGTAGCCGAGGAATGCCGCCCAAAGAAAACCTAGTGCCGAGAAATACTTTTTAAACACACAGCAGAAGTTTATCGCAAGTGTTGCCAACGCGAGCAGAAAAAACTTAAAAAAGGTCGAAAATTTGCCGTATTCAGCTGTTTTCAATGCGGCAAAAACGTTGAGTTTGTAATATTCTTCGCCGAATTTTATTGCAACTACGATTCCGAGAAGCATTCCCGTAAGACAAGCACAGCATACTATTGCGATGAGTGAAGAATGTTCTTCGCAAAAAGCGCATATTGTGTTCCTTAAATAGTTGATATTAAAACAAAACCGTCTTTTCTTTGTCCGCATAGTAAATTTTTATGCGACAAAATATTGCAATATTCTGCTAATTTTTTTAATTAAATATCGATCAGTTTAATCCGCACCTGAGTTTATCGCAAGACTGCATAATGAATTGTTTGGCAGTAGGTTTGCCTTTTTCGAGATCGATCGTGTTGCCGAATTCACTGTAAAGCGCGTCAAGATCGCCGTCCAGCCAGGCTTTTGAAATGCAGTTTTGGATATTCTTGTCAACGCAGTCAATGGTGGCGTGAAATTTATCGGATATAAGCTTATAGCCTACGTATTTCAACGGAAGGATTTCTACGCCCGACAGGCTTAAATAGATGAGCTCGATAAGATAGCGATAGCCCTTGCTTGAAGGCTTTACGCCTAAAGATAACAGATAGTCCGATATGCCTGCTTTTATGTTCATAGCTAAATTATACAATCAGCGCTCTGACGTAAAACGCAATAAGTTGTAGAAAAATAAGATATAAACGCGTTATCTTATTCGGTCAGACGACAAAAACCTTGAACGTAAAGGTAAAAGATAGTATAATTAAAGTATGAAAACTTGTTATCTTATCGTTCTTGACAGTCTCGGAATAGGCGGCGCGAAGGACGCGGCGGCTTTCGGCGACGAGGGGAGCAATACTTATAAGGCTATTTATCCTTTTGTCAATGCGCCCAATCTGCGCGCTCTCGGTTTTGACAATATAGACGGACTCGACTTTGCTGAGCCCGTAGAGCATCCGCTTGCAAGTTACGGCAGGATAGAAGAACGCTCTGAAGGAAAAGACACGACGACTGGGCATTATGAGATCGCGGGTCTTATCGTAAAAACTCCTCATCCGACATATCCAGAAGGTTTCCCTGACGATATTGTTAAAAAGTTGTGCGAGGCATGGGGTGTAACAGGCGTACTAGGCAATAAGGCGGCTAGCGGTACAGAGATAATAAAAGAGCTGGGTGAAGAACACGAAAAAACAGGGCTTCCCATAGTATATACGTCGGCTGACAGCGTTCTTCAGATCGCGGCAAGCGTTGACACTTTCGGTCTTGCGCGGCTTTACGATTGTTGTGAAAAGGCAAGAAAGATAATGTGCGGTAAAGACAGTGTGGGCAGAATAATAGCCCGCCCGTTTTCGAAAGATAAAGACGGCAATTATTACCGCACGCCGGACAGACGTGATTACGCGCTGAATCCGCCCGCAAAAACGCTTTTAAACGCGCTATCCGAAAAAGATATCGACGTCGTATCTGTCGGCAAAATAAACGATATATTCTGCGGCTACGGGGTAACCGAGGCGCTTTCCGCTCACGGCAACAAAGAGGTCGGGGAGCAGATTATAAAATTCATACCGCATAAAGACAGTCTTGTTTTTGCCAATTTCGTCGATTTTGATATGCTTTACGGGCACAGAAACGACGTGAAGGGATATGCAGATTGCCTGAATGCGTTCGACAAGATAATTCCCGATATCGCTAAAAAGTTGTCAAATGACGATATGCTGATAATCACGGCAGATCACGGTTGCGACCCGTCAACGCCTTCGACCGATCATTCAAGAGAAAACGTGCCTCTTATAATCTATCAGAAGGGCAAAGAAGTGAAAAATCTCGGCACTTTATGCGGATTTTATAATATAGCCCGCATTATCGCTGAATATTTCGGTGTAAGGTATGAGGTCAGAGAAGTAGACGCCGCGCCGAAAATTTAAAAACAAGTCAATTACAAACGATAGTCAATGCAAATTGCGCCGTATAATAGCGGCGCTTTTTCTTATACTAAATCCAATCTTAAAAGAGAGGTGCAGTATGAAGAAAAAGTTGATAATAATTTCCGCTTTGCTTGCGCTTACCGTTGCTATATGCTCGGGCGTAGTGTTTGCAAGCGAGATAAACGGCGGAGAAGATATGGTAAACGCAACTGATAATAATCAGAATGCGCTTTCAATAAGCTGTCATTCAGCTTATCTTGCTGACTTTGCCACGGGCGCAGAGCTTTATTCTTACAATGCGGATTCAAAGCACGAGATAGCCAGTATGGTCAAGATAATGACGGCAAATCTCGTATTCGAAGCTGTTGAAGAAGGCAAAATAAGTCTTGATGACGACGTTACAGTATCAGAATATGCGTCTTCTATGGGCGGCAGTCAGATGTTTCTTGACGCTCATGAAAAGTACAAGGTAGACGACCTTCTGAAAGGGGTGATAGTGGCTTCTGCCAACGATGCCGCGGTAGCTCTTGCGGAGACTGTCAGCGGAAGCGCGGAGGGTTTTGTGAATTCAATGAACGAAAAGGCTGAAGCTCTTGGAATGACCAATACAAAATTTGCAAATCCTACAGGGCTTCCTTCAGAGAATGAGCAATATTCTACGGCGCGAGACGTAAACGTTATGACAAGAGAGCTTATGAAGCATTCTAAGTATTACGATTACGCCAGGATATGGACTGAAGAATTCACTCATCCGTCAGGCAGAGTTACAACGCTTACCAATACCAACAAGATGATAAGACAATATCAGGGATGTCTGGGCGGCAAAACGGGATTTACCGACAGCGCCAAGTTCTGTGTTTCGGCTTGCGCAGAGAGAAACGGAATAAAGACCGTTGCAACGGTAATTGGCGCTGACGACAGCAAGACCAGATTTGGCGAAGCGTGCAGACTTTTCAATTACGCTTTTGCCAACTTTAAAAATCAGGTTGTGTGTAAGCAGGGCGAAAAGATTGAAAAGAGTGTGCTTGTAGAGAGAAGCAGAGTAAAAGCTATGACGCCTGTTGCGGCTGTTGACGCTTCAGTGCTTATTAAACAGGGAGACGATTTCAAGGTTGAGTACGAATTGCCTGAAAAAATAAAAGCGCCTATAAGCAAAGGCGACGTTATAGGCAAAATAAAGATCACTCACGACGGCAAAGAATATTATTTCGATCTTGTAAGCGACAGCGATATAGCCCGTGCAACCATATGGGATATAATCAAGGATATGGCAGGCAAGTGGTGATAATCGATCATCGATCATTCAGTATAAGCGCGGCGGATTTCCGCCGCGTTTATCTCAAAAATTATTAGATGAAGCAGAAAAGGAAAATTCTATTCTCATTCATTATATTCAAGATGTGTTTTTGTAGGTAAAGTTAAATTGAATATTAAATATCATAAATTGCATTAAATATAATTAATTATGTTTAAAAATACTAAAAATAATTTATGGCTATAAATAATTAAAAATACTTATTATTACTATAGATGTCAGATAAGACAAATTCGGAATTCAGTTGATTTTCTCTTCATTAATGTTGCTGAATTTGTGATAACCGCAATGATAATTTTATCGTTTAACGTCTGTTTAACCCATTTAAGTAAAATCATTATTATCAATCGGATGGCTTAAATAGTTAAAGTAAGATAATTTTTTTGACGTATAAATATCAAATCTATTTGAATTAAGTAAGATAAGACCTGGTTGAGTTTAAATGCAGAACTTAACAGAGGGGTTTAAGATTTGTGTATAGCATTAATGCTTATGTCAGGATTATGAGTTATCTGCAAAAAGCTCTTTATAATATATATTTTATAATAAATTGACTTGCCGCCATGTTTTTGCTAAAATCTTATAGTATAGGAGAAAATATATGAACTACAGAGACACGATGAATATAAACGAAAAAGGTCATCTTCAGATAGGCGGCGTTGATGCCGTCGATCTTGTTGAGAAATACGGCACACCGCTTTATGTGATGGACGAAAGTTATATAAGAAGCGTATGCCGTGCTTTCAGAGAGACCGTTGAAAACACTTACGGGGACGGCGGAGTTGCTTACGCTTCAAAGGCATTTTCATGCAAGGCTATATATGAGATAGCTAAGCAGGAAAAAATGTATATCGACGTCGTTTCGGGAGGAGAGATATATACCGCAAATTCTGTCGGCTTCGATATGAAAAAGGCATATTTCCACGGCAACAACAAATTGCCTTCAGAGATAGAACTTGCGCTTGAGACAGGCGTAGGCACTTTTGTCGTTGACAGTTTTGACGAGATAGATCTGCTTGATTTAATGTGTGCAAAGAAGGGTATCGTTCAGAAAGTTCTTATCCGTGTAAATCCCGGCGTTGAAGCACATACCCATTCTTTTATTCAGACTGCAAAGGTCGATTCCAAGTTCGGTTTCGGCATCAAAAACGGATATGCGGACAGCGCTGTCGACAGAATTCTGACAAAGAAAAATCTGCGCTTTGCAGGACTTCATTGTCATATAGGATCTCAGATATTCGATAAGCAGGCGTTTGCGCTTGCTGTAGACGTGGTTACCGATTACGTCGTAAAACTCAAAGAGAGAGGCGTTGAGGTTGACGAGCTCAACTTCGGCGGCGGTTTCGGCGTGTATTACAGCGGAGACGATCCCAAGTATGATGTCAAAGAATACTGTGACTATGTGGCATTACTTACGTCTTCTCTTAAAAATGCGGTTGAAAAGAAAGGCATCAAAAAGCCGTTCTTTATGATTGAGCCCGGTCGTTCGATCGTCGGCGAATCAGGCGTTACGCTTTATTCGGTAGGCGCGATCAAGGATATCAAGGGCGTTAGAAAATATCTGGCGATAGACGGAGGAATGACTGACAATATTCGTCCCGCTCTGTATGATGCCAAGTATGACGCTATACTTGCCAACCGTGCCAACGATAAGGCTGTTGAAACAGTGTCCGTTGCAGGTAAATGTTGCGAAAGCGGGGATATAATATTGAAGGATATTGCGCTGCCTGAAGCTAAGCGCGGCGATATCGTTGCCGTATTTACCACAGGCGCATACAACTATTCGATGTCTAGCAATTACAACCGCAATTTTGTGCCGCCCGTCGTTTTCGTAAAGGACGGCAAGAGCGCATATGCGGTAAAACCTCAGACTTACGAGGATCTGGTAAGAAACGACGTTTCATTGGAGTATAAAGACTGATGCTTATTTCGCTTATACAACAGCTTGCTACGGCTCAGGATAAGAGACTGGTTTTCATATCCATTCTTGCTTATCTGCCTGCGTTGCTTATAGCAATAGTCATGCATGAGTTCGCACACGGCGTAGTTGCGTACTGGAACGGGGATTACACGGCAAAAATGGCGGGAAGACTAAACGTCAATCCCGTTAAGCATTTTGACCCGATAGGTTTTCTTATGCTTGCGGTAGTCGGTTTCGGTTGGGCAAAGCCCGTGCCTATAGATCCGAGAAATTTCAAGGACTATAAAAAGGGCATGATCACCGTTTCTATTGCAGGCGTGCTTTGTAATTTCGTAATCGCATTCGTTGCTACGGGGCTGTTTGCGCTTTATCTTGTTGCTACAAAAGGCGCAGTTCAGGATATGCAAATATATTCGGCAGGATATTACGCATTTTATTATTTTGCTTATCTTCTGCAATATATAGTTCTGATAAATCTCACGCTTATGGCGTTCAACCTGATACCTGTATATCCGCTTGACGGTTTCAGACTGGTTGAAACGCTTGCAAAGCCCGACAATAAATACGTTGCGTTCAACTACAGATACGGCTCATTCCTTTTGCTCGGACTTCTTGTGCTGAGCACTGTTCTCGGGTATATTTCACCTTATCTTGATATCCTGGGACTTTATATGGATGCGATCGTAAATATGTTGAATTCGATATTCAGGGCTATATTCGGAATTTAGAGAGGTAATAATGTCAGGATTTTACGAGTATCACGCAAGCGACGCAATACCTTTGAAACTGGCGGACTTTGAGGGTTCGCTGGATCTTCTTTGCACGCTTATACGTGAGCAGAAACTCGATATTATGACTTGCCGTATATCCGACGTTACAAATCAGTATCTGGAGTATATGAATCAGCTTGACACGGTGGATATGGATCTTGCAAGCGACTTTATGCTTATGGCGGCAACGCTTTTGCAGCTCAAGTCCCGCGCATTGCTTCCTGTCGAAGAAGAGTTCAACGAAGAGGAAGAGGAGTACGACCCTGAAGAAGAACTCCGCCGCCAGGTCATTCTTTACAATATGTTCAAGGATCAGGCTGACAAAATGGCTCAGATCGAGGTGCTCAACCAGTATTACAGAGAACCTATGTACACTGACGAGGACGCGGATATCGTCATCAAGAGCTTTGACAGAAATAAGCTCATAGAGGCTTACGGTCAGGTGTTCCTGCGCTTCACAAAAGAAGAGCAGCAGATGGCTATCAAGAAAATTAAAAAGGACAAGTTTACCGTAAGCGAAAAAATCACCTTGATATCTACGGTATTGCAGGAGAAAAGGTGTGTCAAATTCTCCGATCTGTACAAAGAAGACGCATCGAGGGTTGAGATAATAACAACTTTCCAGGCGCTTCTCGAGCTTATGAAAAAGCAGTATCTTACTGCGACGCAGGAGAATTTTTACGAAGATATAGTGCTTACGCTCAACGAGGATATGGTAGGCAAGCCGTTCGACCTCGGAGAACTGACAAAGACGGAGGATAAGTATGACGAATAATCTGATACATATAGTCGAAGCGATCATATTTGCGGCGGGCGTCGCAATAAAGAGATCGGATATACTTTCGAAGCTGCCTGAAGGCACAACGAGAAAAGACCTGAACGACGCTATAAAGGGGCTTGAGCAGAAATATCAGGACCCTTGCGGCATTATACTTCTGTCAATAGGAGACAAAGTCCAGTTCGCTTCTAATAAGGAATACGGAGAAATCGTTGCCGCCGCGCTTAAACCCGTCAAGGAAAGAGAGCTTTCGCGCGCTCTTCTCGAAGTAATGTCGATAATTGCATACAAACAGCCTGTAACGAGAGGCGAAATCGAAGATATAAGAGGCGGAAGAAGCGCGGACTACGCTATCACCACGCTTATGAGAGTGGGACTTATCGAGGCTCACGGCAGACGCGACACGCCGGGACGTCCGGTGCTTTATATCACTACAGAGCTTTTCCTTAAGCGTTTCGGTCTCAGAAATTTGGACGATCTGCCCGATTACAAAGAGGTTCTCGACAGACTTGTCGTTCTCGGCAATTACAACCGCGTTCAGGAAGGTCTTTACAGAGAAGTCGATATCGCAGACAGCTTCGAGGAAGCGGAAGAAAAGGCGAAACAGCAGGAACTCAAACGCAAACAGATGGAAAAAGAACTGGACGAGTATATGGACCCCAACGAAAGTCCCGACTTCCTGCAGGGAGAAGAATATTCCTTTATTGAAGCTGACGAAGGCGTTGAACAAGAAGCCGCGGCGACTGACGACGAAGACGAAGATTCAGAAGACGTTGCAGACGAGATCGCAGAACAAGAAAGCGAATTTGACGACGGAGAAGACGAGGAATAATTTTAAGTCGGCATAAAACATAATTAATATTTGAGTTATAGCGAAAAAGACGGCATTTGCCGTCTTTTTATTTGTAGTTCATTTCAATATTTTGTTTTATATATCATTATTCTGAACTTTCGTTATCAAGCATTGATTTGAGATGATCGAGAAAAACTTTTGCGGCTTTTGACATTTCACCTTTTTTCTTCCATGCGACGTCGAGGTGGGTTTCGAGTTTAGGCTCAAACGGTCTGAAGCATAAAGGGCAGTCTCCCGACGTATTGATTATTTTGTCAAGACCGACGGCATATCCCATGCCTTGTTCAACCATGAGAGAAGCGTTGTACAAAAGATTGTAAGTAGCTACGACGTTTAGTTTTGCCATATCCTTGCAGAACCAATCCGTGATAGCGTTCTTTTTAAACGAATGTACTGAAAAAATAAGGGGCAATCCGTCAATATCTTCACGCGTAACAAAAGCTCTCGATGCAAGAGGAGAATCTTTTCTTATAAGAATTCCCCACGTGTCTTTTAAGGGGAGTCTTAAAGAATTGTATTTGTCAAGGTCGGACGGCTCGATAAGTATGCCGAAGTCAATCAGTCCGTTATCAAGTTTTTCAGTTACGGCATCGGTGTCTCCGCTGAAAAAATCGAATTTTATCTTGGGGTGAAGAGAGGAAACTTCCTTTGCGGCTTTTGCAATAAGCCCGACAGCATAAGATTCTCCGCCTCCTATGCAGACTTTTCCGCATATATCTTCCTGGTCTGATTTGAGTTCGCTTTGCGTTCTGTCAACAAGTTCAGCAATTTCTGTAGCGCGTTTATACAGCAATCTTCCTGCTTCAGTCAGTTCTGTTTTCTTGTTGCCGCGGACAAGAAGCTTTTGTTCGACATCTTCTTCGAGTTTCTGGATCTGTCTTGAGAGATTTGGCTGCGTTACGTAAAGCTGTTCTGCGGCTTTAGATATACTGCCGTTTTCTGCGACTGCTATAAAATATCTTAATTCTCTTATATCCATATAACAATTTTAATGCTATTTTGATATGCGTGTCAATTATGGCTAGGCATAAAATATAAGTATTTGACATAATTAAATAATTGAATTTATAATTTAAACGAGGATAAATATATGGACAATGCAGAGTTTTTAAAGTTTATTGAAAGTGCAAAGGTAATAAAGGCAGGAAGCGAAGCACATAAAGCTATGCACGCCTTACAGGTGCGCGCTCAGGCTATAACGGCTGAACTCAACAGCGGAACGCACAGCGCAGATGAAATAGTTGAGCTTTTTTCAAGGCTTACGGAGAGAGAAATCGACAAAAGTTTCAGATGTTTTCCTCCTTTTTATACTGAGTGCGGAATAAATATAAAGCCTGGTAAGAACGTGTTTATAAATTCGGGCTGTTGTTTTCAGGACCATGCAGGTATAGAAATCGGAGACGGAACTCTTATAGGGCATCAGGTTGTAATAGCAACGCTCAATCACGATCTCAATCCTGAATGTCGTGCGGATATGTTCCCGAAGGCTGTAAAAATCGGCAAAAACGTCTGGATAGGCGCTCATGCTACAATACTTCCGGGTGTAACGATTGGCGACAATGCCGTCATTGCGGCGGGTGCAGTGGTTGCCAAAGACGTTGAAAAAAATACAGTTGTCGGCGGTGTGCCGGCAAAGAAAATAAAAGATATTGAGGTGCATAATGAGTAAAAAGGTTGTAGTAATATCTTCGTCTCCGCGTAAAAACGGAAATTCCGATATGCTGGCGAAAGAGTTTGCAAAAGGCGCTTCGGATGCCGGAAACGATGTAAAATATATCGCTGTAAGAGATCTGGATCTGCAGTTCTGTCGCGGTTGTTTGTATTGTCAGAGTCACGAAAAGTGCGTTATTTCAGACTCGGTAAACGGCTTATTGAATGATGTGCAGAATGCTGACGTCCTTGTTTTTGCCACGCCGGTCTATTATTACAGCGTAAGCGGACAGCTCAAGACTTTTCTTGACAGGCTTAATCCGCTTTTCCCTAGAGAAAACAAGTTCAAGTCGGTATATCTCATATCTGCTTGCGCAGAGGAAGAATACAGCGCTTTTGACGGCACGATAAAGGCTGTCGAAGGTTGGATCGATTGCTTTGAAGGAGTTTCTCTTGCGGACAAAATTTTGTGTCCGGGCGTAACAGATGCTGGAGAAATCAGAGGGAACAAGGCGCTTGAAGAAGCGTACGCCAAAGGTAAAAATATTTAAGGAGAATAAATATGCTTGGTAATTTTGAATATTGCAATCCTACAAAACTTTATTTCGGAAAGAACGCTCTCGGCGGACTTGAGGGGGAGCTGAAAAAATACAGAAAGAACGTATTGCTTGTTTACGGCGGAGGCTCGATCAAGAAAAACGGCATTTACGACAGCGTTATTAAAATACTTAAAGAATCGGGCAAGGAAATCCGAGAAGTATCCGGAGTAATGCCCAATCCGACTTATGCAAAACTGCTCGAAGGTGCAAAGGCTGCAAAAGAATTCGGTGCAGATCTTATTCTTGCGGTAGGAGGCGGTTCTGTATGCGATTATTCGAAGGGCGTTTCCGTTGCTGCATACTGTGAAGACGATGTATGGGAAAAGTATTACGAGCGCCTTGAAGAGCCGGAATGCAAAATAATCCCGGTCGGCTGTGTTCTTACTATGGTGGGAACTGGTAGCGAAATGAACGGCGGCTCGGTAATTACAAATACAGATAAAAAGATGAAAGTGGGTCAGGTTTTCGGAGAAAACGTATTTCCTAAGTTTGCCATTCTCAATCCTGAATACACTTTCACTTTGCCAAAGTATCAGATGACGGCGGGATTTTTCGATATAATGTCTCATATAATGGAGCAGTATTTCTCAGGAAGCGACGACAATACGTCGGATTATATCATGGAAGGACTTATGCGCTCTCTTATACACAGCTCGCGCATTGCGGTTAAAAATCCTCTCGATTACGAAGCCAGAAGCAATATAATGTGGACTGCGACCTGGGCACTCAATACGCTTGTAGCAATGGGTAAGGATACGGACTGGGAAGTTCATATGATAGGACAGGCGATCAGCGCGCATACTGACGCTACGCACGGCATGACGCTTGCGGCGGTGTCATTGCCTTATTATAAGATGATAATGCAATACGGACTTTATAAATTCAAACGTTTTGCGGTCAACGTCTGGGGCGTGTCTGAAGAGGGCAAGACAGACGAGGAAACAGCACTTGAGGGACTTAATGCTATGGAAAGCTGGATGAAAGAACTAGGACTTGTTCTGAACGCCGGAGAGCTTGGGCTTAAACCTGAAATGCTTGAAGCCGTTGCAGACAGTACGCTCATAATGCAGGGCGGATATAAGGTCTTAACCCGTGCAGGCGTAATAAAAGTTCTTGAAGACAGTTTGAAATATGAGTAAAATAAAATGCGGTAAGCACGTTATTCTGATAATTTTGCTTATAGCTCTAATTTCGGTTAATTTGATTGCTTGTAAAACAACATACGATAAGTCGGACGAAAATAATGCAAGCGGCGAAAGCGGAATTCAGGGCGAAAATACAGGCAATAATCAGGACGGAGATGCAGAAAACGGAGAGACAATGAAAATAATCATAAAATTACAAGGCGAAGACGTAGTTGTGCATGCAGAATTGTATAACAACAAAGCTGCTGAAATGTTATATGAAAAACTGCCTCTTACTCTTGAAATGAGCGATATGCCGCATGAAAAATACAGTTATCTCGGTTTTACGCTGCCCACAAATAAAGAAAACGTCGGCAAAATAAATGCAGGAGACATTATGCTGTGGGGAAATAATTGCCTTGTAGTTTTTTATGAAAGTTTTGAGACCTCATACAGCTATACGAAAATCGGCAGAATTTCTGATATAGAATCTTTTTTGTCAGCAATTGATATCGGAAGCGTTACGCTTACGTTTGAAAAAGCAGAGGACTTAATGTAAATTGTGAAAATTTATTGCCGTTTACAAACAAAATAATGATAATTTAAAAAACTTTAAAACGCGTCGTTTGAGGCGCGTTTTTTCTGTTTCAATGATTACATAATAAAATCAGCGTTGCACAAGATAGAAATATGATTATCGCAATTTTTTCAGTCATTATTATATCTGTTTCAACGGGCGCTATTATAGCATTTTTATTGTGCGGAGTGCGTATGAAAGCGTATTTTGACTTGGAAACAGGGACATTTGTCGCAGATATTTTCTTCTTTCGCAATTATCATGCGATAAAATACAAGGCATTTGAGTGTAACGGCGATTTTTACAGTCAGGTAAATTCAAGAGAATTGAAAAAGATAAAGATCAACGACAAAAAAGAACATGAGATGAACGTTGGGACTACAATAAATAATAAAAAAATTTCAGATGGAAATGAAAAAATCGGATATTTTCGAAAAATATCTGAAAAAATGACAGTGTTTTCAGAATGGATAGATTCTTCGCATAAATTAAAATTTAAAACTATACGCGCCTATCTTACAGTAGGAACGGGCAACAGTATGGCTACGTCTATCACTGTATCTTCGATTGCGGCTGTTATGGGCGCAGCTCAATTGATGATAGGGGATAAAATAAAAGCAAAAACATCGGATATTTGCGTATATCCCAATTTCAGATATGAAAATACGGTGCTTACTCTTGATATCGATACGGGAACAGGACTCATGGGAATTCTTTTGTCGATATTGTCTCTTATTGTGAAAAATAAAAAGTTAAATAAAAAAGCGGCAACAGAAAAGACTGCGACCAATTAAAGAGCAGTGAAGATATCAGTATTATTTTGCTCACATATATAAAATGACGAGGTAAAGAATATGGACGGAGAAATGAACGAACTTATAAACGTAACAATGGACAATATAAAGAGTATGATGGACAGCGAAAACGTCGTGGGCAAACCGATTATGATGCCTGACGGCAATGTTGTTCTTCCTGTGTCGAAAGTTACGGTATGCTTTGTAACAGGTGGCGGACAGTATAAATCAGGCGTAGAAAAAGCGCCGTTTCCTTTTCCTTTTGCGGGAGGCGGAGGCGGTGGAATAAACATAACGCCGATAGGATTTCTTGTAAGCGACAACAATGATTTCAGTATGATAAAACTCGATAAAAAGGAGAGCGGAGGGAAATGGGAAAACTTGATTTCAGCTGCAATAAATATGCTCAAGAGCAAAAAGTAGCAAAAAAATTATTATTAATTAATGCGATTTCTATAATAATAATTATTCTATTAGCCTTTATATGGCTTAAAATGCCTGTAGTTTACGCTCAACAAAGCGGTTCATCACAAATTGTTATAGAACAAGAATCATGCAGAGTGCTTTCGTCTTACAACAAGGATATGCGCCTTGAAATGGCAAGCACTACAAAGATCGCCACGGCAATAGTTGCGATAGAAAACAGCTCTTATGATAAGGTCGTAGAGATAACTGAAGATATGGTCGGCATAGAGGGATCGTCCATATACCTCAAGAAGGGTGAAAGATGGAAACTTGAAGATCTTTTATACGGTCTGATGCTTCAGTCGGGCAATGACGCAGCTACGGCAATCGCAATTGCCGTAGGCGGAAGCGAAGATAAGTTCGTCGACATGATGAACAGCTTTGCGGACAAGCTCGGACTTGAAAATACAAAGTTTGATAATCCACACGGATTGCATTCATCAAATCACTATACCTCTGCTCACGATCTTGCAAGGATAACAGCTTACGCTATGAAAAATCCTTTGTTTGCAGAGATAGTTTCAAGTAAGTGTCACGACGTCGAAGGGAGTGAATATCTTAAGGGGAGAACGATTTACAATAAAAACAAGTTGTTGTCTTCGTTCAGCGGCGCAAACGGCGTTAAGACTGGTTATACGACAGACTCCGGACGTTGTTTTGTCGGCGCGGCGCAAAGAAACGGTATGCAGCTTATCAGCGTAGTCCTCAATTGCCCGGATATGTGGGAAAGGACTAAAGCTCTTCTGAACGAAGCGTTCAGATGTTACGATTACTGCAAAATAGGCGATTCGTCTAAAAATCTCGACGAATTTTCTATAGGCGGCGAAAATATAAGCTTAAGGCTTGAAAAAGACATATATTATCCTCTCAAAAACGGAGAAAGCGAGAATTTCCGCTATGAGTTCGTTCCTCTTAAGAGCTATCCCGACGCATTGGGTGCAGGAGAACAAGTGGGTACTTTGAATGTATATGACGAGAATCGCTTGATTTTTAGCCGAAAAATCATTACTATAAATGAGATCAAGCATAAAGGAGCTCTGCTGTCTCTTATGAATCTGGTCGGAGACTGGCAGGTGAATTCGGCAAATGGAGAGATTGAACAAATTTTTGGCGTCGTGCGGAGTGGCTTCACGCCGCGGCGCGGATAAGCTGATAGAAGAAGGAAAAGTCAAGGTGAACGGCAAGACCGTTACTGAACTCGGCACGTGCATTAATCCTTCAAACGACAGCGTAACCGTTGACGGAATAAAGGTAAAACCCGTATCGGAATACAGTTATATAATGCTTTACAAGCCGAAGGGCTGCATTACCACAGTAAGCGACGAAAAGGGCAGAAAAACCGTTTACGATTATCTTGAAGACGTAAAAATCCCTCATCTCGTACCGGTGGGAAGACTTGACTATGACACCGAAGGTCTGCTTATACTGACCAATGACGGAGATCTGACTTACAGTCTTACTCATCCGAGCCACGAGGTCGAAAAGACTTATCTTGTCAAAGTCAACGGTGAAATGCCTGAACATAAGCTTGCTCAGCTGAGAAAAGGCGTAATAATAGACGGTGAAAAGACCAACAGAAGCCGCGTAAAGCTGCTTGAATACAAGGACGGAATTTCTCGTCTTCGCGTAACGATAACCGAAGGAAGAAACCGTCAGATACGCAAAATGTTCGAGGCTGTTGAAAGAGAAGTTATTTTCCTTAAGAGAATAGCCGTCGGAGATCTCAAACTCGGAGGACTCGGACGAGGAGCTTACAGGTATCTGACAGACGGAGAAATAGCGTATTTAAAGAGTTTATGATATCTGCGCCGCTTGAATGCGGCGCTTTTATATTCAACAAATTCAGTATTGAACTGCTGAAATACGAGCGTATTTGCAGACTTTCTTTTGTTAAACCGTTGATCTGACTGATTTTCTGAATGTTTATATCGATATAAGATTTTCAAAAAGTTTATCATCTTAAAAACAGTGCGGTTAATATTCATATTAAATATCAATATTATATATATTGCAGTCGCGGCGCGGCTGAATATTTCATAGCGATCCGAGAATATTTTTTTCTAATTATTCAAAACTTTTTGTTCTTGCGACCGAACTTATCGGAATTAATAAACAATAATATTCGAAATGATTCTCATATGTAGATATATTTTATCCATAACCGTTACAAAAAAATCATAAAAACCATTACAAAACAGTAATGTTAAAAAATTGTCATATAGGGGTTTATTTTATCTGAAAATCAGTTGATTTTTGGGGTATAAATATTTATAATGTGTAATGGTGTAAATTATTTCCAAGATAATTAAAACTTTATATATAATCTGGAGGGTTTAATATGGAGAACAGCAATCTCACGGTCAGCGCTAAAGCGATCGAAAAGGCTTGCTCAAAAGTCAAAGATTTCCTTGACGGTATCGTCGACAAAGGCAGTTTTGTCGAAACCGACGTATTCGTTACAGGTAAGGGCTTCGACGATGCGGCAAGCGCTCTCGGCGAAGGCGTTGTTACCGGTTACGCGACCGTAAACGGAAGCCCCTTCCACGTATTCGCACAAAATGCGGAAGTTCTTAAGGGAAGTCTCGGCAAAGCTCATGCAGACAAAATCGTAAGATGTATGCAGAGAGCGGTAAAGACCGGCACCCCTATTATTTCCGTTATCGACTGTGCGGGCGCAAGAGTGGGCGAAGGAGTGAGCGTACTTGAAGGTTTTGCGAAGGTGCTTTCAGAAGCAGCTATCGTAAGCGGTCAGGTACCTCATTTTTGTATTGTCAAAGGCAATGCCGTCGGCATGATGGCGTCGTTTGCGGCAATGGCGGATTTCGTATTCATGTCCGAAAGCGCGATCATGTCGGTCAATTCCCCGATGTATCTCGCTTCAAAGGAAAAGGATTATCCGAAATACGCTGATATGATCGGCTTTAAGGCTCACAAGAAGGGCAGCGATCTTGCTCAGTTCGTTTACAAGAACGAAGCAGATCTCAAGAAGCAGCTGGTTAAGCTCACGAGCATTCTTCTTGCGGCTGAAGAAGAGTCCACCGACGATCCCAACCGCGTTGCAAGCGCTCTCAACAAAGAGTGCTCGGCGGCTGTAAAGGTCAAGGCTGTCGCTGACAACGGCGATTACGTTGAGTACTGCGGCGAATACGCACCTGAAGTAACCTGCGCGCTCGCAAAGGTAAACGGCATCAGTGTAGGTATTGCGGCAACCGACAGCAAGGTAGGAGACGGATATCTTTCACTTGCAGGCGTAAAGAAGCTGACTTCTTTCATTGAAAAACTCGACGGTTTCGATATTCCGCTGGTAACTCTCGTCGACACTCTCGGCGTAAACCCCAGCCTTTCAGAAGAACTCGCAGGCGCGGCTAAAGTTACGGCAGACCTCGTTGCTACCGTTGCAAACAGCTCTATCGATAAGATCGGCGTAGCTTGCGGCAAGGCGATCGGCTTCGGATACAGCGTTCTCATGAGCAAGGGTATAGGTTTCGATTACACTCTCGCTACTCAGAATGCAGAAATATCTCCGATAAACAACGAAACGGCTGTAAACGCTCTTATGAGCGAACAACTCGGCAAGGCGAAGGACGTTGAAACTACCAGAGCTAAACTGGCAGAGCAGTATGCCAAGATTCAGGCAAATCCGATGCTCGGCGCTCAGGAAGGCTATGTAGACAACGTGGTTGAGGCAAAGAATCTCCGCCCCTACATCGCGTCCGCGCTTATGATGCTGCTTGGTATTTAAGGAGCGTAGTATGAAGAAAAGATTGGCTTTGATTACCGTGATAATGCTGCTTGCGATAGTTATGGCGACGGTGCTTTCTGCGTGTGCGGTCGAAGGATCTCCCGACGCACTCGGCATCGGCGACATGAATTTCGGACAGCGTCTTGTTACGGGTCTGCTTGTCTTCGTTATGGGCCTCGGCATGGTATTCGTAGTCCTTTTGCTGCTCATTCTGATTATTAAGGCTGTTGCTTATCTTCAGAATCTGCCCGCTAAACTTGCGGCTAAAAAGGCAAACGAAGTTCCCGTTGTAGAGGAAGTAAAGGAAATACCCGCGCCCGTACAGGCTATCGAGTATTCAGACGAAGACGAAGTTGTTGCGGCAATAACGGCGGCTATAGCGGCGTATTACGGCGCACAGGCAGTCGAAATGAGCGATCTCCCGTTCAGGGTCCGCTCTATCAGTGAAATTAAATAATAATGAGAGGATGTTAATATGCGTAAATTCAATGTAACCGTAAACGGCAAGGCTTATGCCGTAGAAATCGAAGAAGTAGGCGGCGAGGCAGGCGCGGTAGTTATTCCCGCTGCTCCCGCAGTTAAAGCGGCTCCCGTAGCTGCTGCAGCTCCCGCAGCTGCACCCGCACCCGCTGCAGCACCTGCGGCAGGAAAGGGCGAACCCGTTAAGAGCCAGATGCCCGGTCTTGTAAAGAAGCTTTGCTTTGCAAACGGCGCAACCGTTAAGACGAACGATACGATCGTTATCCTCGAAGCTATGAAGATGGATACCCCCATCGTTGCTACCAAAGACGGCGTTATCACTTATTCTGTAAGCGAAGGCGCAAACGTCGATACCGGCGCGGTACTCTGCACGATAGCGTAATACGGAGGCAAAACAATGGCGTTTTCATCTACAATTTTGTCGCTCGACCTTGTAGATTCCCTGAAAAACCTCTGGATGAGCACAGGCTTTATGACTTCGCTCACTCCGCTGTGGCAGAATCTCGTAATGCTCGTTATTGCGTGCGTTCTGATCTACCTCGCGGTGTATAAGGAGTTCGAGCCCAACCTGCTCCTCGCAATAGGTTTCGGTATGTTCATTATCAACATACCCGGTACTTACAATGTTCTGTACGGTACCGCGGGATATACTTTCTTCGACGCGAGCAATTTGTCTGAAGCATTGAAGCTGGAAGACGGCACCGTGATAAGCGGTACGATCGCTCAGCTTGCACAGATGCTTAACGTAAATACCGACGGTATGAGCATGCTTGATAAAGTTGCTGCGGTAACCGCTAAGGTTCAGGAGCTTTTCCCCGGCATAACAGTTACTTCCACGCACGAAGTCGTTGCTGACCAGGGCTTGTTCTACTATCTGTATAAGGGCGTTGAGTGGGTAATTTATCCGCCGCTCATCTTCCTCGGCATCGGCGCTATGACAGACTTCGGTCCGCTCATTGCAAATCCCAAGAGCCTTATCCTGGGCGCTGCGGCACAGCTGGGTATCTTCCTTACCTTTATAATTGCGATCAATATCGGATTTACAGGTGAAGAAGCGTCCGCTATAGCTATTATCGGCGGTGCTGACGGTCCTACCGCAATTTACGTTACTACCAAACTTGCGGCTCACTTGTTGCCGTCAATCGCAGTTGCGGCGTACTCGTATATGGCTTTGATAAAGGTCATTCAGCCGCCTATAATGAAACTTATGACGACGAAGAAGGAAAGAGCCGTAGTCATGGAACAGCTCAGACCCGTTTCCAAGACAGAAAAGGTCGTATTCCCGATCATCGTTACTCTCGTCGTAGGTGTTATCCTTCCCAGTGCAGTCCCGCTTCTCGGTATGCTTATGCTGGGCAACCTGTTCAAGGAATCCGAAGTTGTTCCCAGACTTACCAATACTTCCAAGAACGAGCTCATCAACATCATTACGATTCTTCTGGGCGTTCTTGTCGGTACAAAGGCTACTGCTGAAGTATTCATTACCTGGCAGACGCTTAAAATCATCGTCATCGGTGTGTTTGCGTTTGCAGGCGGTACGGCAGGCGGCTTGCTCCTCGGCAAGGTTATGTACTGGGTTTCGAAAGGAAAGGTCAACCCGCTCATCGGTTCTGCAGGCGTTTCCGCAGTTCCTATGGCTGCAAGAATTTCCCACAACTTAGGTCAGGAAGAGAATCCGAGAAACTATCTGCTTATGCACGCTATGGGCCCCAACGTCGCAGGCGTTATCGGCAGTGCCGTTGCAGCAGGCGTTCTGCTTGCTCTGTTCGGCAAATAAGATTGAATCACGAGGTAAGAATATATGGTTAAAATTACAGAAACTATACTCAGAGACGCGCATCAGTCGCAGGCTGCGACCCGTATGCGTCTGGACGAGATGCTTCCCGTCGCGTCCAAACTCGACAAAGTAGGATATTATTCTATAGAGTGCTGGGGCGGCGCTACTTTCGACTCATGCCTCCGCTTCCTCAACGAGGATCCGTGGGAGAGACTGCGCCAGCTCAGAAAGGCTATGCCCAACACAAAACTTCAGATGCTTCTCCGCGGACAGAATATCCTCGGATATAAGCACTATGCTGACGACGTCGTTGACGAATTCGTAAAGAAATCAATCGAAAACGGCATTGACATCATCAGAATTTTCGACGCGCTCAACGATACCAGAAACATGAAGCAGGCTATGGACAGCTGCAAGAAGTACGGCGGTATCTGCGAAGCTACGATATCTTATACGACCAGCCCCGTTCACACCAACGAATACTTCATCAAGCTCGCAAAAGAACTTGAAAAGATGGGCGCTGACATCATCTGTATCAAGGATATGGCAGGTATTCTTCTGCCTTATACCGCATACGAACTCGTAAAGGGTATCAAGAAAGTAGTAAAAGTGCCAATTCACCTGCACACTCACCAGACTTCAGGCACTGGCAATCTGACTTATCTTAAGGCTATCGAAGCAGGCGTCGACATCATCGACTGCGCGCTTTCAGCTCTCGGCAACGGTACATCTCAGCCTGCTACCGAACCTATGGTCGCAGTTCTTCAGGGCACAGAGTACGACACCGGTCTCGACCTCAAGACTCTCAACGAACTGTCTTCATATTTCGATAAGGTTGCTGACAGACTCAAGAAAGACGGCTGGCTGACTGAAAAGTCTCTCAAGACCGACGTTCGCGCTCTTATTTACCAGGTTCCGGGCGGTATGCTTTCAAACCTCGTAGGTCAGCTCAAGAAGCTGGGCGCTATGGACAGATACGACGAAGTTCTCGCAGAAGTCCCCAATGTAAGAAAGGACCTCGGTTATCCGCCGCTTGTTACTCCTACCAGCCAGATAGTCGGCACTCAGGCAGTATTCAACGTTATCAGCGGAGAGAGATACAAGATGGTTTCTGCAGAGACCAAGGACGTTTTGAGAGGAAAGTACGGCAAGCTTCCTGCTGAGCCCAATCCCGAAATCGTCAAGAAGGTTCTCGGCGACGAAAAGCCGATCACCTGCCGTCCCGCAGACCTTATCAAGCCTGAGCTTGCTAAGTACCGCGACGAAATCAAGGAATATATCGAGCAGGAAGAGGACGTTTTGTCCTACGCACTGTTCCCGCAGGTCGCTATCAACTATTTCAAGTACCGTCAGGCTAACAAGTATAAGGTTGACAGCGAAATCGGCGATACCGCAAACGGTATTCAGCCCGTCTGATAAGCAATTCGCATAAATCTGCCGCGCCGTAAGGCGCGGCATTTTTTATGAGGAAGTCCGCTTTTTGTTTACAAAAGGCGGATCGTCGTGTAATAATATAGCTATGAAAATTTTACTTGTAAACGACGACGGACTTTACGCAAAAGGCATTCTCACTCTTGCCGAAAGTCTTTCAAAATCACACAGCGTAACGGTTATTGCTCCCGATACTGAGAGAAGCGGAAGCAGCAGAAGTCTTACTTTCCACAGCGCGCTCAACTATATGCAGATGGCTGTATCTGAAAACTTCGAGAGCTATATTCTCAACGGAACTCCCGCAGATTGCACGAAGTTCGGAATAGATACGATAATGAAGGGAGAGAAGCCTGACGTCGTTATAAGCGGAATAAACAATACCTGCAACATAGGCACGGATATCGCATATTCAGGCACGGTCAACGCCGCGCTTGAAGCGTGCATGCACGGCGTTTACGGAATTGCCGTGTCTTACGATTGCAAGGATAACGATTATACTTACGTTGCGGATTTTGTTGCAAATAATCTTGAATTTCTGATAGGTCTTCTGCCTACAGATAAAAACACGATTTTCAATATAAATTTCCCGTGCGTGCCCCCTCAGCTCAAAGGCGTGCGTTTTTCCACTACCGGCGACAGAAAATACCTGGACGAATACCAGTATGTCGAGGGAAGCGGATATTTTATAACGGGTTATCCCGTGGCAAGCGAAGTCAACGACGGAGACACCGACGTTGTGCTGACTGAACAGGGATATGCAACTATAGCTCCCGTAAAACTCAATTTCAACGATTCCGCTTTGTTTGAAGCGATAAAGGGGATAAAACTGTGAGAGCGGTAGTTATAGGCGCCGGAGCTGCGGGATTGATGTGTGCGGGAGGACTCGCAGAGGCGGGACACGACGTAATTCTGATTGAAAAAAACGAACGCGTCGGCAAAAAGCTTTTTATCACCGGTAAAGGCAGATGCAATCTTACCAACGATTGCGACGTCCGCACCTTTCTCGACAACGTTGTTACAAATCCCAAATTCTTGAATTCCGCGATTTACGGGTTTACTCCTGCGGACTGCATGGCTTTTTTCAACTCTCTCGGCGTAAAGCTGAAAACTGAGAGAGGGAACAGAGTTTTCCCTGCTTCCGACAAGTCAAACGATATAGTAAAAGCGCTTGAAAAATACGCGCTTTCTAACGGCGCGGATCTGCGTCTTGAAGAGAGGGTAACAGACATAAACGTTGCTAACGGCTCAGTAAACGCGGTAAAAACGGATAAAAACAGTTATGATTGTGAAGTCGTTGTTCTTGCTACGGGCGGAGCAACGTATCCTGCGACAGGCAGTACGGGGGACGGTTACGGATTTGCGTCAAAACTCGGGCTTAACGTTAAAAATCCCACGACTGCACTAGTTCCGATAATTGCAAAAGGAACTGAAGGATTGCAGGGGTTATCCCTTAAAAATGTGAAAGCTTCTTTTGTTTCAGGAGAAAAATGCGTTGCTTCGGACTTCGGTGAAATGCTGTTTACTCATACAGGGGTAAGCGGTCCTATCATTCTTACGCTTTCTTCGAAAATCGGAAAATATTGCGATAAAAACAGCGTTTTTCCTAAAGGCTCATATATTCAGATAGATCTCAAGCCCGCACTCGATTTTCAGACTTTAGACGCACGCGTGCAGAGAGAAATTGCAAGCGCTCCCAAAGCTTCGGTAAAGACCGTACTATATACGCTGATGCCTCGTTCTCTCGCGCCTAAAGTGCTTGAAAGAGCTGGAATAGACGAAGAGTTCAGGGCAGGCGCGATTTCTAAAAAGCAACGCGAAGCGCTTGTAAATACGATCAAAGGATTGCGTTTCGAAGCCGTGAAAAAGGATAAAATAGATTTCGGAATAATAACGCAGGGCGGAATAGACGTTTCAGAAATCAATCCCAAGGATATGTCCTGCAAAAAAGTCAAAGGACTTTACGTTATAGGAGAAGTCCTTGACGTCGACGCGCTTACGGGCGGATTCAATCTTCAGATAGCTTTTGCCACTGCCAAGGCTGTCGTGCGCGCGCTTCTTTAGAAAAATTTTACTTGATATTTATTATAATATAGGATAAACTGTAATAAGCGGATATTTCCGCATAAATTATTTTCGGAGGCGCTTATGCTCAATATCGCCATTGACGGTCCTTCCGGAGCCGGAAAAAGCACTATCAGCAAATTACTTGCAAAAAAACTGGGTATCATTTATCTGGATACCGGCGCTATGTACCGTGCGGTCGCTCTTTACGTCCATCGCAAAGGAATCGATGTCAACGATAAGGAAAAAGTAATACCGTTGCTGAGCGAGATAGAAATTGAATTCCGCGGTGAAGGAGACGAAAAGAAGATATATCTCAACGGGGAGGACGTTTCTTCCGCAATAAGAGAGCATCACGTTTCAAAAATGGCTTCCGACGTTTCCAAGATCAAAGAGGTCAGACTTTTCCTTGTCGAACAGCAGAGAGCAATAGCCAGGAAAAACGACATAGTTCTCGACGGCAGAGATATCACAAGTTTTGTTCTGCCTGACAGCAAATATAAGTTTTTCCTCACTGCAACGCCCGAGGAAAGAGCGAAAAGAAGATATGAAGAACTCAGAGCCAAAGGCTCGGATATAAGTTATGAGACAGTTCTTGCGGACGTCAATGACCGTGATTACAACGACACTCACAGAGATTTTGCTCCTTTGGTGCAGACTGAGGATGCAGTGCTTATTGACAGCACGAATATGACGACCGACGAAGTGATAGAGGTTATTTTACGTTATGTCAACACACACTAACAGCAACACGGCAACCCCTGAAGCTAAGAAAGCGAAGAAACCGGGGCTTTTTTACAGAATACTCGGCTCTATAGGCAGATTTTTAATGAAAATCGTATGGTGGCCGACAAAAATATATTATAAAGAAAAATTTCCTCAGGATCAGAAAGTCATCTGCATATGCAATCACTATGCGATCGAGGACGCCTGCGCTATATATCATCAGCTTTTCGGATTCAAGGGCAGGATAGTTGTAAAATCCGAGGCGATGGACGACAGCTTTGTAGGCAATTTTCTCACTGCGCTTTGCAATGCGATAAGCGTACGTCGCGGAGAATCGGATATCAAGGCAATAAAAGAGATGATGAAAGAGCTTCTCGCAGGCGGTAAAATTCTAATTTTCCCTGAAGGAACGCGCAATAAGAGCAAGGATTATAAAGAACTTCTGCCTTTTAAAGAAGGGCCTGTAACAATTGCAATTAAAACAAAGTCGGTCATTGTTCCGACGATGTATTATAAGCCGCTCAGACCTTTCGGATTCAGAAAGAACAGGCTCATCGTAGGCGATCCTATAGATCTCAGCGAATATTACGGCAAGCAACTTCACGACGTAAAAGACGAAGCGTCTGAACTGGTATTCAGAAAGATGCAGGAGCTCAGAACGCAGATCGACGACATAGTTGAAAATTACGGCGGAAATCTTAAAAAATACGAAAGAGCTAAAAACGCCATAAAGTGAAGAAAGTAAATTGACGGGAAGAATTTTACGTTGATGCAATTACTGAATTTGATATCATACGGCACAGCAAGGCATAGGGATAGATTTTAATCAGGTGTTTGGACGGACCGGCGGGTCCGCAATCAATCCGCAAATACATAAAGTCAGGCGGTGCGAAATGGCTGAAAACAAAACTGATAAAAGCAAAAAAGCAGAAAAGCCCGGCATTTTTTACCGTGCTCTGGGCGCATTCGGACGTTTTTTGATGCGCGTGGTCTGGTGGCCGACAAAAATCTATTACAAAGAAAAGTTTCCAAAGCGCGGAAAAATCGTCTGCGTATGCAATCATTATTCCGCTATGGACGCCAATGCTATTTACAGCAAACTCTTTGCGTTTAAAGGCAGAATTGCGGTAAAAGCCGAAGCTCTGAAAAGCAAGTTTGTGGACAAAGGCATGGCTGCGTTGTGCAGGGCGGTGAAAGTTAAACGCGACGATATGGACGTCGATGCGGTAAAAGACATGCTGAAAGAACTCGATTCAGGCGGAAAACTGCTTATTTTCCCTGAAGGCAAGTGCAATAAAGACAAAAATTATAAAGAGCTTTTACCTTTTAAAGACGGTCCGTCGGCAATTGCGGTAAAGTCAGGGGCTTTGGTAGTTCCGACTTTATATTATAAACCTATTAAGCCGTTAGGATTCAGAAAGAACAGGCTTATTGTCGGTGATCCGATAGATCTCAGCGCTTATGCCGGCAAAAAGCTGCATGAGATAAAAAGCGAAGTTACTCAGCTTATCCGCGATAAAATGAAAGAAATGAGAACGCAGATAGACGAGATTGTAGAAAAATATCACGGCAGTCTTAAAAAATACGAACACGCAAAAGCGCGTGCCGCAAATTGCTATTCTGCCTGATCGACAGAGGATTTATGCGAATATTCGTGGCAAAAAACGCGGGATTCTGTTTCGGTGTGCGTAACGCCGTCGATACCGCGCTGAAAACTGAAGGAAAGGTCTGCACGCTTGGTGAACTTATTCACAACGATTACGTCAATTCAAAGCTCAGAGCGCGCGGAATAGATACGATAGAAAATTTAAACGATTATAAGGGCGGAACACTTATTATCCGTTCTCACGGCGTTCCTGAAAAAATCGAGAACGAATTGAAAGAAAAGGGGATAAATTACGTTGACGCGACTTGTCCTTTCGTCAAGAAAATCCACAATCTTGTCAGTAAATATCACTCAAAAGGATACACGATTGTAATAATCGGTTCAAAGAATCATCCTGAGGTAACTGGAATAAACGGTTGGTGCGATGACAGCGCATATATAGTTGACTCTGAAGAGGACGTAAACAACCTGCCTTGCGACGAAAAGTTGTGCGTAGTCGTGCAGACTACTTACAGCGAAAAGAAGTACGATATTTTATTAAAAAGTATTGAAAATCGCTGTAAAACAGTTGAAAAATTCAGGACTATTTGCTATACTACAACAGATAGGCAATCCGAGACGGAAGAACTCAGTAAAAAGTGCGACGGTATGCTGGTTATAGGCAGTAAATCCAGTTCAAATACGACTAAGCTTTTCGAGATTGCGCGCAGTCATTGCGCAAACACCTATTTTATTGAAAATATTGCCGACTTAAAGCCGGTGATAGAAAATAAACACAATTTTAAAATCCTCGGCGTGACAGCCGGGGCGTCAACTCCGAAAGAGTTGATCGAGGAGGTAGTAAAACAAATGAACGACACTCAAAAAACCAACAAAAATACCGAATTCGGTAAACTGTTTGAAGAGTCTGAAAAGAAGAACACAGACATCAAAGCAGGTAAGATTTTCAGAGAGTGCAAAGTAATCAGTGCAAACGACGAAGGCATTATTATCAGCTTCGGCGGCAAGAAAGACGGTTTTATCGACAAAGCCGACGCCGAACTTGACGGTATAGAATACAAGCCTGAAAATTACAAGTCGGGCGACATCATAGCCGCAATGGTTATTGAGAAGCAAAACAAGAAGACCGGCGACAGCATCGCCTTCTCCAAGAAAGCCGTTGACAAGCGCGTTCAGGAAGACAAAGAAGCTGAAGAAGCTATCAGAGGCGGAGAATTCAAGGTTACCATTGACAGAGTTGTCAAAGGCGGCCTCGAAGGCAGACTGGGAAGCTACAAGATTTTCGTTCCCGCATCTCAGATCAGAATCGGTTATGTTACCGACCTTGACAAATACGTCGGCAAGACTCTGAGACTCAGAGCTATCGAGCCCAAGAAAGCTGCAAAAGCTGAAGAAGTCAAGGAAGAAGCTGTAAACGCTGAAGAGCAGGTTGCAGCTGAAGAAAGCGCTGAGGCAACCGAAGCTCCCGTTGAAGTTGCTGAACAGCCCAAAGAAATCACCCTGAAGAGAGGTCGTTCTATCGTTGCTTCTCAGAGAGTTATTCTTGAAGAAGAGAAGGCTAAGAAGGAAGACGAACTGTGGAGCAAGCTCACCGTCGGTTCTATCGTTACCGGCAAGGTAAAGAGACTGACAGACTTCGGTGCATTCGTAAGCGTTTACGGTTTCGATTGTCTCGCTCACATCGCAGACCTTTCTCACTACAGCGTTGCTCATCCCAGCGACGTACTCAAGATCGGCGAGTCTTATGAATTCATCATTCTTAAGGCTAACAGAGAAACCAACAGAGTATCTCTCGGTTACAAGCAGCTTCAGAAGAAGCCTTATGAACTTGCAGCTGAAAAGTATCCCGTCGGCTCTGTGATCACCGGCAAAGTAAGAAGCGTGTTCCCGTACGGTATTTTCGTACTTATCGAGAGAGACGTTGACGGTCTCGTACCTGTATCTGAACTTTCTCGCAGCTATGTCAAGAATCCTGCTGACCTCTATAAAGAAGGTGACGAAGTTACCGCTCAGGTCATCAAGTTCAACGACAACAAGATAACCCTTTCAATCAAAGCTCTGCTCCCCGAGGAAGAGAAGAAGGCTGACGACGTTGAGATCTCAGACGAAGAGTATCAGGAAGCTAAAGAAAAGAGAGCTTCACGCAACGCTAAGAAGTTCGAGAAGCCCGCAAACGCTGCTCCTCGCAAGAAGCCCGCTAAGAAGGCAGCAGAAGAGGAAGAAACCACTTCATGGCAGTCTGAGAGCACCGGAGCTACGCTCGGCGATCTGTTCAATCTTATGAACTTCGCTAGCGATGAAGCTGAGGAAGAAAAGAAGCCTGCTAAGAAAGCTGCAAGCAAAAAAGCTAAGGCTGAAGACGAAGGCAAAGACGAGTAATTTCGACTGATTTTCACGCGCGCTTTGTAAGATTTAACTTAATTTTATAAAGCGCGCAAGAAAATAAAAATATATAAAAAAAGTGCCTGAAAATCGTTGACAATACCACTCCTTACGTAGTATATTATAACAGTCGCACGGAAGGAAACGAATTTCGGGGTGTAGCGCAGCTTGGTAGCGCACGTGGTTTGGGACCATGGGGCCGGGAGTTCGAATCTCTTCACCCCGACCAGCGATAGCAAGCTAATCCGGGGGCCATTAGCTCAGTTGGTTAGAGCAACCGGCTCATAACCGGTCGGTCCAAGGTTCGAGTCCTTGATGGCCCACCAAAACTTAATAATCGCTGTCAACAATAATCAGATAATATGGTTCGGTAGTTCAGTTGGTTAGAACGCTAGCCTGTCACGCTAGAGGTCGAGGGTTCGAATCCCTTCCGAATCGCCACAAAATAAGAGTGATAGCGATATCGCTCTTAATTATGCCTCGGTAGCTCAGTCGGTAGAGCAGGGGACTGAAAATCCCCGTGTCGGTGGTTCGATTCCGCCCCGAGGCACCACCCGAAAGGGTACCTTGCTGGTGTAGCTCAATTGGCAGAGCAGCTGATTTGTAATCAGCAGGTTGTTGGTTCGATTCCGATCACCAGCTCCACCAATTAAACTATAAGTTTATGGGCAGATTCCCGAGCGGCCAAAGGGAGCAGACTGTAAATCTGCCGACTCTGTCTTCGGTGGTTCGAATCCACCTCTGCCCACCAAAAAAGAACACCTAAATTTCTTAGGTGTTCTTTTTTGTCAGTCAGAGTTGAATTAACGAGCCACTGCGCTTTCGCGCGTGGTTCGGCAATCCGCCGCAGGCGGTTGCTTTCGCGGCTTGCAGAGATAATCAACTTGCGTAGAAAATCACTAAGCGAATATCCACCGAATCATAAAAAGAATCAAGCCGTCTGTTTTTTTGTTGCAGAGGTGGTAAGCGAACCTGTTACAGCTAAGAGAAATATGCTCTATTATTAGAATTGCGGTCGCGTTTTGCGTTAAGTATAAAGATAATTCTTATTTAATAAATACTTTATCTAACATCCACAACAGTCCAATTGTTAGTGTACTGCTTTTGACATGAAGTGCAGTTTAATTCTCAATTATTACTATTTTATTAAGAATTTTATTTGCTTTAAATTTTCAATTTAATTTTTAGAGTTCTTTGAATATTTTACTTTGAGCAAACTTGCTAAATTATATCGAATTGTGATAAATTATATGTATAAAATAATTAAATTTTGAGGTATTTATGAAGAAAATAGAAGGTGCGCCTAAAAATCTTAAGCAATTACTGCAAAATACAAAATATACAATTCATTACTATCAAAGAGAGTATATGTGGCAAAAAAAGCATATCGAAGAATTAATAGATGACTTAACGTCAGAATTTTTAGAATATTATCAGGAAGGCGATTCAAGACAGTGTGTTGCTGATTATGGAGCGTATTTTATGGGATCAATCGTGTTGGCAGGTCGAGAAAATGCCATTATTGACGGACAACAAAGATTTACATCTCTTACATTATTATTGATTTACTTGAACAATAGATTGAAAGCCTCAGGACAAAAATATAATATGATCGAGACGATGATTTTTTCGGAGTCATTCGGTACAAAATCATTTAATATAAACGTTCCCGAAAGGGAAGAATGTATGGAAGCAATTTTTAATGGGCAAGAATTCGATATTACTTCAAAAAGCGAATCAGTTCGCAATTTGTATTGCAGATATACTGAAATACAAGAAGTTTTTCCAGAAGAAATATCTGACAACATTCTTTTGCATTTTTGTGATTGGCTTGCTGAAAAAGTGTTTTTTATTGAAATTGTTGCGACTACAGAGCAAGATGCGCATAAGGTTTTTGTTACAATGAATGACAGAGGTTTAAGCCTCACTTCGACTGAAATGTTAAAAGGTTATTTACTTTCAGAGATTAAATCAGACAAAATACGAGAAGATATGAATAATCTTTGGAAGCAAAAGGTGTTATCGCTAAAAAGAGATGATGATAAGGGAGACGAGACTTTTATAAAGGCTTGGCTTAGAGCTCAATATGCTGAAACTATACGTGAGACACGAGCTGGTGCAACAAATAAGGATTTCGATCTTATTGGAGGATCATTTCATAAATGGGTAAGAGACGAGGAAGAAAAGCTCAATTTGATCGCATCAAATGATTATGAGATGTTCATAAAAAAGTTTGCAAAGTTTGCAGATATATTTGAGTATATAAAGCATGCGGAGTGGAATTATTCAGATGAATCAAAATATGTTTATTACAATGCTCAGGTTGGATTTACTTTGCAGTCACAATTGTTGCTTGCTCCAATTTGCTATGAAGATGATTGGAATATTATTAAGCAAAAAATCAATTTAACAGCGAGATTTATCGATATTTTAATTATTGCGAGAGTTTCAGAATATAGATCAGTGGATTATAGTACAATAAAAAACTTTGTTTTTAATGCAACTAAAGAAATAAGACGGTCTGATATTTCGACTTTAAAAAATAAACTGCAGACATTATACAATAATCTAAATTTTCATCCTGAAACTGTAATGTATGATTTCAGACTCAACAGTTTTACAAAAAGATATATAAAAAATATTTTGGCAAGAGTTACGTCATATATTGAGAAACAAATTGGAGTTGAATCTAATTATTGCAATTATGTCAATATGCAAACAAAAAATCCTTACGAAATTGAACATATAATTTGTGATCACTACGAATGGTTTGCAAACGAATATGCGGATCAGGAAGATTTTAAGCGTTGGAGAAACAGTATTGGTGCACTACTGTTGTTACATAAAAGCATAAATGCTAGTTTAAACGATGCTACATATGATAGGAAACTTATGAAATATTGTTCAAATGAAGGGAATATATATTCAGAATCTTTAGGAGCGTCTGCATATATAAACAATCCAAGATTTCTGAAATTTATATGTGAGAACAATTTAAATTTCAAATCTTACAGTTTATTTGGGAAGCAAGAAATAACTGAAAGAATTGAGTTGATAATAAATCTTGTAAGGTTGATTTGGAATGATGAAATGTTTAAATAATTAGTTAATGGCTGGAGATTATGTCTCCAGCCATGTTTTTTTATATTACATTCACTTCAACGGTAATAGCTCTGTCGTTGTCGGTGTCTATAAAGATCAGAATCGTTTTGCCTTCTGATATTTTGGTAACGTCAAAAGATATCCAGGCAGATACGGCGTAAGCACCGTTGCTGCCGGTCTGCGGTTCAATGCGTCTTACTGCGTCATCAGGAATTACGTCCTGATTGGTTGAAATGACTTTTGCGTAAGTCATTGTAGAGTATCCGTCAGGATTAGCGTATACTGAATTGAGTATAGGTGTTGAGCCGAAATTTACCTCGATTCCGCCTGAAAGAGTGGTGCCTGATGAAAGTTCTGAAGCATTTTCCCATTTCATTCCGTCCTCTCTTTCGGTAATGATATTGACTTTGAATGTGGCGGTAACGGTAACGTCTGTTGCCGGCATTTCAAAAGAATATTTGCCGTCTGAGCCTTTAGTGCATTCGGTTTCGTTTGCGAAGACCTTGTCAACAGAGAGGAAGTCCCAAAGGTCAGACACGGTAACGTTTACGGTGTTTCCTGCGGTCGTAAGGGACTTATCCGCGCGCAGACTGTAATAATCTCCGAATACGTCGTCTTTCTGAGTACTTACTTTGTAGCTTATGTTGTTTGAAGAGCCGCCGGGGTTCTCGTTTTCAGGCGTACATGCCATGAACATTACCGTGCACAATGATAATGTAATCAATATCACGGTTAATATAATAAAAGACTTTTTCAATTTAATTACCTCCCGAATAATTATAATTTAATTATACAATATCAGAGGTGTATTGTAAACAGTCAAAATGCGGTTCGACGTCATGATTGACACTGTTAAGCAATTCATATATAATGGTTTTATCGGGCGAAATTATGACAGAAATGTATAAATCAATAGCTAAATACACTTTCAGTAAAAAGATTTTTGTTGCGCTGATATTTGTCATCGTACTTTTTTCTTCTGTTTTTACCGCATATACTTTCAGACTCGGGTTAGCATTCGGTTATGACAGCGTTATGACTGATGAAGGGCTTTACGTGTACAGGTTTTACGGAAAGAACGGGAATATATTAAAAGAAGAGGTTTTTGCAGACTATTTCAGCAAATATGATTTTGTTTCGTCAGAGTATTTTTATGATGATTATTACAACGAAATAAGCGCAGGAGACTATTTTAAAGAGTATTCCGTCAGACGCATTTCAAGTGCGGACGATCTTAAAATGTATCCCGGTGCAGAAAAATACATCACGGCAGAAGACGTTGAAAAAGAAAACAAATTGATGATAGTCAGTTCTTTAGATGTAAATTTTTCTGAAAATCAGATAGACATAGGAAAGACAGTGCTTCTTAACGGTGTGGAGTATCTTGTTGCAGGCGTTGAAGACATAATAAATTCCGACGGAATAACCTGCACTCCGCTTGTGGTTGACTGCGAGGAACTGAGAGCAACTTACGACAGAATCATATATGCAGTGTACACAGAAAAAGAGATTTCAAATTCAAATCTTAAGAAATTAGCGGCGTCAGTCGGAATAAGCGCGCGTCTTCCTGAAAAAGAAAAATATATTTTCGGCTTTCTGGTGCTGTCAATCGTTGTATGCGTTTTGTTTACGGTGAATATTGCTATACTTTTAAACGCCTTTGTTAAGGCAGGAGATAAATTCTATGCAATATTCAAGATACTCGGGATATCGACTGCAAAACTCGTGCTCGCAATGTCTCTTCCGTCGCTGATGATCGCTTTTGTTGCGGCTCTTACAGGTATAGGAGTCGATTTTGCAATTGCATCGAATAGTACAGTACTTGAAAAAAGCGTTTACCTGTCCGCAGGAGGCGCAGTTGCTATCGTTGCGATAAATACTCTGGGAGCATTTATCGGCACGGCTGTTTCTTGCTACAGACAGGCAAAAAACATGCCTGCAGTAAGTCTGAGGAGGGCAGAATGAAAGATATTTATCTTTATATGCTGAAAAAGAATATCGTTTATGCTGTAACTGTGGCGATTGAACTCGTGGCGGTATATATTCTTCTCAATCTGAGCTTTTCATGCATTCTTCAGACAGGATCAACTGCAGAACAGAGCAATTCCGACGCACTGACTATCTTCGGCTACATTGCTGCGGCGGCATTAGCGCTATATATATTTACAGTTGCGGTTCAGAGCGTTGTCAGCTACGGCAGAAACTCACGATTTTATCAAGTATCGGTAGCTCTGGGCGCAACAAAAAAGTTGCTGGCAAAATCAGTAACAGCATACGATTCGACTGTTTACGGGTCAGCTTTTGTTATTGGATTCTTTATCGTTTTGATACTCGATATAAATCAACTCAAAGAAGACGGAATAAAGTTTTTCACATTTTCAGGACACGCGATAACTTTTGCGGTTTACGTCGCATTGTTTGCCTTGAATACGCTTGCGGACGTTTTTGCTGTGAAGAATTCAAACGTGCTCAAAGACCTTTTGGGAGGTACGGACAATGTCTGAAATAATTGTTGTAAAAGACCTGATAAAATACTATAATCAGGGCAAAGATAATCAGGTTTTTGCGCTTAAAGGGATCAATCTTACCTTGAATAAAGGTGAATCCGTTGCTCTTGTCGGTGTATCGGGAAGCGGAAAATCCACGCTTTTGCATATAATCGGAGCGATGGACAACGCGACGAGCGGAGGATATATATTCTCAGGTCAGGACGTTACTAAGCTAGGCGTAGACGGGCTTGCCGGATTGCGCGCGGATAAGATAGGTTTTGTCTTTCAGCAATACGGACTTCTCAGCGACAGCACGGTCGAGGCAAATATCAAGCTTGCGCTTTGCTTTCTGAGAGACAAAAAACAAGCAAAGGAAGCAGAAAGCAGAATTGATGAAACACTTGCAAAACTCGGGATATCCGAGCTGAAAGGCAGAAAGGTACGCGAGCTGTCTGGCGGACAGAAGCAAAGAGTCGCTATTGCGCGCGCTATGATAAAGAATCCTGAACTCATTATTGCAGACGAGCCTACGGGAGCGCTTGACAGAAACACTGCAAACGAGATAACAGACGTTCTTATAAGCCTTGTAAAGGAATACGGTACAACGCTTATTGTTGCAACTCACGACCTTGAGATCACAAAGAAGTTTGACAGAACGATAAAACTCGAAAACGGTTGTATAGTTTAATATAATGCTATGAAGCAAAGGAGCAATATTATGGAAAGACCTTTTGTGCCCGAAAATATGTTCTTTCAGGGTTGTTACAATCCTGCGTATGAAGAGCAGATAAGAAAGTGTAAGGATAAATGTTTCGAGTATAACAAACTCAATCCCAATGACAGAGAAACGCAGAGCGCTATGCTTAAAGATATTCTTGGAAGCATGGGCAAGGATGTGATAATCGTGCCCCCGTTCTGGTGTGATTACGGTTATAACGTACACGTAGGAGACAGCTTTTATGCCAATCACAACATGCTTATTCAGGACGGATTGCCGGTAAAGTTCGGCGACAACGTGTTTATCGGTCCCAATTGCACATTCACCACCGCTGAGCATCCCGTAGATCCTGAACTGCGTAAGAAGGGAGTAGAGATCGCAAAGTCTATCACGGTTGGCAACAATGTATGGATTGGCACGGGAAGCATAATCCTGGGCGGCGTAACTATCGGCGACAATGCCGTTATCGGCGCGGGAAGCGTGGTAACCAAGTCGATCCCTGCCAACGCCGTTGCTATGGGCGTGCCTTGCAGGGTCAAGAGATATGCTCAAGAAGAGGACAAGACAAGGTATCCTTTTTATAAAGACATAAAGTAGAAAAAACAGCTGTCGCAAAATGCGACAGCTGTTTTTTTGCGTTTTTATATTATCATACATCAGACTTATTAAAATAAGGACAATCGCTTTTCTTGCATTGTTGATTGAACTGAGAGAATTCACATCTGAAGGGCTTAACATTCATATTTATGCCGTAGTTTTTCTTTACGAATTCAGCGCCCAGAGAGAGAGCAGTGAAAGCGTGGCGTTTACAACAGCGCGCTCCGCCTGTAATGCTCATTGCAGAAATGGCGGATGAAGTATATTTCATATTGTCCTTATAAAATTCGTCTGTAGATAACGGACCTGTGCCGTGGATTATCGCAAGCGCCGCGCCGACTGAAGCGACTGCGCCGCAGACTCCCCAGTAACCGCACATCGCTCCGGGCATCTGTGCTGCACGTTTTTCAAGTTCGTCAAGATATTTGTCAACGTCTGCGTTTCCGCCGGCGTTGTTGTAAGCTACGATAAATGCAGCTCCGTCGAGAAAATGGTGCTCAGGACCGTGTATGGACACAAATGCGTTTTTCATAACGTTCTTTGCAATTTCTACGGGATCGTTGCTTGTCTCTTTCAGTACGGCTTCGCGTATAAGAGAAAACTTTTCTGTATTAGTCATTGTTGCCCTCGCATTCAAATCTTTTTTTCAGTTTATTGTAGTAGTTGCGGTTGCTTTTGTCTCCGCCGTTGTCTTCAAAAAGGCAATAGGGCAGACTGTCGGTATTTTTATGTTTTATAACGCATTTGCAGCAATATCCGTGATTGGGGCATGATACCTTGGGGCACGGGCAAGAATCGTAATTAACGCAGTTCATTATTTTGTTTCCTCCTGAGATAAATTAGTGAAAAAAACGGATATTTCATTTAAAGCAACGGGATTCAGAGTGTAATAACTCCATTTCCAGTCTTTTTCCACGATGACAAGTCCGCATTCAGCGAGTATTTTCATATGGTAGGATAATGTCGGCTGAGTCATAGAAAATTTTTCCAGTATTTTGCAAGCGCACATTTTTCCTCCGCTCAGCATTTCAATGATCTGAAGTCTGACCGGGTCGGCAAGCGCTTTTAATCTTGACGATATTTTTTCTTCCTGCATATAAATCCTCATATAGAAATTTATCTATATTATATCTCATAAAAAACGGCAAGTCAATGATATAATGAATTGCCGCAAAGATATTATAATAACAACCGTTTATCTTCCTACGAGATAGTCTAAAGAGCAGTTGAAATAATCCGCTAAATCGACAAGGCTTATGAGTTTGGGTATCTGTTTGCCTAGATACCAGTTGGAAAGCTGAGTTTGGGTCATTCCTGTTTCTTGAGATATAAGATATCTTGTTTTGCCGCTTTTTTCAACCGCTTCTCTGAATCTTTGAGTGCAGTCAGACGTAAGAGTATATTCTTTGCATACCTCGTATTCGCTTTCAAACCCGAATAAATAATCTAGAGTGCACTCAAGCACTTGTGCGATTTTAACAGCGTTGTGAGTTGCAGGAGCTTTTCCTGAAAGATAATCGTAAATTCTCGACACATTCACGCCGCTTTCAGAAGACAATGCAGCGGCAGAAATATTCTTTTCAATCATTAAATCTCTTAAACATTCAGAAAAATACGCTATTCTGTTCATACAAGCACCTTTTGAGACTGAGTTTAAGTAAATTATTGCAATCAGTTGTTGAAAATACTTGTGTTTACTAATAATGATATGTAAAATAGAATTATGATAATTAAAATTGATACGCGTTACCGATATGTTTCAGACTATATTTCTATTGACGATTTTTGTCATGAACTCGATTGTGTTTTCAAAGAACTGTTTATTTGCGATTTAAAAAGAGAAGATCACACTTTTAAAATTGCTTTCGCCGACGGAAGCAGATATAAAATCTGTGTAGAAGAAATAAAAAACGATTAAAATCCGCTGATAGGCGGATTTTTCTTTATTCGACAAAACGCTTCAAACAAGATAATTTTTCGACATTCAGCCTGCATTATAATATTTTTAAATTATTAAAGGAGAATACTATGCAGCTGAATATTTTAAACAAAGGAGACGCCGTCGTCGCTGAGCTGGACGGTGAGTTGGACGAGCATACTGCCTCTCAGGTGCGCGAAGCACTTGACAAACGCATATCCGCAGGCGGATTCAGAAATTTCGTCTTTGATTTTTCGCGTCTGTCTTTTATGGACAGCACGGGTATAGGTATGCTTTTGGGCAGGTACAAGATTTTAAAACGTTCGGGCGCGGGAATATATATATCGTCGCCCAGACCGCAGGTTGACAAAATTCTGTCGCTGGCGGGCATATACTCAATCATTCAAAAAATCAATCTGTGAGGTTATTATGAATAAACTTTATATCAAAATTTCAGCCGATATCGCAAACGACGCTTTTATCAGAAGCACCGTTGCCGCTTTCTGCGTAGAACTCAATCCGACTGTGGAGCAGATAGAGGACATCAAAACGGCGGTATCAGAAGCGTTTACCAACTGCGTTATACACGGTTATGAATGTAAAAAAGGCAATTATGTATATCTCGATCTGTGTGTAGACGACGGAAAATTGTCAATAATTATCAGCGACGGCGGAAAGGGCATCGAAAACGTTGAAAAAGCTATGGAGCCGTTCTTTACGACTAAGCCCGAAGAAGAAAGAAGCGGTATGGGCTTCACTCTGATGGGGACTTTTATGGATGAAATGCGCGTGGACTCCACGCCAGGTAAAGGTACGACGGTTACGATGGTAAAAAATATCGGAAAAGAGGTTGCTTGATGCTTGATTACAAAGAGACTGTCGAACTCATCGTTGCGGCTCAGGGCGGAGACGAGAGCGCAAAAGAAAAGCTGATCGTTCACAATATGCCGCTTATAAAATCTATCGCGGCGCGCTATCGCAATAAAATGATAGAATACGACGATTTGCTTCAGCTGGGCGCAATGGGACTGGTCAAAGCTATAAACAACTTCGACGTGTCTTTCGGCGTCAGGTTTTCAACTTATGCCGTGCCAATGATCGCAGGCGAAATAAAGCGCTTCATACGCGACGACGGAGCAATCAAGGTGAGTCGCGCCCTGAAGTCGACTTCACTCAAAATACAGCAGATAACCAGCGAGTACAAGCAGGAGCACGGCGACGCGCCGTCAGTCGATTACCTGGCGGAAAAGCTGAGGGTCGAGCCGCAGGAAGTCGTATTTGCAATGGACAGCAGTAAATATCCCGTATCGCTTTACGAAAAATACGACGACGACAATTCTCAATGCGTTATGGACAAGCTGGCTACAGGTGAGAACGGCGACGATATGATAAACAGAATGATCCTGAAAGACTTTATAAAAACTTTGCCTTCGCGCGAAAAGACGGTTATCGTTTTGAGATATTTCAAGGATAAAACACAGAGCGAAATTGCAAAGATACTGGGCGTTTCTCAAGTTCAGGTTTCGCGCATCGAAAGCAAAATAATAAGTGAAATGAAGAAGGCTCTTGCCTGATAATACTGCGGCGATTGCGCCGCATTTTTTATATAACGGACTTGAATTTGAGTCTGAAAAAGCGTTTTTTGATAATTATACCTCGATTTTACATTGAATGGCGCTAAAATAAGATTTCTTTAATATCCGATTAATCTATATTAAATAACATTTAAACGATCTGAAAAACAACTTGCTTTTTCTGCCGCTTAATATTTATTTCTGACTGAGAACTTACTTTTGCGCGCGGCATAAAATGTATCGTGAGGGATAAAATGTATTGTTACGAAAACGCGTATGCGTTGAAAACGTTTAAAAAAGAAGTTTCGTTTTGTCTTTCAGAAGACGAATTTGAAAATAAAACGAAATTTTCTGTATGCGGAGTTGAATTCGTTTATCTTTACGTCATCGGAATTGCTACTGCTTTTGTTGGCTGGATTGCAGAAAACACGGTAAAACTCATATCTTCAGGCAGAATAGACTGCCGTTTTCACATTCTGCCGTTTATTTCTCCGTATGCCATGGTGCCGATAGCTCTCCACGCGATGGTAGGTGATCCTGACGATCTCAGCTTGTTCGGCGTAAGAATATTCAAAGAAAAAACAGCCAAAAGCAAAGTGCTTTCAAACATATTTACCTATTCGCTGATATGTTTTGCGGTATTTGCGGGAGAGTTTATCATAGGCAATCTGTGGGAGCTGCTTTTCGGCGTTAAACTCTGGAACTACTCAAATCAACCTCTTCACCTTACTCAATACGTTAGTCTGTTTTCAACTCTTGGGTACGGCACAGGCGCTTATGTGCTTTATAAATACGCTATGAGACCTGCAATTCACGCGCTGAAGAGCAAAGGAGATTACGGCGTTGTTCGCGCGGTGTGCAGCACTTTAGGTCTGTGGATCGTTGTCGATACGTTTTTTATGTGTCTTCAGATAGTGCTTTTCAGGCAAGCGCCGATGTACTGGTCTATATCGTTCTGATTTCAAACATATTCGACGCGGCGGTTATCCGCCGCTTTTTTTACGGATAAAATTGCGAAACAGGCAAATAATACCATTATTAAAAGCGGAGGTGTCTGAATGAAACAAAACCACAGCGAAGGTTATAACGAATATAAAGAATCGGTCTTTCCGCTTAAGAGACCGTCAGGAGAGGTAAATGCAGATGGACAAGAAGGAATACGGGGAATTAGTCAAAGAGACAACGCCTAAAACCAAAGAAGGCAAAACGATATTATGCGCTTTTGCAATAGGCGGACTTATATGTATGATAGGTCAGGCTTTTTCAGATTTGCTTAAGGTGCTTTTGCCTGCGTTCGACGACAAGAAAATCGGCGCGCTTACGGGCGTTGTAATGATCTTTTTAGGTAGCCTTCTTACCGGTCTAGGCGTGTACGACAAGATAGGATATTATGCCGGCGCAGGCTCTGTATTGCCCATAACCGGTTTTGCAAACTCTGTCGTCTCGCCTGCGATCGAGTATAACAAAGAGGGCATTGTTTTCGGACTTATGGCAAAGATGTTCTCAATTGCCGGACCGGTCATCGTGTCGGGCGTATGCGCTTCGGTCGTTATCGGAGTCGTCTATTATATTATTGGGTTGTTCTGATGAAAAAGGGAAGACAGACTTATATCCTCGATAAAAAAGTATATATCGCTTATACGGCTACGATTGCGGGCGTGGACGAAGGAAAAGGAAGGCTCAGAGACTTTTTCGACTACGTTATAGACGAGAGCGAATTCGGCTGTAAATCGCACGAAAAGGCTGAAATCAAGCTGAGAAAGCACGCTATAGAGCATCTTCTGAAAAGCTCGGACTCAAAGCCTGAAGATATAGACGCGATCATAGGCGGAGATCTTCTCAATCAGCTTGTCCCTTCGGGATTTTCTGCAAGGGAATTCGATATACCTTTCTGTGGACTTTACAGCGCGTGCGCAACTTTCGGACAGGCGCTTGCAACAGGTGCAGTACTTTTAGAGAGCGGCGCAAACAAGGTAATATGCTGTACGAGTTCGCATTTTGCCACCGCTGAGAGGCAATACCGTTTCCCGTTAGAGCTAGGCACTCAGCCTGCTCCCACGGCTCAGTGGACGGTTACGGGCGTAGGTTGCGCAATGCTGACGTCTGAAAGACCCAAATTCAAATGCCCCAAGATCACAGGGTTTACTCTTGGCAAGGTAATAGATATGGGACTTGACGATCCCAATAATATGGGCGCGGCTATGGCTCCTGCCGCATACGATACGATTACGGCGCACCTTAAAGAGCGCGGCGTTTCGGCTGATTATTACGACCTTATCGTTACGGGCGATCTGGGTAAGCTGGGCAGAGAACTTCTTTGCAGTATGCTTGAGCAGGAATGCGGAGCGATAAAAGACAAGATAAACGATTGCGGCTGTATGATTTTTAAAGACAGACAGAAATGCGGTCTCGGCGGCTCGGGTGCAGGTTGCAGCAGCCTTGTATTCTGCAGTTATCTATATAAAACTATGAAAGAGGGCGGACTCAAGCGCATTCTGCTTGTTCCGACAGGCGCGATGTTGTCAAAGGATTCTTCGCTTCAGGGAGAAAGCATACCTGCTATCGCGCACGCTGTGGCTATAGAAATGTAATTCAGTTGTAAAGGGTGAATTTATGGAAATTTTTCTTACCTATCTTAAAGTGTTTGCCGTGGGCGGACTTGTGTGTTCGGTCGGGCAGATACTTATAAATAAAACAAGAATGACTTCTGCAAGAGTGCTTGTTACATTCTTGCTCGCAGGCGCGCTTCTCGAAGCTGTAGGGCTTTTCAGATACATCGAAGAGTTCGGCAAAGCGGGAATAACGATCCCTATAACAGGCTTCGGCAAATCGCTTGCCGCAGGAGCGATAGAGGGCGCAAAGCTAGGTCTGTATCAGGCTTGTACGGGCGGACTTGCCGCAGTGGCGGCAGGGCTGACAGCCGCAATTGCCTTCGGCTTTATAATAGCTCTGATATCGAAATCGAAACCCAAAAGCACCTGATATTCAATTGTAAGATATTAGGCGGCGTTTGCCGCCTATTTTTTGTATCGCTGTGAGAATTGACCTGCATATAATATATCGTGTCATATTGCCGCTGTAAAAGAAAAAAGAATATTAAAAAGATCGTTGCGCTTATTATAATAATCGCAGTCATTGTCGGAGCACTGATCTACGTGCGCTCCAACATCGTGCCGCTTGTTACGGATAAGGCGTATTATTCTATTCGCGGCGAGGCTGTGCGCGCGCTTAACAACGCTTATCAGGAAACTGTTGAAGAGCTGACGGCTCTGGGATATTCTGATCTTGTCAATATAACATACAATTCGGCAGGTGAAATAAACCTTATAAGCGTTGATATGCTCAAGATCAACAACGTTATGAGTTTTATAAGCACTGTCGCACTGAATGAAATGCAGGCAATAACAGTTGACGGAGTGGACGTGCCTTTGGGAGCGTTCAGCGGTATATTGCTTCTCGGTGATAGCGGAAAAGACGTTAAAATAGAAGTTGAAACCGTTGGGATTGCGGAATGCAATTTCCGTTCTGAATTCGTTACCGTAGGCATAAATCAGGTCAGGCACAGTCTTTACATAGACATAGTTGCGTCTGCAAACGTAGTGCTGCCGCTTTACGCAAAAGACGTCTTCTGCGAAAGTTCTTTTTTACTTTGCGAAAACGTCATAGTAGGCGACGTGCCTGAGTTTTATCTTCAAAATCAGGGCGTTTTCGATATTTCAACTACAAAACAGTTGCCGTAAACGTTTTTTTATTGTAGAATGATATAAAAGCTACGACACGGGAACGTGCCTTGCAATGCTTCCGACAGAGATTTCGTCTGATACGCTGAAAGGACGATTCGGTTTGCGGCAGGGGAATTCGCCCGTCAGCTCAGTCCTTGAATTTCAGTAGGGGATTGCGGTGGCGCGTTATAGCCGCAACGAGGTCTGCGTTTTATTGTTTACGCGGACGAATTTAGGTGGTACAGCGTGAGAACGCCCTAATATACGGGGACGTTCTTTTTTTATAACGGAGGACTTATGAAAGAGAAAATCGAGAGCCTTATGAGCGAAGCGCTTGCAGCTGTAGAAAGCTGTGAAAGCATTGCCGATCTTGCAAAAGTCAAAGTAAAATATCTTGGCAAGAGCGGAGAGCTCACCGCGCTTCTTCGCGGTATGAAGGATGTGCCTGCCGATCAGAGACCTGTAATCGGCGGCTATGTAAACGAAGCGAGAGACGCTATAACCGGCGCTGCAGAGAGCAAAGAAAAGACGCTCAAAGCTAAAGAGACTGAAGAAAAGATGCTCAAAGAGAGCATTGACGTTACTTACGAGCCTGCTGATGTCAGCCTCGGCAGTCTTCATCCCTGCACGCTTGTAAAGAACGAAATAGTGGATATATTTACATCACTCGGTTTTTCAGTTGCGCAAGGACCTGAGGTCGAACTCGACTTCTTCAACTTCCAGGCGCTCAATATCCCCAAGGATCACCCGGCAAGAGATATGCAGGACACCTTCTACCTCGGTGACGAAATGCTGCTCAGAACGCACACTTCGCCCGTTCAGGTAAGAACAATGCTTGACAAAAAACCGCCGATAAGAATAGTCGTTCCCGGCAAGGTTTACCGTCCTGACGACGACGCGACCCACAGCCCTATGTTCCAGCAGATAGAAGGTCTTGTCGTAGACAAGAACATCACTCTCTGCGACCTCAAAGGCATACTTTCGCTGTTTGCTAAAGAGCTGTTTGACAAGAATACCAAGATAAGATTCCGTCCGTCGTATTTCCCGTTTACCGAGCCCAGCGTCGAAGTTGACGTTACCTGTTCTCAGTGCCACGGCAAGGGCTGCCGTCTTTGCAAGGGTACGGGCTGGATAGAAGTTCTCGGCGCGGGTATCGTCAATCCCAAAGTTCTTGAAAACTGCGGCATTGACAGCAACGAATACAGCGGCTTCGCTTTCGGTATGGGCATTGAACGTATCACCATGATAAAGTACGGCATACCCGATATGAGAATTCTGTTCGAAAACGACGCAAGATTCCTCAAGAGTTTCAGATAAGAGAGGTGTAATATGAAAGTATCTTTGAATTGGCTTAAAGATTTCGTTGATATAGATATAGACGTTCACGCGCTTGCGGACAAACTTGTTGCAGCAGGTTTCGAAGTCGAGGAGATAATCGACAAGGCTTCTGAAATGAAGAACGTTGTGCTCGGCAAGATAGTTAAACTCACAAAGCACCCAGATGCGGACAAACTGCAGATATGCGCTATCGACGTAGGCGCAAAAGAGACCGTGCAGATAGTAACTGGCGCGCAGAACGTTGCAGAAGGCGACCTTGTGCCGGTTGCTATGGACAATTCCTTGCTTCCCACCGGTCAGGTGATCAAGAAAGGTAAACTGCGCGGCGTTGAGTCATGCGGTATGCTGTGCTCGGGCGAAGAGCTCAAGCTGACTGAAGCAGAATACAAAGGCGCAGGAGTTTACGGCATTCTTATCATGAATGAGGAAAAATATCCTCTCGGCACAGATATGAACGTGATACTCGGCAATGACGATATAATTCTCGATATCGGCGTAACCGCCAACAGAAGCGATTGCAACAGCGTTCTCGGCATAGCGAGAGAAGTTGCGACCGTTCTCGGCAAACCGCTCAGAATGCCTGAAATCGGCTTTGAATGCGAAGCTGAAGGAAATGTGAACGATTATGTCAAAGTCCGCGTAGAGGACAGCGAGCTTTGCCCGAGGTATATGGCGGCGGCGGTAAGAGATATAAAGATTTGCCCGTCGGCTGAAATCATACAGAAAAGACTTAAAAGCGTAGGTCTGCGCCCGATAAGCAACTTCGTCGACATAACCAACTATGTGCTTATAGAGATCGGTCAGCCGATGCATGCGTTCGACGCGGACAAGCTGGAAGATTCTTCTATAGTTGCCAGACGTGCCGTAAACGGTGAAAAAATCGTCGCTCTCGACAATAAGGAATACACTCTGAATGACACTATGCTTGCCATTTGCGACAGCAAGAAGCCTTGCGCTATCGCAGGCGTTATGGGCGGCAACAACAGCTGTGTGGACGAAAATACCAAGGATATTATTTTTGAAAGCGCAAAATTCGCGCGCGACAATATCCGCCGCACGGCAAGAACGCTCAATCTTCATTCAGATTCTTCTTTCAGATATGAAAGAGGCATAGATCTCGAGAGTCAGAGAATGGGTCTTATGCGTGCGCTTACGCTTGTTTATAAATACGGCTACGGCAAGATCGCAAAGGGCGTTGTAGATTGCTGCAATGCAGATCTTACTCAGAAGACTTTGCGCGTAGAAGCAAGCAGAATCGACGATATTCTTGGCATTGTCGTACCGCGCGATAAAATGGTAAGCATACTCAACAGCCTTCAGATAGAAACAGTGCTAGACGGAGACACTCTTGTCTGCAAAGCTCCGCTTTTCCGCGACGATATAGAGAATGCTAACGACTTGGCAGAAGAAATCATAAGACTTTACGGCTATGACAATATCGTCGAAACTCTTATGGATAAAGGCAAGCAGACCGTCGGCGGCAAGACCGATGATCAGAAAGTCGTCGACACGGTAAAGAATATATGCGTAAACAACGGTTACAGCGAGACTCTGACTTATTCGTTCACTTCTCCTAAGGGATTTGACGTTCTGAGACTTGCTGAAGACGATCCTGCAAGAAAATGCGTTACTATCCTCAATCCTCTCGGCGAAGATATGTCCGTCATGAGAACAAACCTTGCTTACAGCATGCTTAACGTTCTTGCGTCCAACGTTCTCAAGAGCAATAAAGGCGCGCGTTTCTTCGAGGTTGCCAACGTGTATCTGCCTGAAAGCGTTCCCGTTGACAAACAGCCTGAAGAAAGAGAGCGTCTTGTGATAGGCGCTTACGGCAAGGACGAGAATTACTATACTGTGAACGAAGTCGTAAAACGCATTATTTACAAATACGGCCTCAACGTAACTTATAAGCGTTCAGAACGTCCTTATATGCACAGCGGAAGAAGCGCTGAGCTGTTTATCGGCAAGTTCAGCATCGGTTACGTCGGAGAAGTTCATCCGTCCGTTTCAGCGCCTCTTGACGTAAAAGAAAGACTGTATATTGCTGAAATAGATCTTGCAAGCGTTGAAAAATACCGCAAAAAGGGCTATAAGTTTGAAGAAATAGGTAAATATCCGCCCGTTGAAAGAGATATCGCCGTTACCGTTGACGAGAGCGTTACGGCGGCGGAACTGCTTTCATGCGTTACGAGCGCCGGCGGCTCTATGATGAAGAGCGCGCGTATATTCGATATCTATCGCAGCGAAGCTATCGGCGCAGGCAAGAAGAGCGTTGCCGTAAATATGGTGTTCAGACTTACTGACAGAACGCTTACTGACGAAGAGGTAAGCTCTAAAGTGGAAAGAGTGCTTATAAAGCTCACGTCTCAGCTGGGCGCGGCTCTCAGATAACGGAATTATGGAACTGCTTGCACCCGTAGGTAGCATACGCTCTCTTTACGCCGCAATCAACAGCGGCGCGGACGCGGTGTACTTGGGGGTTGACGGGTTTAACGCCCGTGCGAAAGCGGTCGGATTTACAACTGAAAACATAAACACATATATAGACCTTTGCCACCTTCACGGGGTAAAGGTCTATATTGCTTTCAATACCGCAATAAAGGAAAAAGAACTCAAAAAGCTTGACGAGTACGTAAGTGCCTGCACGCGCGCGGATGCGTTCATTATCGCAGATCTAGGCGCTTTGAGCGTGTTTTATAAATATAATGTGCCGCTTCACGCAAGTACGCAGATGGGCGTGAACAACTTGGAAGGCGCGCTTTTTCTGCAAAGCAAAGGTTTTTCACGCGTTGTAGTGGCAAGAGAAACTGCAAGGGAAGATATAATCGCAATAAAGCAGAATACTGATCTTGAACTTGAATACTTCGTGCACGGCGCGCTTTGCGTAAGTTACAGCGGCTCATGTCTTTTATCTTCGATGATGAGCGGAGACAGCGGTAACCGCGGCAGATGCAATCAGCCTTGCAGACTTCCTTATAAAAGCTCTCTTTCAGGCAAAGAAGGTTATCTGCTTTCGCCTTCGGAGCAATGTCTTATAACTAAACTTGACGATCTGCGCAAAATAGGCGTTGATAGCCTTAAAATAGAAGGCAGACTCAAGCAACCGCATTACGTTTCAACCGTAGTGTCGCAGTACAGAAAGGTGATTGACGGCGCTAAAGCGGATAACAACATTATTCTCGAGCTTAAAAAAGCGTTCAATCGCGGTGAATTTACAAGCGGATACATTTACGACGACACAAAGTCAATTATGTCTCCCAAGGTGCAGAGTAATATCGGCGTATCTGTGGGCAGAATAATTGCCTGCGACAAGTCGGGTGTTACTGTAAAAACAACAGAGCCTTTGAGAGACGGAGACGGCCTTAAAATTCTTTACAAGGGCGAAGAAGCGGGCGGATTCGGTGTAAAAATCGTCAAATCAGATAAGAACACATATAAACTTGCGGCAAAAGGAAGTTTTCCGATTGGCGCAGAGGTGAGACGTACTCTTGATTCTGCAAGCGCAGAAGAGGAAATATTGTTGAAAAAACTACCGATAAATCTGTCATTCAAAGTCAGCGACGATTACGGGGTTGAAATTACGGCAAGACGCGGCAACGCAGAAATAAAAGTTTCAGGCAAAGCTCAGCAGGCGACAGGCAGACCTCTTACAAAAGAGGATATCAGTGCGTCTTTATGCAAGCTGGGAGACACTCCTTTTGTATGCGATTCTGCCGAGATCGATTTGTCTGACAAATGCATTTTTATGCCCAAGTCTCAGCTCAACGAAATGAGAAGAGAAGCGGTGTCAATGCTTTGCGACAGTCTTTTGAATGATTATCAGGATACAATGCAAAGGTGTGATTTTTCAAACTATATCAAGCCTGCAAAAGTGTCGGATAATGAAAAGATAAGGCAAATAATAGTAAATACTGACAGCTTCGACGTCTTTAGAGAGCTCTGCGATAAAAATATTGCAATTAGTTATCAAATATATGATTTTAGCCAGTTTCTTTCAAAGATAGATATATTTTTGAGCTTAATTGAGAATACTTTTTCTGTGTATCTTCACCTTCCTCCGATCGTAAGATGGGCTGAAATGAAGATTATCGAAGACGTCATAGTTAAATGTAAAGACAAAATCGCCGGACTTATATGTGAAAATTATTACAGTCTGTGGCTTGCTAAAAAGTATTCGCTTAAGGCTATTGCAGGGATAAGACTTAATGTATTCAATTCGCATTTCAGTGAGATCAGCGGAGTCGACAGCGCGATATATTCGCCTGAACTTACTCTGCAGGAAATAGATGATATAAACAGCAACGGATTTGTCTACGCATACGGCATTCTTCCCGTAATGACTTTCTGTCATTGTCCTGTGCAGGTTTCAACGGGATGCAGCTGCGACAGCTGCGCATACAACGGCGATTACACTTATCGCGACAAAGTTGCAGAATATCTGATAAAGAGAACGAGGATCAGACGTTGTTATTTTGAGTTGCACAATCCTGCAATCGTAGATATATCGGCTAAAGCTGATAAAATACGTTACAATTTGTATATAAATATGGTAAACTGTAATCGTACCCCCCTTGATGTTGTAAAAAGCGTTACGCAAGGCGGCGTGTCTCAGAGCGGCTCGAACTGTGCGCATCTTTTCAGGGGAGTTAAATAATTTCGCTCTTTTTGCGCTTTTACGCAAAGAGTGCGTAAAGGCGGCTTATGACTTCTGAAAAAGAACTCAAATCACTTGAATTCGATAAAATTTTAAAAATACTCAGCGGCTACGTATTTTCGCGCCCTGCCGCCGATATTGTTCTGAACATTAAACCTGAAAACGATTTTAAAAAGGCGGCAGATTTGCTTGAGCGTACCGTACAGGCTGACAGAGTTGCATACGAATACTGCTCAACGCCTTCATTTTCAATCGATGACATCTCAGAATATATTGATGCGCTCAGAAAAGACGCAACTTTGAGCTGTAAAGCTCTTTTGCAGATAGCAAGAGTTCTGAACTGCGCCAAAAACTTTAAAATTTCAATGTCAAAAATTCCTGACGGCGAATGTCCGCTTATAGTGGAGTATGCGCGTAATATGTTTACTGACAGCGAAGCCGAAAGAAGAATTACAGAGTCCGTTATGAATGAAAACGAGCTTTATGACGGCGCTTCTGCAAGACTCAGGGAAATAAGAGGCGCGATACGTCGTACTAACGACAAGATAAAACAAAAACTCAACGGATATATCAGCGGCGGATATTCTAAGTATCTTCAGGACAATATCGTTACGATGCGCGGCGACAGATACGTTATCCCTGTAAAAAGCGAGTGCCAGGGACAGATACCCGGTCTTGTTCACGACAGATCGTCAACGGGAGCGACGGTATTTATCGAGCCGCTTGCGGTGGTTGAACTCAATAACGAACTCAGAGGACTTTTAAGCGACGAGCAGAATGAAATAGCCGTGATCCTTCAGTCTCTTTCGTTTATGTTGTCTCAGATCGTCGACGGAATAGAAAGGTCTTTCAATCTGATTACGGAAGCTGACTGCATTTTTGCAAAAGCGCGTTACGCCAGAGAGATAAAGGCGGTTGCTCCTCAGCTGAATAATGAAGGAATAATCGATATTCGCAAGGGAAGACATCCTCTTATCGATCCTAGGAAAGTTGTTCCTGTGGACGTAAGACTCGGAGACGATTTCAAAGTCCTGCTTATCACGGGACCGAATACCGGCGGAAAGACGGTAACGCTTAAGCTTGTCGGACTTTTTTCACTCATGGCATCATCAGGCATGTTCGTGCCTTGCGAAGAAAACAGCAGACTTGCGGTTTTTGACGGCGTTTATTGCGATATAGGAGACGAACAGAGCATCGAACAGAATCTTTCGACTTTTTCTTCTCATACCGTAAACCTCATAAGGATAACCAAAGAAGCTGACGACAACAGTTTGGTCTTGCTTGACGAGCTTGGCGCAGGCACTGATCCTGCAGAGGGAAGCGCGCTGGCGATTGCCGTAATAGAATATCTGCTTGCGCATAATTGCCGTTGCATCACGACAACTCACTATAACGAGCTGAAGGAATATTCTTACCGTGCAGAAGGCGTAACCAATGCTTCAATGGACTTCGATCCAGAGACTTTTGCGCCTGTTTACAAATTGCTTATCGGTGTTTCGGGCAGCTCCAACGCAATAAAAATCGCTTCAAAACTGGGATTATCCGAAGATATAACAAAACGCGCGACAGAATTGTTAAGTGACGAAAAGGTGAGTTTTGACAGCATAATAGCCGCCGCAGAGAACAGTCGCAGACTTGCGGAAGAAAGCGCGGAAAAAGCACGTGAACTCGAGATAAAAGCGCGCGAAGAATACAAAAAAGCTCAGGAATTGTTAAATCTGGCTGAAGAAAAGAACAAAAAGCTTGATGAAAAACTCGCTAAAAAGGCGAACGAGCTTTTGGGCGATTACATGAGTGAAGCGGATGAGATCATTGAGCAAATGCGCGATGATCTGAAACGCGGAGACGAACAGGCGCTTTTCGAGGCGAGAAAACGCAGAAAGCAGCTTGAAAGCGTCCGCGTTAGGAAGGAAGACGGAGAGGTCGAAGAAAGGTTTGAAAAAGCAAGCGGAGAAATAAAAGTCGGAGACAGCGTGTACGTCAAGAAACTTAAAGCGACCGCCAAAGTCGAAAAAATAGACGATAGAAAGAAAAGATATACTGTATCGTGCGGAAGTCTTACGACTGTCGTGGGCTTTAACGATGTTTCAAAGATCACCATTACCCAAGAGAAGAAAACTCTGAAGCGCAGAGTTTTGCCTGACACCGCGCAAGGTTGTCCGCACGAACTCAACGTTATAGGTCAGACCGTTGACGAAGCGTCTTACAATGTGGATTCTTATCTGTCCAGAGCGCTTTTATGCGGACTCAAAGAAGTAAGGATTGTACACGGCAAAGGTAGCGGCGCATTACGCGCCGGACTGCACGTTTATTTTTCTAAAAATCCGCATATCGAGTCTTTCAGGCTTGGTAAATACGGAGAGGGAGAGGACGGTGTGACCGTGCTTACGTTGAAATGAACTCATACACCCTCGAATACGTTTTTGATAAAAAGAAACCTCTTAAAACTGCGCTTTTAGCGATAGCGTTGGGTGTTGACCTTGTCGATATCGCTTTTTTGGTCAGCGCGATAAGCGGAGACTATATAAAATTTGCATATCTTGCGGCAGGAATTGCGGTCATGCTTGCGCTGAGACTTCCGACGTTAAAACTGACTTACAGCGTGAAGTATGTATTTAAAGACGGATTGAGTGTATTTAAAATATATCCGCACAAGAAAGAACTCGTATTTTTTCTTTCGGGCGACTTTGAAATTCTGTCTTGCAATGAAAGTGATCAGAATTTGCTTGATAGCGCCGAAAAGCTCTATCTTTACCCGGGAGATGCCGGGATATATCTGATCAGAACGAACGGAAAAGTATATGCTGTGGCGCTTGACGACTATATGCTTGCGCTTATATTGTCTTTTTACGGAAAAACGCTTGAATAATCTACGCATGTCATACGCGCGAATTTATTGCGTTATTGCTTGCGGCGGCAGGGGTAATGTGATAAAATTATGCGGAAGATATTGAGAATTACATGTGAGGAGATAAGATGATTTATCTTGATAATGCCGCGACTACGGCAATGTTTCCTGAATGTGTTGACATAATAAGAAAATACGCGGTGGACGAATATTTCAATCCGTCCGCTTTGTATGCTCCTGCGATTACTGCGGCAAAAGCAGTAAAAGGAGCAAGGGAACAGATCGCCAAAGCTTTAGGCTGTCAGGCTGACAGTATCGTATTTACCGCTTCGGGAAGCGAAGCTGACAATTTTGCGATAACATGCGGACCGCGCCGTAAAAAGGGGCGCATTATCGTATCGGCTACAGAACATGCCGCGGTGTTCAACTGCGCAAAAGCTATGGCGGATAAGGGGTATGAACTATGCCTCGCGCCTTGCGATAAATTCGGCAGAGTGATAACTTACGAATTTGTAAAACTTCTCAACGAAGACGTGGTATTCGTTTCGATAATGCACGTTTGCAACGAGACTGGAGCGCTTAACGATATCAAGACGCTGTGCCGCGAAGTAAAGGAGCGTTGTCCTGACGCGGTATTCCACAGCGACGGCGTACAGGCGTTCTGCAAAGTGGATTTTTCAGTCAAAGACCTCGGCGTTGATCTTTATTCGGTAAGCGGACATAAGATCCATGCGCCGAAAGGTATCGGAGCGCTTTATATTTCTCCGAGGCTTAATCTTCAACCCTTTATTTACGGCGGCGGACAAGAGAGGAATCTGCGTTCGGGGACAGAAAACGTTGCTCAGATATGCGCGTTCGGTTACGCAGCTGAAAGAGTGCGCGCAGACGTTCTCAAGAACTTTACAATTCAGAAAGAATTGCAGAAGAAACTCATCTATGAGCTTACGGAAAAATTCGGCAAACTTGTGAGGATAAATACGGATATCGAGAACAGCGGCGCGCATATAGTTAGTTTTTCATTCGACGGTATCCGCGGCGAAGTATTGTTACATTTCCTTGAAAGCAAAGGTATTGTCGTGGGCACAGGCAGCGCTTGTTCGTCTAAAAAAGCCGCTGAAAGAATACCCAAAGCTTTAGGTCTGAGCGGAGCTTTTGCTGAAGGAACGCTGAGAATAAGTTTCAACGAAAATACAAACGAAGAAGATATATCGGCACTTATAAACGCGCTTGAAGACGGCGCTAAACTGCTGGGCAAATACAGGAGAGTATGATATGAAAAGCAAAGTTATACTTTTGAGATACGGAGAAATTTTTCTTAAGGGCAGAAACAAAAGCTATTTTGAAAAACTTCTTATCGATAATATAAAAGCAAAACTGCAAGGCATCGATTGCGAATTCGTAAGAACGCAGAACAGATATTATATCGAGAATTACGACGAAAGTCTGACTGACGAGATAGTCAGAAGAATGAAACAGGTTTTCGGTCTGCATTCTCTGAGCGTCGCTACAAAAGTCGAGACTGATTATCAGGCTCTCAACGAGGTTGCGCTCGAATACGCTCCCGACACAAAAGCAACTTTCCGCATCACGGTAAACCGTGCGGACAAGTCTCTTGACAAGAATTCTGCACAGATAGGCGCAGACGTAGGCGCATACGTTCTTAAAAGAAGAGAAGGCTATAAAGTCGATTTGCACAAGCCGCAGATAGAAATCAAAATAGATATAAGAGAAAAAGGTTATTCTTACGTGTTCAGGGATATAGAGCTTTGCGCTCAGGGTATGCCTGTGGGCTGTTCGGGGAAAGGATTGCTTCTTCTTAGCGGCGGTTTCGATTCTCCCGTAGCGGGATACAGAATGGCAAGGCGAGGAATGCAGATATGCGCTATCCATTATCACAGTTTCCCTTATACCAGCGAGCAAGCAAAGCAGAAGGTGGTCGATCTTGCTGAAGTTCTTACAGAATATGCGGGCGATATAAAGCTGTTCGTCGTTCCGTTTACTGAAATTCAGTTTGCTATACATGAAAAGTGCCGCGCTGATTATATGATAACGATTATGCGTCGCATTATGATAGATATTGCAAAGAGAGTTGCCGAGAAAAACGGTTGCGGAGCTCTGATAACTGGCGAAAGTCTCGGACAGGTGGCAAGTCAGACTCTTCAGAGTCTCACCGTAACTAACGACGCGGTAAGCGGATTGCCCGTATTCAGACCTCTTATAGGTATGGACAAATACGAGATAATGAAGACTGCAGAGGAGATCGGCACATATAAGCTCAGCGAGCTTCCTTATCAGGATTGCTGTACGGTGTTCCTTCCCAAGAACCCCGTAATAAAGCCGTCGCTGGAGATTGCCAAGAAAGAGCAGGCTAAAATAGACAATCTTGAAAGCCTTGTAAATTCCGCGATTGAAAATATCGAAGTGATAGAACTTAAACAGAAGAATTAAACGAAACTTCAAGTCTGTCGTTGTAAACAGATATAGGTATGTCGCAAAATACGGTAGAAACTGAAAGATTAATATTGAGAAGATTTACTACTGAAGATGTAGATTCTATTTTCAGGATATTTTCCGATGCAGAGCTGAATACTTTTCTGCCGTGGTTTCCTTTAAAAGACAAAGCTGAAGCAATTGAATTCTACAGCAGAAGATATGCTGATTGCGGAAGTTTTTCTGAAGGCATAGGTTTTGCTGTCTGTCTTAAACAAGACAACTTTCCTGTAGGTTACGTTCATGTATCGGGCGATGACAGTCACGATTTAGGCTACGGTTTGCTCAGAGAATTCAGAAATAAAGGAATAATGAGAGAAGCCGTAAGTGCAGTTATAGAGCTTGCAAGAAAAGAGGGGATAGAATATCTGACAGCTACCCATGACGTTAATAATTTAAGAAGCGGCAATGTTATGAAAGCAGTCGGCATGAAATACAAGTACAGTTATGTTGAGCGCTGGCTTCCTAAAGATTTTGACGTTACGTTCAGAATGTATCAGATTAATCTTGACGGAAACGAAGAAAGAGTATATTTGAAATATTGGAATAAATATCCGCGTCACTTTATTGAAAAAGATATTGTCTGACTTTGAAAACATAAAAACAAAGCCCGTCCCCGGATTTTGGGACGGACTGTTTTTAAATAAATTTAGATTTAAACAAGTTTTGAGTGTTATTCGCCTAAATTACTCAAAATATTAAAATATGGGTATTAAATATTAATAATTAGCGTTAATTATTATAAAAATCGTTTTATTTCATAATAATTACCAGCCTATCGGTATCTGATAGATCTCTCCGATCGTCTCTCTGCCCATATCGTCGACGTAGTAAGACACGACTACGTATCTGTTATAACCTAAGAGTCCGTCAGGGGTATCGGTCAGAGTGATTTCTCCGTCTTTATTCTGAACGTCAAGTATTATTTTGTCGTCGGTGAACAGCGACTTTTTGATTACTTTATAATTCAGATGAGGGTCTGCGGTGAACTTAAGCGTTACCTGACCGCCGGCTGTATTCGCTTCAAGTCCTTTAGCTGAAGGATAGTCGAAAGATTCGTCTTTTTCAACAGGCAAACATTTTGAAGAGAATATATCTTTCACGGTAAATTTTTCAGGCGCGTTGTCTGAAGCAAGAATCAGAGCTCCGTCTTTTTCATAAGCTATTTTATCAAGTCTGATCTCTGTAATACCTTCAGGCACAGTGAATGAAGTATTTAAAGTGTCTTTCCAAATAGCTGAAATATAGTCTTTGCACATAAGCGTGGGCAAACCTCCGCCGGTTATGTTGGAAGGAAGAGGATTGTCGTATCTTTCAGAGCCTTTCCAGAACAGCACGCAATCTTCTGCAGTGTAACTGATGTTATAGGCGTCCGCATTGCCGCTGCCTGCCGCTACAGTTCCCGTTTTAGAAGCTATTTCAAACGGCAGTGAAGAGAGTTTTTTTGCCGTACCGTATTTACTGCAGGCTACAAGCGAGTTTGTGGTAAGGTAAGCCGTTTCTTCAGAGAACACTCTGCGAGAAAGCGTGTTTTCAGCATTATAAACAGTATTTCCGTCGGCATCGGTTATGCTTTTTATAAAAGTCGCGCCCTTATATTCGCCTCCGCGGGCAAGCGTAAGATAGCCGCCGAGCATTTCTATAAATGATGTTCCGCGTGAAGTGCTGCCGAGGGCGAGAGATAAGTTGTCGTCATCTTCAGACAAATTGAATCCCATGCTTCTGAGAGCGTTGAATCCGCTTTGCACTCCGATCTGCGTAAGCGTTGAAACGGCAGGAACGTTCAGGGAATAAGCAAGCGCGTCTCTTGCAGATATTTTGCCGTAATACTTGCCGCCGTAGTTTTCAGGCGCATATCCGTTGAAATCCATAGGTTCGTCGTTTAATATGCTTGCAGGCGACAGCATTCCCGATTCGTATGCGGGAGCGTAACAAACAAGGGGTTTGAGCACAGATCCCGCCTGACGTCTGAACTGATAGAAATCTGCAGAAAAGTTGGAAGAAACTGCGCGTATTCCTCCTGTCGCAACGTCGCAGTCTATAGCCGCCGCAAGTGCATTGTCGTCAATATAATAAGCATTGTCGTCGATTATCTTCTTGAGTGCCGTCTGTCTTTCGGGATCAAGATAAGTGTATAGCTTATATCCGCGGACGAGAAGTTCTTTTTCGTCTATATCGAGAATCGAGCACGCTTCAGAAAGCGCATTGACTACATATGTTTTGTCAAACATAAGCGCGCTTTTATCGTCGGCTATCACAATATTTTCATTCAATGCAGACTGATATTCATTTTCTGATATCATACCTTGTTTTTTCATCAGAGAGAGAACGAGTTTTGAACGAGAAAGCGCGTTTTCGTAATTGTTGATAGGATTATATTTTGTCGGGCTTTTTACTATACCCGCAAGCAATGCGCACTGAGCAAGCGACAGTTCTTCGACTTCGCAACCAAAAAATCTGCGTGCGGCGTTTTTCACCCCGTATTCGCCTGAGCCGAAATAGAGCATATTAAGGTACGTTTCAAGTATCTCGTCTTTGCTCATTCGCCTTTCAAGAGATACGGCAATTCGCGCTTCTTTGAGCTTTCTTGAAAAGCTCTTTTCGCTGGTCAGAAAAGCGTTTTTGGCTATCTGCTGAGTAATCGTTGAACCGCCTTGCGCGCGTCTTCCGCTTTTGATATTGGCAATGGTTGCTCCAAGAATGCGGATATAGTCAACGCCGTGGTGCTTATAAAACCGCTTGTCTTCAAGCGCAATAAACGCGTTTTTCAGGTTGTCAGGTATATTTTCGCTTTCGGCTTTGATTTCGCTTGCTTCGCAATAAGAGGTCAGATTTCCGTTTGCGTCGTATACTTCGGGAACGGAGTTGTCGAATACCAGCGTGTTTTCATTAATATCTACGTCGCTGTTTACGTATATGACAATAGCCGCTCCCGAAAGAATAACAAAAAAGAGCATTACCGCAAGGGTGATCGCTATGCCTCTGAAGAATTTCTTTGCAAATGAAACGTTGTTTTCTTTATTTACACGCATAATTATTATTTACCTGTATTTTGTTTGAGTTTTCAGCTGATTTTCGTTATAATTGTTATATGCAAAAATACAGGATTATTACTTACGGATGTCAGATGAACGTGCACGAATCTGAGAAGATCGCCGGAATACTGACAAAACTCGGATATGCACCAGCTCAGGAAGGCGAAGATGCGGACGTAGTCGTCTTCAACACTTGCTGTATCCGCGACAACGCAGAGCGCAAGGCAATGGGTCATATCGGCATGCTCAAAACAGATAAAAAGAAAAATCCCGCGATGATCGTCGCGGTTGTAGGCTGCATGACTCAGCAGGACGGTGCAGGAAAGGCTCTCAGAGAGAAATTCCCTTTTATCGATATCGTGCTCGGCACTTCCAATCTCGCGCTTCTTGAAACGTATATCCCTTCGGTTGCCGCAAGCAGAGGAAAATACGTTGACATTGACGAGAACGAACTTCCCGCAATAAACGAAAACGAAACTTTCTACCGTACCAGCGGCACAAACGCGTGGCTGAATATAATGTACGGCTGCAACAATTTCTGCACTTATTGCATCGTTCCTTACGTCAGAGGCAGAGAGAGAAGCCGCACAAAAGAAGCGATAAAAGACGAGTTTAAACGTCTTGTCGACGAAGGCTACAAAGAAATTACGCTTTTGGGACAGAACGTCAATTCTTACGGCAAAGATCTTTACGGCGGAGAATACGGCTTTGCGAACCTGCTCGAGGAACTTGCAAAAGTCGACGGCAAGCACCGCATCCGCTTCATGACATCTCATCCCAAGGATTTCAACAGAAAGCTTATAGACGTTATAGCTGAATATCCCAATATCTGCAATAATATCCATCTGCCCGTGCAGTCAGGTTCTGACAAGATACTCAAACTTATGAACAGACACTACACAAGAGAATATTATCTGGATACGATTGCGGCAATAAGAGAAAAGCTTCCTGACTGCGGCATTACTACAGACCTTATGGTTGGATTTCCGTATGAAGAGGAAAGCGATTTTCAGGATACTCTCGACATCGTGAAGAGAGTAAGATACAGCAACGCATTTACTTTCGTTTACTCCGTAAGAAAAGGAACTCCCGCCGCAAAGATGCCGCAGGTTGATCCCGATGTTGCTAAAGACAGGATCATGAGACTTATCGCGGCTCAGAATGCCGTAACGAAAGAGCTTTCAAATGAATACGAGAACAAAGTCTTCGAAGTTCTATGCGAGGATTTGTCTCCCAATAAGAAAGGCTGCGTCTGCGGAAGGACTGACAGCGGAAGACTGGTAACTTTCCCCGGCGGAGAAGATATGATAGGAAAGTTTGTAAACGTAAAAATAACGCGCTCGCAGTCGGCGTCGCTTTTCGGAGAAACGGAGGAGTAAGATGGGACTTTCACCGATGATGAAATATTATCTCAGCGTTAAGGAGAACTACAAGGACGCTATTCTTCTTTTCAGACTGGGAGACTTTTACGAAATGTTTTTTGACGACGCTAAGCTTGCAAGCGAGCTTCTCGATCTCACGCTTACCGGCAGAGATTGCGGCTTGGAAGAACGCGCGCCTATGTGCGGTGTACCTTATCACGCAGTCGACGGTTATATCTCAAAGCTTATTTCAAAAGGATATAAGGTTGCGATATGCGAACAGCTCACGTCCCCTGAAGAAAGCAAAGGGAATATGCTTGAGCGCGACGTAGTTAGAGTCATCACTCCGGGCACGGTAATTGAAGATGACATTCTTGACGATAAAAAGAACAATTACCTTGTAAGTATCGCGGCATGCAAGAACACTTTTGCGCTTGCATGGGCTGATGTTTCAACGGGAGAATTCAATACGCTTGAGAAAGAACTCAATGATTTTTCGTCCGTTGAAGACGCACTTATCACAGTAAGTCCCGCTGAAATCATATGTAACGCGGATATTCTTGCGCTTACAGAAAACGTTTCTCAGATGAGACTTTCAAAATTGCCCAGATTTCAGAACTATAACGAGTGGAGTTTCGAACTTTCGAATGCGGAAAAAGCGCTTAAAGAGCAGTTCGGCGTAGCTAATCTGGATATGTTTGAGATAAAGAATAAGAAAGCCTGCATTATGGCTTCGGGCGCTCTTTGCACATACCTCAAAGAAACGCAGAAGCGCTCTTTGTCTCACATAACGGGGCTCAGATACGTAAGAAACGAAAGATATATGGTGCTGGACGCAACAGCCCGCCGCAATCTCGAGATAACGCAGAACACGAGAGACGGCTCTTCAAAGGCGACTCTTCTTAAGGTAATGGACAAGACGAGAACTGCTATGGGCGCGCGCAATCTGCGCCGCTGGCTCGAGCAGCCGTTGAGAGACGAAAAGGAGATAAACGCAAGACTTGACGCGGTTGAAGAACTTATCAATTCAAGCCGCGTAAGAAGCAATCTTGACAGCTCGATAGGACTTGTCAAAGACCTTGAAAGACTTTGTACAAAGCTTGTTTACGGCAATCCGTCTCCCAGAGATTTTATTTCGATAAAACAATCTTTGGAAGTTATTCCTGCCCTCAAGGAAGCGCTTTCGCTGTGCAAGAATCCGCTTTTAATATCGCTCAAAGACAATATGTTTGAACTTGAGAGCGAATACAATATGCTTTCGGATATGCTTGACGACAATCCGCCTGCGCTTACAAAAGACGGCGGTTTTATAAGAAGCGGTTACAGCGAAGAACTCGACGCTTACAGAAGCGCAAATTCTGACGGTAAGTCATGGCTGGCAAAACTCGAAAACGACGAGAAGGAAGCTACGGGAATTAAAAACCTCAAGGTGAGTTACAATAAGGTTTTCGGCTATTACATCGAAGTTAGCAAAGGAAATCTTGACAAAGTCCCGTTCAGATACGTCCGCAAGCAGACGCTGACGACAGGCGAGAGATACATAACCGAAGAACTTAAGGCAATCGAAGATAAAATTTTAGGTGCGGTCGAAAAAAGCGTAAAACTCGAGCTTATGCTGTTTGAACAGATAAAGCTTCAGATGCTCAAGGTCATTCCTATGCTTCAGTCGACGGCGCGCTCGGTTGCTGTCTGTGACACATTGCTTTCTTTTGCGAAGCTGTCTGCGGCAGGCAATTACTGCAAGCCCGTTATCAACGACAGCATAGAAAGTATAAGCATTAAAGACGGCAGACATCCCGTTGTCGAAGCGCTTATGAAGTCTGACGAATTCGTACCCAACGATACCGAACTTGACTGCTATCAGAACAGAACGATGATCATCACAGGTCCGAATATGGCAGGCAAGAGCACTTATATGCGCCAGGTCGCGTTGATTACGTTTATGGCTCACGTAGGCTGTTTCGTTCCTGCAAAATCGGCTGAAATATCCATTACAGACAGAATTTTCACCCGTATAGGAGCAAGCGACGATCTTGCTTACGGTCAGAGTACGTTTATGGTTGAGATGGTCGAGGTTGCGACGATTCTTCAGAACGCGACTATGAGAAGTCTTCTTATACTTGACGAAATAGGCAGAGGAACTTCTACGTTTGACGGACTTTCAATTGCTAAAGCCGTGCTGGAAGACGTTACGTCCAGAATAAGGTGCAAGACCTTGTTTTCGACTCATTATCATGAACTTACTGAACTCGAGGGCGCTCTCGAAGGCGCGATCAATTATAAGATAGTTGCGGCTGAAAGAGACAAGGGAATAATTTTCCTTCACAAGATCATGCGCGGTGGCACAAACAAGAGCTTCGGTATAGAGGTTGCAAAACTCGCAGGACTGCCGCAGAAAGTCATTGCGCGCGCAAGGGCAGTTTCGAAAGAGCTTGAAAACGACGCGCATAAATCAAAAGTTGCAAAAGCCGACACGCGCATGCCCGATATGGTCGATATGATGCAGGAGAACTCTATCATCGATGAGCTAAGAAGCATTGACGTAAACAACCTTTCGCCCTTGCAGGCGCTTACTACGCTCAGCGAACTCGTAAATAAGGCGCTGAAATAGGTGAAATATGGCAGATATAAACGTACTTGACAGCAGTGTTTACAACCTTATATCGGCAGGAGAGGTGGTCGAAAGGCCCTCCTCCGTCGTCAAAGAACTTATAGAAAACGCGATAGACGCAGGCGCAACCAAAATCACGCTTCAGATAGAGGAAGGCGGCATCCGTTCGATAACCGTTACCGACAACGGATGCGGAATGACAGCCTCAAATCTTGCAAAAGCTTTTTTACCTCACGCTACAAGCAAACTCAAAGTTGCCAGCGATCTTGACAGTATATCCACACTCGGTTTCAGAGGCGAAGCTTTGGCTTCTATTGCCGCAATCGCGCAGGTTACCGTAAAGACAAAGACCGAGGATTCAGAACTCGGCTCTCAGCTTGAAGTAAACGGCGGAAAAATAGGGGAGATCGCTCCGTGCGGATGCAATGACGGAACTGTAATCAGAGTTGAAAATCTCTTTTTCAATACGCCCGTAAGAGCTCGTTTTCTTAAAAAGCCCAAGGCAGAAGAAGGATTTATTACGCAGACTATGAGCGCGCTCATTCTGTCAAATCCCGATATATCTTTCAGATATATCGTTGACGGCAAAGCTGTTTTCAATACCGTTGGCGGACTTGAAGACGCCGTATTTCAGGTTTACTCAGGCGATGTGGCCAACAATCTTATTTATTTTGACGAGAGTTTCCCCGGCGGTTACAGAGTGTACGGGTATACGGGCAAAAGGTCTTTGTCAAAGCATAACAAGAACTATCAGACCGCAATAATCAACGGCAGAATCGTTCAGAATCAAACTATAAGCGTAGCCGCTTCTCAAGCATACGGCAACGCAATGATGAAACGTTGTTTTCCGGTTTTCGTGCTTAATATCGTGATGCCTTTCGACGACGTTGACGTAAACGTTCATCCGAGTAAAAGCGAGGTGCGTTTCCGCGACGTAAACAAAGTTTTCTCGTGCGTCTATCACGCGATATCACTTGCATTGGCAAGCGAAGAGGGAAGCGTTAAGCTGAATGATATGCAAACAGATGTTCATATTTTGCAAACAACTTATGAACAGAGTAAGGATCAGGATAAAGTTATTGAAAAAAACAATCCTTTATTGCAAGAAAACAATATTGTAGAAAACAGTTGCGAAACCGTTAAAAATGAGCCTGAAAGTGCTCTTTCTCTAGAAAAAGAAGTAAAATCCGATACAAAACCGACTGCTCAAAAGCCTTTGGATGTATCTTCGGTCGTAAGATCTGCTGCGAGTAACAAAGTTAAAAATCTGTTTAAAGACGACGATGATGTTAATCAGGTAAAAGGACTTGACAAGGCAATTTTAAAACAACAGGCAAAAGTTGCGGACGTTGATTTTGCAACGCCTGATTTTAAAAGAAACGCACCTTCTGTAAAAGACGGCGCAGGTCGCACACTCAAACCTGAAATAGTTCAGCCTTCGATATATGATGACGGCGAAGTCTTTGCTGAAATCGATCGCAATCTTTCTCAAGGATACGAAGTGATCGGACAGATTTTCAATACCTATCTTATTCTTGAACAGGACGGCGTGGCGTATGTAGTTGATCAGCACGCGGCTCACGAAAGATTTCTTTATGACGAACTCATAAAGAAGATCAACGCACGCGAAGCGTTGAGTCAGCCTATGATCGTGCCGTACATTCTCGATTGCGACAACTCTCAGCATGATTTTATTACGGGTTGTCTTTCAAATCTTAAAGCGCTCGGGTTTGAAATGGAAGATTTCGGCGGACTGAGTTTTAAGGTAAGCGCTGTTCCTGAAGTTCTCGGCAATCTTAATCTCGAAGTCTTTTTCTCAAAAGTCTTTTCAGAGCGCGGAAAAATCGGCAATATGAAGAGCGCAGATCTTATAAACGACAATCTTGCTCAGGCGGCATGCAAATCGGCGATAAAAGCCGGCGATAAGCTCACCGAAGAACAGATACGCAGTTTGCTTGCTCAGATGAAGGACGGCGTACCCGTGCAGTGTCCTCACGGCAGACCTGCTATCGTCGCCGTTACGCGCAAAGACATGGACAAGTTGTTCAAGAGGATCGTATGAAAAAGATCCTTATTGTCGCGGGAGCTACCGCTTCAGGAAAATCAGGTCTTGCCGTTGAACTTGCAAAAAAATATAACGGTGAAATAATATCTTGCGACAGTATGCAGATATACAAGCATCTCGACGTCGGCACAGCAAAGATAACTACTGAAGAAATGCAAGGCATTCCGCATTATATGATCGACGTTGTTGAGCCTGACAAAGAATACAGCGTGTGGGAATACGCATCAGCGGCAAAGGCGATAATCGACGATATATCTTCTCGAGGAAAAATGCCTATAATCGCTGGAGGAACAGGTCTTTATATCGAGTCTCTTATTTATCCGCTCAACTTTGCCGTCAACAAAGACGAAGAAGTCAGGGCGCGTCTGACAAAAGAATTGAATGAACTCGGCGCAGAAGAACTCCATAAAAGACTTGAAAAAGCAGACCCTGAAGACGCGGCGAAAATTCATCCCAACAATATTAAAAGGCTTATCCGCGCGCTTGAAATAATCGAGCTTTCAGGCGGCGTGAAAAACAAAGAAGAACTTCGCGCTCCTCAATACGACGTTTGCCTGATAGCCTTAGATATCGAGCGTATAAAGCTGTATGAGCGTATCGATCTGCGAGTTGAACATATGTTTGATTCGGGTTTGGAAAAGGAAATAAGAGATATATTATCGCAAGGACTTGTTTGCAGAAATTCTCAAAGCATGCAAGCGATCGGATATAAAGAATTCTTTGATTATTTTGACGGAAAAATCTCAATAAGCGAAGTCAAAGATCTGATAAAGACAAATACGCGCCATTACGCAAAGCGTCAGCTCAGCTGGCTGAGACGGTATAAATTTGCGCATTGGATAAACCCGTCAGATAAAGATAGGATAATAAACACTGTAAACGAATTTTTAAGAGGTTAATATGCAATTTGACGGAAAGATAATCAATATTATCGAAGAAGCAGAGGCTCGTTGCAAAGATCAGTTTGCAAAACTCGAGCGAATTGCGCTTTACAATCAGAACAAAGTTCTCGACGCATTCAGAAATAACAACGTAGGTCAGCGACATTTTGCGCAGACCAACGGGTACGGTTATGACGACATAGGCAGAGATACGCTTTGCAAGGTATTTGCTCAGGTTTTCGGCGCTGAAGCGGCAATCGTTTCGCCGTTGATGGTTTCAGGCACGCATGCGCTTACGGTTGCGCTTTACGGACTGCTTCGTCCGGGGGACGAAATGCTTGCAGTCAGCGGCGCGCCTTACGATACGCTTAAAGAAGTGATCACGGGCGACAATATCGGCTCTCTCAAAGACTTCGGCGTAAGCTACAGACAGGTAAACCTCAAAGACGGCGCTTTCGATTACGATGCAATCAAGCATGCGATAAACGATAAGACCAAGTTGATATTCGTAGGAAGATCACGCGGTTACGAATGGCGCGACGCTCTGGACGTGCGTGAAATAGGTAAGATGACGGCTTTTGTGAAAAACCTGAAAAGCGATCTGATTGTCATGTGCGACAACTGTTACGGCGAATTCGTCGATACGATAGAGCCAACAGAGGTCGGCGTCGATGTCGCAGTAGGTTCGCTTATCAAGAATATCGGCGGCGGTATCGCGCCCAGCGGCGGATACGTCTGCGGCAGAAAAGATTGCGTTGAACAGATAGCGTATCGTCTTACTTCGCCGTCAATAGGAATGGAAGTCGGCTCATATGCTTACGGATACCGTGAATTCTATCAGGGGCTTTTCCTTGCGCCGCACGTAACAATGCAGGCGATCAAAGGCAGCGTGCTTTTCGGTCATGTCTTCGACAGCGTCGGATATAAAACTATACCTCGTCCTGACGCAGATTGCAAGGATATTATCCGCTCGATAATGTTTGATACTGAAGAAGAACTCATTGCTTTCTGCCGCGCTGTTCAGAAAGCTTCTCCTGTAGACAGCAACGTTACGCCGTTCCCGTGGGATATGCCCGGATATGAGCATCAGGTAATCATGGCTGCAGGCACATTCGTTGCAGGCGCTTCAATCGAGCTTTCTGCAGATTCTCCGATAAAAGCACCTTACATCGCTTATCTGCAAGGCGGACTAACTTACGAACACGTTAAAATCGCGGCTATGTACTGCTTGCAAAGCGTGCTTGAAAACAAATAATCAAGGCATTTTACACGGTGTTCTGATCATAATTTATCAAAAAAACTCTTCTCGACAGTCGCTTTTGCGGCTGTATTTTTTTAATATGCGAACATATATCTTGCAATTATATAATTGTCTATAAAGTAAATTTTCAACTTGCGGCAATAGATTTTATAGTATTTAACAAATGTTTTTATTTTATCAATAAATACAATTAATTCTGATTGTAAATTTCATTTTATATACGAACGTTTATTCGCTCTAAAACCTACACAGGATAACGTTGAAAAAAACGTCCGATATCGCATAATATTAAAATCTTTTTCAAATTAAATATATGAACAAATTTTCAACGCGTAATCAACACGGGTAAACCGTGTAAACAAACTTTCAATGCGAAATTAATTGAATTACGGTAAATACATATTGAGATGAACGTTTTTTCGCATCAAAATCAACACGGGCAAAGGCTGAAAATCGTTAAATAATTAAATTTGTGAATATATAAAGTTTTTTGACTATATTTTTGTCATCTAATAAGTTTAAATTAAGTGCTGAAGAGTAGAAGAGTGGGTTATATTTATCAGATAAAAAAAACAGATTAAAAAACCGCCGCTGATGCGACGGTTTAAGCGTTGAGATTGTGAGCGTATCAGAAAATGCGGTTTCTCATCAGACCTTTTGCTACGCCGAGGATTGCAAAGTCGTGAGAATTGTCTACAATAATGTCTTCCATTAAAGAGTTTTCAGGGTGGAGAACAATTTTGCCGTCTTTTTTGTAAAAACGTTTTAACGTAACTTCGTTGTTATCGATAAGAGCAACAACGATTTCACCTTCGCGCGCAGTGCTTTGACGCTTTATAAGCACGCAGTCTCCGTTAAGAATGCCGATATCGCGCATACTTTCGCCTTTGACAGTAAGACAGAACATCTGATCGTCAAGATCAAAATAATCAGCTGGAACGTGAACGCTTTCGTCATTGTTTACGCCGGCGAAAAGAGGCTGACCTGCGGCAATATTGCCCAAAAGGGGCAGAGTTGCAAATGAAGGGGTTTCGTCTTCCTCGCTGTTTACAAGCTCGATCGTTCTGTTTTTTGACAAAGAACGTCTGATAAGATTCTGTTCTTCGAGCTTATCCAGATAATATTGAACGGATGCCGTGGATTTGAAGCCTGCTTCTTTGCAGATTTCACGCACGCTGGGCGGATAACTGTTTTTCTTGATAAATTCTTTTATGAAAGCCAGCGTTTTATCAAGTTTTTCCTGCGTTTTAGCATTTGCCATAATGCACCTCATAAACTTTCTGTTTAAATTTTAGCACATATGTTCACATTTTGCAAGAAAAATTTTGGTAAAACGAATAAAAATATTTGTTATTTTTTTCTGTTTTTATCTCTGAGCGTAACTTTCTGAGCCGCGCTGCGCTTTATATCGTCGCTTATTGCCGCATAATGTCTCTTTGTAGTATTTATATCGCGGTGTCCCAAAACTTCGGCAACAACGTAAATATCGCCGGTTTCCTGATATAGTTCTGTGCCGTAAGTGCTGCGAAGCTTGTGCGGCGTGATATGTTTAAGCGGAGTAATTAGTTTTGCGTATTTTTTCACCAGTTTTTCAACGCTTCTTACGCTCATACGCTTTTTCTGCAGAGATAAGAACAGGGCGGTCTCATTGTCAAGCGCAGGATCCTGAGAACGTTCGTCAAGATATGCGATAAGAGCGTCTGCGACTTCTTGAGAAAAATACAGTATAGATTGATTGCCGCCTTTTCTTGTTACTTTAAAGCCGTTTATATTAAAGTCAAGATCGGTCACGTCGAGGCCTACAAGCTCACTGATACGTATTCCTGTGCCGAGAAAGAGCGTTATGATCGCAAGATCTCTTACTTTTGTCTTTTCGTGAAATGATTCCTGGCGCACTGATGACAGATTAGCGCCGCTTTCTACTTCGTCGAGAAGCTGTGACACTTCGTCAGAATCCAGTCTGATAATAGGCTTGTCATGGAGTTTAGGCGTAAGTACTTTTGATGCGGGATCGGCAGGGATCTTGTCTTTATTGTAAAAATATTTGAAGAATGATTTTATCGAAGCGAGCTTTCTCGCTTTGGTTTTTTCAGTATTTACGTATTCTTTGCCATCGAATTTGTAATAGCTCAGGTATTCCATAAACAATTCGATATCGCTTGTTGTAACTTTACAGAGAGCGTTAAAATTAAATGTCTTTGCATCGTAGCCGGCAAATTGAGTTGTTTCGGTATAAAGATAATAAAAGAATATGCGCAGATCGTATGCATACGACAGCCTGGTCAATACAGACGTTCTTGTCTCGATTCCTACGAAAAATTCGTTGCAGAGCGGCGGCAAATCGCGTCTAATTTCACGCAGTTTGCGTGTATTATCGATATTTCTTTGTTCAAAATAAGTTTTTTCTGCCATATTTACGCCTCTTGAGCAAGTTGATATTAAAATAATCGATGAATATTCAACATTCTTGCGTCAAATAAATTGTATCATAAACAGAAAATATAATCAATTATTTATAGGATTATGCGAACAGTTTGAGAATAAGAATACCGATATATAAAGATAAATTCAGATAATAATATATTTACAAATAATCTCATAAATAAATTGCGTTATTTGTATAACGCTGATAATTTTATAAAATGGTTTATTCAACAGATGCAATAAAACGCGTTAACAGGCGAGAATTAATTAAAAAACAATCTGAAGTCAAACCTTCATAAAATAATGATTTTAGGTAGATAATTAGCGATTGAAAATATATCAGTCAAATCAGCGTGTCTGAGCGGACAATACAAAGCGCATAAATCAATCAAAAGATTTTTAAATTGAACTGTAAATAAAGTGATTTTTTTAAACTGATTATTTGCCGCCGAATTTCGACTAGATCAGATATTCGAAAAAGATTATAAAGAAAAGATCAGATTATCGATAAAATAAGTGCTGATATTAATTGATGTTTTGTCTATAAAAATATCGATTGAAATTGCCGCAATTTATTAAAATTCAATAAATTGATAATTTTAGTAAAAATCGCAAAAAATTACATTTTATGCAGAATTCACCCCTTTTATCGTCTTTTTTACCGCTATCAATTCGCAAAAGTTGTGTTTTGCGAATAGTTTGCAAAAGGGTTTGTACCCTGTTTTTTATGAAATTTCTGTAAAATGTTAACTGCTTAATAGCTGAAAAGTCTATAAATATTTTAGCTCTGTCATTTATACCCGACTTAAATTTTATATTGAACACTCCAATTTTAATCGTAACTGTCCAACATAAATTTACCTTGATCTGACTTTTAACTTCTCTAATTTTATTGAAATGCTCTTTCGTTATCATCGTAAGCTGGCTGTATTTTGATTGTTGTGCCTAAATATCTTGTACTATTTGCATGCAAAATACTGTAAAATTCAGCCTGAAATGTTAATTTTTAACAAATATATGCTCTTTTATATGTGATTTTTACGTTTTTATTTGATTGCATAATGAACGAACACTTAATAATGTGCTACGGTTGCTTCTATCGTTTTTAAGCATAAATGCAACCTGCTGAGTTATTAATTTACGAAAATAATAACCTCTTTGATCTTCAGAATTAATGATAATTGTATATTCTGCCTGTTTTGCGTTTAAAAATATGATAATATCAGCTGATAACATGTGTTATAAGTTTAATGTAAATAAGTGATAAAATAACATCGTAAATATCATTTGTCTTATTGAGCTGAAATTAATTTCTTATTATATCTCTTGCAGTCGCCCACTCTTCAAGTTATCTTACGTGATTTTATAACAAAATATATCTATTGTTTAATTTTTACCATAAATATGGCTAAATAGCTATATTTTTCAACTTAATTGAGAACTATTTTTCTGATATTATTTTATTTTTATAATAAAAATAACGTTTTATTTGACTTGTCTGCTCTGTTATAGTATTATTTATTTAAAGGAGAAACTCGGGAGATACTGACGATATGGATAATTCCAACGTAAATATAGACCTTATCAGAGGTCACGTAGATACAATAATCCTCAAGTCGCTGTACTATGAGGACAAGTATGGCTACGAGATTCTCAACGAGATTAAGGAAAAAAGCAAGGGAATGTATACTCTGAAGCAACCTACCCTTTACAGTTGCCTCAAGAGACTTGAAAAGCAAGGATACATACGTTCTTATAAAGGAGATACATCCAACGGCGCTCAGAGAGTTTATTATTCTCTTCAGCCTGCAGGTCGCGCTTTTCTTGAAAGCGATCAGCATCAGTGGGAATTCAGTCGTACGATAATTGACAGTCTGCTTTCCAGTGAAGAATTCGATCCTGAAAAGCACGTAGCTCCTTTCGATCCTTCAAATTTCAGACCCCTTACAAGAAGAAACAGAACAGGTTCGGACGGAGACTTCGACGATGATGAAGTTCATCTGCCCGTCTCTTCAGACAAGTCTTCAGAAGACGATTTTGTGCCTTCGGCAGACGAAATGTATATTCCGCCGGAGACTGTCGCTCCGCCTGTAGAAGAATACGACAATATTCCGCACGAATATATCGGTACTACTTACCCCGAAGAACGCACTGTCGCGCCGTCAGACGGCGGATATAAGCCGTATTACGGAGAATTTACCGGCATAAAGGACTATGCAGGCAATCCTTCTTCTGACGGACAGCGCGAAGTTATCGCCGATAAATACAACAACGCAGAAAGTTCATATTCTCAGGCACAATCTGAAAATTCTGAAAGCGAAGAATTAAATTCTTTCGATAACGATGAAGCAAGATTTGAAGATTATACAGTAAGCGATGAAAATATTTCTTCAGATTCTTACGAAGAAAGCGAAGATGAAGGACAAATCGAAGAATACGACGCTCCTGCTGCTCAGATGCAACCGCTTTTCTACGGAGACGAACGTTCTGAAGAAAATACAGAAGAAAACGAAGCTAAAGTAAAAGACGATTATACTACCGTCGGAAAATACACTGCTTATGTCGCAGGAAAAGATGACGTAGATTCTCAGGTCAAGGACGAAGCTTTCGGAAAGCTGTATGAGAAGAAGCCTGTTGAAGAAGCTAAACCTGAATTCAAGACGTACAATACCGACGTAACTGCCGATAACAGATACGATGATTACTCCAACAGGCAGACGATCAATTATATCGACAGTTTTGACAGTATATACAACGTGCCGATGACTCAGGTTACTCCGTCTTCGTCTTCAGGCGTGAGCTCGTCAGATGACGAAAAGATAAACTATCTTTCTACGTCTGAACTTAAATCCAAGATGATGGCTGAAGGATACAACCTGAGACCATACGTAAAGAAAAATACGAGCGAATACTATATAAACCAGTATTATTTCAGCAATAAGCTTAACAGAGACAGCTCGGTTATCACATATCTTATATATGCCATCGGAGTGCTTATAGCTTACTTCTCGACTGCGCCTAAGTTCGGACACAACGTAGGAGCGTTATTCGGATTCCTTGCGCTCGGGCTTCTCTATCCGATCGTTATGTTCGTTGCTTTCTGCGTAGACCCGAAAAAGCGTATAAAAGCCAATTTTAACGCTAAAAATGCGTTGATAAACTCATTGATAGTCATAGTAAACGCGATAATTCTTATAGTGCTGATAGGCTTCCTTGCCTGCGGCGCGAGAATAGACAATATCGACTCGATGATAAGACCGGTCATAATTCCTCTCGTCTTCCTGCTGATAATCCCTATATCGATCATGATTTACTACTGGCTGTACAAATCCAATCATTACCACGTAAATTAAAATATCAGCTCCGCCACAAATAGCGGAGCTTTTTTATTTATCATAGTGTTCATTTAAATCTTCTTTTAAAGCAAACAAACAGCATAAAAACGTGCCTTAGTGAAAAGAATTGCTGCTTTATGAAATCATTTCAGTTTCTGTAATCCGTAAGCTTTGAATTTCTTAACGCTTTTTTGTCGATTTCAGATTGAGCGTCATAAATCGCCTTGATATGACAAATCGATTTTTTGTGCGATTTGACGGATTTTTTCTTAATGCCATATCTATGAGTGCCGAGGTGCATTTTTGCCGAAAATGACGCTGTAAATGCGCTTATTCTCTCCGTTATCTCGTCTCCGTATTTGTACAGAACAAAGAAAATAGTTGCAGTTGCTATAAATATGACCGCCCAGACAGCGATTCCCCAGCCTGCAAAAGGAATCGAAACTGCGCTTTTGAATACGCCAGCGACCCAAAGAGCGCCGAGAGGTCTTGTAATAAGCATCATTATTATAAACGATCGGTAACTCATTGTTCCTAGACCTGCAATCAGACAAAGCAGATCGTCAGGAAAAAACGGCAGCAGGAACATCGCGTAAAGCAACAGAACGTCTCTCCCTTCTACAAAACGTCTGTATTTTGAAAACATTTTTGCGCCGCATATCCAGACAATCAGCTTAATTCCGAAAGTTCTTCCGAGGAAAAACGCAAACATTGATCCTGCAATAATCCCGATCGAAGAATATAAAACGGTTTTCCAGACCCCGAACAGAGCTATTCCCGCAAGCGTTGTTATCGTAGAAGGTAAAGGAAGAACCGTTACCTGCAGAAATTGCACGGCGATAAACACAGCGATCGCATATCCGTCATAACGTGAAATAAAGGATTGCATTGCTTCTCTGTCCCTGAACAAATCAAGCCAGCCGTTTTTCACGGCAACAATATACCCGACAAACAATATCGTAGCAATTAAAAACCCGATAAAACCGCCTTTAAATGCTATTTCACAGTTCATGAATACTCCGTAAAATCCGACAAGAGACAAAGCCGAGACAGCGCAACAAAGCAGAGCTATCCTGGTCTGTCCGACACCAAGAACACTCAGATAATACACGCATACGCTTGCCGAAATTGCAAGAAACGCTATGATCAACGCACCGATAATTCTTTCTTTTTTAGTCATATTGCACCGTCACAAATATATTATTTGTAACGAATGTATAAAATTACGCGCAAAACAGATAAACTAGGACGTTGTGCGGATATTTTTACGTTTGTAGTTCAGACAGCATAAAAAAACCGCCCTTTAAGCGGACGGTTTATTGTGTTTTGCAATTTCTCCTGTAGCCAGTTTGTCGCATCGGTTGTTGTATGCGTTGTCAGCATGACCTTTTACTTTGACAAACGAGACTTTATGTCCTTCCATCTGCATCAGAAGAAGTTTCCAGAGATCGTCGTTCTTGACTTTTTCTTTTGATTTATTGCGCCAGTTGTTGGCTTGCCAGTCTTCTATCCAGTTCTCGAGAAAAGCGTTGCAGACGTAAGCCGAATCACTGTATACGGTAACTTCGCAAGGTTGATTAAGTTGTTTGAGACCCTGAATTACCGCAAATATCTCCATGCGGTTGTTGGTCGTATCCTTATTATATCCGCTGACTTCTTTTTCATGTCCGTTATAAATAAGGATCGCGCCCCAGCCGCCTACGCCAGGATTGCCTGAACAGGCGCCGTCTGTATACAGATCAACTTTCTTCATTTGCCCGTCCTCAGTTCTTCGCTGCGTACTCTGCAAGCCGTCATTGCGTCTATTACAGTCTTATCCATCTGATTTTTTTCAAAAACGTTTACCGCTTCGATAGTCGTACCGCCTTTTGAGCATACGTTGGATATAAGCACTCCGAGAGGTGTTTCCGGATGCGCTTTGACCATCTCACAAGCACCGATAACGGTGTCTAACGTGAGCTTTTTAGCCGTTTCTTTGTCCAGTCCGTTGGCAACTCCGCCGTCGATCATTGCTTTTACGAAATAATAAGCGTATGCAGGACCGCTTCCGCTTACGCAGGTTACGGCATCGAATTTGTCCTCGTCTATGAAACAGACTTCTCCTACACTCCTGAATATTTCAGCGCAGAAATCGTTGTGTTCTTTGCTCAGAGAGTTGTTTGCTATAGCGGTCGCACCTTTGCCGATCTGAGACGGTGTATTTGGCATAACTCTTATCACTTTGCCGTTCATTTTAAGTTTATCGGATATAAAATTGCTGTCGACGCCAGCCATTATGCTTATCACGCAATCCGCTTTGCAAGAAAAATCTATGCTTTTGAAAATCTGCGGCTTTACAGCCAGCACAAGATATTCGCAATTTTCAGCGATGTAATCGTTGTCTGTCGTACAGAAAAGCCCGTCGGCTTCATTTCCTGACAGCCTTGATACTGCTATCTGAGATTTGCTCAGGATTTCGCTTTTTAGAATACCTCCGACAATGGCTTTTGCCATATTGCCGTAACCTATAAAACCGAGTTTGTATTTCTTCATATTTCACCTCGCGCATTAATTATTTTACCATACGGCGAAAAAATCGGCAACAATTAAGTCCATAAACAAAGCTATATAAAACTATAAAGCATTTATATTTGTCAAAACTGATTAAAATTCATATCTTTTTGTATAAAAGAAAACCGCCGCTCCTTTCAGAACGACGGCTATCCTGAGTGTATCGGGATATAATTTTAATACCAGATCCTTATCGATATTCCGCCATCGCACGGACTGACGATATACGGAATGCCATTGTAATACATTGTCTTATTTATTTTGTCGAGCGAATCGCTGTAGTCTACGTCTATCACCCTGCTATATGTAACTTTACTTATCGAATTATCGGAAACTCTTAAGACGGCATAAGCCAGCTTATATTCTGTATCATAGTCAAAGTCAGGACTCAGGCGCAAGGTTTCTTTTATTAGAAAGTCTACCGTTACATTACCTTCAACGACAGCTCTTTCACCTTCAGTCATATTCAGAGGCGTTTTACTCAGAACAGAAAAATCGCTTGAGTCGTTGTAATTTTCAAATATAACGGCAAGATAATACTCAGCGTCAGGATCGACATTGATAACATTGACTTTGGCTGATACCGAATAAGTTATGTCAAGATCTTTCATAACGCTGTCTTTATCATCGACGTCGTAAGTAAAGAAATACTTGTCTTTCATATATTCAGCTATATTTTCTTCAGTCATTACAGCTGAAGTTTTGTCTACGTAACTGTCCAATTCGCAGTAACCAGCGGTCTGAACTTTATTGTAATAATAGTCTTTTCCAAGTCTGACCACATAATCGTTGACAGAAGACTCGAAAACGTATTTTTCGTTATCCGACAAAATAAACTCAGTGTCAAGCTCAAGGTTACGGGTAAAAGTTGCAAATTGTTCGCTAATTCCGCTGATCAGATATTCAGAGTCAGACAATATTGCAGAATTATCGCTGAAAATCTGATTCTGAGTGCGGTTTATTGACGAAAGACGAACGCCGTGGCTGCAGTCAATAAATACTCCGTCAGCAGAAGGTTTATATTTTTCGCACACCTCGCAAAGCATGTTGTAGCGGATGTTTCTGACGTTGGAGAATGATTTGACGATGTTTTTATGTGTTTCTGAAACAGAATCATACACCCGGGCATGATTGTAGACAAACATCGGCTCAACATCGTTTTTTATTCTGTTGTCCCACCCGTCAGTAAAATACAGCGTATCTTCAGCAGTTTTTCTGTAGTATGACAATTCGCCTGTCGTTGCTCTGCCGTAATGTTTATCGGCTGTTTCGTAGTAAGCTTTCAGTAGTGAAATATCGTCTGACGAATTGTAATTCAGTTGTATCATTATAGTATTGATGCCGTAATCGTACATATTCGTCAGATCGTAAAGATCGTCGTTGTTTTCAAATTTCAAAGGGTCGACAACGTCTGACTGACGCAGATAAGTTGCAGCATATTTCGTAAGAGAATGATCTTTTACGTTTATGAGTTTTTGAGCGGATACCGGATAATATACGTTCTTTTTCACGCAAAGATAGTTGATGACTGTGCAATCAACGACTTCTCTTTTTTCCTCGTCAAAATAATATTTGACTTTGAAATACTGTCTTTGATAAGCGTCCGGATAAAATTTGTCGTTTGAAATATCGTAAGACTCTCCTCTTGTACGCCAGCAAAGTCTTTCAACAGTTAATTTCTCCGCATCTTTGTCGTTGCTGATTTTGTATGAATAATAATTGTAATTACGCTCATCGCTCTCGCTGAGATAAGGCAATGAATTGGAAAGCCTGAACCACTGATCATAACCCGGCACGATCTCTATCGCAAATTCAATTTCTTTCTTGATATCGTATATCGTCATATCCGACGTCGTGGAAGAATTGCTGATTATCGCAAGGGAGTCGTTTAAAGTTCTGTAATCTTCAAGGCTGAAATCCAGTTGACCTTTTTCTGTCTTATAAACCTCCTGATAATAATCGTCGTATTCACTTTCTTCTTCAAGACTATTGTTGAGTGCGTTTGCTCTGTCTGATGCCGCAAGAATTTTTTCGTTGGGCAGATACTGCGCATTGCCTGCAACGTCAGCCATATAAAGATAATCGTCGTAAGAAATCGGATCATTTACTTTGAATACATTAATTACAGAAGATAAAAACCAGCTTACGCCTATCACCAGCACAAGCGTTGCGGCAATTGCAGAAACCAGCTTTATTCTGCGCGCCTTTACAGCCTTTGCCGAAACTACCGTAACCGAAGTTTCCTTTTGCTTTTTCTGCGCTGAACGTAAAGCGTTTTTAATTTCTGCTTTCTTTTCATCTGAAAGCTTAATCTGAGAAATTTCTGTGCAGTATTTGTCTTTATTCATTTTTGCCACCTTCGTCTAACAAATCTCTGAGCGCATCTCTTGCTCTGCTCAGTCTGATATTTACTGCGTTTCTTGTTTTGCCTATCATTTTTGCAATTTCTTTTGCGCTGTAACCTTCATAATAGAAAAGATAAATTATGTTTCTGTCCAAAGGTTCAAGTTTACCGAGCTCTTCCAGACCGCCTGCCTGCTGAAAATATGTAGCGTTTATATTTTCGTCCAAAGGCAGATTCTTTCTCCTTGCGGACTTATAATAATCCTTGCATTTATTGACAGTTACTCTGATCAGCCAGCGTTTTGCGTGTTCAGCACTTTCAAAAGGCATTTTTTTGAGCATAGCCATAAAAGCCTCCTGGGTTATATCCTCGGCTTCCTGCACGTTGCCCGTATGCTGAAGTGCGATCCTGAAAATCAGATCGCCATACGCTTCTACGATATCGTCAGCTGATAACGTTTTTACTTCTTCCATTGAGATCTCCTGTCTATACAGTCGAAACAACTGCCCCAAATGTTTCAACAAATACAATTATATTTGAAAATTTTTTATGAACAACAAAGAATCGTTAATTTAACAAATTTTTGCAATATAATGTTCAGATACTTTTCACTCTATAATCTGGTGTTTCTTTAAAAAATCCGTTAAAAAACCGATTGACGAAATTTATGTCAAGAAGCTTTGCATAAACGTAATAAAATATTGTGAACTTAAAACAATATTTTATTTTACGCGCAACAAGCGCGAGGTTCTAGCGCTTATTGTCGAATACGCGTACTGTTTCTGTCAATAAAAAAGAACGGATTTTCTCTTCTTTCCGTGCCGTGCTGACAGACGCGATTCGTAAGGAGAAGCGACAGCTTCGACGGAATAGCAAAATATTGTGACTTAAAGACAATATTTTGCGTCACACGCAACAAGCGCAAAGTTTTATTGCGCTTGTTGTCGAATACGCGTACTGCCCCTGCCAATAAAAAAGAACGGATTATTCCGTTCTTTCATGGCAGGGGAGACGCGATTCGAACACGCAACCAATGGTTTTGGAGACCACTACTCTACCGTTGAGCCACTCCCCTAAATATTTTATGCCGATTTCTTTTCTACGGCGAAATCTATTGTACAATGCCGAGACGCTTAAAGTCAAACAAAATCCGCTTTTTTGCGATATTTATTTTATTGTGCTGAGAAAAAACCTTCAAACTGCCGCAAAAAGGTAGAAAATTTTGTCGCATTACGTTATAATGGATACAGATTTATTTTGAGGAGTTCGGACAATGGCTGATACAAGCATTTACAACAACCCTTTGATCACAAGATACGCCAGCCGTGAAATGGCGGCAAACTTTTCTGACGATAAGAAATTCAGACTCTGGAGAAAGCTCTGGATCGCTCTTGCAGAATCTGAAAAAGAGCTGGGGCTCAACATTACCGATGAGCAGATAGCCGAGATGAAAGCGCACGCTGAAGACATCAATTATGACGACGCGCGCAAATTCGAAAGCGAAGTCAGACACGACGTTATGGCTCACGTCAAGGCATACGGCAAACTCGCGCCCAAGGCAATGCCCATTATTCACCTCGGCGCAACATCCTGCTACGTTACCGACAACGCTGAAATAATCGTTATTGACAACGCTTTCGATATCGTACTCGACAAGCTTATCAACTTTATGGATAAACTGCGCAAATTCGCGCTCAAATACAAAGACCTGCCTACGCTCGGCTTTACTCACCTTCAGCCTGCTCAGCTTACTACGGTAGGCAAACGCGCCACGCTCTGGCTCAGCGATCTTCTGCTTGACCTTGAAAATCTCAAGCATCTTAAATCATGCGTTAAACTTCGCGGCGTAAAAGGCACAACGGGCACTCAGGCAAGCTTCCTCGATCTGTTCAACGGCAACGGTGAAACAGTTAAAGAACTTGAAAAGAAAGTCGTTGCAAAAATGGGATATTCAAAGGCTTACGGCGTAACCGGTCAGACTTATCCGAGAAAATTCGATTACAACGTGCTTTGTGTACTCTCTCAGATCGCACAGAGTTGTTACCGCTTCTCCAACGACATTCGTATTCTTCAGAACATGAAAGAAATCGAAGAGCCTTTTGAGAAAACACAGATAGGTTCTTCCGCAATGGCTTACAAGCGCAACCCGATGAGAAGCGAACGCGTCGGCTCTATCGCGCGTTATGTCATTTCTCTTCCGACCAACTGCGCTATCACAGCTTCAACGCAGTGGTTCGAACGCACGCTCGACGACAGCGCAAACAAGCGTATAGTTATCGCTCAGGCATTCCTTTCTGTCGATTCTATACTTAATCTGTGCATGAATATAAGCGAAAATCTCGTTGTTTACGATAAGGTAATCAAAAAACATATAGACGCTGAACTGCCCTTTATGGCTACCGAGAACATTATGATGGAGTGCGTAAAGGCAGGCGGCAACCGTCAGGAACTGCACGAGCGCATAAGAGTTCTTTCAATGGAAGCGTCCAAAAACGTTAAGATGGAAGGCAAAGACAACAACCTTATAGAGCTTATCAAGAATGACGATATGTTCGCAGCTGTCAAGGACAGACTTGACGGAATACTCGATGCAAAGAACTTTATCGGCAGAGCTCCGCAACAGGTAGTTGAATTCATTTCAAACGAAATAGATCCTGCTATTGCAGCTTCAGGCGTAGAGCTTGGCAAGCAAGGAGAGGTAAACGTCTGATTATAAACGTGATAAATAAAACGACGGGACTTCCCGTCGTTTTTTATTATTCTTTTATAATTGATACGTTTTTTATTCCGTAAGCGGATACATCCAGTCAGCATAAATGCCGTAACCTTTTGTCGGATCAGACGTAAAAACGTGTGTAACCGCGCCGACAAGCTTTCCGTTCTGTATAATAGGACTTCCGCTCATACCCTGTACAATTCCGCCTGTCTGAGAAATCAGTTTTTCATCGGTAATTCTGATTACCATAGATTTGTCTGAAGGAGAAGACTGCTCGTTTACTTTGATGATCTCAATGTCGTAATATGCAGGTTCGCTCCCTATAACAGTGCTGTATATCTGCGCTTTCCCGGGACGGACAGAAAGTCTTCCTCCGATTTTAATTTTTTCCAGTTTATCGCTTTTGCCGGTAAAAGTGCCGTAATTGCCGAATTTGCAATTGGTCTTGATATTTCCTATCGATTGAGATTTTGAGCTGAAAGTGCCGTTTAACTCGCCTGCTTTGCCGATTTTACCTTTAATGAAACCTGATATATATGCGTTGTATATCTTTCCGCCGTCGATGCGTATTACAGAGCCGTCCTGAGCAAGAATGGCGTGCCCGAGGCAGGCGAACTTGTTGCTTTCAGGATTAATAAACGTTGCCGTACCGATGCCTGCAATGCTGTCCTGAAGCGTGAGACCTATTCTGTAATTGCCGCTCAATACGTCTTTTGCAGGAAAAACCGTATACTTTATTCTTTCTTCTCCTCTCAGTATGCACAATTCAACGGGCTGACCTTGCTTTTTATTTAGTATTTCGGCAATTGTCTTGTCGTCACCGACAGATCTGCCATCAATCGCAACGAGTACGTCTCCGCTTCTTATATCAGTATTTTCGCAAGGTGAGACCGCGCCGTCAGCAGTAACTACGCCCGCCTTGCCCGTTATCATAAGCCCTTTCAGGTTGAGATCGAGTCCTAGTGGGAATCCGCCGAGAAGGACCTCTCTTTCTTCGCTTTTCTGCGCTTTTGTGGTATTGATATCAATAAGACCGAAAAGTTTTGTATTGACTTCACCGTCGTCCTCGTCAAGAACGTTGACAGAAAAAGGCGAAGTTGTTGCCGCAACCTCGAAATTGTCGTAAACAGGGTCTTCACCTGAGCAGAAACCGAAATAACCGACTGCGGCGACGCAAACCGCCAGCAGGATAATAATGCCGAATAATCTCTTCATTTCAAAACTCCTTACATAGGCTAGTTTGAGAAGAAGAAAACAAAATTATGTAAGAAAATAAAAAAACGGCGAAAACCGCCGTCTTTTGTTTTAATTTTATTGATTGTCAACGCTTTTTATAAGCGTTTGCGTATTCTTTCATTTCTTTTGCATGAGGAAGCGCATGAGTGCCGTATTCGCTGCCACCGAGAAGACGCGCTATTTCTTTCAAAGTACCTTCTGCGTCCAGGAGCACGACGTGCGTGCTTGTCTTACCGTCAGCCTCGGACTTGCTTATCAGATAATGAGCGTCAGCCATACTTGCAAGCTGAGGCAGATGCGTGACAGCAAGGACCTGCTTGCCTGTAGATATGTTATAAAGCTTTTCGGCAACGACCTGAGCGATTTTTCCGCTTATGCCGGTGTCTATTTCGTCGAAGACCATTGTCTGAATGCCGTCTACGTCTGAGATTATGTTCTTGACCGCAAGCATAAAGCGGGACAACTCGCCGCCTGAAATAACTTTGCTGAGAGCTTTTGCAGGCTGTCCTGCATTTGCTGAAAACATAAACAGTACGTCATCGGCGCCGTTTTCAGAGATATTTTCTTCGTCATAATTCACTTCAGCATAAAAAGTGGCACTGCTCATGCCAAGTTCTTTAAGCTGAGCGCAGATATTTTCAGCTAGTTTTTTTGAATAGTTCTCTCTTATGTCGTGCATCTTACGTGAATTCTTCCTGAGCTTTGTCTCACACGTTGAGAGCCGAGAATTCAGCTTTTCGATATTGTATTCTGCGTCGTCGTAAAAATTCAGCTCTTCTCTTATCTTATCGGCATAAGCGAGTATTTCTGAAACGTCGCTGCCGTATTTGCGTTTGAGAGTACGCACCAAGGCAAGCCTCTGTTCAACCCTTTCAGCTTCATACGGATTATATTCGCTTTCTTCAAGCAGACTTTCAAGAGTTTCTGAAATGTCTTTTATTTCGATTTTTGCGCTGTCAAGACGTTCTATAAGCTCAGTGTAACGCGAATCGTATTCTTCCACCGATGACAGCTGAGATTTTGCGCCAGCGACTGAAGTAACCGCGCCGCCGTCGTCTCCGTTAAGGAAGTTAAGCGCTGCGGCAAGAGAATCTGATATAGAGCGGGAATTGTTGAACTTTTTGCGCTTCGCAAGCAATTCCTCTTCTTCTCCTTCTTTCAGATCTGCTTTTTCTATCTCGTCAAGCTCGAATCTGAGCATGTCCGTCTTTTTCGCAACGTCAGACAAAGAGCCGTATTTTGAAAGTTCTCTCTTTATTTCTCCGTATTCGTTCCAAAGAGTCTTCTGTTCTTCTGAAGGCTCAGACAGTTCTGATTTAGCGTATTTATCGAGTATCGATATATGGTTTTCATCGTTTAAAAGCCCTGTGGCTTCATGTTGACCGTAAATGTCGGTAAGCGCAAGCGCGATTTCCCTGAGCATGGCTAGAGTAACTTTCTGACCGTTTATGCGGCAAGTATTCTTGCCCGCTTCAGTCATTACGCGCTGAAGGACAAGTTCGTCACCGTCGCACTCGATATCCATATCGCTTAAAAGTTCTTTTGCGCGAGAGCTGTCAGAAAGATTGAAAAAAGCGCTGACCTTTGCGCTGTCCTTGCCATAGGATATCAGCGACTTGTCTGCGCGAGTGCCCAAAACAAAGTTCAGGCTGTCGATTATGATCGACTTACCTGCACCCGTTTCGCCCGAAAGTATATTCAGCCCTTTATAAAAACTTATCTCGAGTTTTTCGATAAGGGCTATATTGTCTATCTGTAAAGTTTCCAGCATAGGAAATTACCACAAATACGATTTGAGTAAATCTACCGTTTCTTTTACGTCTGCGTCCTGAGCCACGACAGCGAATATCGTGTCGTCTCCTGCAAGCGTTCCGATTATCTGAGAAAGATTGAGATGGTCGATGAACGCGCAAGCACTGTTTGCGCCGCCTGCAACCGTTTTGATAACTATAAGATTGCTTGCGTACTGAATGGACAGAACGCACTCTTTGAAGATATTGCCGAATTTTACGGTGATCTTATGAGGTGCCGCCTCTGCCTTTACGTACTTGTACTTTTTGTCCGAGCCGAGAATTTTAATGAGTCCCAGCTCTTTGATGTCTCTGGATACCGTTGCCTGAGTAGCACAGAAGCCGCGCTCTGTCAGAAGTCTGACAAGCTCGTCCTGCGTTTCGATATCCTTCTCTTCGATGAGATCTACGATGCACTGTTGTCTTTTTGCTCTGATCATTTATTCACCCCAATATGCCAGCTTTTTGATGAGTTTACTGTAGAAACTGCTCTTTTCAAACCTTATAAAGGTAGCTGTATAATCACACTTTTTTATCGTAATACGTTGCGGATCTTCGACAAAGGAAATAATCTTGCCGTCAATCGTAAGTCTTAAATCGTTGCTGTCGCTCGAAAGATCTACTCGACATTTGTCGCTTATGACCATGGGACAGAAATGCAACGAATGAGGACAGATGGCGTTTATAATAAGCGCGTCTAAGTCAGGGCTCAGAATAGACCCGTTGCAGGACAACGAATATCCCGTTGAGCCTGTAGGTGTCGAAACCATAACGCCGTCTGCGCGCACTTTATCTGCTCTCACGCCGTCGATATCGACAGCAATACTGCACACGTTGGAATTGTCTGTCTTTGCCAGTACGACTTCGTTGAGTGCAATAAAGCTGTTTTCTCCGTTTTCGACTGAGATCATAGACCTTTTTTCACAGAAGTAATCGCCTCTTACCAGTCTTTCGGCGCTTTCTTCAAGCATATCGGCATTGACTTCAGTAAGAAAACCTATATGCCCCAGGTTTACGCCGAGCATCGGAATATTCTTGACAGCGCAATAAGGAACGATGTTCAGCATTGTTCCATCGCCGCCGAATGCGACCAGGACGTCCACGCCGTCTGTAAGTTCTCTAAGCTTTTCGTGCGTGTCGTTTTCTTTCTTCTGATCGCTGTAAAATTTGTAAGATACGCCTTTGTTCTGCAGTATCGCCAGGAATTTTTTTGCGGTTACGCAATCGCGATCTTTGTTCATATTGGTATAAACGCCGATTTTCATAATTTCATTATAGTATAAAATGAATAAATATTCAATAGAATTTATAAAATAATTAAAATTTTATATTTAAATCAATCAATTTTACAAAAATCATGGCATTTAAAACGTATATACAGAAAAAGTATCTGTTATGAATATTATAATTTCTTAAGCCGTATCAGATATTCAACGTTTTTTCCTTCTCTTATCGGCGCTGTCGTGATTGCGAGAACGTCAGCCCCCAAATCTTTTGCAAAAGCGCTTATATCGTCGACAATGCTCTTTCTGACTTTTTCAGATAATACGAGTCCAGTTTTTGTCAGATTCTTTTTTCCTGCTTCGAACTGAGGTTTGATAAGCGCAACGATTTCTCCGCCATTTTTTACAATTGAGAAGACCGCGGGAAGAACGAGTTTCAAAGATATGAAACTAACGTCGATACAGGCATAATCGCATTCTTCGCCGAGAACATCGACAGTAAGGTCTCTTGCGTTGGTATTGTCTTTTACGACGACGCGCTCGTCGTTTTTAAGCCTGTCGTCAAATGCGCAGTCGCCGACGTCAACAGCGTAAACCTTCTTTGCGCCGTGATATAAAAGACAGTCGGTAAATCCGCCGTTGGAAGCACCGATGTCAGCGCATATCTTGTCTTTAACGTCAAGAGAAAAATCTGAAAATGCCTTTTCAAGCTTGTCCCCACCGCGGGAAGCAAAGCGGTATTCTCTTTCAACCGAAACGTTGTCGTTTTCGTTTACGTTTGCTGAGGCTTTTGAAGCAGTCTTTCCGTTTACACAGACAAAGCCGTCAGAAATCATATTGGCGGCTTTGGTACGACTGTATCCGAATTTTTCGCTGAGATAAACGTCAAGTCTCACGCTTTCACCTTTGCATAAATTTTATCGCTGAGAGATACGGGGTCTGTCGCTGTCTTCTTCAGCACATAATCTACGCTTCCCTGCGGATAAGGCTTTTCTTCAAAAGCGAAGATCGTAACGTCAGCGCTTACGCCTTTTTCTGCAAAATAAGTAATAACGCCTTCTCCGAATCCGCCTGTGCGCACCCCGTCTTCAAGAGTAAAAATGCGCTTTGAAGAAATTGCGTCGAGGACGGTTGTATCCATAGGCTTGATAAATCTTGCGTTTACAACGTCGATATTTATGCCTTTTTCTTTGAGAAGTTCAGCGATTTTTACAGCGTTCGCAACACAAATCGCTCCCGTTGCAAGCAATACGTTGTCTGAATCGGATTTTTCAATATATTCCCACGCGCCTTCTTCTATCGGAGTATGAACAGAATATTTGTTGCCGTCTTCTGCCTTGGGATAACGTATTGCAAGCGGTTTGTCGTAATTTAAAGACCAGTCAAGCGCAGCCCTGAGTTCCTCTCCGTCTTTAGGAGCAAACACGCATAAGTTTGGCAATGCACGCATAAAGGATATATCGAATACGCCCTGATGCGTTTCTCCGTCTCCCGCAACAATTCCGCATCTGTCTACGCACAGCGTTACAGGCAACGAATTCAGACAGACGTCATGAACAAGCTGATCGTATGCACGCTGTAAAAAGGTAGAATAGACAGCAAAATATGGCTTTTTACCTCCGAGAGCGAGACCTGCAGACATGCAAAGCGCGTGAGCTTCTGCAATGCCTACGTCTACAAAGCGCTCAGGAAAACGTTTTTCAAAGATATCGAGTCCTGTGCCGCTTGCCATTGCCGCGGTGATCGCAAAAACGTCTTTATCCTTTTCTGCAAGTTTGCTTATTTCTTCGCCTGCAATTTGCGAAAAAGTGGGATTTTTCTGAGTCGAAATTGAATAACCGTGATATTTTTCAGGATCGCGCTCAGCTTCTTCATACCCCTTTCCCTTCTTCGTCATGATATGAACGATCACGCTTTCTTCGCTTTTCTTCGCTTTGTTGAATGCGCGTATAAGCGCTTTGATGTCGTGACCGTCAACTACGCCGATATATTTGAGATCGAATAATGAGAAAGGTCTTGCAACTCTTTCACGTCTTAAACGTTCAAGATAACTTGAGATAAGTCCGACGTTTTTTGATATACTCATTTCATTGTCGTTGAGCACAATGATCTGCTTCTCTTTCATGCAGGCTATGTCTCCGAGCGCTTCGTATGCGAGACCGCCGGTCATAGCTCCGTCGCCTATAAAAGAAATTATCTGCTCTCCGCCTGCTGAAGCTCTTGCAAGACCGCAAGCAACGGATAACGAGGTGGAAGCGTGTCCTGTGTTCATCACGTCGTATTCGCTTTCCTGGATCTTAGGAAAACCGGAAAGCCCGTCGTTTTCTCTGAGAGTGGAAACAGCGTTTTTTCTGCCCGTAAGAATTTTGTGCGCGTAACACTGATGTCCTACGTCGAATATTATTTTATCCTTGGGAGCATTGAATACATAATGAAGCGCAACAACGGCTTCTACTACGCCGAGATTGGAAGAAAGATGTCCGCCGTGCTCTAAAACGGTTTTAAGAATGAGTTCTCTTATTTCGCCGCAAAGATTGACGAGCTGATCAGAAGTCAGCTTTTTCAGATCTTGCGGATAATTCACTTTATCGAGAATGCCCATCTTTCAGTTCCTTTTAAAAATCTTTATTACCGAATGCAATCGCCTTGCGGTAAAAAGCACAATACTTTCGCTATTTCGCACAGCAATGCGCTTGCAAAGCGCCTTTCCGCCGACCGTAACCGATGCGATTACCGCAGAAACGAGTATCGACGGTAAGAATGCGTCAGTGCCCAAAGCACCTGAAATAGCCGCAACGATGCTTGCACCGCATGCGCCGCTCATAACGCCGCATATGTCGCCGATCACGTCAGCACATATATTATTGACCTTTTCTGCATTTGCAATAAGCGTTTCCGCAACACGTTTAACATTGCCGTCTTCGACATTTGCCCCGTTTACGGCGCACATGGTACAAGACGTAACGCTTACTCCTATTACATCAAAAATTATACTAGTAATCACCATAAAAATCAACAACATTGTCGCAATAAGTATGTCGCTGCCGCCTACTGCGACCTGAGAAAGCACGCTGGATATAAGCGAAAGTATAAATGTTAAAACAACAATTTTTAAAGCCCAGCCTGCAGAGTGCTTTTTACGCGGTCTTTTTGTCCCGTTGCTTTTATTATTGTAAAATCCGATAAATTTAGCCACGTTAAATTATATTTTCATTTTTAACGGCTAATGCAGAGTAAAAATTAATTATGCAGTAAAAAAATACCGCTTATCGCGGTATCAATTAAATATCGTCATTATTTTTTGTGTTTAATATTTTCTTTCGACAAGGTAATGACAAAGCTGTATAAGTTTGCCTGCCTTCTCTCCGTATCCCGATATGCAGGAGACTGCGCGCTGAGTGTAATCTCTTGCCTTTTGTTCAGCGGCTTTAAGTCCGAAAGCGGCAACGTAAGTTTTCTTGTCATCCTTCTGATCGCTTCCGATGTTTTTGCCCAGGACTTCTTCTGTAGACGTGCAATCAAGTATATCGTCTGTTATCTGATAAGCAACGCCCATATAGTCGGCAAAATTCAGAAGGTCGATCTCCTCTTCCTTACTGCATCCGCAAGACACCGCACCTGAAAGCAACGCGGCAATCAGAAGCCCTGAAGTTTTCTTTGAATACATTGAAAGTAAAGCGTTCTCGTCATAACCTGCGCCGTTGTTGTCTGTGATATCCATACACTGACCGCCGATCATGCCTGTAGTGCCGGCATATTTTGCAATATAGCTTGCCGCAAGTACGTCTCGTGAAGAATTGACCGTTTCAAGCAGAATTTCGTATGCAGAATTTAGCATCGCGTCTCCTGCAAGAAGCGCGACTGCTTCTCCGAACTTTACGTGCGTAGTGGGTTTGCCGCGGCGTAGCGTGTCGTTGTCCATGCAAGGAAGATCGTCATGTATCAGCGAATACCCGTGGATCAATTCTACCGCAAGTGCAAAATCCGCAACTTCTTCACAGGATTTGCCTGCAAATTCAGCCCCGAGATAGCAAAGCATGGGGCGAAGGCGCTTACCTCCTCCCGTCATCGCATACGCAACCGCTTCTTTTACGGGAGACGGACAATCCAGTCTGTGCAGTAAATATTCGTCAAGCGTTGAATTGAATATACTTGCGTAAACGTTGATTATGTCTTTCATCAGTTCTTATCCGCCTTGAATTCGCTTTTCTGAAGGTTGTCGAGTTCTCCCTTGAGCTCTGTGATCTTTCCGCCCGCTTCGTCAAGTTTAGCCTTGCAAAGCGCAGAGAGTTTAACTCCTTCTTCAAAGAGCTTGATTCCTTCGTCTATTGTTGTATCGGGATTTTCAAGTTTTTCCGTTATCTCGTCAATACGCGCCAGCATATTTTCAAAAGATGAGCTGTCCTGTTTTTTCATATCGTCACCTTATCAGTTTTATTTCAGATTTATTTTGCCGACAGTTGCTTCGGCACTTCCGTCGCCGGAATTTATGTTTATTATATCGCCTTCGGTCAAATCAGCAATGCGTCTTATTCTGCCTTTTTTGCTTTCGACGGAGAAAAATCCCTTTTCGAGAATGTTTACGGGATTTGCCGCACCCAGACTCAGAAGGCTCTTTTCGTATCTGTTTCTCTTCTCCTTAAGCAAGGTATCAGCCGACTTAGAGAGTGATCTATAAGACATATTCAGCGCTGTTTCAGCCGCAGTAGCACGCGCTTTCGCAGCAGAAAGCATACGTCTTGAAACCATTGCAAGATTGTCTGAGCATTTGCCTACTTTATCGATAAGAATCTTCTTTGCATTGACTGCGAATTCAGTAAGCTCTGATTTTATCTCGTTTACGTCGTATGCGATGAGTTCTGCCGCGGCTGTAGGCGTTGCAGCTCTGACATCGGCCACAAAGTCGCACAGTGTGTAGTCGGTCTCATGTCCGACAGCAGAAATTATCGGCGTTTCGGCGGCAAATATGCTTCTTACCAGCTGTTCGTCGTTAAATGGCATAAGATCTTCGACCGAGCCGCCTCCGCGCGCGATTATGATAACGTCAAAACCCAGCATATCCGTTATCGAAAGCGCTTTTACAATGCTTTCGGCACTGTTTTCGCCCTGCACCTGAACGCCGTATACGTTGATGTCTATAACGTCGTTATATCTTCTTACCGTAGTGATTATATCGCGGATGACCGCACCCGTAGTCGATGTCAGCACGCAGACGTTTTTGCAATATCGCGGCGGTTGCTTTTTATGAGATACGTCGAAAATGCCTTCTTTTGAAAGTTTATTCTTGAGTTCTTCGAGCCGTAGAGCGATAAGTCCCGCGCCGTAAGGTACTATCCTGTCAGCGTTCAGACTGAGCTTGCCGTTCTTGCCATAATAGGATACGCTTCCGTGCAATATGATAAGCTCGCCGTTTTTCGGCACGTAAGTCTTAGCGCAGTTGAAGCTGTTGCAAGCTATCTGAGCGTCCTTGTCCTTTAAAGTAAAATAGGCGTGGCCGCGCACTACGCTTATACCGCTGACCTCGCCTACCACGTCGATGTCATGAAGCATTTCCTCCGCGACAAAGACGTTGTGAATATACATATTTACGATACTTACGCTTAAATATTTAGGCGCGTTCATTTTTCCGCCTTAGCGAGAGCCGCCTGCAAAGTATTTGCAAGAAGCATAGTTATAGTCATAGGTCCTACGCCGCCCGGAACGGGAGTTATAAAGGACGCCTTTTTCTCGACGTTTTCAAAGTCAACGTCTCCGACAAGCTTTCCGTCAACGCGGTTGATGCCGACGTCGATCACAATAGCTCCGTCTTTTACCATATCGGCGGTAACGAATTTCGGTCTGCCGATAGCCGCAACCAGAATATCCGCTTTAGAAGTAATTTCTGCAAGATTTTCTGTCTTGCTATGACATACGGTTACCGTGCAGTCAGCGTTCAGAAGCAGCATAGCCATAGGCTTGCCCACCGTGTTGCTTCTGCCGATGACTACGGCGTTTTTACCTTTGAGATCAACGCCTGTGGTAGCCAGCATTTTCATAACGCCGAAAGGAGTACATGAAATGGTTCTCGGTCTGTTCATTGCAAGAAGCCCGAGATTTGTCGGTGAAAAACCGTCAACGTCTTTTTCGTCGGGAATAAGCTCGAGCAAGCTCTTCTCGTCATAGCCCTTGGGAAGCGGGAGTTGAACAAGGATGCCGTCAACCGTATCGTCTGCCGCAAGGTCTTTGACCGTCTTTTCTATTTCAGCCTGAGGAGTGCCTGCCGCATATTCGTAATGAAGCGACTTCATTCCGACTTCGGCGCATCCTGCGATCTTATTTCTTACATAGGTCTGAGAAGCAGGATCTTCGCCTACTATTATAACTGCAAGACAAGGCTTTCTGCCGTATTTCTTTTCAAAGTCAGCAACTTTGATTTTGAGTTGTGCACGAGTGTCGGCAGAAACGGCTTTTCCGTAAATCAACATATCAGTTCTTTCCTCCGACTTGTTTGAAAATACCCGCAAGCACGCCGTTTACGAAAACGTGGCTCTCCGGCGTGGAATACATTTTTACAATATCCAGAATTTCGCTTATGGATACGGCAACCGGAATGTCCGGCATATATTTCATTTCGTACGCGGCAAGAAGAATAGCCGCAAGATCGGGCTTGAAAATTCTATCGATCGAGAAACTGTGCGAACTTGACCTGATCATATCGCAGAGGTCGTCGTAATTGTCTTTTACTCCGCTAACTACAGCCTTGATATAATCCTTGTCTGAAACGGTTATCTCACTGTCCTCGAAAATTGAATTCATTGTCGGCGACTCTTCACTGCTGTCCTTGTTGAAAAGCCACTCGAAAACGAGTTTGTACGCGTAATCGCGCGCCTTTTTTCTGCTCATATATATCTCCGTGCGAAACCCTCCGACGGAAAAACCGCCGAAGGGTCTGAAAATGTTTTCTTCAGTTTGAATAGACTACGCCAGCAACCGTAACGTTGATCGCTCTTACCTTGTAAGAGGTTGCTCTTTCGACTTCTGCCTTGACTTTTTCCTGCAGAGTTGCGATAACTCTGGGGATAACGTAACCGTAATAAACGTTGACGGATACGTCGATTATCGCGGTCATATCGTCGTAAAGCTCCACGCTGATGGCGTTGCTCTTTTTGTTTTTACCCAGCTTAATGTTCTTGGACAGACCCGCTTCGTAAGATACAGAAGCTATACCGTCGACCTGAGAAGCCGCACTGCCTGCCACTGAAGCGATTATGCTGACGTAGGTTTCTCTTGCCTGATAATTGTCCTGAGACATATCACACCTCCGAAATATGCCTTTATTGTATCATACTTTCGCAGGCTTGACAAGCGTTAAGCGGTATATGGAACTACAACAACCTCGCTCGCGGTATATTCGGTTTCTTCGAGAATAACGCTGAGGATCTGCGCTACTTCCTGAGACTCGAGTTCGCTCTTGTTTACGATCACGTTGATGTTGTTTGTGCTCATTGTTACGACTGCGTCGTCAAAGCCTTTAGCCTTGATAAGACTTTCGATCACAAGTTCTGCTTCGATGTTGTTGAGAAGGTTTTCTCTCATGGTCTCAGCGGTAGCCTTTGCCTCTTCGGCTGAGGTTTCGGACGCAATGATTGCTTCGAGATAGCTCATTTCTTCAGCTCTTGCAGTCTCGCGGCTGGTACGGTATGTACTGAAGAATGTTTCGACTGCATCGCCACCGGTAAGCTGATCTCCGTCAGCAGGCGACTTTGAAAACCAATCGCTGTTCAGCGCAAAATTGAGTACGCCCGTAAGCACCAGAAGCGCTACCATGCTGCAAAGGATGATGACCTTTTTTGCGTTTGAGGAAAGTTGTTTTTTAACTTTCACTGCCTGTGTCTGTTCTGCCATAAAATACCTCCATGGATGTAAATATATATATTTTTTTGTTGCCTTTCGGCTTTTGTACGAGCAAATTTATTGCTTTCTGCTTAATTATATTAACGGTTATTTCATTTTATACACTTTAATTTTGCTCCCGTCGACACTGAGAAGCGCGCATATCGCGTCGATTATCTTAATCTTGACGTTTATATCGTCTCCGCCTTCTGCAACAACGACTATTCCGTCGATTTTCGCAGGGGTCGTCGATATGATTAGCGGTTGCTGCTTCCCGTCGATAGTAACTATGACGGGCTTTGACGTCGTTGTTGAGTTCTCAACCACTCTTTCGCTGTTGTCATCGCTATCCGTCGTAACTGTGGTTACTGTCTCTTCATCGTAAGCTATCTGATAACTCTCAGATCCGTCGTAAGTTATGAGTATTTCGCATCTGCCCACTCCCTCAATCTGAGATATGATTTCAGCCACTTCGTCTCCCATTTCCTCCGCGGTTTCAGCCGTTTTTACCGTCGTGCCGCCCTTTATCTGTCCGTAAATGAAATATCCTAGAAGAAAAACAGCCAGCAATGCGACGGCAAGAATGATTTCAATATGCTTTACGCTTTTGAGTTTGCTTATAATTCCTATCTTCTGATTGGGATCGTTATTTGTTGTCATATACCCTCACTTCATTGCAATTTACTGTTTTTTTGACTATTTCTTTTATTTCTTCTTCGCATTCTTCTTTCGTATGACTGCAAAGCGTTATGTCAACGTTTACCCTGTCAATTCCATATATATTGCCTGTCCGTTCAAAAATTACAACTTGCGCGTTTTCGTATCCGCGAAGTTTTAGAGAATTTGCAATTTTTTGTTCGTCCTCGTCTTTTCTGTCGTCGTTTACATAGTCGACAAATGTGCTGTCGGTCTGAAATGCAGAGTCGAAATACTTTGAAAAATCTATATCCGACTTAAGCGCCTTAGCTATCGGAGACGCGATAACGAGCACTACTATAAGCGCATAAACGCCTTTTATGTATTTATTGCTCTCGCCTTCAGGCGTCAGGACGTCTATGAGCACTCCTATGACGACAACACCTACTATACTCATTATCCAACCCGTCATACTACCCCCACGTTGCAGGTTGCCACGATCAGCATTACCGTAACTATAAACATGAATCCTACGCCGAGTATCATTGCGATAAGCACGCCGAGATTTTTCGACACGCCTGCAAGCATCGAAGAAAACCTGTCGTCTGAAAAAGGCTCGATAAGTCCGCTGACCAGTCTTAAACCGAGTGAAAACACTGCAATTTCTATTACGGGAGCAATGATCGCCGCAATTATAAGAAGCGTAATTACAAGTCCTGCTGAATTTTTTATCAGCACAATACCCGCAAGAACGAGGTCGAAACCGTCAGAAAGATATCCGCCGAGAAGGGGCACATAACTCTGGAGTGCGAATTTTGCCGTCTTAACGGAAACGGTATCAGCTATCGCGCCCGTTAGCCCCTGCACAGACAAGAATGTTGCGAATATGCCGAATACTCCTCCGAGAATGAAATTGGCACAACTCTTGAAAAAGCTTGTCAGCTTTGAAAGTTTTATATTCTTGCTCAGATGCCCCACAATCCCGATTGTCGTTGCGGCTATAAAAAGCGGAAGGACCAGAGAATTGACTATCGCCGTTACCCCCGTAGCAAGTATAGACGTCATCGGCTGATATACAGAAGCGGACGTTACGCTTCCCAATGCCGTAAGCAAAGTCAGAAGCAGCGGAAAAGAAACGTTCATCAGCGACTGCATCGAATTTATCGTAGACGACGCGCTGACTAAGAGCGAAGCAACCTTTGCAATCACAATTGAAATCATTGCGGCATAACAGGCAAAATATATGATCTCAGTCGTGCTTTTCTTAAGAAATCCGCCTGAAAATCCTCCGACAACAGAATACAAGAGAGCTATCGCAAATATAGCGATAAGCGGAGGGAACGCGCTTTTAGCCGCATTTAAAAGCATATCGGCAGCCGCATTAAAGAATCCTTCGGCGTTGTTGTCATACTTTCCGCCGATAATGTCTTTGACTGTCTGCAAAAAGCCGTTTTCAGATATTCCTGCACTGTTTTCTCCGAATTCATCCAGCCAGCTTTCGAGCCCGGAAAAATCCAGTTGCCCCAGCTTGTCCTCGACTTCTTCTTCAAGCTTATCTTCAGCAGACTCCTCTGCGAAGGCAACGCCGCCGCATATAAGTACTGTCAATGCAATCAGAACGAGGATCATCGCCGTTTTAATTCTTATCGTCTTCATACCAACCCCGCAACAGTGTCTATAAGCGCATTAACTATAGGAAGCGCCATCAGAAATATTGCAATTTTGCCGCCAAGAGCGATCTTTTTAGATATTCCGCCGCAGTCAAGATCGTCGCACAGTCCGCAGGCGTATTCAGTGAGATAACCGATCCCTACGATTTTCAGAAGGACGGCAAACAGCTCGTTGTCAATACCCGTTTTATCGACAATTGCCTGCAAAGACACGAGAACAGACGCCAAAGATTTTATACAGATTATCAGGATTACGATTCCAGTTGCAACGGCAACTATCGCCGCGTACTGCCCGTCAGTCTTTTTAAGAAGCAGACACGCTACTGCCCCTATAATGCCTATGGCTACAAGCCTGAAAACGTCCATCAGTATATGCCCAGTACAGATTTAAGACTGTCGAAAAGACCGCCTATCATATCCAGGACGATAAGCAGTACTATCACAAGTCCAGTAAGTGTTACTAGCGTTGCGATTTCGTCCTTGTCGCTTTTCTTTAAAACGGTATTTATTATCGCGGTCAGAAGTCCGACTCCCGCAATTTTAAATATTATGCTTACTTCCATTTCCCCTCCGTACTATGCGGTTACAAGCAGTGCCGCAAGTCCTGCAAGAATTCCGAGTTTAAACGACAAAGTGCCGTATTTTTTATAATTCTGTTCAGCGTTTACAGATATCGGCGCAAACGCGGCTCTGTATTTCGACAGCTCTGCAAGCTGGCTGTCCAGGTCTGTTTTTCCGAGTGAAAAGAGCATTTCAGATAGCAGATTCTGTTCAAATGCAGTCAGAAGCCTTGTTTTTACGATAGCTTTGCATTCTTCTTTAGAAAACGCTCCTTTACTCAAAAGCGCCGCGTATTTTTTCAGTATTTCTGACATATCGTCTTTTTTATCTGTCGCGTAGCTGCAAGTAAGTTCGCCCAGCGAAGTCTGAAGATAAGACATTCCTTTCTCAAGAGAATCTAAATATCCGAGAAGCACAATAAAAGCAGTCGAACGCTTTCTGTAATGAGCGTTTACGCTGTACCCCACATATCCTGAACATACGAACAGCACTGCGCCAAGAAGAAGTCTCAGCAACCTTTTATCCTCTCTTTGTCTATGATTGCAATTACTTTGCCCAGCTCTCCGAGTTCGACAAAATAACGCGTAAATGCCGCTAAAGCGCTGTAAACCTTGTCTTTGAGCAGCTGCACAGTGTTTTTTGAGTGTACCGTTGCGATAAACTTGACACCTGATCTGCATATATCCGCAAGACAATCGATCTCCTCTTTTCCGAAAATCTCGTCTGTTGCGATAATGTCGGGTCTCATTGCCCTGACTGTGCCTGCATATCCGTTTTTCTTATCTGAAAACAGCAAAATATCGGTATTTGCACCCATATCCATTGTAGGCACTCCGTTTACGCTGGCGGAGAGTTCGTTTCTCTCGTCTATAACGACTACGTTTTTGCCTGATTCAGAGATAATTCTGACAAATTCTCTCAGAATCGTTGTCTTTCCCATACCCGGAGGAGAAACAATCAGCGTATTGTCAAAGTCTTTTAAGAGCGGTTCAAGCGCGCAGGCACAGCCGAAAATCTGTCTCGGTATTCTGATACATAGAGAATTTACGTTCTTCAGCGTAAAAAGCTTGCCGTTTTTGAAAACTCCTTCCCCTGAAACGCCTATCCTTATACCGTCGTCGCAACTCAGATATCCGCCTGCAAGCTGATTGTTTACCGCATATACCGAATGCTTTGTCGCAATCGCAAGCACATAATCGATATCGTCTTTCGATACTACGTACTTATGACCGCATATATCTGCAGGAAAAAAGTACTTGCCGAATTCAGCTACAGAAAGCGGTTTATTTACTCTGAGCCTTACCTCTGTCAGCTTTTCAATATCCGCGCCTTCAGATATCAACCGATAAAGTCTTTCAGGCAAAAGGTCTTTAAGCATTGCTATCCCTCCTCAGCTACAATAATCTATGCGGACAAGTTCAAGCTATTTCATTTGTTTGAAAAATTTACAAAATTCGCAATGTAAAAAATATCGATAAAGCTTACAATCTCAGATAGGATTTTGAAATTTCAGCTATAATAATGAATTTAATACTGCAAATATCAGCCTTTAAATCAAATAATTATAGATTATATTATAAATAATTTTACAAAGATTTCGGCTTAAATTATTCTAAATTAAATTGATTTTTATAATTAAGTTGCTAAAATAGAGATTTTCACTGCCCTATGTCAAAAAATTAAAACTATTGGCTTAAGTTTATTTCTATCAGTCAAAAACTATATTTAAAGCAGATTATCTAATGATTAAAAACGATTTTAATAAAAAAAACGCGACCCTTTCGGGTCGCGCAATATTCATTAAAACGAGGTATTACACTCTTGACATATAAGAGCCTGTACGGGTATCTACTCTTATAGTGTCGCCTTCGTTTACGAAAAGCGGAACATTGAGCGTATAGCCGGTTTCAAGCGTAGCGGGCTTGGTTGCATTGGTCGTGGTGTTTCCTTTTACGCCGGGCTCGCTGTGAGTGATCTTGAGCTCAACAAAGTTGGGAGGCTCAACGGAGAACGGGCTGCCGTTGTAGAAAGATACGGTAACTTCACCGTTTTCGGGAACGAACTGAAGAGCTTCTTCGCACGCTTCCTTATTGAGCGGAATCATATCGAAAGTCTCGTTGTCCATGAAGTAGTAAAGATCGCCGTCATTGTAAGAATAGCTCATCGTCTTGCGTTCGATATGAGCGGTCGGGAACTTGTCTGTCGGGTTGAAAGTCATTTCGATAACGCCGCCTGAAATAACGTTGCGCAGCTTGGTTCTTACGAATGCCGCACCCTTGCCCGGTTTGACGTGCAAGAAGTCAACGATAGTCATAACCTTGCCGTCCATTTCAAAGGTAATACCCTTTCTGAAATCGCCTGCCAATATAAAATCAGCCATAAAAAACCTCCATTTTGCTTATGCTTGCTAATTAATTTTATCAAACAACGGATTAATCCGTCAATTCCTTGTTTATATCTGAGCTTTACAGCACGATAAGATTTTTATCTGCGTGCGTAAGCACCTCTCCACCGTTATCTGTTACCAGTATCATATCCTCGATTCTGAGACCGAAGTCTCCTTCGAGATATACGCCCGGTTCAACGGTAATGATCATTCCCGGCTTCAGCAATTCATCACACTTAGGTGAAAACGAGGGCATTTCGTGTATGTCCACGCCGACGCTGTGCCCGAGAGAATGAGAAAAATACTTGTCCAGGCTGAACTTTGCAAGATAGTTTCTTGCAACAGCGTCGATATCACAGCACTTTTCGCCCGCTTTGACGGCTTTTTCCGCAAGAATGTTGGACTCTAAAACTGCATTGTATGCACGAGCTTTTCTTTCGTCAACGCTTCCGAGAGCGACTGTTCTCGTCATATCCGAGCAATAGCCTTTGTATTTAGCACCGAAGTCCATTGTTACGAATTCGCCTTTCCTTAGCTTTCTTTCGCTTCTGTGAGCGTGCGGCTTGCTGCCGTTCTCACCGAAAGCTACGATACTGTCAAACGCAAGTTCACAGCCGTTTTTCAGCATTATATACTCAAGTCTCGCGGCAATTTCTATCTCGCTCACGCCTTCCTTGATAAACGGAAGAATTTCATTGAACGCGGTTTCTGTAACTACCTGAGCGGATTTGATAAGCTGAATCTCTCTTTCTGATTTTACAGCTCTCATCTCTTTGAACGCGTCGTCTACGGCAACGAATTCAACGCCGTCAAACAGCTTTTTGAGAGAAACGTATTCTCCGTAAGAGATGTTTTCTTCAACGCCCAGTTTTTTTACCTTAAGCTTGTCAGTCAGTTCTTTTATCTCTTCTATTCCGCCGAGAAGAACTTCGAATCTGTCTTTCAGACAGCTTTTTGCTTCTTCGAGATAACGCATATCGGTAAAGAAATAATCTTTATCGTCAGTCATCAGGATGCGACAATTCGTACTTTCGTATCCGCCGAGATAAAAAGTGTTGGATTGCGTTATCACTAAAGCGGCGTCAACGCCGTATTTTTTAAGTAATTCCTTGTTGTCACTCATACTTTAATATTTTAGCATATTAACGCTTTCTTGTAAAGAATTAAAGCGATTTATAGTAGTTTTTCATCTTAAGAGCGTCCAGAGTCTGCGTGCCTGCCGATTCGCAAGCGATATAAGGCTCAAGTTTATAATCTGATATCACTCTCATGAGCGGCTCGTAGTCGGGACCGTACTTTTCGTCTTCAAACGTAAGATGTCTGAGTTCGCCTTTGTCGGTGTACTGGATTTTGCTGAAATGCACGTGCATATTCTTTGTCTTAAAATCGCCCAGTCCGTCAGCAAGCTTATCTATTATCATCTTGTAATCGTCGTAACCTTTGATTATGCCGCAGTCACGCGCGTTGAGATGTCCGAAGTCTATGCAAGGCAAAAGCGTATCGTAGTTTTTGCACATACGGATCACTTCGTCAAGATCTCCCAGCTGAGACTTCTTGCCCATTGTTTCAGCGCACAGCCACAGATCGTCATAACCCAGGTCGTGCTTAAGCTGCATTACGAGGTCAAGTCTCTTCATAAGTACGTTCATTGCGTCTTCACGCGCGGCTTTGAGCGGCGATCCCGGATGAAATACGCAGCGTTTGCCGCCGAACTCTCTCAGCGCCTTAAGCGATGAGAAAATATATTCGTGATTATTGTTTGCCTTATCTTCTTCAAGCGTTGCAAGATTTATGAAATACGGAGCGTGAACCGAAAACTCGATATTGTATTTTTTGAATTCTTCGCCTATTTCGCGCGCTGTCTTTTCAGTAATTCTTACCCCTCTGCCGAAAGAATATTCAAAACAGTCAAGCCCCATATCGGCAAGCCATTTTGCTTCCTGAACAGTACGGGTATATCCTTGCATTGCGAACAGTTCGCAACTGCCGCTGGGACCGAATTTTATCATATATTACCTCCCGAGAACTATTGCGGCGTCCTTTGCTATCTGTGCCGAAAGTTCCTCTTTAGTATCGAATTTTTTCACGTCTCTGAGACGTCTTATAAACTCCACGACGATAAACTTGCCGTAAATATTGTCGCTCCAATGCAAGATATAACTTTCTACGTTATAATGCCTGTCTCCGAAAGTAGGATGTTCTCCGACATTGGTTACCGCCCTGAGTCTGACGCCGTCGATAAGTACGTTTGTGTCGTAAACGCCGCTTTTAACAGGCAGTTTTGCTTCAGGAATATCGATATTTGCCGTGGGCGTACCCATCTGCGAGCCGTCGTGTCTGCCTTTCACGACTCTTCCTGCAACTATGTAAGGAAGCGGCAACAGCGAGTTTATTTTCTCAATTTCGCCGCCGACGACCATATCTCTTATCTCGCGGCTTGCGATCTTTCTTCCTTCTGCATATTCAACCATATCAGTGATATAGCAGTCTGCGCCGTGTCTCTTGCAGAATTCTTTCAAGGTGTCGGCATTGCCCTTTGCGCCTGCTCCGTATGTATAGTCGCTTCCCGCTATCACTGTGGCAATATTGAATTTTTCAAACAGAATCGAAAGAAAATCTTCGGCAGACGTAGAAAAGAATTTGTCGGCAGGCTCAGCTTTCACTACAACATCAACGCCGAGTTGCCAAAGCCTGAACACTCTTTCATCATAAGTGAAAATTTCTTTGTCATTCCTTCCCAAAGCTCTGAACGGATTGTCCGAAAAAGTAAACACGGCGCATTTTGCCCCGTCTATTCTGGCAAAGAGCTTTGCGCGCTGGATCAGAGAGTTATGACCGCGGTGCACGCAATCAAAAAATCCCAAACAAAGCACAATAGGTTCTCCAAATCCCGATTTATAATCAATTTGTTTTATATCGTATTCCATAAATGCGTTTCCAGTTTAATACAGCCGTCTTTTACAAGTGCAACGCCAAGTAATTCTTCGCCGCACTCAACGCCTGTTCTTCCTTCTTTCAGTTGAGTTCTGACACTCTGACCGAAGCGAAGTCTTTTTGCAGTTTCCTCATCGACCTGAATAATATCGAAAAGCTTTTCAATGATTTCTCTGTCAGGTCTTACGTATGAAAGCGGATCTGAAATGAACTTGTCCATTCCAACAGCGTCGGCTTCTGAATATCCTGCGCATGCAGTCCTTCTCAGCGCCGACATATAAGCGATCGTGCCGAGTTTTTCTGCTATATCGCGGCAAAGACTTCTTATATAAGTCCCAGAGCCGCAGACTATTTCAAGCTCAACGCTTCCGACTTTTTCTTCAGCATCAGCATTGACGTTCAAAATATTTAAAGCGTAAATAACGACTTTCTTTGCCGCTAAGTTTACGTCTGCGCCTTTTCTTGCCAGTTTGTAAGCCCTCACGCCGTTTACGTTTACCGCACTGTATGCCGGAGGCACCTGGTCTATCTCTCCGATAAAATCGTCAAGAACGGATTTAAGAGCTTTTACGTCTGGCAGAATCCCGTTTTCATCAAGGACAACGCCCTCTCTGTCAAGAGTGTCGGTCGTCTTTCCGAAAGTAAAAACCGCTTTATATATTTTCTTTCCGACCTGCATATAATCGAAAAGTTTCGTCGCCTTTCCGAATCCGAGCACCAATACACCGTCAGCGGCGGGATCAAGCGTACCCATATGTCCGCACTTGACTTTTGAGCCAACTGCTTTTGAAAGCGCGTTTCTGCACTTAATAACCACGTCGCTTGAAGACAGCCCGAGAGGTTTATCTATCGCCAAAGCATAGTTCATAGACAATCCCTGCAAGCCTTGAGAATTTTGTCCTTTACGTCCTCAAAGAATCCGCTTACTCTGCAACCTGCGGCATTTTTATGACCGCCTCCGCCGAAGATTGCAGCAATTTCGTCAGCATTCACTCCGTCAACGGTGCGGAAGCTGACCTTATACTGCATTTCACCTTTGGTTTCAGTGATAGAAAACGCAACTTTTACTCCGCTAATATTCAGAATATTGTTGATAATTCCGTCAGTATCGGCATCGGAAGTTCCTGTCGCTTCGAAGTCGGCTTTTCTGAAAAATATCCCTGCTATAACTCCGTCGTCATACAGCTTTGTGCCGCTGAGAATGCGGTTTTTCAGATTGAAAATCTTATAGTCGGTTTTCTTTATGAAATTGTCAAAAATTTCGTTGGCTTTGAAATCGTAAACTATAAGCTCAGCGGCGGTTATCAAGGTCTTCTGTGTTACTGACGAGAAAGAAAAACCTCCGCTGTCTGTTACGAGCGCGCAGTAAAGCAGTTTCGCAACCGTATCGTCAAGGCACTTTTTGCGCTTATCCATTGCCTTTATCAGATCGTAAGCAACTTCAGCCGTTGCCGCGGCATCGGTTTCAACGATGTTAAAATCCCCTCTTTTTCCGCGTGTGATATGATGATCGACGAATATACGGTATTTGCATGAATAATATGCGTTGTCATACGCTCCCAATCTGCCGTCGTCCGCACAGTCTACTGCAATAGCCAGATCGCAGGGAAAAAACTTTGTCTTATTGTAATTGTCCAATCCGTCGAGATAAAGAAGTTTGTCATTGAAAACTCCGTCGCAAAAAACGTATGGCTGTTTACCATACGTTTTAAGTGCGCGGTAAAGCGCAAGCGCGCTGCCGCAAGTGTCTCCGTCTGGATTTACGTGGCTGAAAAGCGCGATCGTCTGCGCTCTGTCAACCGCCGTTAAAAATTTCTCAATCTGCTGTTCCTTTACCGTCATTTTTATTCAACTCCGTAAGTCTCTTGTCCATACTCATACCGTAGCTTATTGAGGTGTCGAGTATAAATCTGAGCGCGGGTATCGCGCGGAGAATCATCATATTCTTAAGCCTGGACTTGATATACCCCTGAGCGCTGTTAAGCCCTGCAAGGACTTCTTCGTCGCTTCCCTGCGCACCGAATATGCTGACGTAAACTTTTGCAAGCGTAAGGTCTTTGTCAACGCTTACGTCCATAACGCTCACCATGCCCGTAACTCTCGGATCGCGTACGCCGTCGCGCAGAATTGTGGCAAGTTGTTTCTTAAGTTCAGAATTTATTCTGTCAAGCCTATTCATTCTTCACCTGTATCATATCGTATGCCTCGATTACGTCGCCTTCTTTAATATCGCCGTATTTTTCGAGACCGATACCGCATTCATAACCGCTTGCAACTTCTTTCGCGTCGCTCTTTTCTCTCTTGAGAGAAGCGATATTGCCGTCGAATACGATGATGTTATCGCGGATAAGTCTTGCCTTGTTGGTTCTTGCGACCTTACCGTCGGTAACGTAACAACCTGCTATAACGCCGACGCCGCTGATTCTGAATGTAGCTCTGACTTCTGCGTGTCCGACGATTTCTTCCTTGTATACGGGCGCAAGCATTCCTTTGAGCGCGCTCTGGATATCTTCAATCGCTTCGTAAATGACGCGGTAATATCTTATTTCAATAGAACTTCTCTCTGCAAGCTGTCTTGCCTTGGGCTCAGCTTTAACGTTAAACGCAAGGATAAGGGCGCCTGAAGTGTAAGCCAGGTTGACGTCGCCTTCGCTGATAGCGCCTACGCCTGCATGAATGATAGAGATCTTGACATTGTCGTCCTTCATCTTGTCGGATATCTCGAGCAAGGACTGCTTCATAGCTTCTGCAGAACCCTGAACGTCCGCTTTAATGATTACTGCAAGAGACTTGACTTCCTCGTCGGATACGTTCTTGAACATATCTTCGAGTGTCTTCGCGCTTGCCGTGCGGTTCTGCATTTCGATTCTCTCTTTTGCAGCTCTTTCAGCGGCAACTTCTTTTGCAAGTTTTTCGTCGCTGACTACAACGAGTTTGTCGCCTGCATTGGGCACTTCTGTAAAGCCCTGGACCTGAGCCGCGAAAGAAGGCTTGGCTTCTTTTACGCGCTTGCCCGTAAAGTCGGTCATTGAACGTATCTTACCGATGCTTGTACCTGCAACGACATAGTCAGAAACATGAAGCGTACCGCTCTGAACAAGTACGGTTGCTACAGGACCGAGACCTTTATCGAGTCTTGCTTCTATGATAGAACCCTGTGCGGGGCAATCTTCGACAGCCTTGAGGTCGAGAACTTCTGCTACAAGGAGAATGCCTTCGAGAAGTTCGGGTACGCCCTGACCTGTCTTTGCGCTTACGGGGCACATCATAACGTCGCCGCCCCATTCTTCGACAAGCACGTCGTGCGCAGCAAGCTGCTGCTTGAGGTTTTCAAGGTTTGCCGTAGGTTTGTCTATCTTGTTCGCAGCGATTATGATCGATACGCCTGCGTTCTTTGCGTGATTGATCGCTTCGACTGTCTGAGGCATTATGCCGTCATCTGCCGCAACAACGATAACCGCGATATCCGTTACGTTTGCGCCGCGCATTCTCATTGCTGTAAACGCCTGGTGTCCCGGAGTATCGAGGAAGGTGATCTTTTCGCCGTTCACCTCAATCGAATATGCACCGATATGCTGGGTAATACCGCCTGCTTCGCCGCGTGCAACATTGCTCTTTCTGATATAGTCGAGAAGCGACGTCTTGCCGTGGTCTACGTGACCCATAATGGTAACGATAGGCGGACGCTTTTTCATCTTCTCTTCGCCATACTCAACGTGAGTGAGTTCGTTGAGCTTGTCTTCAGCGGTGGTATCCTGCTTGAGCTCAAGAGTAATGCCGTATTCGAGAGCAACGAATTCAGCCGTTTCGAAATCGATGCTGTCGTTGATAGTAGCGAATTTGCCCATATCGAACAGCTTTTTTACGATCTCGGTCGAGGTTTTACCGATTTTTTCGCTGAGAACTTTGATTGCGACAGGATCGGTATTTATGATTGCGTGCTCGATAACGATAGCCTGAGGAGTGAAATTCTCTTTCTTATTAGCCTTGCGGACTTTGACGTGTCTGATCTGTCCGTCCTCATCGTCTCCGCCTTCGTAAACATAGCCTTTTTTAAGCAGATCGCGCTTGCTGAGACCTTTCTTGTTGTCGTCCTTGACGTTAGTCTGCTTTTTCTTATTGTCCTTTTTGAACTGATTGTTAGCGCCGTTCTGCGGAGGAGCTTCGAACACTCTTGTCTGAGTGCCGCCCTGAGGTCTTTGCTGATATCCGCCCTGCTGTCCTTGCGGCGCACCGGGACGACGGGGTCTGTCCCCCTGCGGTCTTTGCTGGAAATTGCCCTGTTGCTGAGGTCTCTGACCGTCTCTTCTGCCGCCGATCTGTGCGTCGGGATTGATATAAGTTCTTGGTTGAGAAGGTTTCTGCTGAACAGGTTTCTGCTCAACCTTGGGTTTTGCGGGAGCTTCGGGCTTTTTCTGCTCGACGACTTCCTCTTTGACCTCTTCTTTTTCTACAAGAGCGACTTCTTCGACAACCTGTTCTTCTTCAGTCTCTTCGACTTCTACGGAAGGCTGCGCGTTTTTTTCCTGCAAAACGTCCTGAGCAAGAGCCTTCTCCTCTTCCTCTTTGCGTTGCAATTCCTCCTGCGCCTGTCTGGTAAGGTCTTCCCTGACGCGCGCAACCTTATCCAAAGCCTCTTTAACACTGGATTTGGACGTGATCACCTTCGCGATAAGCGGTTTGACTTTGTCGTTGACAAATTCTCCTGCTTCCTTCAGGTTTTTGGTGTAATCTACCTTTTCAGTCGTGTTGTTTTCGCTTGCCACAAACTACCTCCGTAATGCGTCGATGGCTATTCTGACGCTAATATTCGTTTAATCTGACCGCCCAGCGATTCATCCATAACCGCTACGATCTTCACATTTTTCCTTTTGAGAATATCGTTGAGATATCCTTCTTTTACGGGCAGAAATGCCACGTTTTTGTTTTCACAGAAATACTGAGCTTTGCGTTTTGCGCTTCCGCCCAGACTTTCGTCGTAAAGCACAACCTCGGGCGCTTGCTTAAGCCTGAGCAGACACTCAAGACCGAACGAAACTTTCTTCGCTCTTACGGCAAACCCGATATATGCGTCAATTCCCGCAAAGCTGGTCATATTCTTTCAAAAGCCTTTGATAGACTTCTTCGTCCACCTTGCAGCCGAGAGCGCGGTCAAGTCCTTTTGACTTGACGCACTTTGCAAGACAAGCTTTGTCTTTGCAAAGGTAAGCGCCTCTGCCGTTCTTCTTGCCTGTCAGGTCGAGAGAAATCACTCCTTCGGGGTCGCGTACGACTCTGATGAGTTCATTCTTCGGCTTTGAACTGCGGCAGGCTATGCACGTCCTTTCGGGAACTTTTTTCACTTCTTACTCCTCTTCTGCGCCGTTATTTACGGGCGCAACGTTTTCAACTGAAGAATAGGGTTTTACGTCAATCTTCCACTCTGTAAGTTTAGCGGCAAGGCGGACGTTCTGTCCCTGTTTGCCGATAGCGAGAGAAAGTTTGTCGTCTGCAACGATTGCTTTCGCGCTCTTTTCTTCGTCGTTGACCTGAACCATAATGACTTTTGCGGGGCTGAGAGCTCTTGCGATATATTCGAGCGGATCTGCGCACCAGCCGATGACGTCGATTTTTTCGCCGTTGAGTTCACCGACGATGCCGTTGATCCTCATACCTCTCTGACCGATACAGCTACCCACTGCGTCAACGCTGGGGTCGTCTGAATATACAGCCATCTTTGTTCTGTAACCTGCTTCTCTGACGATCTTTCTGATCTTTACGAGACCGGACTTGATTTCAGGCACTTCCATCTCGAACAGTCTCTTTACAAAGTCGCGGTGAGCTCTGGATACCATGACCTGAGAACCGCCCTTAAGGTCAGTACGGATATTCTTTACGTATACTTTGAGGACGTCGCCCTGTTTGTAAATTTCACCCTTGACCTGGTCCTGAGGCATCATAACGCCTTCCATCTGAGAACCGGATATATCGAGGTAAATTCTGTCGCCGTCGATTCTTCTGATCTGAGCGGTAACGATTTCACCCTCTTTCTGGGTCATATCCTCTAAGGTAATTTTCTTATGCTCGTCCATAAGTCTCTGCATAAAGACCTGCTTCGCGGTCTGAGCGTCGATACGGCTGAACTCTTTGGGAGAGATCTCCTCTATCACGCGGTCGCCGACTTTGTAAGACGATTTGATTTTCTTTGCGTCTTCAAGGGAAATTTCCTTTTCAGGATCTTCTACAGTCTCGACAACTTCCTGATATGCGACGATTCTGATGCGGTTGCGCTGTTCGTCAATCTGAACGCTTACGGGGCGCGCTTCGCCGGACTCTCTTTTGTAAGCGGCAGCGATAGCTGCTTCGAGAGACTTAATCGTCAGTTCTTTGTCGATTTTTCCTTCTTTTTCAAGCAAGTCGAGCGCAAGAAAAAAATCCTTGTTAATCATTTTGTCCTCCTAGAACTTGATAACCGCTCTTGCGAGGGCTATCTCTTTTATATTTAGTTGTATGGTTTTTCCTTTAACGGAAATTTTTACAGAAGTAAATTCATCGTCGACATCTTCGAGGACGGCTTCGAATTTTTTCATTCCTTCGACAGGTTTATAGAGAGATATTTCTATCTCCTCTCCCAGATGCTTGCTATAATCTCTATAAGTCTTGAAAGGCCTGTCGAGTCCCGGAGAAGATACGTTGAGAGTATACGGCTTGCCGTTCGTGGGATCGAGTTCGTCAAGCGGAGCGTCTATCGCATTGTGAACAGCCTCGCAGTCATCGAGAGAAACGCCGCCCTCCTTGTCGATATACACGGTCAGAGCGCCGTCGTTTTCACCGCGCTTTTTGAATTCCACTTCAACGAGTTCGATATTCATACCGTCGAGTATCGGTTGGATAAGAGCCTGTACGCTTTCGCAGATTTTAGACATATATTCTCCTTACATAATTAAAGCGACTGAATTCAGCCGCTTAGTAAATCAATACTATCTTGTGTATATAGTATCACATAATTAACACAAAATCAACACTTTTTCAAGAAAAATATTCTGATTTTTGCTCCGCAAAGTGCTTTTTAATCAAATTCTGCGCTTTTGAGGACAAAAAACGTATTTTCAGAAATATTTCTGCAAGTCAAGCGTTAAGCAAAGCCGATAAATAATTGTTATTCTGATATTATATGTTGTACTGCTCTGACAGATATTTGCGGAGAAAGATTTCGCCACTTAACGGCAATTAAAATAACTTCTACAAAAATATTATAATATAATGACGACAATATTGCAATATCCGGTTATCGTTACACAATTATCACTGAAATTCTACCTTACCCGATTTTAGACACGTCGATAAAATCGCAGAGCTTGATAAAAAGCTGTGCGGTTGCGTACGCGTCGTAATACGCACGATGAGCTTCTACGAGTTCAATATCAAATTCCTTGCAGAGCACGCGCAAATTGAGCTGACCTTTTCTTCCCGTTTTATAACGGTAATTCTGAGCGATTACAATTGTGTCCTTTGTAGCGTTGGGGATATCCATACCCTGCGCCGCCGCTTCGTTTTTAAGCACGATAAAGTCGAATTTGTCTCCGTTGTGAGCAACGAGAACGGCATTTCCAACCCATGCGAGAAAATCAGGCAGAACGTCCTGAATGTAAGGCGCGTCCTCTACCATATCGTCGTAAATGTGGTTTGTGGCAGAAGCACCCTCGGGAATGTGCATTTCAGGATCTACAAGAGTTGAAAAATACTCAGTGCAGACTCCGTTTACGATTTTTACAGCACCGATTTCAATTATCTTGCAAGGAACGCCGTTGTCGAGAAGTCCCGTAGTTTCAAGGTCGAACACGACAAATTTGTTATCGGTAAGATAAGCAGGCTTTTCTGCCGCCATATCGAATATGTTCTGCTGCGTGGTTATATCGAGAGGCTTTGCTTTTACGGGTATGTAAGTTTTCTTGCGTTTCAGATCTTCTTCAGACAGTATAGAATCGTAATTTATCTTGCAGAAACTCACGCTTTTTGCGATCAGAGAAAGTCCTCCGCGGAAGCTGTCGTTCTGCAAATCGCCTACAACGGCGATTTCCGAGCCTTCTTCGAGAATATCGAGAGGTCCTTTTGCCGCTTTTCTCGTAAAATAGCAGCATCTCATAACGCCCGTCGTATCGTTTATCGTGAAGTTGTAATAAAGATTGCCTGAAGATTTTGAATTTCTTGCAATTATGCTTTCAACCTTTCCCGTAACGCAGATTGCGCTCTGCGGAGACGTGCAAGCGCGGATATATCTTGCTTTTGAAGTGATTTCACTGCCGCACAGTTTATGAAGCGCGCTGATTTCTATGTAACAATCGTCAATTATAACCGGCACTTCTTCTTTAGCCGTCTCAGAGATGATAAGTTTGTCTGTATAATTTATTTTGATAACGTTTGAACGGTCGTATGAAGAATCGAGATAATCTTTCAGTCCGCCCATAAGATTGCACTTTTCAAAAAGATCGGCAACGGATTTTACAACGGTAAACGTAACGGTAACTGTCTTTTCCCCGCAATCTATATCGATATTATCGCTGGAAAGCAAAACGGAATAAGCCCTGTGATATTTGTTTACGTATTCCTTAATCAGCTTGAAGACGATATCTCTGTCAACGCCGAATTTTCTGTAAGATACGCTGACAGTGTATTCTGACGGCAGAATTTCAACGGCAAAAGACAGAATTTTTTTCTTATCCTCTTCGCTCAAAGCATTCTCTCCCGAGTACGGAACGCCGAACTGAATGTTAACTGTCTTGCTTTCAAGATCGAGATCGACTGAGCGTACGCGCAAAAACTCATACGCGTTGTCGAAGCGTATGTTGAGGAGTTTTATAAAATCCGTTTTTGAGTTATCACCGTAAAAATCTTTTGTCTCTTCCATATCTTTCAGGTCAATTTTATAACCAATTTACGTCTTAAGTCAATTAGTCCGCAATGTGTTTTTTTAGTATATTTGCGGCTAAAATTCTGAAAATATATTCTAAATTAAGCCGATTTTCATAAATATATCGATTAAATATAAATATCACTTATATTAAAGTCGATCTATTTCTTTTTTCAGTTCTTCATAAATTTTTTCATTTGGAACGGTTGCAATGATCTTTCCTTCCCTGAAGATTACCGACTTGTCCTTGCCGCCTGCGACGCCTATGTCGCAGCCTTTCGACTCTCCTATTCCGTTGACTACGCACCCCATAACCGCGATCTTGACGCTTTTGTCCAGAGTGCGCGCATATTCTTCAACACGCGTTGCTATGCCCTGCACGTCAATGCACGTTCTCGCACAGGTCGGACAAGAAACCACCTCGGCATAAGCTCCGTCATAGCGCCCGATAGCCTTGAGCATTTCTTTTGCCGCATATACTTCTTTTACGGGATCGTCGGTAAGCGAAACCCTTATAGTATCGCCTATACCGTCGCACAGCAATGAACCTATACCTATTGCGGATTTTATCAGACCTTTCTCGTATATTCCCGCTTCAGTTACTCCGACGTGAAGCGGATAATCACACTTCTGAGACAGAAGTCTGTAAGCCTTTATAGTGTTTACAACGTCTGAAGACTTTACTGAAATGACGATGTCTTCAAAGCAATGTTTCTCTAAAAGTCTGACGTGCTCGAGAGCGCTTTCGCACATAGCTTCAGCCAAAGGCATGCCTTCGTATTTTTTATCGAGAGATCCGCCGTTTACGCCAATTCTTACAGGTATCGATCTTTCTTTGAGATATTTTGCAAGATATTCGACTTTGCTTTCGTCTCCTATATTGCCGGGATTTATTCTGATTTTTGCCGCGCCTGCGTCAGCGGCTTTGACTGCAAGACGATAGTCGAAATGTATGTCGGCAACTATAGGCATTGAAGTTGATTTCACTATCTCCTTCAACGCTATTGCGCTTGCCTCGTCAGGCACCGAGCAACGCGCTATGTCGCATCCTGCCTTTTCAAGCTCTGCAAGCTGTTTTACAGTGCTGTCAATATCGCTTGTCTTTGTATTGGTCATCGACTGTATGGCAATTCTTTGCCCTCCGCCGATTACGATTTTTCCTATTTGTACTTTTCTTGTCATATCTTTCACCCGAAGAAATGCAACAGGTCAAACGTTATTGCAAGTCCGATAAGCAAAACGAGACCCACTGCGTGTATCATACCCTCTACCTTGCGGTTTAGAGGTTTTTTCCTTATTCCTTCTATCACGGCAAATACAATGCGCGAGCCGTCAAGCGCAGGCAAAGGCAGGATATTCATAAACGCGATAGATATTGACAGCACTGCCACGCCGTAAGCAACTGCCGCAAATCCCGACTGTCCGAGCTGAACGAGTGCCGAAACCGCGGTTATCGTGCCGCCCATGGTATCCTTCACTTTTGCGGCTCCGGTAAACAGCTGTCCTATTGATTTGAATATCAGCTCAACCACGTCTCCGCAGAAATTAAAAGATCTTGCAACTGCCGAGAAATATCCAAGCTTATATTGCCCGAAGCCGTATGTTATGCCAAGACCTTTCTTGACTTCTGTAACAGTTTCCCCGTTCTCGTTTTGATAGCTGTAACTGTAATCTGCTTTCTCAACGGTGAATACTACTTCTTCGCCGTCTCTTATTACGGTAAATTCGTTGCTGTCTGAATCCGCGATAAGTTCTCCCAGCTTGCCCGACTCCAGAAGGCTGTAAACGTTCTTGCCGTTGACTTTGACGATCATATCGCCTTCTTCAAATGCCTGAATGTGCTGAGAATCGACAAAATCGTATGTTCCCACGACGACGGGAACTGCTTCTCCGTACGCCATAAAGAAGATATTGAGTATAATCAGCGCGCTGACAAAATTGAAAAACACGCCCGAAGCCAGCACTATAATGCGCTTCCATACGGGATGCGCATTGAAGCCGTCTGGAGACTCCGCTTCTTCATCCTCGCCTTCGAAAGCGCAGAAACCGCCTGCGGGAATACAACGTATCGAAAAGACTTCGCCCGTTTTTTTATTTGTAGTCGTCTTGAATATTGCAGGTCCGAAACCGATTGCAAATTCGTTTATCTTAAATCCGAGGATCTTTCCTGCGGTGTAATGTCCCAGTTCGTGAACGATTATCATGAACATAAAACATATCATCGCAATGATAATGTAACCTATCCATTTAAAGACTTCGCCTGCGGAAACGCAAAGCAGAATTGTCGTCATACTCTTTTTCTCCCGATAACATCAGCAACGAATGATTTTACTTTTTCGTCGGTATCGAGCACGTCTTCGAGTTTATCGAACGGCTTTCCGCCGTCAGAAAACTTATCAAGCGCTCTTTTAATATAGTATGGTATATCGTAGAATTTTATTTGTCTTTTTGCAAACCTGTCAACGGCAATTTCGTTGGCAGCATTGAGGACGGTTGTCGAATTGCCTCCTGCCTTTACGCAATCAAGCGCGAGTTTAAGACATTCGAACACTTCAAGATCGGGTTTTTCAAAGTCAAGTCTGAGGTTGTCGAAAGACAGCGGCGTAAAGCAGTAATCACCTCTTTCAGGATAAAGGAGCGCCAGCTGAATAGGCAGTCTCATGTCGGGATAACTGAGCTGAGCGATTATGCTGCCATCATCGTATTCAACCATCGAATGAACAACGCTCTGTATGTGAACGACGATATCTATCTTGTCTTCTCCGATACCGAACAGATGAGACGCTTCGATCACTTCAAAGCCTTTATTCATCATACTTGCGCTGTCGACGGTTACTTTTACTCCCATATTCCAGGTGGGATGCTTAAGCGCGTCGTCAATGGTAACGTCTTTCAGTTCTTCTTTTTTCTTTCCTCTGAAAGCACCGCCCGAAGCCGTAAGAATAAGCTTTTTTACATCCTTTGCCGCTTCCGAATTGCGATTCAGGCACTGCCATATAGCGCTGTGTTCACTGTCTACGGGGAGGATTTTCACCCCTTTTTCTTTCGCCGCGCGCATAACAATGTCTCCGCCTGCAACAAGCGTTTCTTTGTTGGCAAGCGCGATCTCGCTTCCTGCGTCTATTGCGCGCATCGTAGGCTCAAGACCGCTTATCCCCACAAGAGAATTAAGAACTGTAGCTCGTTCTATCCCCGCTATTTCTTTTGCGGCATTTTCTCCTGTAAAAAGTTGGATACCCTCAGGGATATTCAGAGATTTTGCCGCTTCTTCGTCTCTTACTGCGACGTAACGCGGCTTGAATTCGTCTATCTGCTTCTGAAGAAGAGCGACGTTTTTTTCACAGCAAAGACCTGCAACGCGAAGCGAGGCGGGATAACGTCTCACCGCTTCAAGTGCCTGTGTACCGATAGAACCTGTGCTTCCCAGAATTATCAGGTCTTTCATCTCTTCTCCTTTTTGCTTAATTGTGCGATTTAATCAGAAAAATTATCTGAAAAAGCTTTTATATTTATACAGCGTTGATTATAGCAAACGTCAGGTAAACAACGGGAAGAACAAAAAGTATGCTGTCCAGTCTGTCCATAATTCCGCCGTGCCCCGGGAATATTTTGCCGAAGTCCTTAATGCCTGCTCTGCGCTTTATCCAGCTTGCCGCAAGATCTCCGACTTCACTTACGATCGCACCTACAAAGCCTATTACAAGATATACCGCAAGAGATGTATAAAGATTGGTGGTGAGCGCAACCGTGTGCACGTTTTTCATCGTATCGAAAACGCCGTAGTAATCGAACAGAAGGAATACCATCACACTTGCCGCCATACCGCCTATAAGACCGCCTACAGCGCCTGCAATCGTCTTTTTAGGGCTGATTTCAGGGCAAAGCTTCTTTCCGCCGATCGCAATACCTGTGAAATAAGCGAAAGTATCTGTAAATACAGGAATAAACAGCGCAAGCATTATACCTATCATATCGCCGTAGTTTTCATTTACGGGATTGTCTCCTATCGTTGTTTTACCGTTGATAAGGAATAAAATAGACAACAAAACTATAGGATAGAACAGAATAAATGCTGTTGCGAGAAAGTCTTTCAGCTCGTATTTATGGTCGAACGTGAATATTGTCAGCGCAATCATTACGGTAAGCGCAATTACGATAACTATACCCGTTTCGCGCAAAAACCACATCGCGGGGTAAATGCCTATCACCGCAATTATTAGCGGAATCGCCATCGGTTTATATTTCGCCGATTTAAAAGCGCCGAACATCTCATATACGCCGACAGCCATACATATCAGTATAAGCGCGTCAACGTAGAAAAGGCTGAGCTGTCTGAGTCCGAAAAGCGTACCCAGTACGACTGCAAGCAAAACTACAGCTGTAATAATTCTTTTGAGCATAATTTATTCCTTTGAGCGCTTCAGCCTATGCGGCGAACATTGCCGTATCTTCTGTCGCGCTTTGAATATTCTTCAAGTATTTTTCTGAATATCTTTGCATCGAAATCGGGCCAGTAATCGTCAACGAAGATAAGTTCTGCATACGCAGCCTGCCACAGCATAAAATTGCTGAGTCTCTTTTCGCCGCTGCTTCTTACAATGACGTCGGGGTCAGGCAATCCGCCTGTATACATGCAGTCTGAAAGCGTCTGCATATCGACTTCTCTTATTCCTTCAGAAAGTATTCTGTTGACTGCATGAAGGATCTCGTCTCTTCCGCCATAATTGAGTGCAATGTTGACGATCATGCCTTTGTTGTCTTTTGCAGAAAGGATTATCTTCTTCAGAGATTCCACCGTTTCTCTGGGCAATTTTGAAAGATCGCCCATAAACATAATGCGGAAACCGCGCTTTACGTATTCGCCCAGATGATTGTCAGCAAATTCTTTGACCATCTTGAACAGAGCGTCTATTTCTTCCTGCGGTCTGGTCCAGTTCTCGGTAGAAAAAGCGTAAAAAGAAACCATTTCAACGCCTGCTTTTTCACATTCGTCGACCATACGGCGAAGCGCGGACACACCTTCTCTGTGCCCTACTTTTCTGGGCAGAAGTCTCTTCTTTGCCCATCTGCCGTTGCCGTCCATAATAAACGCTATATGGCGCGGAATTTTTATTTCTTCCTGCATTTGAAGCTCCCTTCTTCTTTATATTGCATACAAGCCGACTTAAAAAGTCGGCTTGCAAAGTCCTGCATAATGGCATGCAAAGCAAGCCCGTCATCAGACGGTCATTACTTCCTGCTCTTTGTCTTTTGTGCTCTTATCTATTTCTGCAACGGCTTCAGCAAGCAGCTTATCGATTTCTTTCTCGCAAACTGCAACTTCGTCTTCAGTAACGACATTGTCTTTCTTGAGCTTCTTGACTGCGTCGTTGGCATCGCGGCGAGCGTTTCTGAGCGCGATTTTGGTATTCTCGCTCATGCTTCTGATCTCCTTGCAGAGATCCTTTCTTCTAGCTTCGGTCAGTTCAGGGAAAATCAGACGGATAACTTTGCCGTCGTTCTGCGGATTGATGCCGATATTTGCTTCGTTTATAGCCTTTTCAACTGCCTTAAGCGCTGAAACGTCCCAAACGGAAATCATAAGAATTCTCGCTTCGGGAACAGAAATGTTGCCCAGCTGCTTAATGGGGGTGGGAGTGCCGTAGTAATCTACGAAAATCTTGTCAAGAACGTGAGCGTTGGCTCTGCCCGCCTTGAGCTTTGCATATTCCCCTTTGAGATTGCTTACGCCTTTCTCGAGTTTTTCTTCATACTTGTCAAACACTTCGAGAACTTCGATTTTTTCACTGTTGATCATAAAAATTGCACCTCGTGTAATTGCTAATAGCATTATATCAAATTTTTGCGGTGAGTTCAATATTTTTTTATAAATATTATAATTATAGACTTATTATATTCAATAATATTCCGCATTCAGCCGTATTGTTTAATCAACAAAATACATTTTAATCTAAATTCTTGAAAAACGCATTAAAAAACCCGCGAATATCGCGGGTTTTTTATCGTTATTAAGATCTCAATGAATGATAGTGCCTATCTTTTCGCCGTTCACAGCCTTGATTATGCTGTCTTTCTCGTGAAGAGCAAAGGCGATGATGGGGATATTGTTTTCCATACAAAGCGAAATAGCCGTGGTATCCATAGCCTGCAGACCTTTCTTGATAACATCGATATAAGAGATGTCGTCAAGCTTCTTAGCATCGGGATTCTTACGCGGATCGCTGTCGTAAACACCGTCGACGTTCTTAGCAAGAAGCAGAACTTCAGCGTGGATTTCTGCCGCTCTGAGAGCCGCACCCGTATCAGTGCTGAAATAGGGGTTGCCCGTTCCGCAAGCGAAAATCACTACTCTGCCTTTTTCAAAATGACGGAGCGCCTTGCGCAGTATATACGGTTCTGCAACTCTGGTAATAGTGAGCGCGGTCTGAACTCTGGTGGGAACTCCTGCCGCTTCGAGCGCGTCCTGAAGCGCAATTGCGTTCATAACAGTTGCAAGCATGCCGATATGATCAGCAGCACTGCGATCCATTGACTGAGCCTGTCTGCCGCGCCAGAAATTGCCTCCGCCGACTATAATGCCGACCTGAACGCCTTCTTCAGTAACTTTCTTGATCTGACCGACGACGTAGTCGACCATTCCCGTATCGATACCGGAGCCTTTTTCTCCTGCGAGAGCTTCGCCGCTCAACTTGATGATTACTCTCTTATAAGCTGCTTTGGACATATTTACCTCCGTAGTTTATTGTAAAAAAAGGGAACGTCAAGCGTTCCCCTTAATAAAATTACTTGTTTGCCGCTTTAGCTTTTGCGATTTGTTCTTCAACCTCGTTTGCAAGGTTTTCTTCTTTCTTTTCAAGACCTTCGCCCATCGTGTAACGGGTGAATCTGAGAACTTTTACGCCGCCGTTAGCCTTGAGATAATCGGCAACAGACTTTTCGCCGTCTTTAACGAAAGGCTGTTCAAGCAGACATACTTCCTTATAGAACTTGGAAATTTTGCCGCCGACGATTTTGTCGATGATTTCAGGCTTCTTTCCTTCATTGAGGAGCTGAGCCTTGCTGATTTCTCTCTCCTTGTCAATAACTTCCTGCGGAATTTCGCTTGAGCAGATGTAAGAAGGATTGACAGCCGCGATATGAAGAGCAACGTCGTGAGCTACTTCGTCGGTAGCGGAAGCGTCGGTCTCAACGAGAACGCCGATCTTGCCGCCCATATGAATGTAGCTGCTGATCTTGCCGCCGTCGGTAACATATCTTTCAAAACGTCTGATAACGATCTTTTCGCCGATTTTAGCAACGGTTTCGTTGATAAGGTCGGTGTTTGCTTCAACGATAGCTTCAACGTTTGCAGGATTTGCAGATGCAATGTATTTAGCGATCTTCTGAACGAATTCTTTAAACTGCTCGCCTCTTGCAACGAAGTCTGATTCACAGTTTACTTCAACGAGAACGCTTACGTTGCCTTCGCTGTATGCGTCAACGATACCCTGAGAAGCGATCTTGCCTGCGCGCTTAGCGCCGGTAGCCATACCCTTTTCACGGAGTATCTCGATAGCCTTATCCATATTGCCGTCAGCTTCTACGAGAGCCTTTTTGCAATCCATCATACCTACGCCGGTTCTTGCGCGCAGATCCATAACGTCTTTGTTGGTAAAGTTCATATTATTTCTCCTTTGATTACTCTTCGGTTGCGGGAGCGACAGCCTCTTCGCCTACGTTTTCGCTTTCAACAGCTTCTTCGCTGATAGCCTTTGCGTCTTCTTCTTCGTCCTCAACGCTGTAAGCGATACCCTCGTTTGCTTCGATAACTGCGTTTGCCATAATGCTTGCGATCAGTTTGATAGCGCGGATAGCGTCGTCGTTGCCGGGGATTACGTAGTCAACCATATCGGGGTCGCAGTTGGTGTCAACGAGACCTACGACGGGGATACCCAGCTTTCTTGCTTCCTTTACAGCGATTTCTTCGTTGTTGATGTCAACTACGAACATAGCGCCGGGAAGGTTGCTCATATTCTTGATACCGCCGAATACTTCTTCGAGCTTCTCTTTCTCTTTCTTGAGACCTGCAACTTCTTTCTTGGGAAGAAGTTCGAATTCGCCCATGATTTCCATCTGATTGATCTTGTTCAGACGGTCGATTCTGCTTCTCATCGTCTTGAAGTTGGTCAGAGTGCCGCCGGGCCATCTCTTGTTCATGTAGAACATACCGCAACGGACTGCTTCGTCTCTGATAGCGTCCTGAGCCTGCTTCTTGGTGCCGACGAACAGTATTGATTTGCCCTGCTTAGCGATGTCGCGTACAAAAGCGTAAGCCTTTTCAACGTGCTCGACGGAAATCTGCAGATCGATTATATAAATATCGTTGCGCGCCGAGTAGATGTACTTAGCCATCTTGGGGTTCCATTTCTTGGTCTGGTGACCGAAGTGTACGCCTGCTTCGAGCAGGCCTTTCATTGTTACTACTGCCATTTTTATTCTCCTTTTTTCTTCCCCACGGCTTTCGCTCAGGAACTACTTTTTACAGCAGGATGCCCTTTGCTGACCGAGGGTGATTTTTTTGCCTTTAGAATTGTATCACACTAAAATATATAAAGCAAACGAATAGACGGCTGTTTTTTGAAAAATTTCTCCGCAGTCGTCATTCTTTATATCAAGCGCGATAAATATTTATTTCTTTTTGCAGTCCTTGTCGCAGTCTGCAAGGTGCTCGCATTCGTCGTCGCAACCTTCGCATTCGCAACAATCGCAGTCTCCGTCGCAATCATCGCAATCGCAGTCGCATCCGTCTCTCAGCTCGTTATAATCGTCTATAACGGTCTGAGCGAACTCTTTGTCTTCCACGGGGCGGTAATTGCGCTCTCCGCTTTCGTTTTCCTCAACTTCGAAAACGAAAACTTCGTCTTCCTGCATATCTTTGAGATCGGAAGGCTGAAGAATTGCGTATACAGCGTCGCCGTAGTCGATTTCTGCAAGCAGATTGAGTTCAACCTGCTGACCGTCAGCGCCCTTGAGAACTACGATTTCCGGCTCATCCAGAAATTCGATTTCATCGTCCATTATTTCGTCTTTTTTCTTGCTCATACAATCGTCTCCTTTTGGTTTGACCTTGTGTATTATAATAAATTTCTCCGCGATTTTCAATGTTTTCGCGCGGTAAATTTCAATGTGAATCGAGATAAGTCTGCAAAATTATAGTTGCGGCAATCTTATCGATGACTTTTTTTCTTTTGTCGCGGCGCATACCCGCTTCAATAAGCATTCTCTCTCCGGCAACGGTTGAAAGTCTCTCGTCCTGATAAGCTATTTCTGCGCTTACAAGCTGAGATAGCGCGTCTCCGAAAGCCCTCGCCTTCTCAACTCTTTCTCCGCTCGTTCCGTCCATATTTACGGGAAGACCGATAACCACTCTGCCGATATTCTCTCTTTTTACTATATCGGCTATGTAAGCGAGATCCTTTTCAGGCTCAACGCGCCTGTATGTCTCGAGTCCTGTGGCACATATACCCATGCTGTCGCTTGTCGCCAGACCTATTCTCACGTCTCCGAGATCTATGCAAAGATGTCTCATCAGCACTCACACCCCTCAAAATATTTTATTGCTCTGTCTCCCGACCTGAAGATAAACAAAAGCACGAAAACAACGTCCACGAGCGCAAACGTGCCCCATATCATCGCAGAACGCGCCAGATCGCTGAGCGGCTCCATGAACGCAGCAACGAAAGCAACGATTATTACGGGAAGAATACCAGCAATGGATATCAGCATCGGCACAAGCGTGTGAAAGTTGTTTTTTGTAAGTTCTTTTACCGTCATCCAGTTCAGACGCGGCGCCTTAAGGTCTCTTATCAGAGCAAAAGCGTTGACTGCCGCGCCGTACACGGACAGAAGCACCGCCATAAGAATAAAATCCCATACGGTGAGTTTGCTTATAACAACTGTTACGACTGAAGCGATGACAGTTGAAATGACGGTCACAACTGTAGCCGCGCCTAGTTTTGCGTAGTAAATTTTATTGAATTCAAGCGGAAGGCTCTTCATTATCGCAAAGTTTTCGCGCTCCAGGCTGAAGCCTACCGTCGAGAACAGATTCGTGCCCGAGCAGAACCAGCCTGCCATCATTACAGACAAAGCAAGCGAAAGATAAGGCGTAGAAATAAATCCTGCAGCAGCCGCACCCTCGGCTTCGCTTCCCGCTTCCTGCGCCGCCTGCATCGAAGATTCGATAGACGATGTCGTCATATACGTGCAAAGGAAAACAAGAAGCGCAGGCATGACGAGAGAAAGAATTGTGTTTACCGTAACTGCGCTTTCTCTCATCAGATATTTCACGTCTGAGATAATGAAAGACTTTACGGGAGCTTTCACGCCCTGAGGTCTTTCCTCTTTTACAGCTTTCTTTTTTGCAGATCCCGTCCCTTCTGTGCTTGACTGAAGCGCTCTCTTATAGAAAAGTACTGAAAGTCCGCAAGATACGATCGTAAATCCTGCCGTCGACCCGAGGAACGCAAAGAAATTGCCCAAGGTATTCTGCCCGAACATTGCCTTTGACAGCATTGTCGTAAACACGTTTACTTTCGCCATAGGCGCAAATATCTGAGCAATATTGAGAGCTTCGCCGTTTCCTGCAGAATATGACGCAGAATAAGAAAGATAATACACTCCCGCAATAAAAGCAATGAGGAAAACTGCCTGGATTATCGCCCCCAAAACGGGTCTTTTACTAAGTTTCTGTATTACGATCGCTATCGGAAAAGAGATTATCGACAACAAAAGCATCGGCAGAAGCGGCAGAAGAATCACCGCTACCGGTATTAACAGATAGAACTGCACGCCGAGAGTTACCCCTGCCTGAGCCGCCGCGATTGCAGTGATCACAGACGCAGGCAAAACTACTATCGTGGATATAAGCAACTCGTTTACGTAACAAACGAGAAGCTTGCTTAAAAACACGGTGATCTGCGGCACGGGGAGATTGAGCATTATCTCGTTGTCCTTGGCAAAGAACATCGAAGATATGTAAGAAAACGCGCTGAGGAACAAAACCGATATCTGCGAAATGCAGAAAATGCCTGAAAGCATTTCAACTGTTCCGCCCTGAGTGAACGCAAGCGTTGCAGTAGCGTAAAGGGTCATGAACAGTCCCGCTATCGGCAGAATAAAACACAGTCCCAGCAATATCAGCAGACCGATATATTTTTTGCGTGATTTGCCGTCAGACAAGTCAGGCAAAGTGTAATATCTGAAATTCAGCTTGAAAAGCGTAAAAAATTGCTTCATATCAGTCGAATTTAACCTCTCCGTCAACGGGTTTGTCCTCTGTCAGAGACAGGAAGACGTCCTCAAGCGACTTATTGTCTTTCATCGTCCTGAGATCAGCGATATCGAATGAAGTAACCAGTTTTCCGCCGTCTATGATCGCAACTTTGTCGCATACTTTTTCTACGACTTCGAGCACGTGAGAACTGAAGAAAACGCTGTTGCCTTCTTTACAATGCTCTTTCATAAGCTCTTTCAGCTCATAAGCGGATTTAGGGTCAAGACCTGTCATAGGCTCGTCGAGTATCCACAATTTAGGGTTGTGAATGAGCGCGCCGATAACGCAGATCTTCTGCTTCATACCGTGAGAGTAAGAACGTATCGGAGAGTCGTATGCGTCTGTCAGCCCGAAAAGCGACAGATATTTGTCTGCGCGCGCCTTGCGGTCATTCTGACCTACGCCGTAAACGTCGCAGATGAAATTGAGATATTCCCTCGCAGTAAGTCTGTCGTAAAGCGCATGGTTGTCTGATACGTAACCTATATTTTTCTTTGCGGCGATAGCATTGTCTTTTATATTGTGTCCGCATATCCTTATGCTGCCCGAATCAAAAGGCAGAATTCCGCAAGCACACTTTATAGTCGTTGACTTACCCGCTCCGTTTGGTCCGAGAAAGCCGAAGACTTCCCCTTCGCCTACGGTGAAAGAAACGTCGTTTACCGCGAATTTATCGCTGTTTCTGTATTTTTTTACAAGATTGGTTATTTCAAGCATAATTTATCCTTTGTTCGCCCTGATTACTTTTGCGCGAACGAGATCTTTCTCTTTTCCGTTTTTCGACGGTTTATAAAGCTGAACGTCTTTTATCGATTCAGGCAGATAGGTCTGCTCCACCCAGCCGCCGTAGTCGTGTACGTATTTATAGCCCGACACCTTATCTGTATGATAATGCGTGTCCCTGAGATAAGGCGGCACGTTGTCGTCCTTGTTCTCGCTGACGAGTTTTTCAGCTCCTTCGAGCGCCGTTATAACGCTGTTGGACTTGCTTGCCTCGCATACGTAAATGATAGCGTTGTAAAGCGGGATCTTGCCTTCGGGCATACCAAGGTTTTTGTATGCCTCTACCGCGGCGTTTGCAACGACAAGCGCCATAGGGTCAGCCATACCTACGTCCTCACTGCTGTGAACGAGAGTTCTTCTTGCGATAAGCAACGGGTCGCAACCTGCCTGAATGAGCCTTTCAGCCCAATAAAGCGCCGCGTCGCTGTCGCTTCCTCTCAAAGATTTGCAGAATGCGGAAAGCATATCGTAATACGAGCTTTCGTCAATACTGAGTGCTTTTTTCTGAATGGACTGCTGAGCTGTTTCAAGATCGATTTTTATCCTGCCGTCCCTATCGGGATTTGTAGTCATAACGGCAAGTTCGAGAGCGTTGAGCGCAGTGCGCAGATCTCCGTCCGACGCCCAGACAAGATGATCGAGCGCTTTTTCTTCAACGTCGAGATCGTAATTGCCGAGCCCGTTCTTTTTATCTGAAATCGCGCGGAGCATAGCGCTTTTCACGTCTTCTTCAGTCAGTCTTTTGAATTCGAAGACCCTGCAACGCGAAACGATCGCGCGCGTCATATTGACGTAAGGATTTTCGGTAGTAGAGCCAATGAATACGATATATCCCTGTTCAATAGCCGCAAGCATACAGTCCGACTGAGCCTTGTTCCATCTGTGGCACTCGTCAAGCATAAGGTATGTGCGCGTGCCGTAAAGCTCAAGTCTGTTCTTTGCGTCCTCTATCACCTTTTTCGCGTCTGCAACGCCGCTTGAAACAGCGTTGAGCTGAACGAAATCGCTGTGCGTGGTCGAAGCGATTATATGCGCGAGCGTAGTCTTCCCGCACCCCGGAGGTCCGTAAAAAATACAGCTGCCGAGCTTGTCCGCAAGAATTGCTCTTCTGAGCAGACTTCCCTTGCCGACAATATGCTGTTGCCCTACGAAATCGTCAAGAGTCGTAGGGCGCATTTTCTCAGCGAGCGGCTTTGATGCGTTTACGTTAAAATCAAACAAACTGTCCATACACAGTTATTATAATTATAACAAGGCGCTTTTGTCAAGAGCGCTGATATACACGCTTTAATATTTCAAGCCTTCTGCTTTTACAGTACATTCATTGGCATAACTTTGTATAAAAATCAATACAAAACCGTAACTTCGACATCTCCTTTGTCTTTTTTAAGCGGAAGAACAGTACTGTTGGTATAATTCACTCCGCCAGTGCGTATTCCGCGACTGCCTGCGTTTTCAAACCTTATAATATACTTGGTGCCGCTATAAGCGTATTCTAGCTTTACTTCCTGGGCATTATCGAGCAAAGGCGGTGAAAATTCAAGCGTATCTCCGCGCTTTTTAACGCCCAGCATCTCCTCGGTTATCACCTTGTAAAGCCATGACGCAGAGCCTGTATACCACGTCCAGCCTGCACGTCCGACGTTGTCGGTATTGGTATATACGTCTCCTGCAAGCACGTAAGGCTCTCCTTTGTAAGCAGCGTTTTTTTCTCTGTCCATACATCTTACCGCGGGATTGAGCAGCTTCAGCACTCTGTTGGCTTCAGCTTTGTCTCCCGCTCTGCTACAAGCCAGAAGATACCACACCGCGGCGTGCGTGTACTGTCCGCCGTTTTCTCTCACTCCTTCAGGATAAGACGAAATATAGCCGTATCTCGCCTTGCCGTCAAAAGGCGGAGAAAAGAGCTTTACCGCTCCCGCTTCTTCGTCCACGAGCGACTTTGCCGCTTTCATCGCACTCTTTCTCATATCTTCAGTGCCTGCACCTATTATCTCAGCCCAGCTCTGACAAATAAGATCTGTCTTGCAAGCTTTTGATTTTTTAACGCCGAGCCACTCCCCGTTGTCGGTGAAAGCGCGCGCCCATCTGCCGTCGAAATACGCGTTATCAAGAGCTTTGCGCAATTTGTCGGCGACTTTTCTGTAACGTTTTGCGCTGTCGTCGTCTATATATGCGCAGAATTTTTCGATAACTTCTATTGCGAACTGGGTAAGCCAAACGCTTTCTCCTCTTCCGCGCAGACCTATCTCGTTGAGCGCGTCGTTCCAGTCGCCGCCACCGATGAGCAAAAGCCCGTGTTCTCCCGTAACGATTGCGCTGTCTATCGCCCTTTGCAGATGCATGAGCAAGGTCTCGCGCGCTCCCGCATATCTGCCGTGTTCGAGCCGTGCTTCCTGAATGTCGTCAAGCGGTGCGCCGATGAGATAATCGCATTTTTCCTCGAGAATAGATTCGTCACCCGTAAACGCTACGTATTCACAAGCAACGTAAGGCAAAAACAACCTGTCGTCGGTAATCCTGGTACGCACGCCGAAGGCGGGAGAATGCCACCAGTGCATAACGTCTCCTTCGATATACTGCCTTTCTGCACAAAGCAGAATATGCTCTCTGACTCTTTCGGGATCGCTCCACAGAAGCGCAAGACAATCCTGCAACTGGTCGCGGAAGCCTATCGCGCCCCCTGCCTGATAAAAGCCGCATCTCCCGTTGATACGGCAAGACACCACCTGATAAGGCAGATTAGCATAAAGCAAATCGAGCGCCTTATCGCTTGTTGTAAGTCTTAAATCAGACAATTTTCTGAACTTTTCTTCGTTCTGCACGCAAGATGCGTACATATCTTCGGCTCTTACGCGCTCAACTGTCTCAAGGCTGTCGCAGAGAAAGAATTCTACAGAAGCAAGCGTTTTCTTTTTTATGCTCAGCTGAACGACGGCACCGCATAGCGGATTGTTGAACGCGCTTTCAGAGCGCTTCGGATTGTATCCGTTAATACCTCTCGACAATGCCTGAACGCAGTCTGTAACAAGCTCTGCGCCGCCCTTTGCGAGCAGATAGAACGAGTGCCCCGTCTTTACGTTGTAAACCTTCACTGCATCGTTTACCGCTTTTTCGCAGAATACGTCGGCGCGGTTTTCCGAGCTGTCGCCGCATGGCTCAGCAAGATAACTTATTTCAAGTTGCAGATTTTTGTCAGTCAGATTTTTTATATCGAGAATAAGCGCCTGCGCGCGACCGTCGAAGGCAATAGATTTTCTCAAGGTATAATGCGCTCTCTGAGTCTCAGACACGTATTCGCTGTAACCTTTTGAGTGGCGCACGAAACCGCCTTCGTTGAGTTTGTTCACTCTTATCACCGATGAGCCGTCAGAAACAAGCAGTCTTTCAAAAGGCGTATCTGCCACAGGGTCGTTGCTCCAGCCTGATAGTTTATTTGCCTGACTGTTGAAGAAATATGCAAATCCGCCACCGTTCTCAGTTGCGACAAATCCGCCCAGTTTGCCGCATACCACGTTTGAATACGGTGCGGCAGGTCTGGACGTTACGATATAATCGCCGTTTTCGTCATAACCGCCGTTGCCGCATTTTATCACCGCTGGCAGCTGACACTGAGAAAACGTTATGTTTCCGCTTCTCCTCCTTACGGATATGACCGCCTGCCCCTGCTTTTTTGTCTCAAATTCTTTAAGCACTAAAAACGCTTCGGCAGTCAGATTTTTTATATCTTCGGGCTTATAAGCGTTTATATCCACGAAGCTGACAAAAGGCAGAGACCTCAGATCGCTTACAGTCGAACGCGCGCAGATCTCGTCAGCCGTTTCAGAGTTGTAGCTTTCACGTTCGTCGTAAAGGATGATAAGCCTTAAATCTATGCCGAGAAGTCTGCATGCGATCGCACTTTTTACCGCTTTTTTAGTGAACGCGGCATTTCCGTCATATTTCAGAATGATAGTCTTTTCTGAAAATTTCATTGGCGAAAGATCCTGCATTCGCGCAAGCAAAGCGCTTTTAGAGTACGGCTCGTAAAGCAGCTTTGCCGCAAGTCTTCCAGTATACAGCGCAGTCTCTTTGTCTGACAGATATTTTCCGAGCGTGCTTTTGTCCTCGCCCTGACCGTGGTGAGAAGCGTAACCGAGAAAATCTATACCGATCACCTGCTGAACTCTGCTCTCAAGCGTTCTTTCTTCTTCAGCGCACTGCACGACAACTGCAATTGTCCTTGTCTGTCCCGGAGCAAGCGAAAAAGCACATTTAAGACCAATGCACGGAGTGATAACGTCTCCTAGAGACGGCGCTTCTCCGCCGAACTGAAATAAAGGATTACTGTCGTCCCTGTTCCTGCCGTAAAGATTTTGTCTGTTACATTCACAGCTTATCTCACCGCCTGCAAGCATTGTTGCCGCAACGCTGAAACCTCCTGTGCTCTCCCTGGGTTTTCTCCTGAGATATACCGTGCCCGTCTCCTTGTCAAAACGCGCGTTCACGAAAAGGTCGCAGAATGCGGGATGAGACGTGTATTCTCTCCTGTCCGAGAGCGCGACTCTTTCAGCGAATACAAATTCGTAATTCTTAAGTCTGTCAGAATCGTTGGTTACCGTATACTCTCTGACCTCACCGCTTATCACTTCGGGCGTATATACTTTTAGACTGCAGTCGGACTTTGTGTTGAAGTATTCTGCACAGCCGCTCGAGAATCGTGCTTTGTACGAACCGCCGCCCTTCTTTAGCGGTGCGAAAGTAGGCGAAAACACCTCTTTGTCGCATATGAAGTAACCGAAAGCGCCGCTGTTTTTATAGTAATTATGAGAAAAAGCGTTGATATCCTTATTTCTCCAGCGCGAATAACCGCATCCGTAATCGTCAATGACGACGCCGTATTCCTTGCCGTAAAGCAGACATACGTCGGGGAACTCTGACGGCTCAACGTCGATGCTGTAAACGTCGGCTTTTTTGTCGTATACGAAGTCGCGTCTGCCGTGCTTTCTTACGGGCACGGGGATTTCAGGCTCTTCGAGCATAAGCTCTCCGCCTCGCATCGGATCGTAAGACATAAAATATTTTTTTACCGCATTTTCGCATAATGCGTTGGTGAGCGCGCAAAGTATCATTCCCTGATGATGGGTCATATGCGAAGAAACCGTATTTTTACCCGACGTAAAATCGAGCGCTTCGTAAAAGCCCATATCTCCCAACGCTCCAGCCGACTCGAGTCTTTTCAGGTTTTCTATTGTCTTGTCTGTGTCATACGACAGCGCCATAACAGATGAATAAGGAGAAATGACACATCTGTCGTCCGCGCTTCTCAGAGCAAGACTGCTTAAACCGTGCGCTTTGTACTGATAATTCGCGTTGCCGTCAAAAGCGTAATATCCGCTTTCGCTTATACCCCACAGATTGTTGCATTTATTAGAAATAAAAGTCTTTACCGCGCGCTTAACGCCTGAAGTTATCAGTGATTTTTCGACATCGGGCAAAAAAAGCTGGGGCATAAGATATTCAAACGCTGAGCCCGTCCACGATGCGAGCACGTTGCCGTGAGAATTGACCTGAACGCGCGACATTCCTTTCCAGATTGAAGTATTACCGCCGAGACAGCCTGCAACATATGCAGTCAGACGCGCTTCGCTTGCAAGCAGATCGTAGTGACCTTCATATCTTTTCGCACCGACGTTATAGCCGATATAAAGCTGATTTTTGTTTTTATCTGTAAGCGCAGAAAAATCGGCTTCTTCAATGAGTTTTCTGCATCTTGCCGCAGTGCCGTAAAAATTGTGTTTTCTGCAGAATTCAGCGCATACGATAAGCGCCGCGACAAAGTTTCCGCTATCGACAGAGGATACGAAAAACGGGTTTACAGGCTTTCTCGTTGCAATGTCGTACCAGTTGTAAAGATGCCCTTTCCACTTCTCGAGCTCTTCACATATACTCACCATTGCAGATATGTCTGAATGTGCGCGGAATACCGACGCCGTTTCAAGCTCAGCTGCGCAAACGTATGACAAAAGCGTGTAGCCTATATTTGTCGGAGAAGTCGTTGCGCTCTTGCCGTTGGGGGGATAAACCTGAATGTTGTCGCAAGGCAGATATCCGCTTCCCATAGCGCCGAAATACGAAAGAGTCTTTATCGCGTATTCTGTAAGCAAAGCCCTATCTTCACTTGAAATATGAGCGTGTTTTTTCTCATTTCCAGCAAAATACAGCAAGTTCACCGCTAAAATATAAATCAGCGCGTAGACCGCCACCGCAATATTTATATAAAACGCCAGCGCGACGGCGACAGCCGCAAGACAAGAAAACGCGACTACAGCGGCATGTGCGCCGTAACCTTTTACGCGCTGAAGCTGAGCAAAAGGCTTCCATTTCAGCAAAGCGGCTGAGTTGAAAACATAATCAAAAAAAGTCCCTGCGATCACAAGCGCGTTGTTCACCGCATAAAACGGCAGAAGGACTACGTTCATAACCGCATCGGCAAGCGTCCAGACCGTCTTTGCAAACAAGAAAGACGGCTTGACTTTGTCTGCGTCAGCGCAAGCGATCGCAAGCGATGCCACTGACGCTGAAAAACTTGCAAAAAACACGCTTATAACCCCTGTTAAATACCCCTGAGACAATGTTAGTATCCACAGCGCGAAAGTGGCGATCGGCGCAAGATAAGAGAAAACGTTTTTCAATATGACATAAGTATATATGCCGTCCGAACAATATTTTCTGCCTGCGAAAGGAAGCAGCAGAATATCTCCTCTTGCCCATCTTTTGCTTCGCGCAACGTCGCTGATAAAAGTTGTCGGAGCGTCTTCCGCAGTCGCCAGATTGAGCGATCCCGTATTGACAAGCGCACCCTCTAAAATATCGTGACTGAGCACTTTTCCGTCAGGAATGACGACTGAAGTCTTTTCATGAAAAGCTTCGAGATCGTAAATTCCTTTGCCGCAGAATACAGCGCGGTTGCAAAGGTTGAAATAAAAGTCGTCATAATCGCCGTAACACTGATATCCCGAGCTTTGACGGAACTTTTCAGAATATGCCGTTTTCAGCGAAGAAAGCGAATATACTGACTCAAAAGTCAACAGATCGAACTTTGCGTTCAAAGGATGAAGAACAGTGTTTATCGCCGTTTTTACCTCTCCCGCGCTCATTCTGCTGTCAGCATCCAGAAGCATAACGTATCTGGGCTTGAATGAGAAATCGTGAGAAACGTAACTGAATTTCCCTTTATCTCCCGAGAGCATACACTCATTGAAATCCCTGACAGCACCGCGTTTTCTCTCATACGCGCCGTAACTTTTGCCCGTCTTCACGCGCTTTCTTACCATGATAACTAGGTTATCTCTTCCTGAATACTTATCGAGAGCGTTTATTATCTCGTCGTCTTTTTCGTCCTTTTCCGTTTTACTCTCTTTAAGATCGCAAAGCGCGAAATAATATACGTTTTTATCTTTATTCACAGCCTGAAGCGCAAGCAGACTTTTAACCGCTTCGTCCGCCTGATCTTTGCTCGTGAAATAATGCGACACCACAACCGCCGTTGCCCCTTCTTCAGGCACGCTGTCATAATTCATTCTCGGTACAGGTCTTTTGGGCAAAAAGAAAGAAAGCACTCTTTCTGAGATATACGCGCAAGGCGGATAAGCGGCAACGAATGTAAGCGCGCTTACCGTTATTCTGAGCCATACGAGAGGCAGAAAAATTCCCGCAATTAGCGAAAACAAGACCTGAAGCACAAAGACAGAAGCGTAATATATCCATTTGTCCATTGCATAGGATTTTTTTCTGAGTAGAGTAATATACCTGCCTTTCAGGTGCGCGCGCAGGTCATAACGGTAATCGAAAATTATCTCTCCGAAATGTCTGTCGAATCTTGCCGCAAGGTCAAAAGCTCCCTTAGCAACAGAATACTCGCTTGCATTGAAATATCTTGCAAGTTTGCTTGTCGCGGCAAGATACTGGGTTTTTGAAGCGCCGTCGCTTTCGCGGTAGATCTTGTCCCGCTCGTAGTAAGAATTTATCGGAGAAAGCGATGTGCAGAACTCCCCTGAAAAAATATCAGACAGCTCTTTAAATGACCTGACTGCGTTGGCTATCAAAGAAGCGTAATCTGTCATAGCTCCCGCAAAAGCAAAATCTACGTTTTCAATATTTATTTCAGTGTTTTTGCTGAGGAATTTTTCAGTAATTTTCTTGCCGAAAGCCTTATAAAAATATAGATAACCCTCTTTTTTGCCGAAGCGGTAATCGGGCTCTCTGTCCTCTTCTGCACGGCGCTTCACCTTTTCAAGCGTTCTTATCTTGTTTGCAACAAAAGCTATCTTTTTAAGCAAAGCGACCTCAAATGCGCCTTTTAAAGCGCATATCTCGTCAAAAGTAAGCGGAGTGTATCTGCAAAATTCGTGCACAGCTTCAGCTACTGACTTTGAATCCAGCTTGCAGTAAGTCTGCGTCGCCAGCGTTGTTGCAAGATGCAGAACTCTTGCCTCTCCTCTGTGCGGCAAAGTCGCAAAATCTTTGTAATTGCTGCGCCTTACTCCAAGCGTAAGCGACCTGTAGTTTTCGTAAAGCCATTTTTCGCACTCATACAGAGTATCTCCGCGCTTGACTTTTGCGCACACGACGGAATACGCGCGTCTGATTTTGCGCAAAAGCGCAGATACGTTGGGCACTGCGCCCACCTTTTCAACGTCTTTCATTGCAAGCGCAAGTTGTTTGATATTGGTTGCCCTGTCTCCGCCTACGACGTATTCTGCATAATCGAATTTGCGCGCTTTCTGCGCAACTATCGCCGCAAGACATATCACCGCAAGCACTGACAAAGCCGTTATAATGTAAATAAACATAAAATCGCACCTCTTGATGCGATTATTGACAGATTCGATGATTTTAAAATGTAAGCAGAAACCTCAGACGTAATAAATGCAAAACGACCCGGGATAACTTATTTTATCAACAAAAAGAACTATAAATCTGCATAAAAAAAGACCCCTTTAAGGGGCGAGACAATCTGTAAGCCGGGTTCTGTCTTGGATAAACATCTGTCTAGGACGTATGTTGCCACACGCCTCAAGCGATTTTCCGACGCGGCAGGCAACCGCATATGTCGTTTTCTCTTGCATCGGGTGGGGTTTACAGAGCCTCCCTCGTCGCCGCGGGAGCGGTGAGCTCTTACCTCGCCTTTCCATCCTTACCCTTGCGGGCGGTTTATTTCTGTTGCACTTTCCTTGAAGTCGCCTTCACCGGTAACTAGCCGGCACCCTGCCTTGCGATGCCCGGACTTTCCTCACCCCTTTCGGGCTGCGTTTATCCGACTGTCTCTTGGGCTATAATACCACCGCGCGGAAAAAAACGCAAGCGTTTAAAACTCAAGACCGCACTCTTCGATATATCTTCTCAGCTTAAACAACGCTTTTTTCTCTATTCTCGACACATAAGAACGCGATATATCGTATTTTTCTGCCACTTCGTTCTGGGTGTAAGCTTTGTCTGCGTTTATGCCGTATCTCAGCATAATGATCTCGTATTCTCTGCCTTCAAGGACTTTTTCAGCAACTCCAAGCAATTTTTCCTGCAAGATCTTGCTTTCTACTTTGCTGATAACGCTTTCCTCTTCCTGCTCTATAAGGTCGATCAGCGTTACTTCGTTTCCGTCTTTGTCAAAACTGACGGGCTCGTAGAGCGACTTGGTATTCTTATACTTTTTCCCTGCTCGGATGACCATGAGGATTTCGTTTTCAATACACTTGCTTGCGTATGTGGCAAACTGAGTGCCTTTGCCGTCGTGAAAAGAATTTACCGCCTTGATGAGACCTATCGATCCGACGCTTATAAGCTCGTCGTTGTCGCCGTAATTGGTGTATTTTTTTACGATATGCACGACAAGGCGCATATTGTGCTTTATCAGTTCGTCGCGCGCGGTTTTATCGCCTGCCGCTATTTTATCGAGAAGTTCTTTCTCCTTTTCAGCAGAAAGCGGCTTGGGAAAACAATTTTTATTCTTGATGTACCCGCTGAAAAACAGCAGATTTGAAAGCAGTGCAAAAATACCCGTTAAAAACATAATTCACCTCTACCGTAAAATGTATGCTCAACTATTTCTCCATATACTTTTTTAGCGGAAAAGGTCGAAAATCGATAAAAAAATCCGCCTGCATCGCAAGCGGATAAATTCAAATTAAATAACTTATTTTTTGCCGTTATCTTTTGAATTGTTCTTGTTCTTAAGTATCTCGTTTATCTCTCCGAGCCATGAATTGATATCCTTGAACTGTCTGTGAACAGCCGCGAATCTGACGTATGCCACGTCGTCAATATCCTTAAGCCCGTCCATTACAAGGTCGCCGATAAAATCCGAGGTAACTTCCTGCTCTAGTCCGTTGGCAAGTTTCTTTTCAATGTCAGAAACAAGCTTATCTATCTGCTGCATACTGACAGGGCGCTTGTCGCAAGCCTTAAGAATACCGTTCTTGAGTTTAGCAGGCGAAAAGACCTGTCTGCAACCCGATTTCTTGATTACCATGATCGGAGTTGTCTCGATCGTTTCGTAAGTCGTGAAGCGCTTGCCGCACGCAACGCATTCTCTTCTGCGCCTGATAGAAGTGCCGTCCTCGTTAAGTCTGCTGTCAATAACTTTGCTGTCCATACAGCCGCAATATACGCATTTCATAGTCAAAACCTCCGATATCAAAAATATTGTACCGCATATTGTGGTAAATGTCCAGCGCGTACACTAAATATCGTAAAATCCGCCTTAAAAATGCTCTTTTATATTCAAATTTACAGTTTTAACACGTAAAAACTTATCTCCAGGCTGCATTTTTTATTACAAAACGGCTGTGAAACGTATATGTTAGCAATCGCATCTTGTCGGCGGCGGAGGAGTTTCAGAAGAAAGTTCGACTAAAATCGCGTCTTCGCCTATCCTTACAATGCACCTCCACGGCACAAAAATACTATCTGAACACGTGATGTTTTTTAAAAACTTTTTTTCACCAGGCACGATAAGACCGGTTATCTTTCCGCCGGGGGTAAACGCTATATCCAGAAGTCTTCCCAGTCTCCTGCCGTCGACGACGTTTACAACTTCTTTTTCTTTGAGTTCGCAAAAAGTAAGATCGTTCAACATAACAACACCTCCCGATAATCTACGGGAGGCGCTGTCAAATTATGACAAATTTCGCAATATAAGCGAAAAAAATAATATCATAAATATGCTTTCATCTTTGAAAGAGCGTTTTTTTCAAGTCTGCTCACCTGAGCCTGAGATATGTTGACCTGCTTTGATATCTCAGTCTGCGTTTTTCCGTAAAAATACCTGAGAACTAGCACTTTTCTCTCCTTTTCAGGCAAATCCGCGATAGCGTCAGACAAGCATATCTTATCCGTCCAGCGCTCTTCGGTATTCTTTCCGTCACCTATCTGCTCTTCGAGTATCATACCTTCTTCGCCGTCATTGTAAACAGGCTCTTGCAGATATACTGGTTCGCTTACCGCATCGAGTGCGCAGACAACTTCTTTTATCGGCAAGTCGATTTCTTCAGCTATTTCAACCGCGGTGGGAGTGATCTGTCTTTCACGCTCGATCTCTTCTTTTGCCTTGAGGACTTTATACGCTGTATCGCGCATACTGCGGCTGACTTTTATGCCGGTACCGTCCTTGAGAAACCTTCTTATCTCTCCGATTATCATCGGCACTGCGTAAGTTGAAAATCTCACGTTGAATCTGTCGTCGAAGTTGTCGATAGCCTTGAGAAGTCCCACCATTCCGACCTGAAAAAGATCGTCGCTGTTTCCTTTGTTGTTAAAACGCTGAACGACTGACAGCACCAGTCTTATATTGGCTTTTGTCAGTTCGTCCCTTGCGATCTTATCGCCTTGCTTTGCGCGTTTCATAAGCGCTTCTGATTGTTCTTTGTTCAGCTTGGGCAGCGTGTTGGTATCCACGCCGCATATAACCACTTTGTGCACCATATTCACCTCCGTATGTACTTCTCGTGAACGGGCGCACTTTGCGGTATATTTATTGTTTACTCGTATAACGGTTTTATACGCTCTTGGTAAGCTCTTTTTTCAGTTTTTTCATGACTTTTTTCTCCAGGCGCGATATGTAAGACTGAGATATCCCCATAAGGTCGGCAATTTCTTTCTGCGTCTTCTTCTGCGCACCCAGAAGACCGAAACGCAACCTTACTATCTGTCTTTCCCTGGGCGGAAGGCGCTTGAACGTCTTTATGAGTATATCCTTTTCCTCGTCGTTTTCTACGTCCTTACACGTTACGTCGTTGTCTGTGCCGAGAACGTCTGAAAGAAGAAGCACGTTGCCTTCCCAGTCAACGTTGAGCGGCTCGTCGAGGGACATTTCGCTTTTAGTCCGCACTACTTTTCTCAGATGCATAAGGATCTCGTTTTCAATACACCTGCTGGCGTAAGTAGCAAGTTTTATCTGTTTCGAACCGTCAAAAGAATTGACAGCTTTTACTAGTCCTATCGTGCCAACGCTTATAAGATCGTCAATATCCACGTTTGAACTTTCAAACTTCTTCGCTATGTAGACGACAAGCCTCAAATTGTGTTCTATAAGCTTTTCTCTGGCGTCTTTGTCGCCTGAAGCGAGTTTTGACACCATCTCTTTCTCTTCTTCTGCCGAAAGCGGCGCAGGCAGAGTTTCTCCGCCGTTGAGGTAATCCACCCCGTCGTCAGTCTGCAAAGGACTTGAAAAGATTTTTTTGATGAACCCAAGTATCCTTTTAAGCATAATTCCTCCTATAAATCGCAGTTGAGAAGCAAGGAAAATCCTTTAAAATCCCTCTCTCCTATCCCTATTATCACGTTGTCGAATTCTCTTTCTCCGCCGTCTTCGCACACAAGCAGTTTGTCTGCAATAAATCCGCTTATCGTGCGCGTGCCCGTTACGGTAGAAAGTTTTATCCCGTCTACCTTTTCGGCTTTGTCAAGGTTTGGGATTTTTTTGACAAAATCCGCTCCTGAGACGACGACGGGCAATATCCCTTTATAAAATAGCCTGTTCCCGCTGTCCCAGTACCCCTTACACTCCACCTGCTCACCGCCGACAACTAACTTTACGTCAGCAGTATATTTCTTTTCCCTTCTTGCAAGAGTTATATATCCTACCACCTTTTTTGCGATAAACAGACATGCCGCGGCGGCTAGCGCAACGACGGCAGGCGTGTAACCGTTGGGATTTTTAAGCGCAATGAAATTTTCGTTTGCGCCCAGTATCGCCACGCAGATACCCCCTGTCAGAAAGGTATACAACAGAAAAAACGCAAGACACTTCAGATAGCTTTTCACGTCCTTGTGTTTCATCATAACAGCAGTCATAACAAGCGCAAGCACGATCTTTGCAAGAAAAAGCGCTTTAAGCTCGAAAAGCGGCATTACTACTGCAAAAGCCGTGCCTGCCGCAGCTGCTGAAAACGCCCTTATTTTCTCGAATTTTCGCCTCAGAGAGAGAAATGTTGCGTATATCAGCACAAGGTTGACTGCCATGTTGTCAACGATCACATACTCTATGTATATTTGCATATTCAGATAATATATCTGCGTGTGTGCAAACAATTTCCGACAGTGTCGAAAATATGCGTGAATTTCAAAATAAATTTATCAAAACAGTAGTAAATTTTTACGAATATATGCTCAAAACACATCAAATAACAAGTTAAACAACAAAGCAAAACCCCCGCGAAATGCGAGGGTTTCAGATAAAGTCGAATTTTCAGGATAATTTTTGATTATTTCTTCTTGCGGAAGACTCTGAGGAATGCAGGAAGCTTATCCTCGTCCTGATCGTCCTGCGGAGCGTTGTAAGAACTCTGTCCGCGCTGAGCGCCGTAACCGCCGTTGTCGGATGCAGGCGCGCTCTGGTAACCGCCGTTGTTGTAGCCGTTTGCTCCGCGGTAGTTGTTTCCTGCAGAATAACCTGCGCCGTTATTTGCGGAGAAACCGCCGTTGCCGTAATTTGCGCCGGGTGCGGAATTGCGGTTGTCGCTGTATCCGTAACCGCCTGCGTTGTAAGGCTGTTCTCCTCTTGCAGGATTGTACTGCTGTTCTCTTGAAGGATTGTACTGCTCGCCTCTTCCCTGATTGTAAGGCTGCTCAGCTCTAGATCCAGAGCTATAAGGCTGCTCGTTTCTTCCTCCGTCATAGTTATCGTAACGACGGTTGTTTGCGCCGTTGTTTTCAGAATACTGAGAGTATCCTCTGCCTCTGTCCTCTACGACGTCGTTGTAAGCGCTGTCTTTCTTACGGCTGTCGTTGAGACGTCTGATAGCGTTGTCCATAGCCGCAGAAGTCCGCGTCTGACCTGCGCCGCCTCTTCTCTGAGCATAAGGAGCGTTTACGTCCTCGGTGGGAGCGCTGAAGCCGGTAGCGATAAGGGTTACCTGAACTTTGTTTTCAAGGTTTTCATCAAAGCCAGTACCGAAAATGATATTAGCCGCCGGGTCTACGATGTCTTCAACAAGTCTGCTTGCGTCAGCAACTTCGTCAAGAGCCATATCCTTGCCGCCCATAACGTGAAGGATAACGCCGCTTGCGCCTTCGATATTTGTTTCGAGAAGCGGGCTTTCAACTGCGTTTCTTACAGCCTCGATAGCCTTGTCAGGACCTTCGCCTACGCCGATACCCATATGAGCGAGACCTTTTTTTCTCATGATCGCGCTGATATCCGCAAAGTCAAGATTGATGACCGTAGGAGTAACGATAAGTTCGCTTATACTCTGGATTGCCTGCTTGAGCACTTCGTCAGCCTTGATGAATGACTCGAGCATTGCCGTGCCCTTGGGAAGGACTTCAAGCAGTTTTTCATTGGGGATAACAAGCAAGGTGTCAACGTTGCCGCGCAGATTCTCTATACCCTGAATAGCGTTGTGCATACGTCTCTTTCCTTCGAATGCAAACGGCTTTGTAACTACCGCAACGGTGAGTATGCCCAGCTCTTTTGACAGTGCCGCGATCACGGGAGCTGCGCCCGTACCTGTACCGCCGCCCATACCTGCGGTAATGAACAACAGGTCAACGTCTTTGAGCAGAGCGCGGAGTTCTTCTCTTGACTCCTCAGCCGCCTTTTCGCCTACGTTGGGATCGGCACCTGCGCCGAGACCGCCCGTCAGTTTTGCACCTATCTGCACTTTGGTGGGTGCATTTGAGAGTGTAAGCGCCTGAAAGTCAGTGTTGACTGCGACGAATTCTGCACTCTTGATGCCTGCCGCTATCATACGGTTTACGGCATTGTTGCCGCCTCCGCCTACGCCTATAACTTTGATTTTAGCTCTTCCGCTTCCGTCTGCCATATAATTTTACCTCCGAAATCTGTCGAAAAATCTTTTCAATACGTTTTTGCTCTTTTCCAGCTTGTCCGCCACGTCGAACGTCCCGAATACCGAAGAATAATAACTCTTGCCGTATGTGGGAACGTCGGGGACGATAGTTTCCATTCTCATGCCCAGTTGCCTGGATAAATACGCCGCCGCGCCTTTAAGCCCCGCTATTCCTCCGCCCGTCAGATAAATGACGTCGCTTGAGAAATTGGGAGTTTCTGCAAGACAGCGCGATATAAACTCAACGAAGTCGTCCAGTCTCGCCTGAATGATGCGGTTTACTCCGAAGCTGTTGAACTGCTCGGGTTTGCCATCCACGAGGATGTTGTAACAACTGCCGTTGTCAGTTTCCTGATAAAGATTGGCTTTTTCAACCAGCGTGCAGGCGCTTGCATAAGGAATATCCAGCACCTGATAAAGATCGCCTGCGATATTAGCTCCGCCTATAGATCTGCTTGCTGCCGTCTCCATTCCGTCGCCGACTACGATGCCGAATGAAGTATTTGAAAAGCCTATGTCGCAAACCGCCGCGCCCGTCTCTCTTACGTCCGCAGGCAAAAGCTGAACGCAGGTTGCCCAGAACGAAGAAATATAACTCACGCGCTTAACGCCTATAGCGGAGGCTACTCTTTCAACAGTTGCGCAGAATTTTCTCGAGCAAAGTATGTAAGTGAGATCTGCGTCTATATAAGCAGCCTGCTCGTAAATGGGATTTACGCATCTGAACTTATTGTCCAGAGTAAAACCGCGCGCGCTACAGTTTATCGCAATATAATCCGCGTCTCCGTCAAAGATGTTTCCTCTCGCGTAAAGCTCGTCCAGAGTATCGTCCGTAACGGTGCGCGATGAACGAAAAGCGTTTTTCACCTGATTGTTTCTTACTTTGACGAAATCTGTGGGAACGCCGACGTAAAGTTTGCCGATCTTGCCGCGGAAACCGCTTTCTGCAATAACCTGGCGCACGCTCTCTTCAAGAGCATCGGGGTTGAGAAATTCGCCCTTGTAGTAACCGTCGTACTCACAGGAAGCGATGTTTTTCACGTTATAAACACCCGAATCGGACTTGCTGCCCACCGCAAAAACGAGTTTGCCTGAGCCCACGTCCAGCAAAAACACTTCGTTCATATAATTATTATAATAAAAGTATATATTTATGTCAACAGATAGGTAATAAAAAATACAAAAATTTACGCAAAAAAGTACCCGCCTTAAAAGCGGGTGAAATTATCAGTTTATTGCGCTTTGCGACCACATCCAGCCACTGTCAGTCAGAGAAATAAAACCGCTTCTTCTCTGCTCTTCACTCGTAAGCGTGCTGTAATATGTATAAGCGCCTACGAACATATCATCTATCTCTTCAACGTTTTTAAGCACCAGAGTCACGCCTGTGTTCGTTCTTACAGAAACGTTTATCTGCCCGTAGTCGATTCTCTTGATGAAATCTGTAAATCTCGTTGATACGAAGCTGACTTTCTGCGCACCTTCGACAAGACCTGAAAGCCATGCCGATTTGTCGCCCGCGAAACTGCCTACGCTGTCTTCTCCGCCCGCAATCGTGAAGTTGCTGACAAGAGTGAGATCGGATATTTCGTCAGCGCTTGCCGTCCTGAGGATCTTGAGTTCATTGTCGACTATCGCGTAAAGTTCTTCTCCGTTTTCCTGCGGCTCGAAAGCTATCGCCATTATCGGAGTGCGCTCAGCGATATATATAAGCACTTTGTTTGGAAATTTTCTCTCTATATCTACGACTTTGAGCATCGGGTTTGCCTTTTCGACTGCGGAAACCGCGGCGTTTTCGTCAATTGCGAATACGCTTTCACCCTTCTTTATTCCGCTCTGAGAAATAATAGCGTTTACGGTCTCGTCGTCAAGACTGAGGTTGTTAGTAGTCCTGACCTCTACCGAACCTGTCAGGAACATTACGCAACAAACGACAATCACGATCACCGCGACCGCTACCGCTATGAAAATGCCCAAAAGTCTTTTGTTCATCGTTAAATCCTTTTTATTTTTACTCCTATGCCCGGCAGTATGCGTGATAAATCCTCATAACCGCGGTCAATATGGTAAATATTGTCGATAACCGTTTCTCCCAGCGCGCTCATCCCGGCAAGTACAAGCGAAGCTCCTCCCCTGAGGTCTGTCGCAGAGACTTCTGCGCCCGTAAGACGTTCTACTCCTCTGACCACCGCAGTACGTCCGTTTACCGTTACGTCCGCGCCCATCTTGAGAAGCTGAGGAACAGTCTTGAATCTCGTTTCGAAAATATTCTCAACGATAACGCTCGTGCCCTCGCTTATGGTCTGAAGCGTAAGTATCTGAGTCTGCAGATCTGTGGGAAAACCGGGATAATATGTCGTTTCCACCTTGGGAATGCTCTCGCATCTGCCCTTGCAAACTATGTTTATTTTATCACGCGCACACGTTATTTTGCAAGTCCTTTTTGGCAATTTGGCAATAAGCGAAGAAAGATGCTCGGGATTTACGTTGCTCAGCGTAAGTTCTCCTCCGCACATCGCAGTGCCTATCAGATACGTTCCCGCGACAATTCTGTCAGGGATCGGAGTGTATTCCGTGCCGTGAAGTCTCTTGACTCCCTTTACCGTAATAACTCCCGTACCCGCTCCGCTGACGTCCGCGCCCATAGCGTTGAGAAAGTTCTGAAGATCGACTATCTCAGGCTCTTTTGCACAGTTTCTTATAACGCTTACCCCGTCGAGAAAAACGCAGGTCATTACCAGATTTTCCGTTGCGCCGACGCTGGGCAGATCAAGCATTATATCCGCGCTGTGCGCTTTTGTGCTGTCGCAGTCTATGTAGCCGTGCTTCTCGATTATCTTTACTCCCAGCTCTCTGAGCCCCGAAAGATGAATGTCTATCGGTCTCAGCCCTATATCGCACCCTCCGGGATAAGCGACTTTTGCCTTTTTCAGCCTTGAAAGCAAAGATCCCAGCAGAAAGACAGAAGATCTGAGTTCGCTTGCCAGTCCGCTCGGTATTTTTTCGCACGATATGCCGTCGCTGTCCACAGTGATGTCGTCGCCCTTTCTTTCAATTCTGCAGCCCAGTTTTTCCAGTATTGCAATCATTGTATCGACGTCTGAAATATGCGGGCAATCGTGCAAAGTTACTCTGCCGTCGGCAAGTATGCACGCCGCAAGCAGAGTAAGCACTGAATTTTTTGCACCCTTGATTCTTATATCGCCGCAAAGGGGCTCTCCCCCGCGGATTATGTATTTGCTCATCGTTCTCTCCTTACGCTGAAAAGCGTAATTTCTTAATACATTTTATGGAAAGACTGCGGGATTTGTGAATTGCGGGCGATGCCTTCGAGAAGCCCTACCGCCGCAGCGAAAACGACAAGCGAACTACCGCCCGAACTTATGAACGGCATAGGCAGTCCCGTAGGAGGTATCGATCCGCTCACAACCGCGATATTGAGCAAAGTCTGCACGGCAATTACTATGCTTACCCCTGCGGCGACGTAAGTCTGAAACCTGTCGCGGGCGCGCATCGCTATGACAATCCCTCTCCAGATGAGCACGCAGAAAAGCGCTATGACGAATATGCAACCGATAAGCCCCAATTCTTCGCCTATTATCGCAAATATAAAATCGCTTTCCGCAAACGGCAGGAACATATATTTCTGTCTGCTGTTGAAAAGACCGAGTCCGAACCAGCCTCCCGAGCCGAGCGCATAATAGGACTGAATGAGCTGATACCCTTCCCCGAGAGGCGAAGCCCACGGGTCGAGAAATGCAAGAAGTCTTTTGAGTCTGTAAGGCTCTGCAATTATAAGAAGCGGCACTGCCACGACAACGGGGATCGCCATTACGGCAAACTGCTTAAGTCCGCAACCGCCGATAAACAGCATAAGCAATACACACAGCCCTATGCACATCGTTATCGACATATTGGGCTCAAGCATGACAAGCGCGCACACCGCAAGCGTTGCGATTAGTATCTGCACCATATCGCGGAAGCGGCGACTGCTCCTTTCAGAAAGACGCGCGGCTATAAATATCATGAGCGCAAACTTCGCAAGTTCAGACGGCTGAAAAGTAGTAAACCCCAGATTGAGCCAGCGCGTCGCGCCGTACTTTTCCACGCCGAGACCTGGCACGAAAACGAGTGCGAGAAGCACAACCGACACAGCTAAAAGCGCAAGTGAAAACTTCTTCAGCAGCTGCGTTTTGAGCCTTGAAGCACCGAAAGCCGCCACAAGCGCGACGACAAGCGCAAGCGCCTGTTTCTTGACATAGAAAAAAGCGTCGCCCGTCTGCTGAACGGCTATGTAACTGCTTGCGCTGTACTGCATTAGTATTCCGAAAAGCGCAAGCGTAAGCGCCGTAAAAAGCAAAGTCTTGTCCGCGATAAGCGGCGTCCTGCGCTCATCCATTTGCAAGCGCCTTTACTATTTCGTCGAAATGTCTGCCCCTCTGCCTGTAATCGCTGTATCTGTCATAACTCGACGTAGATGGAGAAAACAGAAGATTGCTTACGTCCGAGTAGCCGAGAGAAACCTCGACGGCTCGTTCAAGAGTAGCAGTCTTTATCACGGTGTAATCGGCATACTGAGGGATCCACTTTATTATCTCATCGCTGTTGTCTCCGCAACATACGATGTGCCTGACCTTCTCAGGCAGTCTTGCAAAGAAATTTTCGTAACTTATTTTCTTATCCCAGCCGCCCATAATCAGCGCCGTGTCTCCGTCCATTGATTCGCACGCTCTTATGGTACTGTCGATATTCGTAGCCTTTGAATCGTTGTAAATCCTGAGATTTTTATACGTTTTTATATACTCTATCCGGTATCTGGGAGCTTTGAATTCTTTTACGGCGGCGGCAATCGTTTCAGGTTTTATCCCGTAAAGAGCCGATACCGTAACAGCCGCAAGCACGTTTGAAAGGTTGTGCTGTCCTTTAAGCGCGACGTCTGACGTATCGCAGATAAAAGCCGTGTTTTCACCGTCGTTGAAATAAATTTTTCCGTTTTCGGCAAACGCACCTTTTACGCGCTCTTTTGCTGAAAACCAGTAAATTTCAGAATTGATATGTAAAGAAAAAGCCTTGGTAACAGCATCGTCGTGGTTGAGTATCGCATAGTCGCCTTTTGTCTGATTTTCAAACAGCCTTGCTTTAAGCCTCACGTATTCGTCAAAAGTTTTATGCCTTTCGATATGATCGGGCGTAACGTTTAGACATACCGCATACTTGGGCGCAAAACGCGACGTCGTTTCAAGCTGAAAACTCGATATCTCAAGCACGGCGACGGCGCCTGACAGTCTGTCCGCTTCCTGAGAAAACGGCACGCCTATATTGCCGAGGGCGTAAGCGTCTATCCCCGCTTTCAAAAAAATATCTCTGATGAGAGAAACAGTCGTCGTTTTACCGTTCGTACCCGTAACGGCAACGGTATTGCCGTTGAAATAACGGTAACCCAGTTCTATTTCTCCTATGACCTCGATGCCTTTTGCACGCGCGCCGCGCACGATCGGATGAGTATCCGGCACAGCGGGATTCACCACGACGAGTTCGATATCTTCAAGCGCGTTTTCAAGAGACATACCGCGTCTGTTTTCAATCTCTCCGTCAACGGTATCTCCTTCGTTGTCATCGAAACATACCACATCGCGCCCGTGACGACGCAGAAGTCCGCAAGCGCTTCTGCCACTGCTTCCCCAACCCACAATAAGTGTCTTACTCATAACGTATACGCAATCAGCGCGACTATCGCGGCAACAAGCGTGATCACCGTATAGTAGCTGACTATCTTGCTCTCCTTTATGCCCTTGTATTCCAGGTGATGGTGAAACGGAGCCATTAAAAACAGTCTCTTTTTAGTACGCTTGAAATGCAACACCTGCAATATTACCGATATGCAGGAAACCACGAACATTATTCCGATTATCGGAGCAAAAAGCGCGTTTTGAGAAAAAACCGCAACGCATGCCGCCGCACCTCCGACAGCGAGAGAGCCTGTGTCCCCCATAAATATGCTTGCGGGATTGGAATTGCACCACAAAAAAGCTATCAACGCGCCGAAAAAAGCGAATGAGAACACGCCGAGAGAAGAATATTCCTCAGCAAGAAGCGTTCTGCCTCCGTCAGCCGCAGACGCCGCCGCAAACGCTATCATAATTCCGAACGCGGCAAAGTAAACCGAGCCGCTTCCCGCGACAAGGCCGTCAAGTCCGTCTGTAAGATTCACAGCGTTGGACATTGCAATAAAAACGAAAGCACAGAAAGGAATATACGCCCACTTTAAATTTGCGTAAATATCTGTAAAAGGAATTCTGACCGCGCTTCCTATTGCGTCGTTGGTATAGCAGAACGCGCTGACTATCGCCGCGATACCCAGCTGACCTATTATCTTCTGATATGCCTTAAGCCCGAGATTGCGCTTAAGTTTTACCTTTATAAAATCGTCAAGAAAGCCTATCAGCCCGTATCCGAGCGTTACGCAAAGCGCAACGATGCCCAGCTTTTCTCTGCCGAGCGCAATAACGGGTATACATATCCCTGCCAGGAACATTACACCGCCCATCGTAGGAGTGCCCTTTTTCCCCTCGTGTTTGTCAACATAAAAGAGTATGGTCTGACTCGCCTTCGCACGTTTTGCAAAGGCGATAACGGGACGGGACAACAGCGCGGTAGCAACAAATGCGATAAGCGCTGACAGAAGCAATTTCAATGTAAGGTCCATTATATTCCCAATGCCTTGTTAAGTTCCCCGCTGTCGCTGTAAGGGGTCTTCACGTTGTTTTCGTCAATATACCCTTCGCTTCCCTTGCCTGCGATAAGCACGACGTCTCCTTTGCCTGCAAGCTCCACCGCAAGCGCGATCGCACGGCTTCTGTCAAGCTCTACGAAAAGCTTGTTTTTCTTCCTGATGCCTGAAAGTATGTCGTCAGCGATCGACTGCCTGCTTTCAGTGCGCGGATTATCGCTGGTAACGATTACGATATCTGACATTTCGCCTGCAATTTTGCCCATGATAGGTCTCTTTGAGACGTCTCTGTCTCCGCCGCAACCGAATACCGTGATAAGCTTGCCTTTGCAGAGTTTAGCTCCCTCTTTCAGAAGATTGTAAAGCCCGTCGGGAGTATGCGCAAAATCTACGACGTACTTGACTCCGCCCGACTCGATAACGTTGAATCTTCCGGACGGAGGGTCGAGAGAATTCAGACAATCGGCAATTTCAGATAGTCCGACACCTTCCATACGTGCCGCAGTACATGCGGCAAGCACGTTGTACACGTTGAAAGTGCCGTAAAGCCTGCAATCCACTGCAACAAGATCGTCCATTATGTTGGCAACGAAAGAAGATCCCCTCTTTGTGTCCTCAACGTCTATCGCAAAGCTGTCTGCAGGATTTTCAAGACCGTAACTCACCACAGGCACTCTGCATTCTGACAATATCTCTCTGCCGCACGCATCGTCAACGTTGACCAACGCGCAACGCGTATATTCAGGAGTGAAACAGCTCTTTTTTACCGCCTTATATCTCTTCATATCGCCGAAATAATCAAGGTGATCCTGCGAAAGATTGGTAAAAATACAAATATCGCTACACACTCCGCACAGCTTTTCAAGGTATATAGCGTGAGCAGAAAACTCCATGACCACATACTCAACGCCTGCCGCTTTCATATCCGCAAAAAGTCTGTGAAGTTCGAAAGGATCGGGAGTAGTAAGCGTAGAAGGCAGCTTCTTTCCTGCATACTCGTAATACATTGTTCCTATCAGTCCGACATTGTGCCCCCCTGCCTCAAGCAGTTTTGCAGTTACGTACGCCGTAGTCGATTTTCCGTTCGTTCCCGTAACGGTGATAATTCTGAGCTCTGAAGACGGATTGCCGAAAAAGTTGGATGAAGCGAGCGAATAAGCGCGTCTCGTATCCGCGACTTTTATAACGGGTACAGGCTTCTCTCCCACGTTTCTACATACGATGACTGCCGCCGCTCCAGCGTTTATCGCCGCGTCACAATAAGCGTGTCCGTCTCCTGCCGAACCTTGCAGACAGATAAACAAATCCCCCTGCTTTACCTTTGTGCTGTCTATCGAGACACCGCTTATCTCGACGTCCCTGTAATCTTCTATCGTCGCAATGCCTTGCATCAATCGGGATAACTTCATATTCTTCCTCCGCTAAGTTTTCTTTATAATATAATATTTTCCGCGGGTGGATATAATGTCGGCGATATTCGCGCCTTATCGACAAAATCGCATATATTTCCCGTGCACGGATTATTCCCTTCAGCGCGAAAAATATCCGTACCGCCCGTTTTTTGGCGCATTTTGCGTCAGCCAAGCACGAAGTAAACTACGGTATTTTCATCTATCTGAGCACCTGCGGCGGGGAACTGATAGACGACTTTGCTTCCCTCTCCCGCGACCTCGTAAGTCAGACCCGCTTCTCTCATTGCCGCGCAAGCCGCAGTTGCCGAAAGATCGTAAACGTCAGGCATTATTATCTGCTCAGGCACTTCACTTTGATCGACAGAAGGACTTACGCCGTAATAAGCGAACGTACTTCTGAAAATCTGTCCTACAAGCGGAGCGGCGACTATACTGCCGTAATACACATACCCTTGCGGCTCGTCGACTATCATAAGACAAAGAATTCTTTCACCGTTTATTTCCGTGAAACCTATAAACGAAGATACATACGCGCCGCGGTCTATCGCACCGTCCTTGTATTTTTGCGCCGTGCCCGTCTTTCCGCCGATGCGGTAGCCTTCGACGTATGCGTTTTTACCGCCGCCTTCCTCGACGACGCCGTAAAGATATTCTCTCATAGCGGCAGAAGTGCTTTCTGAAACCGTAGTACCCCTTACAGTCGGCGTATTGCGGTATGCGAGTTTTCCGTCCTCGCTGTATATACTGTCAAGCACGTAAGGCGTAACCAGTTTGCCACCGTTTATGACAGAAGCCACCGCCGTTGCAAGCTGGATAGGAGTAACAGCTATCGCCTGACCGAAACCTATGCGCGCGATGTCAACCGTCTTTACGCTGTCCTCTGCGAGCATAATGCTCTTGCCTTCACCCGATATATCGATCCCCGTCTTTTGCGTAATTCCGAATTTTTCAAAATAATCGTACATTGTCGCCGTGCCCGCGCTCAGAGCGATATCCATGAACACGCAGTTGCACGAGTTCATTATTCCGTGCGCGAAATCCTGAGAGCCGTGCCCGATACTGCGCCAGCATTTTATCCTTTGTCCGTCCACCACCTTATAGCCGGGACAATAATAGCTGTCTTTGATCACACCAGTCTCAATTCCGATAGCCGAAGTGAGAATTTTAAAAGTCGAACCAGGCTCGTAAACGTCTGTAACCAATAGGTTTTTTGAGCCTGCAAGCAATAAAGACAAATCGTTTCTCGGAATGTCGTTGAGATCGAACGTAGGCGCGCTCGCCATAGCGAGAATTTCTCCCGTATCGGCATTCATCATCAGACACGAAGCCGCCTTCGGAGAATAGGTCATCACTGCATCGTTTACGGCTTTTTCTGCAAAACTCTGCAATTTGAAATCGATAGTAAGCTGAGCCGTCATTCCTTTTATCGGCGCGAGATATGAAGTAACGTTGTCTTCGAGTTCTCTGCCGATAAGGTCAGTCTGAGTATAAGAAGCTCCGTCAGTGCCTTTAAGATAAGCATTGTAATACTGCTCAATGCCGCTCTGTCCCACTCCGTCCGAATTGGTAAAACCGAGCAACTGTGTGGCAAAGTTGCCGTAATTGTAATATCTGGTCGCGTCCTCGGCAAAATATACGCCCTTAAAATCGTATGCGGACAAAGTCAGCATCTCGTTTTTCGTAAGTCCTGTTGCGACCTTTACTTCCGATACTCCTGTCTTTATGACTTTTTTGTAAACGCCGTCAAAGTCCGCGCCGGTAACTGAAGCGATCGCCTTTGCCACCTTATCATGATCTGCTAAATCGTTGGGACGAACGTATACCGTATAAGAAGTCTGAGACGAAGCAAGAACCACACCGTTTCTGTCGGTGATGTCTCCGCGCTCGGCTCTGTAAGGAAGATCTCTCGTCCATTGACCGAGAGCAAGCGTCTGCAATCCCGTGCCGTCAATTATCTGAATATAAAAAAGTCTGCAAACAAGCAATAAAAAAAGAAAGACTACCAGGGCAAGAACCGCAGGTAGCTTTCTTTTTAGTGTGATATGGGAAATTTTGTGCATCGAATACCCCTCCGCTGTGTTGTCGTCTCGAGTATCCGACGGGTTTGATTAGTGTCCGTTTTGTCTTATTTTGAGATTCCTGCCACCCAGTCGCAGAAGCTGTCGAACCAGTTGGTGTTCTTCTCGTAACCGTAATTTTCGAGATATCTTACCTCGTTCATCTCAACAACGCTGCCGTCGGCGGTAACTGCCATGTTCAGCGCTTCTTCGTTGTATGCAGCTTCGGCAGGAGCCTGAGCTTCGACGCTTGCGCCGCCGAAAGCGACTACGTTTGCTATGATAAGCGATGCGATGACCGCTACAAGTACGAAATAAACCGCAATAAGCATTTTTGATTTTGCGTTGAGAGTGCGCTTTGTGGTTTTCTTCGTCTGATATTCAACGTGTTCGAACGCGCTCGCCTGAGGAGCGGAGTATCCTGCGTTGAAACCGTATGTATCCTGTCTGCCGTAGTCTTCGAAAGACTGCTGACCGCGATAATTGTCGTATACGTTCTGCTGAGGAACTTCGTATGTCTCATAGCGGGGGAATGCGTCCTGGCGCGCATAATCTTCACGCGGATATTCTCTCTGCTCTGCGCCGTAATATGCGTCCTCATAGTAGCGCGCGTCGTCGTAAGTTCTCTCCTCGTACGATCTTTCGTACGCGTCGTAACGCGGCTGCGTCTGCTCCTCGGTATAATAATCGTAGCTTCCGCGACGCTGAGCAAAGTCAGCACCGAACCTGTTATCCACAGGTCTTTCTGTCGCTTCTGTTCTGAATTCCCTTTCTTTCAACATACTATTCACCCCAACAACTGTTTATTACACTCTTTCGGCAATTCTGAGCTTTGCGCTCTGTGCCCTCGAGTTTACGGCGAGCTCCTCTTCACTTGCCGTAACAGGTTTTTTCGTTATTATCTTGACCGTCTGCACTTTATTGCACGTACATACCGGCTGCTTGGGAGGACAAATGCATTTTGCTTCGAGATACTGAAATTCTCTCTTTACTATCCTGTCCTCCAAGGAGTGGAAGGTAATCACACAAATCCTTCCGCCCTTGTTAAGTCTTTCCGAAAGCTTTCCGATTATCTCGTCAAGCTCTTTGAGTTCTTCGTTCACCTCTATCCTGATCGCCTGGAAGGTCCTTTTGCAAGGATTGCCGCCTTTGAATCTTTCTTTGGGAGGATACGATTTCTCGACTATCTCCGCCAGTTGCCCCGTCGTTCTTATCGACTGCTCTTTGCGGTAGCGGATTATGTTCGCCGCTATCTTTCTTGCGTATCTCTCTTCTCCGTATCTGAAAAGGATGTCCGCAATGTCGAGTTCGTTATACTCGTTTACCACGTTGAACGCCGTCAGGAACTGCGATTTGTCCATTCTCATATCGAGAGGTGCGTCAAAGCGGTAGGAAAAACCTCTTTCCGCCGCGTCCAGCTGGTAGGAAGAAACTCCCAGATCCATAAGGACGCCGTCTATCTTGTCAATGTTCAGTTCATCGAGAACTTCATCCGCTCTCTTAAAGTCGCTGTGTACGAATGTTATTTTGTCGCCGTACTCTTTCAGCCTTTCTTTTGCAAACGCGAGCGCTTCTTCGTCTTTATCGGTTGCGATAAGTCTGCCCGTCGTCAGCTTTTTCAAAATCAACTCACTGTGTCCTCCGCCGCCGAGCGTACAATCGAGATAAATTCCGTCGGGTCTTATGTTCAACCCCTCTATCACCTCTCTCGGCATTACCGGAACGTGTGCGAACTGCGTCATATCGTAAGAATGTCTTCGAGGCTTGCGACTGCCGCACGGAACTCGTCGGGATTGGCAACAATGTTATGCAACTCGTCCCACTTGTCTGCGTCCCACAGTTCAAGCGAATTGCCCATACCTGCAAAGACGACGTTCTTGTTGATGCCTGCAAACTTCTTAAGCATCGGGGGCAACGTGAATCTGTCCTGCCCGTCCTCTTTAAGTTCGCATACGCTGCTGAGGATAAGTCTTGCTGCCGTAGATCTCTCTGTTACCGCAATCGAAACGACTTTTGAAAGTTTGGAGATGATCTCGTTTGCCTTTTCCTGGGAGATAATGTTCAGACAGCCGTTGCTGTTGATCATCGCGTAGATGACGCTGCCCTGTCCGCCGAGAGCGGATCTGTACTTGGACGGTATTCTGAGTCTGCCCTTGGGGTCGACTGTCAGCGTTACCATTCCCGACATCATCATCGCGCATTACCTCCTTTCATTGATTTCGTACTTATATTTTATCGTTTATTAATAAGCATGTCAAGATTATATCCACAAATTTCCACTTAGAAATGTAAACACTTGTTCGCATTGGAAAATATTTGCATTTTTACTGAATATTACTGTCTTTTACAATCATGAAATTTTATATTTTTAATGTTTTTTACTATGATTTAATAAAATTTACTATTTTTTACAAAAAGTGGAAATTTGTCCCACACTTTCCCAAGTATAAGCTATTTATTAACCGTTTTCAGGCTGTTTTCGCCCCTCTCTTTACCACCCGTTTCAACATAAAGTCAAACACCCTAAAAAGGTCGCAAAACGCTTTAAACATCATTGTTTTCATACGATAAATATTTTCCGAAACAGTCAATCAGGGCTTATTCTTCAGCTTTATTTTCTATAAAAGGAAAACAATCCCACTTTCTCCCATCACTGGGAAATCATTCCCTTTTCCCCATCATGAAAAGCCGTATAACAGATAAAACGTTTCACCAGGCTGTCCTCGCGCTCTTTTCAGAATTTCAGATAAATAGAATTCATATAAAATTTAATCTGCCCGTGTTTAAATCTGCTACTTAAAAATATATAGCGCCTAGCATAAACAATCAAAATACAATAAAAATCACTGATCCTCAATAACAACTCAAACCTACGACCATATATTAAAACATAATTTCCCTTGTTTTTAAAACAAATGACGTCAAGCTCCTGAAATATAAAATCATAACCTATATATACGCGCGTTATTATATATGCGCGCAGTATATCCTTATATATTGACTCTCAACAATTCAACATATGTATACTTAAATTAAAAATTAAACGCAAAAAATATGAAATAAAAAAATCGGAGTTTCCTCCGACTTTTTAAATATCCATCAATTAAATTTACTGTCCGTAAAGATTTGCGTCAATCTGAAAGCTCCGGAATTTCCACCAATTTATAATCCACAAGATCGCACGACGTCAGATAATAATTTATTCCGTTTTTATTTACGACTTTGCGGACGCGCGCGTCTTTGCCGTGCAGATGGCCGTAAATTACCGCATCAACGTCGTATTCAGCTATAATATCGGTATACTCTGAATTGGCGAATGTAACGTCAAAAGGAGGATAATGTACCATTACCGCAATCTTATCCCCTTCTTTTTTCTGATTTTTTGCGTCTTCAAGTGCCAGCCTCAAGCGTATACCCTCGCGTTTCAACATAGCCTTATCATGTTCCCCTTCCGCGCCAAGACTCCAAAGTCTGCTGCCGCAGATAAGCAGATTTCCTACCCTGACAGCATTGTTCTGGACCGCATACATATTATGAGGCAAAGCGTCCTTAAGTCTCTGATAGGACTGCCACCAATAATCGTGATTTCCGCGAAGTATTATTTTTTTGCCAGGAAGCGCCGCAATTTCGTCTATATCGGGAATAGCTTCTTCAAGACGCATCGCCCAGGATATATCACCGGCAATGAGAACAACGTCTTCTTCCCCGACTTTAGACTTCCAGTCATTACGTATATTATCCCAGTAACCGCTCCATCCGTCGCCGAAAATATCCATCGGCTTATTACAGCAGCTTCCGAGATGCAAATCACTCACGGCAAAAACTTTCATATCGCTATTATATCAGCAAAATGCCTTATTAATCAAGTTTTCAGCACATTTAAAGTTATCTGAATAATAATGCGAATCATTCTTTTGATTTATTAGTAGTCAGCAACAGTAAAATATGCTAACGACTTAATATTAAAATAGATCGATTATTAAACTTAAACACTGCAAATCGTTCAAAAAATAAATAAAAAGCTATAGCAAGATATATAAAATAAATATTTATCAATCGACAACATTTAAATTAAATTCAGAAGAAAACAGATAATTTTTTACAAGGTCAAATAATAATAAAACACAAATATCTTTCAGCAGAAATATTTTACAATGAATATCGTCAGAAATCAGCAAATAAAACGATATTTAAAGCAAAAACCTTTTAAATAAAAAGCAGAAAAATAACGCGCGCAGAAGCGGACTTGCCGCCTCATACGCACGCTGTTTTTAATGTCAGCCCCTGAGCCTTGAATTGCATCTGCATTCTTCGCCGCATTCCTGCGGATACAGAGGAAGATCGAATACGCCTTCGCATGCCTGCTCTGTGTATTCTCTGCACGGCGGGATATAGCAATATCCGTAACTCGGCACGAGAAGATCGACAGGCATTGTGACTTTGAGTATGACCGTTGCGCAGCCGGTGACCGTGAACTGATTATCAGCGGTATATACACCCTGAATCGACGAGAAACCGACAGTAGCCTGAATCGAATAAGGTATTACACTTGGTGCCGACACGTGAAGGATCACGTCTTTGGGAATATTTACGGTAGCCGTACCTGTACCCGTCTTACCGTTCGCATCGGTGAAAGTTACAAGCACGGGTATCTGCACGTTGCAGCTCACGCGTGCGTAACAGTTGTCTTCAGGGATTTCGGTTACGGTAAGATTGCTTATTACAGCATTTGTGCTGGTAGATTTAGCGCTTACGAATTTGTATGGCGCGGTAAGGTCTGTCGGCGTGACGTCAGAAAGCGTAAGTTGCAGATCGGTCATCGTCGTCTGACTCATACAGGCATCGAACACTTTTTCAACCTGCAGACAAGTCTTTTCGCAAATACCCGAAAGAGCGTTGCCCTTTATCGGTCCCGGAATTTTATCCGACTTGCAATTATTTGAAAATGACATTATGTACTCCTCCTTTTATATGACTGCCGCAAAGCAAACGCTTTGATACAATCGCTATAAAAATATATGCAGAAAAGTCAGATAATGACACTTTCACCTTCAAATTTTTAGTTGAAAATTATTATAAATTAAGCATAAAAATAGTTATATTCAGCCATTATTCTTCTATTTCATCAATATCAGGAATAAATTTTAAAAGATTTTCGATTTTATCGAGAACCGCTTCCTTTCCCTCTTTTTTAAGTGAAGAAACGGTCAGAATATCACTTGTGCCCATACTGAGAGCATTGGCCACAACGCTCTTTTGCTTGCTTATCTGAGCTTTTGAAAGCTTGTCGCTTTTTGTCGCAACAATGAAAAACGGTATATGATAATGATGCAGATAAGCAACCATCTGCTTGTCAAGAGCCGTAGGTTCATGACGCACGTCAACAAGCACGATAACCCCTTTAAGATTCTCGCTCTTGGTCAGATAGTCTCCTATCATCTTATCCCACTTGCGTTTTTCGTCCTCCCCCACTTTAGCGTAACCGTAGCCCGGAAGATCAACAAGCATAAACTCACCGTTATTGACTGAAAAATAATTTATCAGTTTGGTTTTGCCAGGAGTGGAAGAAGTTTTCGCAAGACCGCCGTAGTTCGTCATATAGTTGATAAAAGAACTTTTACCGACGTTCGACTTGCCTGCTATTGCTATCTCATCGGCATTGAAACCGTCGTCTTTTTTAAATGAAGCGTACGAAGTCATAAATTTAGCGTTTTTTATTATCATTTCCTTTCTCCTTTTCTTCCGTTATATAAATGAAGTTTTCACATCTAATAAAGTTTACATATCTCAACATCAGAATGCAACAGCAATTTTCAGATCAGATATCCTGCAGCGTTTTCACCGACATTGCTCGAACGATTTTATTGCTCAAAACTGATATCTAGCCTTTTAACAAAAGCAAATTTACATTGAATGAAAGCCTGTAATCAGACTAAAAACGGCAAATCCCGTTATTGACGCATTAAGCAATAATAATCGCAATTCGCTAAGATATTTTATCCGATAATAAGCAAGGCGTTTATTATAGCCTAATAACAGCAGTCGATATATAAACCAATATCCGCTTAGAAGCTTGTCTTTTATCTGAGATATCAATAAAAAAGGCAGGCGAAAAACGCCTGCCCTTGAATTTCTTACGCCGTCTTGCGGCGGATTATCACAGGCTTTTCAATGCCTTTGACGCAATCGCCGGTTATCACGACTTTTTCAATCGATTTATCGCTGGGTACGTCGTACATCACGTCAAGCATAAGGTTTTCCATAATGGATTTAAGACCGCGCGCGCCAGTCTTCATTCTAACTGCCTTAGCGGCAATCTCATACAGCGCCTCGTCCTCAAATTCAAGTTCTACACCGTCGTCGGCAAACATTGACGTGTACTGCTTCGTAAGCGCGTTTTTGGGCTCTTTAAGAATGTTTACGAGAGCTTTTTCGTCAAGAGCGTTGATTGACACAACAACCGGAAGTCTGCCCACAAATTCAGGTATAAGACCGAATTTGATAAGATCGTCAGGTCTTATTTCATTGCAGATCTCGCCGTAAGTTGAAGTCTTCGTATTCTTGATTTCAGCACCGAAACCGAGCGCAGCGCCCTGCATACGCTTTTCAATTATTTTTTCAAGTCCCACGAAAGCTCCGCCGCAGATGAACAGAATGTTTCTTGTGTTTATCTGTATGCACTCCTGCTGAGGATGCTTTCTTCCGCCGTTGGGCGGCACGTTGGCTATGGTGCTCTCGATTATCTTGAGGAGAGCCTGCTGAACGCCTTCGCCTGACACGTCGCGCATGATAGAAACGTTTTCGCCTTTCTTTGCGATCTTGTCTATTTCATCGATATAGATAATGCCTACCTCTGCGCGCTTGATATCGTAGTCAGCCTTTTTAATAAGCTTGAGAAGAATGTTCTCCACGTCTTCGCCTACATAGCCGGCTTCGGTAAGAGACGTTGCGTCAGCGACCACGAACGGCACGTCGAGAATCTTTGCAAGCGTGCTCGCAAGCAAAGTCTTTCCGCAACCCGTAGGTCCTAAAAGCAACACGTTGCTCTTTTCAAGTTCTACGTCGCCTTTCGCTTCACAGTTGAGTCTCTTATAATGATTATATACAGCTACGGACAGCACCTTTTTAGCCTGGTCCTGACCGACGATATATTCATCGAGTCTCTGCTTTATTTCGTGCGGCGTGGGCACGTTTATTGTGTGTTTCTTTACTGCTTCGGCTGCGGGAGAAGCGCTGTACTCCTGTTCCATGAGTTCATAGCAGAATTCAACGCATTCGTTGCAGATATTCACGCCGTTGGGGCCTGAAAATATCTTATCGACTTCGCCTTCTCCTCTGCCGCAGAAAGAACACTTGTTGATTTCTTTGTCCACTTAAATTACCTCTTATAATAGATCTGGTCGATGAGTCCGTATTCAAGCGCTTCTTCAGGACTGAGGAAGTTATCTCTGTCAGTGTCCTCAAGAACTTTTTCATACGGCTGATTGCAGTTTTCTGCCAAAATTCTCGTCAGCTTGTCTTTGGTCTTTTTGAGGTGGTTTGCCATGATCTCGACGTCGGACGCCTGCCCCTGAGCTCCGCCGAGAGGCTGGTGTATCATAATTTCGCTGTTGGGAAGCGCATATCTCTTTCCCTTCGTACCTGCGGCAAGCAGGAATGCGCCCATAGACGCCGCCATGCCGATACAGATAGTGCTTACGTCGCATTTGATGTACTTCATTGTGTCGTAGATCGCAAGTCCGGCGCTTACGCTTCCGCCCGGGCTGTTGATGTAAATGCAGATATCCTTTTCACTGTCTTTTGCTTCAAGGAAAATAAGCTGCGCGACTACGAGATTCGCCGTGTAATCGTTGATTTCGTCCGTAAGAAAGATTATTCTGTCTTCAAGCAGTCTCGAATATATATCGTACTGCCTTTCTCCGCCGTCAACTTTGTCGATGACGTATATGTTGTCCTTAACTATTTCGTCCTTTTTCATCTTCAATCCTCCCTTTATGATATTCTCAACGAATGGTTTTGTCCCCTTTTTCTCCGGCATTTACAGAGAAAAAGGAGAATTTACGACATTTTCAGGTTGATTACTTGATATTGTTGTTATTTCTGAGGAATTCAAAAGCCTTCTTGCTGAGGATAGAGCTTCTCAGATAGCTTCTGTGCTGATCGGTGACGTTCTTCTTGAACTCTTCAAGCTCCATACCAGCTTCTTCAGCAGACTTTTCAAGATCCTTTTCTACTTCTTCGTCGGTTACGGTGATGTTGGCCGCCTTGATGACTTCCTGCAGAACGAGTCTGAGTTTTACGTTCTTAGCAGCGCCGGTCTTGTAGGTGTTGAGAAGATTTTCTCTGGTCTGACCTGTCATCTTGTAGAACTGTTCAGGATCGCCGCCCTGATACATAACTCTGTATTCGAATTCTTTGACCATATCTTCAGCTTCGTCGTTGATCATGCACTCGGGGATTTCTACCTGAGCGTTCTCAGCGACCTTCTCGATGATAGCCTGATCGAGAGCAAAGCCTGCTTCTTCTTCCTTCTTTGAAACGAGCCTGTCTCTTACGCTCTTCTTGTAATCCTCTACGGTGTCGAACTCGGATATATCCTTTACGGTCTCATTGTCGAGCGCAGGAACGTTCTTTACGGTTGCGCTGTGAAGAACCACTTCGAATTCAGCGTCCTTGCCTGCAAGGTTTTCAGCATGGTAATCTTCAGGGAATTTAACCTTTACGACCTTGGTCTCGCCTGCCTTCATGCCTACCATCTGATCCTCGAAACCGGGGATAAACGAGCCGCTGCCGAGAACGATCGTGTAATCCTTAGCAGTGCCGCCGTCGAACTTAACGCCGTCTACGCTGCCGCTGAAATCTATAACGCACTTGTCGCCGTTTTCAACAGCTCTGTCGCCTACGGGTTCCCAGCTGCCTGCGTTCTCGAGGTCTTTCTTGATCTCAGCATCTACTTCTTCGTCGCTGACTTCGGTGCTCTTCTTTTCAAAGTCGATGCCGGTGTAAGCGCCGAGAGTTACCGTCGGACGGAGCTGAACGGTTGCGGTATATTTAAGAGTGCTGTCGCTGATAGCGGCGATGTCGACCTCAGGTCTGTCAACAGGGAAAAGCTCGGTTTCCTTGTCCATGATTTCGCCGTAAGTCTCAGGCAGAATTATATCCAACGCGTCATCGAAAAATACGCCGATGCCGTACATATTCTCAATCACCTTGCGGGGAACTTTACCCTTGCGGAATCCCTCGATCTGGAACTTGCCCTTATTTTTTTCATACGCTTTGGCAAGAGCGTTCTTCCACTCTTCCTCGCTTACTTCCACGGTAAATTTTACGCGGTCTTTTTCAAGAAGTTCTTTTGTGTAGTTCATTTTTATGTCCTCTCTTTGATTGTTTTTCAGTAGATTTTTACACAGTGAAATAATTTTAGCACAATCGGCGATTTATTGCAATTACAATTGCAAATATTTTATAAATATTTTATAATAAGTCTGCCGAGGTTATTCATCGGCGCAAATGAGGTAATATGCCAGGCGATTTCATTACACTTAACGCTCTGTCAAAAGAGCTTGATCTCGCGCTTGCAGGCGGCAAAATTGACAAGATAAGCATGCCTGAAGCCGACGAAATAAATTTCCATATACGCAAAGGCGGCGACAATCTGATCCTCGCCGTTTCGGCAAACGCACAGAATCCGCGCATTCATCTTACGACGGTAAAAAAGACCAATCCGCTTACCGCCCCTGCTTTTTGCATGCGCCTCAGGAAGTGCCTTGCAGGTGGAGTGATAAACGGCGTATCCATGCTGGGTAATGACCGTATTTTCGACTTTTCCGTTACCGCAAGAAACGAACTCAGAGACGAAGTCAGATATTCGGTTGTCGCAGAAACAATGGGCAGATACAGCAACGTGCTTCTCGTCAGTTCGGACGGAATAATAAAAGACACGCTCAAACAGGCTTCTTTCGACACCGCGACGAAGCGCTGTCTCCTTCCCTCGGTAAAATACGAACTTCCGCCGAGAAATAAAATAGCCTGCACAGACCTTTCAGCAGTCAGAGAAGCTCTCAACAATTACAACGGCTCGGATCTTTCAGGATTTATAATGAGCTCCGTCTCAGGTTTTTCAGTCCTTACGGTAAAAGAACTACTCTATATAGCAGGCGTTGAAAACAGCGAAAAACCCGACGAAAAAGGTATAAACGCAATAATAGACACCTTGAGCACTCTACTCGATATAAACGCCAGCAGCGCTTATTCCCCGTGTTGCAGTCTCATTGACGGCTACGAGGACGATTATTTCGTATTCCCGTACAAGTCTTCATCATTATCTTTTATTTCAACGCCTACCCTGAGCGCTGCAGTCGAACAGTGCATCGGCAAAAAGGACGAAAAATGCAGAAGAAACGACCATACTAAACACCTGAGAAAAGCGCATTCTGCCGCAGTAGCGAGACTTAAGAAACGTCTTGAAAAATGCCGCTCTCGCCTTTCTGAAGCGTCAGGTCTCGAAAAGAATAAAAAATACGGTGAGCTTATTACCGCAAATATGTATAAAATTCAGCGCGGAGACAAGAGCGTAACCGTTCAGGACTATTACGATGAAAATATGCCCGAGATAACAATTCCTCTCGACGAAAGGCTTACTCCGGGACAGAACGCTCAGCAGTACTTCAAAAAATACTCCAAACAGAAGCGCACTCTCGAAGTCGTTACCGCACAGATAAAAGAAAGCGAAGAAGAGCTCGAATATCTTCTCAGCATAGAGCCTTCAATCGCCGTATGCTCTACCGACGACGAAATTGCAGAAGTTGAAGCTGAGCTTATAGAAGCAGGAGCGCTGAAACCTGCAGGCAGACGCAACAAAACGCGTACAAAAGCGGCTCAGCCGTTATTCTACGAGGTAGAAGGCTTTACCGTTGCCGTAGGCAAAAACAATCTTCAGAACGACAAACTCACCTTTAAAGTCGCCAACGGCGGAGATATCTGGGTTCACGCTAAAGACGTGCACGGCTCTCATGTGATAATCTTCGCAGAAGGCAGAGATATCCCCGACAGCGTGATACAGACTGCCTGCGAAATCGCATGTTTCTGGTCTCAGGCTCAGCCCGGCACAAAAACGGTATGCGACTACACCCGCCGCCGCAATCTCAAGCGCCACCCTTCAGGCAAACCCGGCATGGTGCTATACACCACTTACAACAGCGCTACGGTTACGGCAAACGAACATAAAGAATTGTTGCAGAAAGACTGAACGCTGAAATTTTAGTTTATGCTTTCTGATTTATCTAAAAAAACTAAAACATGAAAAGCAGAATGATCAAGGCGGCATTTGCCGCTTTTTTGCTATCCGACTTAAGATTTATCGGCGATATAAATATTCACTAAAAAATGCAATTGAAACGTCTCCGATTTTACAATACAAACTTACGCCAAAATAAAATGCCCTGCTCTGATCAGAAATTGCAAAAAACATCTGAATCTGAATATGCTGTTTTTATTAAAAAAGCCGACGTTAAGTTGTTATAACGTCGGCAAATATTATAGTCGATTTAATTATGTTATCCGCGAAAACATCTGTTTGAAAGCAATATCGCGCTTATGTTTTCAGTTCGAAGGCTTAAGACTGTTCAACACATTTTGAAAATAATCGGGAAGCGGCGCAGTAAAGGTCATTTCTTCGCCCGTTCTCGGATGATTCAATATCAGTTTATAAGCATGCAGAAGCTGTCCGTTGAGATTGAACTTATCGCTGCCGCCGTACGTTTTGTCTCCGACAACGGGATGCCCGATATAGCGAGAATGGACTCTTATCTGATGTGTTCTTCCCGTCTTCAGTTCATACTCCATAAGCGTATAAGCAGAATATCTTCTTACCACTTTATAAAGCGTTATTGCCAGTCTGCCCTCTTTCGCAACCGCATACTTTTTTCTGTCAGTTGTACTGCGCGCAAGAAAATTTCTTATTTCTCCGATGTCATTTTCAACAACGCCGTCAACTAGCGCATAATAAAAGCGTTTAGCGCTCTTTTCAGCGATCTGCTTCTGCAACGAAGTATGAGCGAAATCGTTTTTTGCTACGACCAATAATCCCGAAGTGTCTTTATCCAATCTGTGCACGATACCGGGACGTGCAACGCCGTTTATACCGCTCAAAGAATCGAGCTTATACAGCAACGCGTTTACAAGCGTGTTGTCGTATGCTCCGGGAGCAGGATGCACGACCATACCCTGCGGCTTGTTTACAACGGCAAAATCATCGTCCTGCCACACGATCTCTATCGGTATGTCCTGCGGCTCCAAATTCAGCTCTTTCGGCGCGGGATTAACTATATCCACCATATCCCCTGCCTTAAGCGACAATCCCGATTTTGAAGCTTTCACGCCGTTCACTTCAACGTTGCCGTCTTCGATAAGGGTCTTTGCGTGAGAGCGGGTGCATTCAGCCTTCTCTGCAACGAAAACGTCAAGTCTTATACCGCCGCTTTCGACTGCGGCGCTTATCTTTGAAAAGTCAGACATACTATTCCGCCTTGCCTGTATCCGCAAGCCTGTTTTCTGTCTTTTCTTGACCTGAAGACGATTTTTTTGTTTTTTCCTTTTGCTCGACGTTTTCTTCAAAGTTTAGCACAGCATTTACTGACTTGCTATCGCAAAGTGCCTCTTCAGCTGTTGAGTTGATTTTTCCGTCTTCAACCACACCGCTTTTTTCAGACTGCTTTTCAGGCTTTTTCTCTTCACCTTCGTCTACGACCAGAACTTCAGGAATCGTATCGGAATGATTGGGATTTTTAGCAAAATCACCCTCTTTATAGCCGAAAAACACATATACCATTATGCACAGCAATCCTACGAGAACGAATATATCCGCGATATTTCCGACACCGAAATTTTCGATGCCGAAGAAAGTTCTCAAAAAAGTATAGTCGATGAAGTCGCGCACATAACCGTATACGAACCTGTCTACAAGATTGCCCACACCTCCGGCAACGATTGCTATAACGCCGTATCTGAAAAGCTTAGGAGACTTGGGTCTCCAGATAAGAAATCCCGTCAACAATACCATCGCTATTGCCGTGGTTACGATAAGCTCTGTCGTCTTGCCGCCGAAAATTCCGAAAGAAGCGCCGTCGTTATGCACCTCTATCATCTCGAAAATTCCTTCAAAAACGGTATAACTTCCGCCTTTGCCTTCCAAAAAGCTAAAGGCAAGCGGTTTTGAAATCAAATCAACGGCAAGAAGCGCCGCAAACAACAGCGCTTCGATTATATAAGCCTTGTATTTTTTTATCTTGTCAGTCATATCTGATCGAAAATCCTTTTAATGTCAAAAGAAATTTTATTTGTATTTGTTGCGAAGCGATGCAGGTCCCTGGATCATAACGCCTTCAGGAGTAAACAGGAACATATGGTCGTTTATCCTCTGCTGAGCTCCACCAAGTGCATAAATAGCGCCGCTGAGCAGATCTAGCGTACGCTGAGAATCCTTATCGTTTACCTTTGACAAGTCGATAATAATTGCCTGGCGCTTTCTGAGTCCGTCTATTATCACGCGCACATCGTCAAAAGTCCTCGGCTCTGTGATAATGACATTGCCGATATTGTTGGGATCGATCTCTTCTTTTTTCTGCTTTCCGAAGCCGAAAAGTCCGCGTTTTTTCTTTTCAGACGGCTGAGCCTGAACGTTTTCATAGCTGTAATCGCGCTCGTCCTGCTGGCCGTACGGCGGCTGCTGTGGATAAGGTTGTTGAGGCGCATATCCGCCATTTCTGTACCCCGAAGCGGGATAACCGCCCTGAGCGTATCCCTGAGGAGCTCCCTGCTGACCGTAAACAGGTGTCTGAGGCTGACCGTACGGCGAAGCCTGCTGACCATACTGCGGATTCTTAGGCGTATTGTTATATACGGGAGCCTGTTGAGGTCTGTAAGGTGCTCTCTGCCCGCCTTCATACGCACCGTAACCGCCTTGCTGAGAAGCGCTTACGTAAGGTCTGCCCTGATTCTGAGCAGCGTTTTGCGGCGGTTGAGGCACACTCCTTCCGCTGTAATTTCCGCTTGGAGAAACGTATCCTCTGTCAGAAGAGCCGTAATCTCTGCGCACCCCCTGCGGCGTATTGCCGTAATTGCGCGGCGGCACAGCGGGAGTTCTGCGGCTGTTATTGGTATAATAGTCGTTTTCGTCAATATTGAATCTTCTTCTCTCGTTGTCGTCCATACCCTGTCCCTCTTACTGATTTCTTTCTCCGAACAAAATTCTGCCCGGTCTCACCATATTTGATCCGCCGTATTCAATGGCAGGTGCGTAGTCGTTCGACATACCGCAAGAGCATATATCGGGGACAATATTTCCTCCCCTCATACCTTCAAGCCCGGCGAACAGCAAAGCAAATTTTTTATAATAACCGATAAGCTCGTTTATTTCGACGTTAGGCATTACGCTCATAATGCCTTTCACGCGGATATGTCTGTATTTTCTGAGCCCGTCAATAAAAGAATAAAGCTCATCGGGATTGACTCCGCCCTTGCTTATCTCGCTGCCCATATTTATCTCAACAAGGCAGTCGGTGATTACGTTGCGCTTTTCAGACTGTTTTTCAATTTCGTCGGCAAGCGAATATCTGTCAAGCGAATGTATAAGCACAACTTTTCCTGCGATATACTTAACTTTATTGGACTGCAACTGACCGATAATATGATAATTCAGTCCGCTTTCAGGGTCGTATTTTTCAACAAACTCCTGCACCCTGTTTTCACCAACGTCTGTCAGAAGAGACTTTTTTGCAATAAAATCGAGAAGTTCTTTCGGCTGAGTCTTGGTTGCGGCAACAATTTTTACTTCTCTGCCTGCGTTTGAAGACAACCTGCTTACTTTCTCTTTAAACTCAAGAATGTTTTGTTCGATCAAGTTTTTATCAAGCATATTTCACCTTCTGTCAAATTAATGATATCACACTATCAGCGCAAAAGTAAAACACTTTATATAAAATAAATAAAAGCCGAAAATAGAGACGAAAAGAACAAATCTTTTTTGAAAAGAAATTTTCTTAAAACTACTCAATGAAATCTTTACATTCATTTAAGTTTGCATCAATTTAAATCACAGAATTCTGCCCAATAAACCGACCAGACAAATTATCAAATAAAATCCGTCAACGCAAAAAATCAATAGAACACTGTCGTAAAACGGCGCAAAATTTTATGGATAAAACGTACTCAATCATTGCTTCTACACCTTAATACAGATAAAGTTAAACAATTTAAATTCTGCAATAAACGCGAAGATAAAATTTCACATAATCCTATTGAGATTTTAATATTGTTATGCCTGCACATTCAAACTGTTTTATCCATAAAAATCAGTTTGCTTATATGTATTATAATTTCTTTAAATCTCCTCTTATCTATCGAAAATACGATTTCGAAATTATGAATAATAATCAAAAAATTCAAATAATAACTTTGATTCCATCATTTGATTTTATCGTCGCACTCATTAAAAACGACCCGTTGATCGAATAAAGTCAATAAACATTTAATTTATGATTAAAAAATACCGCAAAGTTATTATTTTGCGGTATTTAGCACTTTATTGGCTGAATAGAAATATTTTTAAGCTTAATTTAGAATAATTTTTGTCGTAATTTTACGCTCTCTGCTGACTATGTTCATCCTTTTCAAGGGTAACTTTGCTTACAGAAACTTCATACGCCACCCTTTCCTCACATCTGTCTTCACCGAGATTCTTAACATACTTCCTGCTCTGTATTCTACCGCTTACGCTTATCTTGCTACCCACAGGAAGAGTCTGAACAAAGCGCGCATTTCTTCCCCATAAAATACATGGAATATAATCAGACTTATTATACGCTCTGTTCACAGCGAGAAGCACGTCGCATATCTCCCTTTTAAACGGCGTCGTACGATATACCGGCTGCTTGCATATATAGCCGCAAATATCTATCTGATTCGGGTTTTCGATTTCACTTTCATCTACCACATCGCGCACAAAAGCGGTCAGTAGCAATCTTGATTTTTCTCCCTCGAGCTTATTGTAACTTCTGAACTGCCCCACTACACTTACTTTATCGCCTACCATGATTCCGTTCTGAGAAATCAGTCTGTCCGATATTGTAAGAGGTATAGTATCTGTCTGATCAGAAAGCCTCGGCACTGTTATCAACGTTTCATAAAATCCTTCGCCGAATACTTCGTGGCTATATACAGGCTCTTTAGCTATTACACCCGTAAGCTGCAATTTGTTGTTGTTCATCTGTTCGTAATTCATACGACCCTCCGTTTATTTTTGTTTATTTCTCTCTTCCCTCTCGGGATCGGTATATAGTATTTACACCGTCTCAGCTATATTCTTGACGATTTAAGTTTTTTCAAACTTCTGAATTCTTATGCTGTATACCGTTATTATCGATATAATAGTTATCTTTATATACAAGCTCAGACAATGTTACAGGTTTGTAGCCTCTGTTTATCAGATTGGCAAGTACCAATGGCAGCGCCTCTAATATATTGTCGCTGTTGTTATGAAACAGCACTATCGATCCGTTCTGCACGTTCTTCGTTACTCTGGAAGTTATTTCTGTCGCCGACAAGCCCTTCCAGTCTAGCGAATCAACGCTCCATTGTATCGTCTGAAGCCCGTACTTTTGTGCAGTTTCTATAAGTTCATTGTCATAATCCCCGAAAGGCGGTCTGAAATACGTCGGCATTTTGCCTGTAAGTTCAAATACTTTATCATTTACGTATTCGAGCTCATCTTTGATTTTCTCTTCAGAGAGCTTAGACATCTGCAAGTGGTTATTGCTGTGATTGCCTATTTCACAACCGCTATCAGCAATCTCCTTTGTTTCCTCAGGGAATTTATCCAGCCAGAATCCCACAAGAAAAAACGTCGCTTTTACATTGTATTTTTTCAATATTTCAAGGATTTTCAGCGTTTTATCTGCTCCCCATGCTGCATCGAAAGTAAGTGCTACCAGTTTTTCATCGCCACAGTCCACCCCGTAAACAGGGATTTTTCTTGTGGATTGATTGGAAAACACCGTTGCAAACGTTTCCGTGCCAACTAAAAAACCGCACAATATACACAGAACAAGCGCCGCGGCGATCCATATTAAAGTACTTTTCTTGACTGAAAACACCATATCTCTCAGCTCCTCTATAATATATCACGGCGGTTTTGTAAAAAAATGTAAGACTTTGTCGATAAAAGTTTTATTTTGACTATCCGCACGTTCAATAAAAAATATGCTATTTAATAACATTTAGAACAAAATAATCAATCAAAAACTCTTAAAATTTTTAAATAGTTACCAGTTAAAAACTCAAAACGAGAGTATTTAAATTATCTCTGATTTGATTTTATCCTATAAGTTGCTAAAAAGATAAAGCTTGCTATCTCCAACAAATTTTTCCTCTAGCGAAATCCGCAAATCAAAAGTTCACACTTGAAATGTTTCCTCAACATTTATTAATCATTCTCTCAACATAACATTTCTCCGTTTTATTCTTTCAGTCGATCTGATTTTGATGCCTGACGACATAAACAGTGATTTTTTATCAAAATCAACTATTTTTTTTACTTAATTACGTCTGAAATCTGATAATTATTTTTATACCTTGACTTTTTTCAAAAAATACAATATACTAATATCGCTGTGCTAGGCGGGGAGCTAGCGGTGCCCTGTTATCCGCAATCCGCTACAGCGGAGCTGAATGCTAATTGAGGCTTTTCGTATTGAGGGCCGCCGAGGACAAGTGTTGACGATACCAAGGTCTTGTGCAAGCGTGCACTGTGAACCATGTCAGGGCTTGACCGCAGCAGCATTAAGCAGATCGTATGTTGTGCCACGAGGTAGCTTTGGAGGAGATAACTATCCTTGTACCGCCTTGATGCGCACTGTCGAGATTAGATGCACAGCCTTGAAAATCCACTCTTCGGTTTACCCGAAGAGTTTTTTATTTAGTCAGACAATTTCAGATAACCCCCTTAAATATAAAATCAAATATAAAAGTTGTATTAAAATTTTTCTTTTGAAAGCAAGCGACATTTTTCAAAACGAGCTAACCTTTTCCTTTAAAGAAAATAAATTAAACGCAACATTTTTATGATTATTTCAATTAAATACTATATTTGCATTAAATGGAAAATGTCGCTATTAAGTTTTAACTTCTCTCAAAATAACATTGTCAAGCAGCTGTGTATAAATAAAAAATACTGCATGATTTGAAATCTTTTAAATAAAATCACCGACAAAAAACCTTAAAATATGACAAATCCTGCATACTTGTGGATTTATCCAAATAATTTTTAGTATGGATTATTCAAAGTTTTATCTGAAAAATTATGTTCCGACTGACGAGCCTGTCGAAGAAGAAGATAAAATTATCTTCCCGAGACTCGAAGCCCGTACTCAGCCTGAAATAATGTATATAAATCCGGACGGCGAAGTATTTGATCCTGAATTAAAATCAGAGACAGACGAAAAAGAAGATATAAACATTTTGAACAACGGTCAAAGCTCTATAAACGACGACAAAAATGAAAATGTCAGCGTTTATGAAGGCATAGAAGAAAATTCTTCATATAATCACCCGCACGTCGCGCGCAAGCAAATTGCAAAGAAACAGTCTTTAGCAAACAGATTCTGTCAGGTTATGCTGATATTTACGATTGTCGTAATGAGTATTATTGTCAGCGCAGATTTTCTCACAGACGGAAAAGCAATTGCAGCAATCATGGATTGTTTCAAAGCAAATAAAATCGAATACTATGCAGTTTTAGAAAATCCGAGAGACGACATAACTTCAAGCCAGGTCGATTCTTATGCAATGAGACTTAAAGGAGGCGCAGGATTTACAGTCAAGAACGCAGACAAGTATTACAACGTTTACGCAGTATTTGACAACGTAAGCGACGCTGAGTCTTACTCAAAAGAAAACGGCGGACAGATCCTTACTTTAAATACAGAGTTTTACGATGACATTCAGGGAGAACTCAAAAGTTATAAAGACTATCCCGTGAAAACAGTTGACGATCTGAACAAAATTCTCAGCGACCTTACAGACAAAAAAATCACGACAGCTCAGGCAATTGAAAAACTTGGAGACGTAAAAGAAGATTTTGCCATGACATACGATAATATGAACAATGCCGCAAAAGGCGACAACGAAGACAAAAGCGTAACCTTGCTTGCCAACGCGTCAGTCGCACTTTCTGCACTTGAATATCTTTGCGACACCACTGTCAGCAGACCAAACCTCGCATGCGACATCAGATATACCGTCTGCCGTATAATTTTTACCTATTGTTACTCGGCATAATAATATTAATTTTAATTGATAATAAGTATTATTAATTATTTTTAATTATTATAAATTTGTAAAAATAGCTAATTTTAGTCTTGATTTTTATAGTGAAATATAACTATATATGTTTTTAATAACTGGCATTTACCAATTTTATACAATTAAAATAATAAAATCATATATATGAACAAGGTATTTATTTTAGATCTGCAAGAAGAATATTTATTTAATGCACAACAATATTTAAAGCAAATACCTTATATTTTAATCAAACTACAGAACAATAGTTCGAATAAATCTGCAAAACTTTTCAGCAAGTCTTCTTTCATATGCGCTGTCAGCTAAATAACCGTAACGCTTTTCAGAAACAGAAACGATCGTCAGTATACTGCGCTCGGTATTTAACGAAAAATTTATACGTATCGCTCCATAATAAGCCAGATTGCCGAAATTTACGGTTTTTTCACTAAAGTTTTGCACTACCCTGCCCTCACAATCATTCATAATCAGATCAAAATCGCCTGATTTGTTTGTTGCTTTTTCAATCAGCTCTTTAAATTTATTTGTTTTATCTGAGGATAATATAATACTTTTAGCATAAGCACACATAGTAGAAACAAAATATTTTAAATTATTAGACATTTACATAGAAATATCTATATAATGAAATTATGGCTAACAGATTTGACGAAATATTAAGAGAATTTCTTCTCATAAACAATCTGACGCAGACCCAGTTTGCTGAAAAAATCGACGTTAAACAAAGTCAGGTCAGCGAATGGCTTAAAGGAAAAGCAAAGCCGGGATACGATATTCTCAAAAGAATGTCCTTAGCCTTCGACGTAAGCGCTGATTATTTCCTTGGAATATCAGATAATTTATAATAACTATATTCAATCTTATTCTGACTTAAATTAATTTGATACATCGATCAGATTAAAACTCTTATAAATTTAACTCTTATTTTTTGTTTAATAAAGCAGATGCAATATTATATATTTATTTTCAAGAGAAATTTAGATATGATTTTTGCATTATCTATTTTCAAATAAAGCAATTAAATATATATGTCCTTACATTATTATTTTGTTTATAAAGATTTCAAAGGAACTGCCTTAACTTCACATCAAGTATATATTTATATATACTTGGTTTTACTTAGATAAATTCGCTGTAAGATTAAAACAACCGGACTAATAATCAACTCGATATTGTCTAACTTATTTACACACTTCAAAGCAATAAATTTTATTGTTTTTAATTCATATATAAATATATATATTTTTAGTCGCAATATAGTAAATCAATAAGAAACAAAAACGTTTAAATCAATCTGAAATTTTTAAAGCAAATTTCCCGATACATTTCATAAACTTTTTTCTGTTGAAAATCAGAAAACAATATGATTTTCCCTTATTCGTTTCAATAATAGTCGTCGAAATAAATAAGATACGTTTACCTGCGCGTACAGACTTGATATCTTTATAAAGTATTCTCAGATTTTTATATTCACTTTCTATTGTAAGTTTCTGACAACGAAAAAGAAATCCTTCGTCATCGAGATAAGCTGCTCCGCCGTTAAGACCATCTGCACATATACTGACATAGAAACTCTCTTTCATACATCACCTGTTTTTCTATTATTTTATCCGATAATAGATATTTTTATTATAATAATATACTATATGTTACTTAATAATAATAAAAATTCATTGTTTTTATTGATTGTTATATTGCCTTTTATTAAACAAATACGAATCTGAAAACAGATCCGTATTTTATCTGACGTTGAATAATTTTCAATACTTCTTCAATTCACCCTGACGGTTTTCTAGCTGAAAATTCACATTAATTTGCATTTTTATATGCCGACCCAAATTCAACTTTTATCGCAAAATCAAATCAACAATATTATTCTTCTTCGAGCTTTGAGTATTCTTCAACGAGAACGCCTGCTTCTTTGAAAAGCTCCATACTGAATTCGTCGGGATAGCCGTGTTTGAATACGACTCTCTTTATGCCTGCGTTTATTATCATCTTGGCGCAAATCACGCAGGGCTGATGCGTGCAATAAAGCGTTGCGCCGTCAACGCTCACCCCCAGCTTTGCAGCCTGAACGATAGCGTTCTGCTCGGCATGAACAGCATAGCATATCTCGTGACGCGTACCTGAAGGAATTCCCAGTTTTATACGGATGCATTCGCCTTTTTCGTTACAGCTCTTTATGCCGCTGCTTGCGCCGTTGTATCCTGTGGTCAGAATGCGCTTATCCTTGACGATTACAGCGCCTACATGACGGTCTATCTTATAACAGCTGGACCATGTGGAAACGAATTCAGCCATTTCCATAAATCTCTTATCCCATTTATTCATATTAAATCTCCCCTGAATTTCAATATAATTACTATACCACAAGACGGCTTGTTTCTCAATCGATTTTTGTTTTATTATAATATAGATATCAATATAATATTTTATTGCGATCCTTAATTTATCAATTCTTTATAATATTTAACAAGAACAAAACTAATCGCTGAGAACTATAAAACAACCTTATAAATGCATTTTTCAGTATCGCCGATTTTTCTCATTTCGTTATCTTCAGGCAACTTTGCAATTTCCAAAAGTTTACAACCTGCATACTCGCATGTTTTTCTCGATGCAAAATTGTCTGGATCACATGTTATTATAAGATATTCAAGTTGATGCATCTTTGCAAGTTTAAACAATAATAAACATGCCTTGCCGGCGAGATGATTACCTCTGAACTCTTCTTTAATGAAATATCCGATATTTCCGCCGTAATAGGTGTTTTCATTATGCCCGATACGCAAATCGCACGTGCCAACTTTTATACCTTCTTTATCGAGAATGTCAAAGTAATAAGCAGGAACCCAACCTCTGTCTTTATTTTCTTCTGCGGTTTTTATCTGAAACAAAGATATTTCATCATTTTTTAAAAATGACGTATCAAAGAACATATTATGACCTCCGACTTTATTTCGACTAAAATAATGATATCAATATTATATCATAAATGTCTAATTAAACATGGTTAAAAAAATCTGAGAATCAAGAATATATATTTCTCCTGAATTATCATCGCTTAAAACTTGAATTTTGTTTTACGATATGATATAAAAACAACTTTTTACGACATTTTAATCACAAAAAAGCCAGATGAAAATCCGCATAAAAATTTAACGAAAAATATACATTATTTTTTGGCGATAAGCCTTTACATAAGTAAAAGTGCGTGCTATAATAGTCAATGTTAGCAATCAAGAGGCTTGACTGCTAACTCTTAATCAGGAGGTAATTTGATATGAATATTAAACCTTTGTTTGACAGAATAGTTGTAAAGGCGGTCGAATCCGCAGATAAGACCGAAAGCGGTCTCTTCCTGCCTTCTTCCGCAAAAGAAAAGCCGCAATCGGCTCAGGTTATCGCAGTCGGTCCCGGCGGCAACGTTGACGGCAAAGAAGTTACTATGCAGATAAAAGTCGGCGATACCGTTCTCTTCAACAAGTATTCCGGCAGCGACTTCAAACTGGACGGCGAAGAGGTTACAATCCTCAGACAGAGCGACGTTCTGGCAATCATTGAAAAATAAGGAGTAAGTTATTATGGCTAAAAAAGTTAAATACGGCGAAGACGCCAGAAGAAGCCTTGAAGCAGGCGTAAACGCAGTCGCAAACGCAGTAAAAATCACTCTCGGTCCCAAGGGCAGAAACGTAGTTCTCGATAAGAAATACGGCGCTCCCCTCGTTACCAACGACGGCGTAACTATAGCAAAGGATATTGAACTTGAAGATTCTTTCGAAAACATGGGCGCTCAGCTCGTTAAAGAAGTTTCTATCAAGACCAACGACGTCGCAGGCGACGGTACTACAACCGCTTGCCTCCTCGCTCAGGCTATCATTCGTGAAGGTCTCAAAAACGTTGCTGCAGGCGCAAACCCAATGGTGCTCAAGAAAGGTATTGCAAAGGCTACCGCTGCAGTTGTAGAAGCTCTCAAAGAGAACTCTCAGCCCATTTCTGACGAAAAGTCGATCAGCCACGTTGCCAGCAACTCTGCAGGCGACGAAGAAGTAGGCAGAATAATTTCAGAAGCTATGCACACCGTAGGCAAAGACGGCGTTATCTCTCTTGACGAATCCAAGTCTATGGAAACGGGCGTTACTTACGTTGAAGGTATGCAGTTTGACCGCGGTTACGCTTCAGCTTACATGGTAACCAATACAGACAAAATGGAAGCTGTACTCGACGACGCATACGTTCTTATTACAGATAAGAAGATATCTACCAGCAAGGAGATCCTGCCCGTCCTCGAAACCGTAGTACAGAACGGTCTTAAGCTGCTCATCATCGCAGACGACATCGAAGGCGAAGCTCTCACCGCTATCGTTCTCAACAAACTCAAGGGCATCCTCAACTGCGTAGCCGTCAAAGCTCCCGGATTCGGCGACAGAAGAAAGGCAATGCTCGAAGATATCGCAACTCTTACCGGCGGTACTGTTATAAGCAGCGAACTCGGCTATGAACTCAAAGACGCAGGCATCGCTCAGCTCGGTCGCGCTAAGCAGGTAAAAGTCGATAAGGATAACACCGTTATCGTAGGCGGCATGGGCGACGCAAATCTTATCAAAGCACGCGCAGAAGCTATCCGCGCTCAGATCGCTACGACTACCAGCGAATACGACAGAGAAAAACTTCAGGAACGTCTTGCTAAACTCGCAGGCGGCGTTGCGGTAATCAATGTAGGCGCAGCTACCGAAGTTGAAATGAAAGAAAAGAAACTGCGTATCGAAGACGCTCTGGCAGCTACGCGTGCGGCAGTTGAAGAAGGCATTATCCCCGGCGGCGGCGTTGCTCTGCTCAACACTATCGCAAAAGTAAAACCCGTTGTAGACGCTATGGAAGGCGACGAAAAGACAGGCGGGCTGAGCGTTCTCAAAGCTCTCGAAGAGCCTGTTAAGCAGATCGCTGCAAACGCAGGCGTTGACGGCGGCGTAGTCGTAAACAACATCCTCACTGCAGGCAAAGGCCCCAACTACGGTTACAACGCTCTTACGGGCGAATACTGCGATATGATGGAAGCAGGTATCATCGACCCGACCAAGGTTACAAGAAGCGCTCTGCAGAACGCTGCAAGCGTTGCTGCAACCCTTCTGACCACAGAGGTACTCGTTACCGATATCCCTGTTCCTGCAGCTCCCGTAGCTCCTCAGGGAATGGACGGCGGAATGTATTGATAAACGCTGAATAATATGTTGCCGCTCCCGAATCCGGGAGCGGTTTTTTCATACTGCTAATCAGATTTATTAATTGAATTTATTAAACTCACTCAAACGTTTTCGCATTAAAGTTTTTTAAATGTAATATATTCAAAATTTGAATAGAACATAAAAAATTAGACCGCTTCGGTTGCCCGATGTCGCGGTCTTTTATGTGTGATTGCTAATTTTTTATGCTACAGTGCTGTCCTTAAGTCTCTCCTGCTCGTTTTCGTGTTCAATCGTAGCTTCGTTTACGTATGCTCCGAGATTGAGCTGTTCTCCCATAAGAGACTGAAGCGCGTTTTTCATCTCAGCGATAAACGCAGACGTCGTCTGTGCGTGTCTTGGAGAAACCTTGTTGACCTGATTTTTGCAATAAGCAGTCCACTTGCGTGAGAAATCGCTGAGACGCTCGCCTTCAAGGGCAAATCTCACTTTTGAAGCGTAATCTATCTCTTTTGCCTTATCTATTGCGTTCATAAGCGCAGTTGAAATGCTTTCTTCGCGGCGCCTGTAATCGCATAAGTTGCGATAAAGCTCGTCGTTTTCGTTCTCGAGTCTTTTTATTCTCTCCCTGAGTTCGCTGTTGCTTTTTTCAAATTGAGACGAAAGACCTATTATGTAATCGTCAACCTGCTTTTTGTCGTATCCTTTGATCTTTATTTTGAATGTATCCATAACTACCTCCGCGTAAAATTATAGCAAAACGCCCCGATGAAAGCTAATTCACGGGGCGGTAAATTTTGACGTATTCGCGCTGATTTGCGCGGATTATGGCGTATTTGGAATTATTCTTCGTGATGCTCGTTGAGAAGTCTCTGCTTGAGATTGTAAAGCTTCTCAGAAAGATCGACCTTGTAGATATGCGGATTTAGGAGACGCTTGTATTCGTTCCAGAACTGAGCATAGCACTCCTTATGATATGCCGCGATTTCTTTTACGGTAGGACTCTTGTAAACGACTTTTCCGTCCTTGATAATATCTACGTTGAGATCCTTAACGTAGAAATTGGTTACGACCTTACGCTTCCAGGTAAAATCGGGATGGAATATTTCGATCTTATCCAGTCCGTCAAAGTTTTCTTCTTTAAGCGCGATAAGATCTGCAATAGCTTTGTCGGTATTCTTATCAAAGATACGTACGATCTTTTTAAGACCGGGATTGGTGATCTTTGCAGGAGTATCGCTCATCTTGAGCTTGGGCACCATTACGCCGTCTTTCTCGATAGCTGCAAGTTTGTAAACGCCGCCAAGACTGGGGCAATCCTGACTGGTGATAAGCTTTGTGCCTATACCCCAGCAATCTATCTTAGCATTCTGAGAATCGAGAGACATCAGGACGTTTTCGTCGATATCGCCGCTGGCAAAAATCTTTACGTCGGGGAAACCTGCCTCGTCAAGCATAGTCCTTGCTTCTCTGCTGAGATAAGCAAGGTCGCCTGAATCGAGACGTATGCCCAAAGGCTTATGACCTGCCGCGCGAAGCTCTTTGAAAACGGTAATCGCATTGGGCACACCGCTCTTCAGCGTGTTGTATGTATCAACGAGAAGCAGACAGCTGTCAGGATACATCTTCGCATATGCGCGGAACGCTTCAAGCTCGCTGTCAAAACTCATTACCCAGCTGTGTGCGTGAGTTCCCGATACAGGGACGTCAAACAGTTTGCCTGCAAGCACGTTTGACGTAGACGCGCAACCTGCGATCATAGCCGCTCTTGCGCCGTAAATGCCCGCGTCAGGACCTTGCGCGCGCCTGAGTCCGAACTCAGCGACCGCTCCACCTTTAGCCGCATAAACTATCTTTGCCGCCTTTGTCGCTATAAGCGTCTGATGATTGAGAATACAAAGTATTGCGGTCTCAATAAGCTGAGCTTCAAAAAGACGTGCTTTTACCGTAAGAATAGGTTCTTGCGGAAAGATGACCGTACCTTCAGGTACGGCATAAATATCGCCGCTGAACTTGAAATCTGCAAGAAGTTTAAGAAAATCTTCGTCAAACAGATTGAGTGAGCGCAGATAATCAAGATCTTCTTTGCTGAATCTCAGGTTTTCGATATATTCTATCACCTGTTCAAGTCCGCAGGCAACAGCGTAATTATTGCCTACACCGCGGTAAAAGACGTCGAAAACCGCCGTCTTGTCTAGCTGACTATTCTTTGAATAGCCATACATCATTGTAAGTTGGTATAAATCGGTCAGAAGGGTCAGATCCCTCATATAATCCTCCGTAGGTCTAAGTAAAATGCCGCGAACACCTTCTGCGAATTTTACCGTTGCGCGCCGCCGTACGGCTCAGCGCGATTAGTAAAAGCCCTTATTTTGCTTACTGCTCTTTTGCAGATTTTTTCTTTGATGCAATCTTTTTCTTCTTTACAACCGTTTCGTCGTCGAAAGCAGTCTCTTCAACTGTTACGGTTTGTGCTTCTGGTTCTGTTTTCTGAACAGCCTTTCCTTTGCCGAACACAAGCGCACGCAGCTGTCTTTCTGCAAGAGTGTATTCTCCTGCCAGTCTGAAAGGCACAGCCTCTTCTTCGCCGCAAGCTTCGTAATAAGATTTTCCTTCGATTCTGACAGCTTCAACAGTCTTTTTATCGTACTCTGCAAGAAGTTTAAGAGAATCGCCCGCCTCGTTGTATATCTTGCTCTGGAAGCGGATAATGCCCTTCTGATTGAGTATCATCAGAATAAACGTAACGACGCACGCGCTGTAACAGATTACCTGAATAACTCCGATTTCAGTGCCAGGGAAATTCAGATGATCGAGCTTGAGGAATTCAAGCGAACCTCTGACAAGACCGTACCAGAAAACGTAATACAGCGAAATCGTGAAGTTTTTGAGTTTTTTATATTTAAAGAACAAAAGCAATCCGATTATAAGTCCGATAAGATTAAAAAATCCTTCGTACATATAAAGCGCCTGGTGCCACATTCCGTCGCTGTCGATAAAGACCGCGAAAGGCCATCTCTGGAAAGCGGGATTGCTGACTATCTGTCCGTAAAGCTCCTGATTGGCAAAATTGCCCCATCTGCCTATGATCTGTCCGAGAAATACGCACAGCACGACGCAGTCAGCGACCTTAGCGTAAGAATATTTCTTATAGCGCAGAACACAGAACAGTATGCCTGCCGCTCCGCCGAAAATACCACCGACAATGGTAAGACCTGCCAAACCGTCTTTTGTCAGTCCCAGGAAACGCATAAGCGCTTCAAAACTGTCTATCGGATAATACTCTTTTCTCGGCACGACGTAAAACAGCCTGCAACATACTATCGCAAGGACAACTACCCATATAAAGAGTTCAAGCGAAAAATCTATATCTATGTTGCGCTTGCTTGCAAGATAGAGATAGAGAAAATATGCAAGCAATATGCCCATGGTAACGAATATGCCGTACCACGTTACTGTCAGATTGCCGTCAAAAAGCGAAAATGCGATTTTGTCAGACATCAGTTCAATTCCACCTTGCAAGTGCCTTCGTTTCTTACGCCGATGCGGTAAACACAGTCGTCGCCGAAGATCTTTTTCATATCCGCGATATAATCGTCTGCCCCGCTGTTTTCAACAAACGCAAGTATAGTGCCTGCAAAACCGCCGCCGTGTACTCTTGCGGCTTTTACGCTGCCGTTGAGTTTGCTTACCGCAAGCGCAAGAGGAATTCTCTGCGCAGTATCTCCGAGCGGATAGCAGTTCTGTAAAAGCTCGTAAGAACTCTGACCGCTACCGTTGATAACTGCCGCAAACTTCTTGAAATTGCCGCTCTTTACGGCTTTAACGCCTGCATCAACGCGCTTGTTTTCCTCAAAATAGTGCATAGCGCGCAGGATCGCTCTGCCGGTTACCTGTTTCTGAAGCTGAGGAATCGCCGCAACGAATTCTTCTTCTTTGACCTTGCGGAGCTTGCGTACGTGGAACATGCTCGCAACCCACTCCATTTCGCTTCTTATATCTGCATACTGACTGGTGAGGTCGCAGTGATCGCCGCCGGTATTGATAAGCACTATCGTTGTATCGCCGAACTTCCAGTCCATTGTCTTGACTTTGGGGTTTACTGTCGACTTGAAATCGATATAGCTTACGCCGCCGAGAGAAATAGCGCTCTGATCGAGAAGGCCGCAGGGCTTGCCGAAATAAATGCTTTCAGCGTAATGAGACGCTTTAGCTTTGGTTATCTTATCAATAGCGCCGCCGTTGTACATCTGATTGAGTATCTCGCAGATAAGAACTTCGAAAGAAGCCGAAGAGCTTACGCCCGCGCCCTTGAAAACGTCGCTTGTGGTAGTAGCCGCAAAGCCGCCGATTTTGTAACCGTTCTGCTTATAATAAGCAAGAACGCCCCTTACGAGAGCTTCGCTTGAACCGTATTCTTCGCTGTTTGCCTCAAGATCGTTGATATTGACGACAACTTCGGGATATCCGATAGAAGCGACCACGACTTTGCCTTCAAGCGGAGTTACGCAAGCAACTGTGTCGACGCTTATCGAAGCGCAAAGAACTTTACCGTTGTTGTGATCGGTATGGTTGCCGCAAAGTTCTATTCTGCCGGGGGAAGAATAGAATGAGACCTCTCCGCCGTATGTAGCGACATGAAGGTCGTAAATCTTCTTATAACGCGCAGCCTGATAATCGAGACCGCCGCCGTAAAGTTTGTCAACGTATTCAGCAAAAGACGCGTTGTCTTTGAGATTGTCTACGAAACTTTTTGTGATCTGCATATAATACCTCGCAAAAGCGTTTTTATAATTATATCATAATAAAATCAAAGTGTAAACATTTAAAGCAAATTTCCGCAATCGCTTAACTCTGAAATCCGACTGTAAAACATTGTAAAAAGAAGCCAACCGATAAGTGCGGCAGTTATACCGTTTTATACAGGAAAATTCAATAAAAATATACCCTTTAAAACAAAACCTGGCAAACCGTGCAAATTTATCGCAACCGATCAATAATTATTGCAATAGATTTTTATTTGTAATATAATAGGAGACGGCGAAAGCCTTTTTATAAAATTTTCGGAGTGAATTTATGCTTACAGAAGACCAGCTCAAAGTAAAAATCAATGAATTGCTTTGCTATGCGAGCGACCACCTTTCGCTCGAACAAGAGGACGAGTATTATGTTCTCAACACTCTTCTCGACTTTTTCGGGCTCAACTCGCCTGCACCTGCTATCGAGAAATACGGCGACTTCCAGACAGAAATAGTTGACCCCCTCGTACAGCACGCAATCGACACGGGCAGGATAAAACCTGAAGAAGCCCTGCTTTTTGAAACAAAGATTCTCGGTATGGTTACGCCCATGCCCTCGGCAGTTATAGCGCGCTTTGACGCGATTGCAAGCCACCGCGGCGTAAAGAAGGCTACAGACTGGCTGTTCGAGCTCAGCAAAGCCAACAACTATATCCGTATGCCCGACATCAAGAAAAATATCAAGTGGGAACACAACGGAAAATTCGGCAAAATCGGCATCACGATCAACCTTTCAAAACCTGAAAAAGACCCCAAGCAGATCGCTCTTGCAAAACTTCAGCCCAAGAGCGGATATCCGGCATGCTTGCTCTGTCCTACAAACGTAGGCTTTGCGGGAAATATGAATCATCCCGCAAGACAGACTCTGCGCACCATTCCCATTCAGCTGGACAACGAATACTGGCATCTTCAGTACTCTCCTTATCAGTATTATGAAGAGCACGCGATCGCTTTCTCTGACGAACACCGTCCTATGAGCGTCTGCCCTGCTTCATTCCGCAGACTGCTTGACTTTGTAGATCTCTTCCCCCATTATTTTATGGGCAGCAATGCGGCGCTTCCTATCGTCGGCGGCTCAATTCTTACGCATGACCATTATCAGGGCGGTCTCAAAGTTCTGCCCATGATGAGCGTCGGCAACCGCGCGCGTTACGAAAGTCCCAAGTATAAGAAAGTCGAAATCTATATCGCAGACTGGTACAACAGCGTCGTAAGACTCGTAAGCGAAGATAAACAGCAGGTCTATAATGCAGCTGTCGACGTACTCGAGACATGGAACGGCTGGACGGACGAAAGCGTAAATGTGATCTGCAAGACGACTGAACAGCACAACGCTATCACGCCTATCGTACGCCGTGAAGAAAACAAATATGTCATCGACCTTATTCTGCGCAACAACAGAACGGACGAAGCTCATCCTTACGGCATATTCCACCCTGAAGAAAGACTGCACAATATCAAGAAAGAAGGCATCGGCATAATCGAAGTTATGGGTCTCTTCATTCTTCCCGGAAGACTTAAGAAAGAGCTTTCCGAGGTTGAAAATTACCTTACCGGCAAGACGGAGTTCAATCTGCAGAAACTTGCCGATTCTGAAAATCCGATGTATAAGCATGCTGACATGATAGTTCAGCTGGTAAACGACAACGGCACCGCTAACACTGACGTAAAAGCAAAGAAAATCGTTACCGATTACGTAAACAACGCTTGCGAGCAGATCCTTGAATGCACCGCTGTATTCAAGAATACCGAAGAAGGTCAGGCAGCTTTCGACAGATTTATGACTGAAGGCATGAAGCTTTCAAAATTCTGATACAGAAATATCGTTTTCAAAACGCTATAAAAAGAAACGACGGAAATTATTCCGTCGTTTTTCTTTATTGATTTTAATTGAAATCGTCAAAGCGGCTTTCTGTCCTGAAGTGCACGCGACAACGTAACCTCGTCAGCATATTCTATATCGCTGCCGATAGATATGCCGCTGGCTATCTTAGTAACCTTTATGCCCATTGGCTTGATAAGACGCGCGATATACACAGCGGTTGCCTCTCCTTCAACGTCCGGATTCGTAGCCATTATTACTTCTTTCACGCCGTCAAGTCTTGCAAGAAGTTCCTTTATCCTTATATCGTCAGGACCTATACCCGCCAAAGGATTCAAAGTGCCGTGAAGAACGTGATATACTCCTCTGAAATCTTTGATCTTCTCAAGAGCGTCAACGTCTTTGGGCTCTTTAACGACGCATATAACGCTTTTATCTCGCGTTGAACAGATGTCGCATACGTCCTTGTCGGTATAAGCACCGCAGACGGGACAAAAATGCACCGTTTTCTTTGTTTCAAGCACGGCGTTTGCAAATTCTTCCGCTTCCTGCTCGCTCATGTTTATTATCTTATAGGCAAACCTTTTGGCAGTCTTTGCACCCACTCCCGGGAGCTTTGTAAACTGCGCCGCAAGTCTGTCAAGAGCCTCGATATTTCCTATACTCATAGTCCTAAAGACCCGAACGCTCCCATTCTCTTTTCAGTCTCGTCGTCTGCGAGTTTCATTGCTTCGTTGAGTGCCGCTACGACCAAGTCTTCAAGCATTTCAACGTCATCGGGATCAACCGCCTCAGGTTTGATTTTGACCGATTTTATCTTTTTATCGCAGGTCATAGTTACCTCGACCATTCCGCCGCCTGAAACAGCAGTTACCTCAGTTTCAGCGAGCTCCTCTTTCGCCTTTGCCATATCCTGCTGCATCTTCTGCGCCTGACGCATAAGCTGCTGCATATTGCCCATTCCGCCGCCGAAGCCGCCGAATCCGCCTCTACCCATTGTTGTTACCTCCGTTTATGATGTTGACTTTATCAGCACCGAAAACCTTTTTAACGTTTTCGATATTTTGTTTTGTTTCGTCTTCTTTGATCTCTACCTCAACGGTAATGCGCCCGAAGTCTCTGTACGCCTCTCTTAAAATACTCTCGTATTCTGACTGATAGAACAATATACTGTCTTTTTGCCCCTGACTTACGGCTTTTATAACAAGGTTGCCGTCTTTAAGAGAAAGCTGTTCTCTGTTCAGCTTTGAGAAATAAGCGTATTCAACGTGCATTCCTCTCTTTTTAAGCGTGTTGAGCAGATAAACAAGCATTTTCTCAGCCGTATCCATACGAGAAACGGATTCAGACGCTCCGCTCTTAGGAACTGCGGCTACAGCTATCTGCCCCTGAGCGATTTTCGCTTCAAGATTCTTAAGCCTCATAAGAACACCCTGAGCGTCGATCGAGCAATATTCGTCGCAAGCCTTAACGACAGCCGCTTCAAGCACAAGACGCGCATTTGAACCGTATCTGAGGTCGCCGTCGACTGAACAGATTATCTCCATACATCTGAGCAACTTTGCGTTGTCGTATTTCATCGCAAGGTCGTTTGTCTTGGCAAATAATTCCCTCGGCATATTGAGTATCTTATTTGCATTAACGCAGTTGCGGCAATAGATAAGATTTCTTAAAGTCTTTGCGATATCGCCAGCAAGAACTTTTACGCTCTTACCCTCTCTCGTAGTGTCGTCGATACGCTTAAGACTGCCGTCAACATCGCCTGCAAGAATGCACGCCGTCATTTCAAGAACGGCTTCAGGAGAACTTGCACCCAGAACGTCTAGCACGCCTGCATAGGTTACCTTGCTACCGCAATAGGATATGCACATCTCGGCAAGAGAAAGGCTGTCTCTCACGCACCCCTCTCCCGCTTCTGCGATCGCTACAAGGGCTTCTCTGTCATAAACTATCTTAAGCTCGTCGAAAATACGCAGTAAAAGCCCTGCCGTTTCCTGCGTGGGAACCAATCTGAAATCAAATCTCTGACAACGCGAAAGCACGGTGGGAAGAATCTTCTGCACTTCGGTCGTAGCCAATATAAACACAACGTGTTCAGGCGGTTCTTCCAGAGTTTTCAGAAGCGCGTTGAAAGCCTGAGGGGAAAGCATATGGACTTCGTCGACGATATAGACTTTATATCTGCCCACAGAAGGAGCAAACTTGACTTTTTCAAGCAGATATCTTATCTCGTCAACGCCGTTGTTTGAAGCGGCGTCCATTTCTATAATATCCATATTGGAAGGATCTGCAAGCGCCTTACATACCTCGCATTCTCCGCACGGAGAGCCGTCTTCTTTAACGTGCAGACAGTTTATCGCGCGCGCAAAAATCTTTGCAGTCGTCGTTTTGCCCGTACCTCGAGAACCCGTAAACAGATATGCGTGAGAAATCGCGCCCGTCATGATCTGATTCCTGAGGGTGCGGATAATATGCTGCTGCCCTATCATTGAGGCGAACTCGCCTGGGCGGTATCTGCGGTAAAGCGAAACGTATGCCATCTGACTGTTTATTGTCCTTTATCAAAAAAATATGCTTATATTTTCAATACGCTCCCCGGCAACGTGCCGGAGAGCGTACGATTGCTTGAATATATAGTACCACAACTTTGAGTTTCAGACAAGCCGTAGCACGAATATTGACACTAAATTATTGTTTATCGTCGCCACCCTTGTCGGATGAGTTGTCATTCTTATCTTCATCCTCACCGAAGGTGTAATCGTCTGCGATTTCGTCTATCTCGTCAACACCGAGCTTTTCAGCTACTTCGTCAACGCTGTCTACCTGAACAAGAAGCTCGTCTTCTTCAATGACTTCATCAACGACCTTGAGCTCTTCTACCTTAGCGTCGAGTTCTTCAATCGTTTCAAGACCGAAAATCTTAGCAATGCCAAGCAGAACTTCTGATCTCTTTGCTCTGTCGATACCTGTGACTGCAAGAACGAATTCATGGCGGATAGTGGGCTCAGTATTTCCTGCGACAATCTTTCTTGCAAGAACTCTTGAAACTGCCTCGTTCTGTCTGTCTTCAGTAAACGTATAGAACAGAAGCGGAAGCGCACAAGCAAACATAGAAACACCGCAAAGAAGTGTTGTAGCCATCCAGTTTCCTTCGCAGATTTTCTGGAATGCTTCGCTGTAGTAAACCTCATCGGTAACGGCAGTCTGAGCAAGGTCAGCATTGTAACCGTATTCACCGAGAACCATCAACGTAACGAATGCAGTCATTGCCATACCTATCTTAGAAATGAATGTCTGCAAAGAGAAACATATGCCCTCAGCACGTTTGCCTGTCTTATCTTCGAGATAATCGATTGAGTCAGCTATCATAGAATATGTCATGATATTGCTGAAACCAGTCGGAATACCTGCAAGGATTATGATTATGTAGAATGCTATCTGAGAAGCAAGGCTCGTACCGTTTGATGAAAGACCTATAAAATACAACAATATCATCAAAGCGCCGCCGATAATATGCGACCAGAAGAACACTGTCTTCTTGCTGAACTTTTTAGAAAGATACGGCGTAAGCAAAGTCGCAATCAAACCGCCGGGAACAACAAGCAGGAAGATTACAGCCGCAAGACCGAAATTACGCAGGTTATACTTTGCATAATAAAGGGTCGTTGTCATGTATATAGTACGCAGTGAACCGAGAACGCCGATAAGAATAATCAGAAGCGCGGGAGTATTTTTTCCGAGAAGCTTAAGATTTTCCTTAAGAGAGAACTTACCTTCAGCAGAATTATCATAGAATCTCTCTTTTGTATTCTTAAAACCGATGAAGAAAGTGGGAACTGCCATTGCAACGCAGATAACCGCAACGATCAGGTAAGCAATTCTCTGTTCACCGAGAGACATTTTGTCAAGACCGATAATCGGAATAACAACAGATACGAGACCGCCGCCGATTGTACAGAAGAGACGCGCAACTGTAAGAAGCGTATTTCTCTTGTCAGTATCAGACGTCATCGAAGAAGCAAGAGCCCAATAAGGAACGTCGACAGACGTATAAGCAATACCCCAGCACAGATAAATTACTGTCGAATAAATGAACTGTCCTACCTCGGATATAGCGTCGCCGAACGAAACAAACAAAAGCACCGTAAATATCGCGATAGGTATCGGAGAATACTTAAGATACGGGCGCATTTTGCCGTATTTTGAACGGGTCATTTCAACGAGAGAGCCCATGATCGGGTCGTTGAAAGCGTCGAAAAGTCTCGCGCCGAGGAACATCCATGAAAGCCACAGAGCACTTACGCCCGCAACGTCCGTCATGTACATCATAAAGAACGTCGTGACCAACTGGCAGATAATGTTCTGTCCTAAACCGGCAAAGGAATAAGACAGCGCTTCTTTGGGCTGAACGTCCTCTTTTTTAGAGGGATCAGTACCCAACACCTTGTGAAGAATTGCAATGTCGTTGAGTTTCTTCATAATTTTCCTTCCTTATAATAGTAAGGTCTTTTTGACCATAAAAACATTTTAACATAATTTTAATGATAATACAAATAATTGTCTTAAAAAAAACGCAAAAATCGCGGCAGATAATAGACACTTGTCTATATTTTTTAATAATTTTATGCCTTAATTGAGAAAGTTTTTATAAAAATAACTGCAGTTTTTATTCACAATTCAGTGAATATAACCACATTATTTTACTATTTTGTCAATGTCTTTTCCTAAATTATATATTTTTTCTTTATTTTGCAACTGAAATCCGAATATGATATAAAAAAGCGGCGCAAATCGCGCCGCAAATATCTGCATTTTCACTCTAAAAATCCCAGACTTATCATAAGTGCACGGTTTACCTTGCTCATCACGTCATCAGGGATCTCCCCTATCCTGTCTTTAAGACGGCATTTGTCAAGGGTGCGTATCTGCTCAAGCAGAACTACTGAATCCTTGGGCAAGCCGTATTCTTTCGCGCCCAGCTCAATATGCGTGGGCAGCTTTGCCTTGTTTATTCTGCTGGTAACCGCCGCCGCGATGACGGTAGGGCTGTACTTGTTGCCGACGTCGTTCTGAACGACCAGTACGGGGCGTACGCCTCCCTGCTCGCTCCCGACGACGGGACTAAGGTCAGCGTAATACAGTTCTCCTCTCTTTATCATTTTGTTCTCCGTAAAATAAATTGCCCCCGCTTCATTGTATGAGCTTTTCAGGAACAATGTTATTTTTGCCAAGACGCTAAAATTTAATCGGACAACAGCGAAAAACCGCATAAAAATATGTTTTTACGGGAAATACAATAAATGAAATCCAGTCAAAAATTCGATACAAATAAAAAAGAGACAACTTTCGCTGTCTCTTGCCAGTTATCTGAAGAACGACGAAAATAAAATGTTTTTAACAAAACAAGACAATATAACTTTTAATCGCGGTAGAAATCAACAATCTTCTTTGCCTGTTTGCAGACGTCGCTTGCAAGTACGCCCCAATCGCCGTATTCTTTTTCAGCGTTTTTCGCCGCTTCCGCGCAAAGGTATGCACCTGCCAACGCACTGTCAAACAAAGAAATCCCCCTTGCCGCAAATCCGCATATCATACCTGTAAGAACGTCGCCGCTTCCGCCTTTCGCCTGCGCGGGAGTGCCGTTGGCAATAAGCACAGTTCTCTCTCCGTCAGATACGACTGTGGTCGCGCCTTTAAGCAACACTATGCAGTCGCAGGCTTTTGCAAGTTCTTTTGCCGCGTTTATCGGATCTGAAAGTATCTCGTCAACGCTTTTGCACGTAAGGCGGGACATCTCCTTGGGGTGCGGAGTGAGCAGCAGCGAGCATTTTTTCTCTTTAAGGCTGACAATATTTTCTTTGAAAGCATTCAGTGCGTCCGCGTCAAGAATACAACTGCAATCGAAGTTTTGAGCTATATAGGAGCAAATCTTCGAGTTTTCTTCAGCGTCTCCGCCCATACCCGGACCTATCGCAACAGCGGTTACTCCTTTCATAGCGCGGTCAATGCTTCCTTTATCGAATACAAGTCTGCCGTCTTTATCCGCCATCGGGAACAGCGTGCTTTCCACCACGTTTTCAGCGTAAGCCGCTGAAAGAGAATACGGCACGCAAAGAGTATTGAGCCCTGCGCCTGCTCTCAGCGCCGCTCTTCCTGCCTCGGCAAGCTTGGGCGCTCCCGGGAATTCAAGCGAACCGCCTATTATCAGACTTTTGCCGAAACTGCCCTTATTGCAGTTCTTCTTTCTCTCCTTAAACAATGCAGGGATAAAAGAGTCGTCAGCGACAATGTATTTTTCACCTATGATCGGAATACCGATATCGACCGTAACAATCTCTCCCGAAAAGTCCTTGCCGTCTCCGAGCACGAGTCCGCTTTTTACAGCCTGTACCGCAACGGTCTTATCCGCCTTTACCGCAAAGTTGGCTCTGCCGCCCGTGCCGTCAAGTCCGCTGGGAATGTCTACTGATACGACTTTTGCTCGGCTTGAATTTATTTTTTCTATCACGTCGGCGTATTCCTGCTTCGGCACGCCTGAAAAACCCGTGCCGAAAATGCAGTCCACGATAAGATCGCAGTCAAAATCGCATTCGTTTACGGGAAATATCTTTTTAAATCCGCGCTCAGTGAGCTTGTTTTTATAAAAAAGCGCATCATCCGAAATGCTTTGAGAAACATAAAAAAGCGAGACGTCAAAGCCGCCGTCTGTCATCAGACATGCCAGCGCAAAACCGTCTCCGCCGTTATTGCCTTTGCCGCATATTATATACGTTTTTCCGCTCTTTTCTATATTGTCGTAAACGCCCTTTGCGGCGCGCGCCATAAGCTCGACGGACGGCACGCCGCCTGCGATACAAGCCTTATCGCTGTCAGCCATGGTTTTATTTGAAACAACGTACATTTTTCACTCCTTTTCTTCGCGCTGTCTCAATCTAGAAAGACAACGTGCGATAACGTCCTGACCGTATCCTCTGTATGACAAAAACCTGAGCAGTCTTGCAACGTATTTTTCATCGCTTAGGTCTTTACCTCTGCTGTGTTTTTCCGCAAGCGCGTAGGCGTCGTCTTCTTCTGTCGATACGTCTTTCAACGCCTCTTCTATAAACTCGCTTGCCACGCCTCTCTGACGCAGTTCGTCTCTCAGCCGTCTTGCGCCCTTTACTCCGCGGTTTACCGTAACGTACTGCACGGCATATTCTCTGTCGTCTATATAATTATAGCTTTTGAGTTTTTCAACAGTATATTCGACTACGACTTTACCGTAACCCTTGTCGTAAAGTTTCTGAGTTATCTTTTTCTCAGTGCAGACGTAACGCGATATATAGCCTAGCGCGTATTCGAAGGCGTTGCGTTTGTCAGATTCGAAGATAATATCCGAAAGCTCCTTCTCGCTTATCTCCTTGCCTTCGTCAAGCCTTTTTGCAGCCGCTACAAGCGCGCTTATAGAGCCGTAAAATTCGCCGTCGAGATAGAGATTCACCCTGTCCTTGTCGCGTTTATTTGGCGTAACTCCTGTGATCACGCTCATCTTTTTGACCTCTTTACGCCTTTATTGTTTTTGACTTTTTCTTCTCTTCCTTTAGTGAACTTGCCTTGTTTGTTTGCAGATTTTCTTTTCTCTGTGTCGATTAAATACGATTTCGCAAAATTATTGCCGCGCTTTGAAGCTGCGCCCGCTGCGGCTTTTCCGCCGTTATTCTTCTCGCTTTCTCTGCGCGCTTTCGCCCTTGCAACGGCTTCTTCTTTTGTGGGCTTTATAAGGCACTCCTGAGTAAATCCTATAAGGTCCTGTCTGCCTGCTTCGATCAAAGCTTCGTGAACAAGGTCGTAATTGCTCTTTTTGCGCCACTGCATTAGCGCGCGTTGCATCATCTTTTCGCGCTTGTCCTTGGGTACGTATATCGGCTTGCCCGTATCGGGATTAATGCCCGTGTAATACATACAAGTGGATTTCGTGGACGGCGTGGGGTAAAAGTCCTGCACCTGCTCAGGCATATATCCTATCGATTTAAGATATTCAGCCAGTCTTATCGCGTCTTTGAGCGTACAACCCGGGTGCGAAGATATCAGATAAGGCACAAGATACTGCTTCTTACCCAGCCTTGCATTGAGATCGTCGAACTTCTTTTTGAAAGAAAGATAGAGCGAAAACGGCGGTTTGTTCATAGCCTCAAGCACGTTGTCTGAAACGTGCTCAGGCGCAACCTTAAGCTGTCCGCTTATATGGTGTTTTACCAGTTCTTTCAGGAAGGTGTCGTCTTTATCGTACATGACGTAGTCGTATCTTATACCGCTTCTTACGAACACTTTTTTTACGCCTTCAAGCTCTCTGAGTTCTCTGAGAAGCTCGATATATTCCTCGTGCGACACCTGAAGATTGGGGCATTTTTTAAAGCCGATACAAGGTTTTTCTGCACATACGCCCAATTTATTCTGCTTAGCGCAGGCAGGGTCGCGGAAATTGGCGGTAGGTCCGCCAACGTCATGGATATATCCTTTGAAATCTTTATCTGCAATCAGCTTTTTCGCCTCGTTTATCAGACTTTGCTTTGAGCGTTTCTGAACGACTCTGCCCTGATGATAAGTAAGCGCACAGTAATTGCAGGAGCCGAAGCAGCCGCGCACGGACGTAAGCGAATATTTTACTTCCTGCATTGCAGGCACTCCGCGAGTATATGACGGGTGATAATCTCTCATATAAGGCAGTTCGTAAACTTTGTCCATTTCTTCAGGCGACAAAGGCAGCTGGTTCTTGTTCTGAACAAGATATTTTCCGAGGTGCTTCTGAAGAAGAATTTTTCCTTTTACGTGGTCGTTCTGCTCTGACTGAACTTTAAACGCTTCAACATAAGCTTTTTTATCGTCTCTCACCTGCTCGAACGACGGACAGAAAATCGCTTCTCTCTCTTCAATTGCCTTCTTGAGTTTTGACGACAGTTTATCATAGCTTTCAAGATAGCAAGTGCCACGCACGTCGCGTATATCTTTGAGCGGAACGCCCTTCTGAACGAGTTTTACTATCTCGGTAATAGGTCTTTCTCCCATACCGTAAATGAGCAGATCTGCACCGCTGCTGACGAGTATGCTCGGCATAACTCTGTCAGCCCAGTAATCGTAATGTGCAAAACGTCTCAGCGACGCTTCGATGCCGCCGATAACTATCGCACTGTCAGGGAAAAGTCTTTTAAGATTGTGGCAATACACGTCAACGCATCTGTCAGGACGTCTGCCCAGGTCGCCGCCCTCGCTGTAAACGTCAACGTCGCGCCTTCTCTTGGCGACGGTATAGTTGTTGACCATGCTGTCCACAACTCCGCTCGACACAAAAAATCCTACGCGTGGAACGCCGAATTTTTTATAATCTTCGTCATTTTGCGGTTGAGACAAAATGGCAACCGTCATGCCCAGGCTTTCAAGAAGTCTGGACACTATAGCGTGCCCGAAAGACGGATGGTCGCAATACGCCTCGCCTATAACGTAAACAATGTCAGGCTGCTGCCCGTTCAATTCTTCAGGTGTAATCGGTAAAAACATAATTATATTTTAGCACGCGCGCACGCAAATATCAACATACCTCTATAAACAAATAAATCAGACTGTTTATAATTCACAAAAACTCCCGAAGCATAACAAAAATGACCGCAATAATGCGGTCATTTTTATTGTAATATAATTGATTCCTTAAGATCACTGGAAGTATTTTACGCCGCTTTCAAACAGCTTCATATCGTAATTGCCTTCAACGTTCTTGTAGAGATTGTCGTCAAGTCTTTCTGCATGACCCATCTTGCCGAGAACTCTGCCGTCGGGCGAAATTATCCCCTCTATGCCGTACATACTGCCGTTGGGGTTGAATGGGCTGACCATAGTAGCCAGGTTGTTGTTGTCAACGTACTGAGTAGCGACCTGACCTGCCTTTATCAGCTTTTCAAGCTCTTCGGGAGAAGCTACGAATCTGCCTTCGCCGTGGCTTACGGGTACGCTGAAGACGTCGTCTACCTTGACAGAAGACAGCCACGGGGATTTGTTGGTAGCAACTCTTACTCTTACTATAGTAGATACGTGGCGTGAGATGTTGTTGAAAGTGAGCGTAGGAGCTTCAGCCTTCTGCTCTCTTATATCGCCGTAAGGTACGAGACCCAGTTTTACAAGCGCCTGGAAGCCGTTGCATATACCCAGTGCCAAGCCGTCTCTCTTATAGAGAAGTTCCATAACCGCATCGCGGATAGCGGGATTGCGGAATGTCGTAGCGATAAACTTACCGCTTCCGTCAGGCTCGTCGCCGCCGCTGAAGCCGCCGGGGAATGCCAGTATCTGCGCTCTGTTTATCGCCGCTGTCAGCGCCTTTACGCTCTCTTCGATGTCAGCCGCGCTCTGATTCTTGATTATGAATATCTCAGCTTTCGCGCCCGCTCTTTCAAACGCTCTCGCCGTGTCGTCCTCGCAGTTTGTGCCGGGGAACGCAGGAATAAGAACAGTGGGTCTGACTATATGCTGAGGAGTGCGCTCGGGCTTTCTCGCACAGCAGATAAGATTGCCCACGTTGCCGCTTGCGGGAGCTGTCGTCGGGAATATGCTTTCAAGCGTACCCTCGAACGCCTTTATCATCTCATCGCACTTGATAGCCGTGCCGCAGATATTTGCGGTGTGCGTATTGTTGAGCGTAGCGATGAGACGGGGCTCGAATTCAGCCGCAAAGTCAGCGTTTTCACACTGAACGGTGAAGTCGCCCATACGCGGAGCAAACATGTCTTCATCCAGTTCTTCAATATCTACGCCTACTTTATTGCCCAGACAGCCCTTGAGTACAGCCGCCAGCGCGCCGCCCTCTTCAACTACGTTGCAGGACTTCACAAGTCCTTTCTCTATAGCGTCGGCAAGGCAGTTGTAAAGTTTTGTTACCCTGTCGAAATCTGGCATATTGTATTCGTCTCTCGGCAGCGGAATAACATATATCTTGTCTGCCTTCTTATCCTCGATAACGGTGTTGGATATCAGCTTGCTTGCCTTGGAAATGCCCATAGCGAAGCTGATAAGCGTAGGCGGAACGTCTATATGTTCGAAAGTGCCGCTCATGCTGTCCTTTCCGCCGATAGCGCCCACGTTGAGATGCAACTGAGCATACAGCGCGCCGAGAAGCGCTGAAAGCGGTTGACCCCAACGCTGAGGATCTTTGTTGAGTCTCATAAAGAATTCCTGCAGCGAAAGTCTTACCGTATCGGGTCTGACGCCGCTAGACACGAGTTTGCTGAGCGAAGTAACGATCGAGTAGACCGCGCCCGTAAACGGAGATTCGCTCATAAGGTAAGGATTGCAAGCGTATGCGCTTACGGTAACGGTATCTGTTCTGCCCTTAACGGGAGGCTTTGCCGCCATGACCGTTGACGGGGTAAGCTGATATTTGCCGCCGAAAGGCATAAGCACCGTGCGCGCGCCTATTGTGCTGTCGAACATTTCACCGAGACCTTTCTGAGAACATACGTTGAGTCTTGAAAGTTCGCCAAGGACAGCACCCTTGATATCGCCCTCGGCAAAAGCCTTTGCCGCCTGAGCGTCAGCCTTATCCATATAAACGGATACCTTTTCAGAGATAGCCGCGTCCTGTTTCTGCTTTACGCCGTTGGTGTCGAGGAATGCACGCTTGAGATCGACAATGCAGTTGCCTGCAAAGAACATTCTCATTCTGCCGTTGTCGGTAACCACAGCGACTGCAGTTGCGCCGAGGTTTTCCTCTTTTGCCGCCGCGATGAACTTATCTACGTCGTTTTTGTCGAGAACGACCGCCATTCTCTCCTGAGACTCCGATATAGCGAGTTCTGTACCAGACAAGCCCTCGTATTTCTTGGGCACTTTGTCGAGGAATATGTCAAGACTGTCTGCAAGTTCTCCGATAGCGACTGATACGCCGCCTGCGCCGAAGTCGTTGCACTTAACGATAAGTCTGCTTACTTCGGGATTTCTGAACAGTCTCTGAATCTTGCGCTCTGTCGGAGGATTGCCCTTCTGAACTTCTGCGCCGCATACTTCAACGGATTTTTCGGTATGCGCCTTTGAAGATCCCGTTGCGCCGCCGCAACCGTCTCTGCCCGTATCGCCGCCGAGAAGCACGATTATATCGCCTTCTACAGGCTTTCTCCTCACTATGTTTGCCGCAGGAGCGCCCGCGATGACATAACCCGTTTCAAGTCTCTTTGCCTTGTATCCTTCATGATACATTTCGCTGACCTGACCCGTTGCCAAACCTATCTGGTTGCCGTAGCTTGAATATCCTGCCGCCGCGGTCTTTGTGATAACGCGCTGAGGAAGTTTGCCTTTGAGAGTCTTTTCAACAGGCTCTCTGGGGTCTGCGCAACCGGTAACGCGCATTGCCTGATATACGAATGTTCTGCCGCTGAGCGGGTCGCGGATAGCTCCGCCGAGACAGGTCGCCGCACCGCCGAAAGGCTCGATTTCAGTCGGATGGTTGTGCGTTTCGTTCTTGAACATTATCAGCCATTCTTCGTCCTTGCCGTCTACGTCAACGTTTACGCGTACAGAACAAGCGTTGATCTCATCGCTGACGTCGAGATTGTCCAGCTTTCCTCTTCTCTTGAGTTCTTTGACCGCGATCGTTGCGATATCCATAAGACATCTGTATTTGTCAGGTCTTGTCTTATACAGATCGGCAAACAGCGCTTCGTATTCTTCAAGAGCTTTCTGAACGTGCGGATTGTCTGATTTTAAATCTATCTTTGTGATTTCGGTAGCAAAAGTCGTGTGACGGCAATGGTCTGACCAGTAAGTGTCAATGACCTTGAGTTCCGTCTCAGAAGGGTTTCTGTTTTCGCCCTTGAAGTAGTCGCGGACGAAAATCAGGTCTTCTACGCTCATAGCAAAGCCTTTGCTTGCATGATAAGCGGCAACGTCAGCGTCGCTCATTGCTATAAATCCGTCGATAAGGGGGACTGTAAGATTGAGTTCAACCTTCTGCTCGAGAGTTTCGGGAAGCGCGAAGTCTCCCTCTCTGCTCTCAACGGGGTTGATGAGGAAATGCTTGATTTTTGCAAGCTGAGCGTCGTCGACGCCCTTTACTGCATATACGGTAGCGCACTTGATGAGCGGTCTCTTGCCCATAGAGAGAAGCTGAACGCACTGCATTGCGCTGTCCGCTCTCTGATCGTACTGACCGGGGAGATATTCTGTAACGAATACCTTGTATCCGTCAAGCGCGGGAAGCTGATCTTCAAAGATATCGTCAACGGGCGGCTCGCTGAAAATAGTCGTTTTCGCATGATCGAAAATATCCTTTTCAAGACCTTCCACGTCATAACGAATAAAGACTCTTACGCCGTCCGCGGCAATGCCCAGCACGTTGTTGACGTCTGATTTTACTTTTTGCGCGCTCACGTCGTAGCCGCTCTTTTTCTCAACAAAAATTCTCTTTACCATTTTGTCCTCTCGTTTATTTCTTAATGCCGATGTCTCTGCGGTAGAAAGCGCCATCGAATGACACCTTGTCAACGTTGGCGTACGCTTTTGCGCGCGCTTCGTCTATATCCTTGCCCGTAGCGGTAACACCGATAACTCTGCCGCCGCTGGTAACCAGTCTGCCGTCCTTTATCGCCGTACCTGCATGGTAAAGCACGATGTCTTTATCGAGGTTGCCGATAGTTATCGGCACACCTTTTTTGTAACTTTCGGGATAACCGCCCGACGCAACTATAACGCATACCGCGGCGTCGTCGTCCCATTCTATATTCACGCTGTCAAGTCTCTCGTCGATAATTGCGTCGAATATCTCATAAAGATCTGTCTTGAGGCGCGGCAGTACGACCTGAGTTTCGGGGTCGCCGAAGCGCGCGTTGTATTCAACGACTTTAACGCCCTTGTCGGTTATCATGAGACCGAAGTAAAGCACGCCTTTAAACGTTCTGCCCTCAGCGTTCATCGCACGCATAGTAGGCAGAATTATTTTTTCCACAGTCTCTTTCTCGTGCTCTTTGGTGTAAGCCTTTGACGGTGAGAAAGTGCCCATGCCGCCCGTGTTCAGACCTTCGTCGTTGTCGTGAGCGCGCTTATGGTCCTGAGAAGAAACCATAGGCACAATGGTCTTTCCGTCTGTAAAGCTGAGGATAGAGACCTCTTTGCCTGCCATGAATTCTTCGATAATGACCTTGTTGCCTGCGTCCTTGAACTTCTTGCCTACCATCATTTCGTCAAGCGCGGTCATAGCTTCGTCAACGTTCTGGCATATTATAACGCCTTTGCCGAGAGCAAGTCCGTCAGCCTTGATAACAAGCGGATACGACTGTGCTTTTGCATATTCTTTAGCTTTGTCCACATTGTCGAATTCTTCGTATGCGGCGGTAGGTATGCCGTATTTCTTCATAAGCGCTTTGCTGAACGCCTTTGAAGCTTCGATTATAGCCGCATTCTTGCGCGGACCGAAAGCACGGTAACCGTTGCTCTCGAGAAGATCCACAAGCCCGAGAGCAAGCGGATCGTCAGGAGCGACAACCGTCATTTTTATATCGTCGTGCGCCTTTAAAAACGCCAGTATACCGTCAAAGTCGGTGGCGGAAACGGGAGCGCATTCTGCGATCTCCGCAATGCCCGCATTGCCCGGCAAACAGTATATTTTGTCCACCTTGGGACTTTTTGAAAGCGAAAGGCAGATCGCGTGTTCTCTGCCGCCGCCTCCGATTACGAGTACGCTGTTCATATACCCTCCGTTATCAGTGCTTGAAGTGTCTGTCGCCCGTAAATACCATAGCAACGCCGTTTTCGTCGCATGCGTCTATGCTGAGCTGATCCTTAATGCTTCCGCCCGGCTGCATAATAGCGGTGATGCCCGCCTTTGCCGCGGCACGCGCGCAGTCGTCGAACGGGAAGAACGCGTCGCTTGCGAGCACAGCGCCCTTGGTGTCAACCAGAGAATGCGCAATAGCCTGCTCTGTCGCTCTGATACGGTTGACCTGTCCGCAACCTATGCCGAGGATAACGCCGTCCTTTGCGATAACGATAGCGTTGGACTTGGTATGTTTTACGACCTTCATAGCGAAGACCATATCTTCCATCTGCTTCTTTGTGGGCTCTTTCTTGCTAACCGTCTTTACCTGATCGAAATCGACTACCATTCTGTCATACTGCTGAACGAGAAGTCCGCCGAGAACTTTCTTCATATCGTAGCAGTTGTCGGGAATGGGCGCGTTTATCGTAGGCAGCTTGAGAAGTCTTATATTTGCTTTCTGAGAAAGAATAGCGAGAGCTTCTTCGCTGAAAGAAGGAGCAACAACGATCTCGATGAATATCGAATGTATCATCTCGGCGGTTGCCTTGTCGATCTCTCTGTTTGCAGCAACGATACCGCCGAAAATAGAGGTGGGATCTGCTTCGTATGCCTTCTTGTACGCTTCGCTTATCGTAGCCGCGGTAGCGACTCCGCAAGGATTGGCGTGCTTTACGGCAACGACCGTCGGCTCGTCAAACTCTCTCAGCAGATCGAGAGCGCCGTTGGTATCGTTGATGTTGTTGTAAGAGAGTTCTTTGCCGTGCAGCTGCTCTGCGCAAGCGAGAGAACCTGCAACGGGGAACGGCTCTTTGTAGAATACCGCGTGCTGGCGCGGATTTTCGCCGTATCTCATATCCTGCGCCTTGTCGAACGCGAGAGTAAGCTGATCGGGGAACTCAATGCCCTGCTTCTGTCTGAGATAATTTGCGATAAGAGTGTCGTAATAAGAGGTATGCTGATATACCTTGTACATAAGACGGAACTTGGTCTCTCTTGTAACGCCGCCGTTGGTGAGTTCTTCGAGAACCGTTGCGTAATCCTTGGGATCTACGATCACGGCAACGTCCTGATAGTTCTTAGCCGCGCTTCTCAGCATTGTCGGTCCGCCGATATCGATATTTTCAACGGCTTCTGCAAGTTCTACGCCGGGCTTTGAAATGGTCTGCTTGAACGGATAGAGGTTGACTACTACGATGTCGATAGGGGTAATGTTCATCTTCTTGAGGAAGTCCATATGCTCCTTATTGCTTCTCATAGCCAGAAGTCCTGCATGCACGTTGGGGTGCAGGGTCTTTACTCTGCCGTCGAGACACTCGGGGAAACCGGTAACGGAACTGATGTCGACCGCCTCGATGCCTGCGCCCTGAAGGGCTTTGAGAGTACCGCCGGTGGAGACGATTTCGTAACCATAGCCGCAAAGGCTCTTTGCAAACTCAACTATTCCCGTCTTGTCGGAAACACTGATTAACGCTCTTTTTTTCATCTTACGCTCCTAAATATTGATTTCAAATATTGATTTATTTTTCAGATTTATAAGTTTTTATCTCGTATACGCACTTTTTTTATATGCGTTCCGCGCGCGGATAAAAAGAGAAAAGGCAATTTCTCAATTGTCTTTTCCGCAAAGAAAACGCACTGCGTACGGCAGCAGCTGATGTTCGGTTTCAAGGACGCGCGCCTGCAGCGTCTCGGGGGTGTCTCCCTCTTTTACCTTTACTCTCTGCTGTACGATAATATCGCCGGTATCTGTGCCCTCGTCCACATAATGAACGGTTGCACCGCTTACCTTATCCCCGCTTGCAAGCACGCTGGTATGCACTTTGAGCCCGTACATGCCCTTGCCGCAATGAGCGGGTATCAGCGACGGATGAATGTTTATCATCCGTCCTCTGTACGCCGAAACGAGTTGTTTTGTAACAATGCCGAGGTAACCTGCAAGCACTATGAGGTCAGCCCCGTGGTCTTCGACGTAACCGAGAACTGCCTTGTCTCTTTTCTCGCAGTCTCCGTCGTAATCTTTAAGCGCGAAAACCGCGCTGTCTATGCCGTGTTTTTCAGCTCTCTCAAGCCCGTAAATTCCGGCTTTGGACGCAACTACGCAAACGACTTTGCCGTTAATGTAGCCGCTTTCGCAACCGTCTATTACGCTCTGCATATCACTGCCCGAGCCTGAGATGAATACGGCGATTTTTTTCATAGCTCAACGCCCTCTTTATCGGTAACCTTGCCGATAACGTATGCCTTTTCGCCCATGTTTTCAAGCTCTTTGACAACGTCTGCAGCAATCGAAGGATCTACTGCCATTACGAGACCTATACCCATATTGAAGGTGTTGCACATCTTGCGGTCGTCGATGCCTGCGATCTCCTGAAGAGCCTTGAATATGCGCGGCAACGGATAAGAAGATCTGTCGATTGAGATGCCGAGACCATTCGGAATGATTCTCGGAATATTCTCGATGAAGCCGCCGCCCGTGATATGAGCTATGCCCTTTATCTCAAACTTTTCAATGATGGAAAGAACCGTCTTTACGTATATTCTCGTCGGGGTGAGCACAAGCTCTGCGGGAGTGCAGCCCAGAGTCTCATTGTACTTGTTGAGGCTTTCTTTGTCTTCGCCGAACAGCTTTCTTACAAGAGAATATCCGTTGCTGTGAACGCCGCTGGAAGCAAGACCGATAAGTGCGTCTCCTGCCTTGATGTTCTTGCCGTTGATGATCTTGTTCTTCTTTACGATACCGACTGCGAAACCCGCGATGTCGTATTCGTCCTTAGCGTAGAAGCCGGGCATTTCTGCAGTCTCGCCGCCGATGAGCGCGCATCCTGACTGACGGCAGCCTTCGCATACGCCTTTTACGATGTTGGCGACCTTTACGGGTTCAAGCTTTGAAAGCGCGATATAGTCAAGAAAGAACAGCGGTTTAGCGCCCTGGCAGACAATGTCGTTCACGCACATAGCGACCGCGTCGATACCTACGGTGTCGTGCTTGTCGAGAACAAACGCGTATTTGAGCTTTGTACCTACGCCGTCCGTACCTGCAACGAGGCAATCCCCGTCCTCTTTATCGTCGAGAGCGTAGAAACCGCCGAAGCTGCCCAGATCGCCGAGAACGCTGTCATTGTAAGTCGTCTTGACGTATTCCTTCATCAGTTTTACTGCTTCGTATCCCGCTTCGACGTCAACGCCTGCGGATTTGTAATCAATAGCCATAAATACTCCTTTGTGCTTTGGTTTGTAAAGGTCTGATTATTCGAGACCCATTCTCTTCTTGATTTCTCTGTAACCCTTGTCTACATCGTCCATATCGCGGCGGAAACGGTCTTTGTCCAGCTTTTCGCCCGTCTTGGTGTCCCAGAAACGGCAGGTATCGGGAGAAATTTCGTCAGCAAGGATGATATCGCCTTTATATCTGCCGAACTCGAGCTTGAAGTCGATAAGCTCAATGCCGATCTCCTTGAAATACTCGCTGAGGATGTCGTTGATCTTGAGAGCCATAGCCTTGATCTTTTCAACTTCTTCCTTTGTTGCGAGGTTCATAGCGTAGACGTGATAATCGTTTACCATCGGGTCGCCGAGGTCGTCGTTCTTATAGCTGAACTCGAGCACGGTGCTAGCCAGCTTCGTACCTTCGGGGATGCCGAGTCTCTTGGAGAGAGAGCCTGCAGCGATGTTGCGGACGATAACTTCGAGAGGAACTATCTGAACTTTCTTTACATAAGTCTCTCTCTCGTTGATCTGCTCTACATAGTGAGTAGGAACTCCCTTTTCTTCAAGCAATCTGAACAGGTGGTTGCTGCAAACGTTGTTTACAACGCCCTTACCCTTAATCGTGCCTTTCTTGATTCCGTTGAAAGCGGTTGCGTCGTCCTTGTAAGAAACCAGAACTACGTCGGGGTCCGTCGTCAGATACACTTTTTTTGCTTTACCTTCATAAAGTTGGGTTGTTCTTTCCATCACTTTAACTCCTTTTGCAATTTTACGTCGTCTTGTTGTATTTTTTGAGCAAGGTTACTCTTGTAATCCTGCAATTTTTTCATGAGAACTGGATATTTCACCGCAAGTATCTGCACTGCGAGAAGTCCTGCGTTGAGACCGCCGTTGATAGCCACGCAGGCAACGGGGATACCGCCAGGCATCTGAACCATTGAAAGAAGGCTGTCAAGACCGTCCATAGTGGAGCTCTTTACGGGGAGACCGATAACCGGCAGCGGAGTAAAACTTGCTATAACGCCGCCGAGGTGTGCAGCCTTGCCTGCCGCGCAGATGATTACCTCGATATTGTTGTCAGCAGCCTGCACTGCGAATTCGTGCGCAAGTTCAGGCGTACGGTGAGCGGAAATTACTCTCGCCTCAACCTCAACGTCAAAGCTTTTGAGAATGTCGATTGCGGGTTTTACAACGTCGAGATCGCTGATGCTTCCCATAATAACAGCAACTTTTGCCATAAAAATCTCCTTGATGTCCGGGGCGAAAAAACCGCAGATGCGCGCCGCGGAAAATTTAATATCTAAATTCTATCATAAAAGTATTTTTATTACAAGGAAAAAACGGCGGTAAAATAAACTATTTTACGCCAAAATCCGACACCTCGCCGCGCAAAAAAGTAATTTTCAGTAACCTTGAGCAACACTCCAGTCTTAACGCGAAAAATCCACACTTATCCGCATTTTCAGGCAGTTATCCACAGAGTTTTCCACATTTAGCCCGAGTTATCCACATAAAAAGCATTTTATGCAAGCACAGAATTGTTTTCGCCATGACGGATAAAATGCGTTAAAACGAACACTAAGCGCAGAAAAAATCAAGCTGAATATACTCTTCTTTGACACGTGATTTTCAGTATTTATTCATCAATCGGTTTTTATGCAAAAATGTGTACTCTTTTTTACGCGGAATTACTGTCAGAACGATTATGTGTCGCGCTACAAATTATAACAATAAGCAATATTTACGGTACTGTAAATTACTGCATTTTAATCGAATTTACTTTTGAAAAAAATAAGTCCGATGTTCAAGTGTTTATGAAAAAGTTACATTATACGCGCACGCATACGAATGTAATAGGTAAAATTTGTTTATTTAATATAAGATCTGATAATTATAAACTCGGATGAGTGAATGTTCAATCGGTTGCAAAGCAACTTCCCTTCTTTGATTGACAAACCGTGATAAGACAATATTTTGCTTTGTCGGCTCATTTATGACCGTAAATTTATAAATCAAATTTGACTTAATCAGTTTTGACTTAACCGCATAAAAAAACCGCCTTCCGAAGCGGAAAGCGGTTTTTAAATTCAGATTGTTATTATCAGCAAACGCCCTGAACCATCATTGCGTTGGCTACCTTTTCAAAGCCTGCGATGTTAGCGCCTGCGATGTAGTTGCCGTTCATGCCGTATCTTGCCGCAGCATCCTTGATGTTGTGGAAAATATTTATCATGATGTGCTTCAGCTTCTCGTCTACCTCCTGGAAAGACCAGAAAGTTCTCATGCTCGACTGAGCCATTTCGAGAGCGGAACAAGCTACGCCGCCTGCGTTTGCAGCCTTAGCAGGAGCAAACAGCACGCCTTTGCTCTGGAAGTACTCTGCCGCTTCGATCGTACAAGGCATATTTGCGCCTTCGCCGACAGCTTTTAAGCCGTTGCTTACGAGCATCTTTGCTTCTTCGAGGTTGAGTTCGTTCTGCGTAGCGCAAGGAAGCGCGATATCCGCGGGAACGCTCCATATTCCTCTGCAACCTTCAACGTATTTTGCCGACGGATGATATTTTACGTATTCGCTTATTCTGCCGCGGTTGCGCTCTTTTATAAGCTTGATAGTATCGAGAACGATGCCGTTTTCATCGTAAATATAGCCGTTGGAGTCGCTCATCGCAAGCACTCTGCCGCCCAGCTGATTTACCTTCTCATGAGCGTAAATAGCAACGTTACCGCTACCGCTGATGAGTACTCTCTTGCCGTCAAATTCAAGGTTCTGCTCTTTGAGCATTTCCTGCATGAGGTAGATAAGACCGTAACCTGTTGCTTCTGTTCTGACAAGTGAACCGCCGTAGGTAAGACCTCTGCCGGTAAGAACGCCGACGTGCTCGTTGACAAGCTTCTTGTAGTAACCGAACATATAACCTATTTCTCTGCCGCCTACGCCGATATCGCCAGCGGGAACGTCTGTGTCTGCACCGATATGACGGTAAAGCTCACTCATAAAGGACTGGCAGAATCTCATGATCTCCATATCGCTCTTGCCCTTGGGGTCGAAGTCGCTGCCGCCTTTACCGCCGCCGATAGGAAGGCTGGTCAGGCTGTTCTTGAAGATCTGCTCGAAACCGAGGAACTTAACTATCGAAAGGTTTACTGAAGGATGGAATCTGAGACCGCCCTTGTAAGGTCCGATAGCGCTGTTGAACTGTACTCTGTAACCCTTGTTGACGTGAATCTTGCCGTTGTCATCCGCCCAGGGGACGCGGAACATGATCACTCTTTCCGGCTCAACGAGAAGCTCAAGAAGTCCTTTTTCTTCGTATTCGGGGTGTTTATCGAAAACGACAGAAAGAGAATTGAGGATTTCGGTTGCCGCCTGATGGAACTCCTTTTCACCGGGGTTGCGTGCAATCAGGTCGTTCAACACTCTTTGTACGTAAGCGTTCATAGTTGTATACCTCTTGTATAAAAAATAATTTATTGTGCATATTTTACCACAACGTTTTTTCATAGGCAAATATTCTACTATACTTTTTTCAAAAAATCTGAAAAAAGTCTATATATCGCGTGCGCGCTGAGTTTCAGAGGACTTTCAAGCCCTTTCAGCGATAGTATTATTATCGGAATTCAGTTGTCTAATACACGTTTTCAATGCTTTTGTTTCCTGATAAAATATAATTTTTATGCATTTTATTATAATAAACTGACTCAATATGTCATATTTTTATTGACTTTTTTGCATAAAAATATTAAAATATTCATAAAGGAGCGCATATTATGATAGACAATCTTTTTACAATGCTCATAGAGCTTCTCAACAACGACGTAGTTACCGCCGAAGAGCTTGCCACAAAGCTCGAAGTCAGTCCTCGCACCGTTTACAGATACGTCGATACACTTAGTTGCGCGCATATTCCCGTCTACTGTCAGAAAGGACGCGGCGGCGGCATTATGATAGGCGACGACTTCAAACTGAGCGCAAGCTATTTCAACAAAGAAGAACTTCAGCTTGTCGTTGCAGCTCTCGACGCAATACAGCCCAAGTCCGACAAAGTAACCAACGTGATAAAAAAGCTGTCTGCGGTCAAGAACGTGCGATCTGCTCAGCAAGGCGGTTTCTTCAACGAAGATTTTGTCGTCGACAATGCCAATACACTTCTTTCCAATCCCAAGCTGGCGGCAAAATTCGACGCTTTGGCTGCGGCAAAAAAAGAAAAACGCACGGTAAGAATAAGTTATCACAACCGCTCGGGAGAAATAAGCGAAAGAGACATTCAGCCCTACGCTTTCGTTCTTTCGAACAACAACTGGTACGTATATGCAAATTGTCTGAGGGATAAGGCACTGAGACTTTTCAAAATATCGCGCATAACGCATATTATTCTTCTTGACGTAAAATACCAGATCCCTGCATACGAAAAAGAATGGAATCTTTTCGACCCGACACAGAAAGAAAAGGTCAGAATAACTCTGAAAGTAAGCGAACCTGCCCGCTATGACGTTGAAGAATGGCTCGGCATTGAAAACGTAAACCGCTCTCAGGACGGAGGATATTATATTGCTCAAGGAGAAGTTTACGACAACGAAGCCACGCTCAGGAAACTGGCAGGTTTCGGCGCTGACGCAGAGATCGTTCTGCCCCTCTCTCTCCGCTCAAAAGTCGCCGCGCTTTTTGACAAGGCAAACGCCGTTTACAACGTCAAGACGTAACAGTCTGATATTTATGAATATATAAAATAAAAAGCCGTCGGAAATCCGACGGCTTAATTATTTGTTTTATAATTATTTAGTCAAGACGCTTTTCAGCAATTTCTTTCTGCAGACGCGCGATAAAGTCGTCAAGGCTCATCTCACCTATAACGCCCTCTCCTCGACGACGTACAGATACAACTCCGCTTTCAGCCTCTTTGTCGCCGATAACGATCATATATGGCACTTTTTCAAGCTGAGCGCTTCTTATCTTGTAACCTACGGTTTCGCTTCTTGTATCCAGCTCCGCTCTGATGCCGTAGCTGTACAGTTTGTCAGAAATAGCCTTTGCGCTGTCAACGTTTCTGTCCGTAAGACTGATGACCTTGACCTGAGTGGGAGCTATCCACAGCGGGAATGCTCCTGCGTACTTTTCGATAAGCAGAGCTATCGTGCGCTCGTAGCAACCTATCGAAGTGCGGTGAATGATATAAGGTCTGCGCTTTTCGCCGTTTTCGTCGACATAACTCATATCGAAGTTTTCAGCAAGGAACATATCAACCTGTACGGTGATGATCGTGTCTTCTTTGCCGTGTACGTTCTTGATCTGAATATCGAGTTTAGGACCGTAGAAAGCAGCTTCGCCCACTGCTTCGGTATACTGAATTCCGAGGTGGTCGAGGATCTTTCTCATCGTGTCTTCAGCCTTATTCCAGGTCTCAGGCTCGTTGATATACTTCTTCGTATCATTCGGATCCCACTTCGAGAAGCGGTAAGTTACGTCGTTCTGCAAACCGCAGCAGGTCAGCATATATTTGATAAGGTCAACGCAACCCTTGAATTCTTCTTCAAGCTGCTGAGGGGTGCAAACGATATGTCCTTCGCTTATCGTAAACTGTCTTACGCGGATAAGACCGTGCATTTCGCCGCTTGCCTCGTTTCTGAAAAGCGTAGACGTTTCTCCGTATCTGATAGGCAGATCGCGGTAGCTCTTGAGACCGTTGTTGTAAATCGTATACTGGAACGGGCAAGTCATAGGACGCAACGCAAAAACTTCGTCGTCCTTTTCCTCGTCGCCGATAACGAACATACCGTCCTTGTAGTGATCCCAGTGTCCCGAAACCTTGTAAAGGTCTGACTTAGCCATATAAGGAGTCTTGGTGCGTACGTAGCCGCGTCTTTCTTCTTCGTCTTCAACAAAACGCGTAAGCGTCTGGAACAGCTTTGTACCCTTCGGCATAAGAAGAGGCAGACCCTGACCTATTTTTTCGTCAGTCATGAATATGCCGAGTTCTCTGCCCAGCTTGTTGTGGTCGCGCTTTTTAGCTTCTTCGACAGCGGCGAGATATTCAGTAAGCTCGCTCTTCTTATCGAAGCACGTGCCGTAAATTCTCGACAACATCTTGTTCTTCTCGTTGCCGCGCCAGTAAGCGCCTGTAAGGCTCGTCAGCTTGAACGCCTTGATCATACCCGTCGAAGGCAGGTGCGGTCCTGCGCAAAGATCGGTGAAATTGCCCTGACGGTAGAAGGATATCTCTGCATCCTTGGGCAGATCGTTGATAAGCTCTACCTTATAAGGCTCGTCAAAGCCCTTCATCAGCTTGAGCGCCTCTTTCCTCGGCAAAACGAATCTTTCAAGCGGATAATTCGCCTTGATTATGCGCTTCATCTCCTCTTCGACCTTGTCCAGCTGCTCCATTGTAATGGGGGTCGTGAAGTCGAAATCGTAATAAAATCCGTCGTCTATCGCGGGTCCGATAGCGAGTTTTACTGTCGGATAAACGCTCTTGACTGCCTGCGCAAGAACGTGCGCGCAGGTGTGACGGTATATCTTTCTGCCTTCGGGATCTTTGAAGGTCAGAATCTGAAGATTGCAATCCTTATCGAGTACGGTGTTGGCTTCAACGACTTTGCCGTCTACTATTGCGCCAAGCGTTACTCTTGCAAGACCTTCCGAAAGGTCCTTTGCGATCTCGAGTACGGTTTTTCCGTTTTCGTACTCTTTACTGCTTCCGTCTTTGAGTGTGATTATCATATAGATACCTCCGTTTGCGTATAAAAAAACGCCCTTACGTTTTCACGTAAGGACGACTGTATGTCGCGGTTCCACCTTACTTACGGCTCAAAAAAAGCCGTCTCTCGATTATATCCGTATCGTACGGAAACGTGCCATCACAGGTGGTACTGTCAACGACCGTTTGCGCTTTCTTTTCAGCTGCCGAAAGCTCTCTGTGGCGCGTAACGTTGAAGCGTGTCCTATGTCTGCCTTATAAAGGCGCGGCATTTGCTTTGTACATTTATTATAAACCTGCCGCAATAAGTTGTCAACGCTTTTTCAAAGCGAAATATCATATATGTCTTACCTTTGCAAAACGCGCGATCGCAGTGATAAGGTTTTTATCTTTGAAACTGGCGTCAAGAGTTACTTCTTTCGCTCCCTTGCCGACAACGCAGTTTATAAGGTTAAGCCTGTTGTCCCCGTAAAAGTCGTCTACTGTAACAAACGCGCCCTTCGCCAGGTCTGTCACCACAGGATTTTTTTCGTCTGCAATAAGAAATTTTGGTCTGTCTGCCTTTTCTTCGACGACATATCCCGCCACGTCGTATAAATCGTCGTCCTCATAAGCTCCGTCAAAAAGATTAGACGATATAGCGGCGAGCTCTTCCCAATCCTCTTTGATATCTTTCATAGCAAAGTTGTAAACCCCGTCGATGCTGATAACGTTATAGCTTTTCAGTTTGTCGAAAATTTCAGCATACTCTCCTTCGCAATCGTAATATATCATAACTGCCAGCAAAGCGGCTTCAGACGACATTACCTTTCCCAGTTCGAGTTTTCCTGTAAGATACGTATGTTTGAAATAAGTAGTCAGCAGCTTTGCCACCCTGTCGCACAGATAATCGTCAGCCTGCGCGCCCTCTCCATCTCTTGCGGCAACCGAAATTATAATCCTGCTTTTGCTTTCTTCAGAAGCAAAAACGATAGCTTTATTCTTTTTAAGTTCCTGAAGCAAAGCATTATATTCCCTGCCGTATTTTTTGTCGATCGTAACAGTCTTCTTCCACATACCGCTATTCTATGAGCGGATTTGCCGAGATATACGCCGTTTAGTTTATCAACAACGTCTGTTTTGAAGAAATAATGTCGTTTTCTCTGGTTTTCACAACTTTATTTCAACGCGCATTTCTCACTTATAAGAAAACGCCTTATAAATCTGTCATTCAAAGGCTTAATACTTTCTTCTGAACATACCACTAAATATTTTTCATATAATGAACGACTGCTGCTTGCAGTAAAAAGGAGTAAAACATGAGATATTTCATAAGCAATAATTGCTGTAGACGCTGTACGGTGCCGTATTATATGCTATGCGGTATGCCCCTTTCCTCTCTCAAAGGAGCAACCGGTGCTGCAGGTCTAACAGGAGCTACAGGTCCGTCTGGACCGACCGGTGCGACAGGCGCAACAGGACCTACAGGTCCAACTGGTGCAACAGGAGCAACCGGAGTTACAGGTCCGACAGGCGCAACAGGACCTACCGGTGTAACAGGGCCTACAGGTCCGACTGGGGCTACAGGCGAAGACGGACTTGCCGCAACAGTTTCTGTCGGCAACGTCTTCACCGGCGATCCCGGCACAAAAGCCTCCGTTACTAATGTAGGGACTCTCAATAAAGCTATCCTTGACTTTGTCATTCCCCAAGGCCCTACAGGTCCTACCGGAGCTACAGGCGCAACGGGCGCTACAGGTCCGACCAGTCCAACCGGTGCAACAGGTGCTACGGGAGCAACAGGATCAACGGGTGCTACAGGCGTAACCGGTCCTACCGGTCCCACCGGAGCTACCGGTTCAACAGGTCCTACGGGTCCGACGGGCTCTGACGGAAACGATGGCAACTCTCCTACCGTATCTATAGGAACGGTTACCACAGGAGACTCCGGCACTCAGGCTTCGGTTACAAATAGCGGAACTCAGGACGCCGCAGTGTTTGATTTCGTAATTCCCAGAGGCGATGTCGGTCCCACAGGTGCTACAGGGGCGACAGGATCAACCGGAGCTACAGGAGCAACGGGTGCTACAGGGGCAACAGGAAGCAGAGGCCCTACCGGGGCGACAGGATCAACCGGAGCTACCGGTCCGAGAGGCGCTAGCGGAACTGACGGCACGACTTTAAGCGAATATGCAGGGCTTTACAATGCCTCAGCTCAACAGATAACTCCCTCGTCATCTTCTTCACCCGTAGGAATCACCCTTGACGCCGCAATGCCCGTAAGTACTATGACTGCAGGCGCAAGCAAGCTGAATATCAGCAATACCGGCACTTACCGCGTGTCTTATTCTGTCAATGCGACAAGCAAGCAAAGCGGTGAAGTCAAGCCGTATGTAAGAATAAACAACGTTGCAGTGGAACACAGCGCTGTCAACGGAATGTATCAGACACAGCAAGGCGCTTCTTTGACGACAAGCGGAGAAACCGCTTATCCTCAGCACTTCCAGAACAGCTTTATTACAGATCTTAAAGCAGGAGACAAGCTGGATCTTGCCATAGAATTCCCCAATGCGTCGAAATATCAGTCTTTTTCTGTCAATATCGGCGCAAACCGCGCACTTCTGCACGCTGAAAGATTGAAATAACAATTAAGTTACCCCCGTCAGAGACAATCCGCGACGGGGGCATTTTTATTTTGCTATTGTATTCGGTCGGATATTGATATATAATAAGATAAAGCGGAGGTGAAAATTATGAATTCTATAGTAAAAAGTTTTGACTCTCTTCCCAGAATAGTCAAAATAATCTTTGCACTGCCCGTACTTGACATTATATGGGCAATTTACAGACTTTGCCGCAGTATTGCAAAAAACAACGTGCTTGCAATCGTGCTTTCAGTGGTGATGCTTATTCTCTGTCCCGCTATTTTCTGGATAGTAGACCTTATTACCACGATAATTGCAGGTAAAGTTTTGTGGATAGTCTGACGCACTGTCTCAATAAAAAAACGCGGGAGATTTCCCGCGTTTTTTTATTGCATTTGTCCTGATTGTATTTTTTATCAATGAGCGATTCTGTCGTTCACCGCTTTGCCTATTGCCATAGTCAGGCAGTTGGGATCGTCAGGCAGCTTATCGCAAGCAAGTCTGAACACCATAACTCCGCCCACGCCCGTATTTATAGCGTAAGCAGTCTTGTCGTAACACATCTGCGGAGAGTTGAAGTAGCAATCGTTGACTTTCTTGACTCCATCGATTTCGTATTCTATATCAGGAACAACGTTGTCAAACCAGTTCACTTCATAATCTCGCCAGTTTGCCCAGAACCAGTCTCCTTCATAAGTTCTTCCGTAATAAGGAATACCCAGATTGACCTGCGACATATCGAATCCCATGCCGTTCAGATATGCAAGTCCGTCAATACAAGTTGACTTGAACGCAGACTGATAGCCGTCGTCGTCGAACGCGTCATAACCCATATAATTGAGATAATCTATACGTTTGATTGTTTTTTTATCGAGGTTGATGCCCCAATGAGAAAGCGCGGAAGAGAAAGTCAAATCTTTGGTCTTGTCTGTTTCCAGCTTGTCTATCATATCGTTGATAAAATCGTCGTAGACATTCCACTCTTTTTTATTGGCGGGATATTCCCAGTCAATATCGATACCGCCCAGATCGAATTTCTGTACCATATCGAAAATATTGTTCACGATTTTTTCGCCGTGATTTACCAGGCTGTCCGCGGTCGCAGAAGCGTAATCCGCGGGATTGTGAACGGTCGTGGTGATCTTTATATCTGTTTTGTTTTCTCTGTAATCGAGAATTTGTCTGAAAGCGGCAAGTTCTTTTGCAAAATCTTCTTCGTTTTCAATCGCAGAGCCGTTGCCTACGTCATAGAGAATGTTGCCTTCAGTATCCCACGCGGTACATCCGAATATGATAACGTGCGTTATAACCTCGAAGTACTTTGCGTATGTTTTTATCTCTTCTTCGCTTCCCTTCATTATCTCGCTGGGCTTATCGCCGTCGAAACGGTAATACGCGACAACGCGGAAGTCGTTTTCAAGTTCCTTGGGAGGAGCATTGTAAATCTCCATATTCTTTATGGAAGGTGCTTTTTTAGCGTCTGTAATATTGAACTTTACTGCCGTTGTGGTAACTTCGTCGAAAGCGCAAAGACGGTGCTTTTCTATCTTGTCGCTGCGATAAAACTCCTGCCACTGTCCGTTTTCGTCAAGATACTGCATATTGAAACGCATTACTTTTGAGCCGTTTTCCTCTATAACTACGGTGTTGAACGTCTGAGGAGTCTGCCAGCGCGCTATCATATAAGCGCTAGTCTTTTCTTCAGGCTTCCAATCTCCCCATTTGCTCAGCTTTTCAGCATTGCCGCTGCTTTCTTCGATCGAAGCCGTCTCCATAAGGTCAGGCACGTCGTAACTGTCGTCAAGAAAAATATATCTTACGCAACCTGCAAAAGAAGCCGCAATTGCGACCAGAATGAGAACTGACGTAATCAAAGCGACGAACTTTTTCATAACTCTCCTCCGTCTACGCAATTTTCGCGTGTTTTAACGCAATTATCATAACATAACGCATTGTTCCGTTCAATAGAGGAACAGACTACCCGATTATATTACTAACAAAAAAAGCGACTTTTCAGCCGCTTTTTATATCAAAGACAGATATTGTTATTTTTTGTTGTGAACGTCGAGCTGAGGATAAGGGATCTCGATATTGTTTTCGTCAAACGCCTTTTTGACCTTCTCAAGCATAAACCACTTTGAATCCCAATACTTGTCCGTAGGCACCCAGAAACGCGCGAGAATGTTTATGCTGCTCGAAGCGTGTTCTGTTATATTTACGAACGGAGCGGGATCGCTCAGCACAAAATCCATTTCTCCGATGCAATCGAGAATGATCTTCTTCGCTTTTTCAAAATCGTCGTTATAAGATATCGAGAATACAAGGTCCTGACGTCTCGTGTCATTTTGATTAACGTTTACTATATGGTCGTTGGACACCTTGCCGTTAGGCATAATGACGACCTTGTTGTCGCCTGTCTTAAGATATGTGTAAAACAGTTTTATATCGGTAACAGTGCCTTCGTAACCTTCGCATACGATATAATCGCCCACCTTGTAGGGATGCATGACCAGGATAACGATCCCACCTGCAAAATTCGACAAAGAGCCCTGCAACGCCAAACCTATCGCTACGCCCGCGCTTGCGATCGCCGCGGTAATACTTGCCGTCTGAATTCCCAGATAATCGAGGAAAATTAGTATAAGAACAAACTTTATTACCCTTCTCGTTCCCGGTACGACCACTCTAACTATAGTCGGCTCAATCATTTTGCGGTTGAGCAGTTTTTCCATTCTTCTGGTAAAGAAATTGGTCAGTTTGAACAAAATGAACAGGATGATAATGCCGATAATGGCTTTTAGTCCTTCCGTTATCGCCCAAGTGCCAATACTCTTCAGCATCTCGACAAAATTCGTCATAAAATCTCTCCTTTTCAAGCCTTGCGATTATTATATCCTTTTTCATATATAAAAGCAACAGCGTCAAGACAAATGAGCTAACAAATAATATAAAATTTTTTTGATTAAACTATAAAAATTTATTGACAAAGCGCTAAAAAACCTTTATTATTACTAATGCACTCAGCAATGAGCGGTTATGGCGGAACTGGCAGACGCGTACGTTTGAGGGGCGTATGGGAGACCATCCGGGTTCAAGTCCCGGTAACCGCACCAATACCAATCTAAATTGAACCACAATTTAGATTGGTATTTTTTATATGATATTTCTTTTATACAAGCTATTAATTTTATAATCAATAATGCAATATTTTATTGCAAAACCTCTATTTCTCCTATAAATTTTTGAAGAAATTCCGCAGCTTTTTGTCTGTCAAGGTTTTCATGAATTCTTCTTTTGCGTTACTTTAAATAAAAATATAAATATCTATAAACAATTTACCTGCATATCGAAAGATGTGCCGATGCACGCTTCTCTTTGTTGCGATAAATTCACGATCATCTGTCTTCTCTTATTCTTTCGATGGGAGTCTTTCTCGACACTCCTACGACGACGCCGATAAAAGACAATACGACGAGAAATACGAGATACGCAATGACAAAAGCGTACGCTATGCCCGAGGGCAAGAATACCTCCAGTTTTGTCGCAACTCCCGAAACCGCCGCATTCAGTATGGCAGGCACGATAAACAATACGGGGATCGCAATCACTGACGACAATGCGAACATAAACAGATATTCTCCCAGTACGAACAGACTGCAATACCATTTCCCTTTGCCGAGGCTCATCAGAATTCCCAGCTCGACAGAATGTTGTTTGAAGTATTGCGACAGGCTGTACATCACGAATATCAGCGAAAACACAAGCATTATAACACCGACGATCAGTGCGGTGACGTTGACGATGTTTATGCGGTTTTTATTCGCATCAAGCATAAACTCGCCGATATAGCTGAATTCTGTAATATTCTTATTTCCTGCTATCTTTTCCTTTACGTCCGCCGAAGTGCCAATTCCGCTGACGTCAAGAAGCGCGAGTCCGCAATCGGGAGGGGTACTGTACAAAGTGTTTAGTCTGTCGTAATTCGTTCCGTTCAACAATATCGCGCCACTTGAGACCTTTCCGTTCTCATCCTGAGCAAAAACGCCACCTTTCCCGAAGTAAGAGTCGTCGGGGATATATACGCCCGTAATCTGAAGTGCTACGTCGAAATAATAGGTCTTTTTGAACGGATCTAAAAAGTCGTCAATTACGGAATCGTATTTTTTCAGCTGAATATATTCCATCGAAAAATACAACTGAGTGCCTGAGTATTTTTCAAGAACGTAGTCGATTTCTCTCTTTATCGTCTCTTCGTCGTCGTATTTTTCGCACAGCTCTTTATACGTAACATCAGAAATACTGTCAAAGTTGACGACGACACCTTCGGTATTCCCGTAAATCTCCACAACGTCGAGCCAATCCGCGCTCTCGTAATCCAAATTGACGATGCCGCCCCCGACTTTGCCTGAATATTTTTCTTTTGCACAGTCCAATCTATTTCGCCGTTGTAATAACCGTTGACGCTGTTCTCTTCCGCACCCGAATCCACTGCATAAACCGCTCCGCCTCCGACATTAAGCCATTCGCACAATTCGTAGAATAGCACGATATTTTCGTCTAGATCTTCGTATGCCTGAGAATTTTCGTTCAAAAGATCTGTAAACGGAGTATTCGTTTTTTTCAAATCTGCGAAAACGGACAAGTCGTCGTCCGTGATCCCAACTATTCTGAAAACGGGGTTTCCCTGCACGGACAAGCCGTAATCCGCACCCGAAAGCACAGCTTTTTCGACCACGTCGGAATACGAATAAAGCTTCTCTTTTGTGTAATATTCGATATAAACGTCGGCAAGATATTTGTTTATCACTATTTCGTCTGAAGCCTCGGGCATCCGTCCTGCTACGAGTTTTCTGTCTCCGATATCGTCAATGTCCATAAAATACGGAGAATAAGAACAATATGCCTTGAAGTAATCTGATTTTACCGAATCCATATCCGGAGAATTTTTCGACGTAAAATAATCGGGAAAATCCGTCCAATCGTACGAACGGTATATAGGTTTTACATCTCCTTCCAAAGCAGAATAGTCGTCTGAAACGACTAGGATTTCGTCGTTTGCCAGCACCTGTCTGTAAACGTTATTGTCGTCGTTATCGTATGAGAACACGCATTCGTTTATAACGATGCAGATAAGCCCGACAAGCAGCATGAAAAAATTGACAGCAAATCGCAGAATATGCCTTCTCGTCCTTGCGAAAGAACTCTGAACAATCGACGAAAGGTTGCTTTTATGTTTGCCCTCTCTTCCGTTTTCTACTGCGGGTCTGCCATCGCTAATCCTTTCGTCGCAAACTATCCTGCCGCTTCTCATGACGATATGGCGGTCTATTTGTTTGAAATCCTCGGGATAATGCGTCACCACGACTACCAATCTGTCTTTGGCAATATCTGTCAGAAGAGCCGCGATCTCCTCTCTCATTTCAGGATCCAGACTGCTGGTCGGCTCGTCGGCAAGAAGAATACAGTCGTCTTTTACGATCGCCCTTGCTATGCAGACGCGCTGTTGCTGGCCTATCGACAGCTCCTGCGGATACCTCTGCGAAAGCTCTGTCAGCCCGCATTTTTCAATGACTGCGTCTATGTTCGTCTTGTCGTCGGCAACTATTTCAAGATTCTGTCTTACAGTCAGCGTGCCTATCAGATTTGAGGTCTGAAAAATATAACTTATCCTTTCCGACTTATCTTTCAGTCTGTCCCCCGCGCCTTCGACGGACACTTTTCCCGAAGAAGGTTTGTCAAGACCTCCGATAATGTTGAGAAGCGTAGATTTGCCACAACCGTTTTCACCGGTGACGAGGACGAGTTCCGCTCTGTCAAAGCAGAGATTTACGCCGTCGAGAGCCTTTACGACGGCGTCTTTCATCTGATATTCTTTTGTGACGTTAGTTAACCGTATCATTATATTATCCCTGTTTATCTGATCTTTTTTAAACTAATGTACAACAGATTTAATCCCAAATATAATCCATCTCTCCCCGTATTGGTACAAGCTCAATGTCTTTATCCCATGTAACATCTATACCAAAATCCACCTACTCTTCAGAAACTATCAAATGAAAACGTATATATATTGTCTTCATTTCATAATATCTTACAAAATTTTTACCAGCGCCATCCGGTCTGCAATCAAAGGATAACGTCATTTTATATTCGTCACTTCCGTACCTAGACATGATCGTGTCTACCTCTTCTCTCGTAGGCCATAAGTAATTAGTCATAGTCGCACCTAATTTGCCGTCCACTATTGGACATAGATACACTCTCAGGCTTCTGCCGATCGTTTCAAATTTCAGGTCTTCGCTCGTCAGAACTTTCCCCGTTTCTTTATCTAATGCCCTGGCGTCAATTACCATCCTTTCATCAGGCAATATCACGGTATCGCCGTTTTCAACAGGCTCGCCGGTATTGGGATTGATAAGTATTAATTCTACTTCTCTAGGTATGACTTCTTTTTCACAAGAAACCAAAGTCAGCCCGATAATTGCTGTTAAAACTGTTAAAATAATCGTTGCAATATACTTTTTCATCTTCTCCTCCTAAAATATTTATTTTACGCAAAACTTTAAAGTGCGTGTTCAAAGTATTTCAATTATTACTTTCTGTTCCCTCCTTGTCGTTTGGCACTGCTATATAAAAACGTATATATATTGTTTTCATTTCATAATATCTTACAAAATTTTCTCCTGCGCCATCCGGTCTGCAATCAAAGGATAACATCATTTCATATTCGTCACTTCCGTAAATAGACATAATCTTGTTTACTTCTTCTCTCGTAGGCCATAAGTAATTAGTCATAGTCGCACCTAATTTGCCGTCCACTATTGGACATAAATACACTCTCAGGCTTCTGCCGATCGTTTCAAATTTCAGGTCTTCGCTCGTAAGAATTTTCCCCGTTTCTTTATCTAATGCCTTAGCATCAATTACCGTCCTTTCATCAGGCAATATCACGGTATCGCCGTTTTCAACAGGTTCGCCCGTATTGGGATTGATAAGTATCAATTCCACTTCTCTTGGAACAACGTGTTTTTCACAAGACGTAAAAGTAAATACAGTAAATGATAAAAGAAAAAGAGCGACCGATAACACTGCCTTTTTCATAACTTCTCCCCTTCATATATATTTTCAGCTCTTTAAAGACCGTTTAAATTAAGGTCCGTTTATAATATAACATATTAAGCTAAAATAATCAATAGCGGAAAATTTTAAAACATAATGGTATGCAATATCAGGCAAATTCAAATGCCGCAACTATCTAATTCAATCACGATTATAAGCAATATGGTGCCCGAATAACAAGGAATATCAGGAGCTTATGGCGAGAATGCAAAAGAACTCTCTACTTTTACGCTGTACAGCGCATTAAAATACAAATCAGCAAAATTTCTTTCAACGGTAGTTTAATTAATATGATAAGTCAAATTTTCAACCAGATTGAATACATCTCTTCGAGATATTTTAGGATCATCCATTTGCTTATGAATTAATTAAATATATAAAGAGACCGCCTTGTCGGGACAGTCTCTTTTTTAATACGTTCAAACGGCGCAGATTGGTGCAGGTTTTGTCCGTGCAAGAGCGCCTATGCTTTTTACCGACGCGAAGATTGCCACAGGTTTTGTCTTCTCAAAAGCAAGAAGACGACCCAGTGTACTTAGTCGTACACGGTCGCCTTCGCGTCTTGCCGAAACAGCAAAAGATGTCGTGATATTCGTGGCGAGATCAGAATTCCGCGCTGCCTGTAGTCCTGCTAAACGGAATAACGTCTCTGATATTCTGCATTCCCGTAAGGTACATGATAAGTCTTTCGAAGCCGAGACCGAAACCTGCGTGCTTTACGCCGCCGTATCTGCGCAGATCGAGATACCACCAGTAATCCTCTTCTTTGAGACCAAGCTCTTTCATACGCGAAGTAAGAAGGTCAAGTCTTTCCTCTCTCTGAGAACCGCCGATGATTTCGCCTACGCCTGGAACAAGCATATCCACTGCCGCAACGGTCTTGCCGTCGTCGTTCAGGCGCATATAGAAAGCTTTGATCTCCTTCGGATAATCGGTAACGAAAATAGGCTTCTTAAATACCTGCTCGGTAAGGAATCTTTCGTGCTCTGTCTGAAGATCAGCGCCCCAATAAACGGGATACTGGAACTTATCCTTATGCTTTTCAAGAATTTCAACCGCTTTGGTATAGGTAACCTTTTCAAAGTCGCTGTTCACGATGTGGTTGAGTCTTTCGATAAGACCTTTATCCATAAAGTTGTTGAAGAACTGCATTTCTTCAGGGCACTTTTCAAGAACGTCCTTGATAACGTACTTTATCATATCGCGTGCGAGGTCCATATCGTCGTTGAGGTCTGCAAACGCGATTTCAGGCTCGATCATCCAGAACTCAGCCGCATGGCGGTTGGTATAGCTCTTTTCTGCTCTGAACGTAGGACCGAACGTATAGACGTTGCGGAAAGCGAGCGCGAAGCACTCGGCGTTGAGCTGACCGCTTACGGTAAGGTTGGAACTCTTGCCGAAAAAGTCCTGTGAAAAGTCAACGCTGCCGTCCTCTTTGAGAGGAGGATTCTTGGGGTCGAGAGTCGTAACTCTGAACATCTCGCCTGCACCCTCGCAGTCACTGCCCGTGATGAGCGGAGTATTGACGTATATAAAGTTTCTCGAAGCAAAGAAAGCGTGTATTGCCTGAGCCGCAACGCTTCTCACGCGGAAAACCGCAAGGAAGGTATTTGTTCTGGGACGCAGATGCGCGATCTCACGCAGGAACTCCAGGCTGTGTCTCTTTTTCTGGAGCGGGTATTGCGGAGAAGAAACCGCTTCAACCTCAATGCTTTGAGCCTTGATTTCATAAGGCTGCTGAGCGCCGGGGGTTACTACGACAGTACCGACGACAGAAAGACCTGCGCCGACGTTCTGAGATACGACGTTTTTGTATCCGTCCATATCAGCGTCTGCGACTATCTGCGTAGACTTGAATTTTGTGCCGTCGTTGAGCTCGATAAAAGCAAAATTCTTGCTGTCTCTTATTGTTCTTACCCAACCGTAAACCTTGACGGTCTGACCGTCCAGCGAGGCGTACTGATCGCCCAATTGTCTCAAAGTCAATTCTTGCATAACTACTCCGTTTTTGCCAAAAAGAATATTAATAGTATTACTGATTTTAGCACAGCACGTGCGCAAAAGCAAATAAAACGCGCAAAATTAATAAATAAGCGCGCATTGCAAGCGCTTTTTCATTCAAAAGCCTCACTTATCGTATCTGTGTATCACAAAATTGAAATAGCGTTTCAGAATTCAGACTGACAGAAAAACGGGAACTCTTGCGAGTTCCCTTGTCGCGGTCTGACCGCTCTTCATCAAAAACCAAAGACGAATAGTTAAAACCCGCTTAAAGCAGGTGGGTATGCTGTGCCGATGTTCTGTAATCCTCCACGCAAAGCGATTTAACGAGGCCCGCCATCCGACCGACAACTCCGCATTCCCTTATTGATAACTGCGGTTAATGATATCGCCTTCGGTCAAATATATTATAGCCTATTAACAGCTAAAATACAATAGTACGGATAAAAATTTTACATTTGTTAAAAAATTCGCATCTATCACGCCGAAATAATAAAATCAAACGAATATCCGCACAAATAAAGCGTTTTAAAACAGTCTTCAGCAATCCTTTGAAAGAAACTTTGCCCACTTTTCCTGCTTGAACTTCTCTTCTTCTGCGATTTTTATCAATCCTTCGGTAAGTCTTGTTATCTCTTTGCTTACCTCGGCTGAATCCTCGCCGTATTTTTTAGCAAGCGCAGTCAGTCCGTAAAGAGCAAGCCCCAGAGCATGGCGCGCGCTGTGCACGGTAGAAGCAGCCTGAGAGACCGCCCTTCCCGCCGCCTCGGCGACTGCATTGTTGCTTTCAGCCGCCGCCTTGTGTGCAGACAGGATATAAATTCTCGCTTCAGGCATTTTAATCACGCCTTTTGCCCATGCGTACGCCGCTTCTCTCGACTGTCTTACTCGTGTATCCGAGCTGTACTCTTCAAACAGTTCTACATATTTTTCAGAATACTCGTAAGCCCATACGACAAGACAGAGCTTTGAACAATCTGCCGCGAGATCGCAAAGCCTGCTTATCCTCTCATTATATGGCATAAACAGGATCTTGCGTGATTTTGCGCTCATAATTCGCTGCTTGTGCCTATACGACTTACGCCTGCTTCTATGTACTTCACGGCTGTGTCGTAATCTCTTATTCCGCCTGAAGCCTTGATTCTGCATTTGCCGCAATTTTCTTTCATTATTTTTACGGCTTCAAGGGTTGCTCCGCCCGTAGAAAAGCCCGTGCTGGTCTTTACGAAATCAGCGCCTGCTTCTGCACATATCCTGCTGGCGAAAGCAATTTCTTCGTCTGTAAGCAGACAGGTTTCAAGTATTACTTTTACCACAGCTCCGCAAGCGCGCACAGCCTTTATATCCTCGTAAACGTAAGCGTTGTCGCGCTCTTTGACAGCTCCGACGGCAATGACCATATCTATCTCGTCCGCGCCGTCCTCGACCGCTTTTCTCGCTTCGTACGCCTTGGCGTCCATGCTCATTGCTCCCAAAGGGAAACCGACAACGCAGGCAACGTTTACGCCGCTGCCCTCTAGTTGTTTTTTGCAAAGGGATACAAAACGTGAATTCACGCACACGCTGGCATAGTCATGCGCCTTGGCAATTTCGCATAGTCTGATTATATCCGCCGTCTTTGCATCTGCCTTGAGATTGGTAAAGTCTATGTATTTGTTTATCTGCATAACGTCCTCACTTTATTATCTTCAGCACGGGGTTTTTCGCGCTGACTTTCTTGTCTGATATTTTTACTGCGTCCAAAACGTCCTTTGCGTATGCGACGTCTTCGTATTTGTCAAAATACATTGTGGCAACAAGTCCGTCTTCTTCTATTCTGTCGCCGCGGCGAACGTTGAATTTTAGTCCTACGTGCGGTAGAATGCTGTCCTCTTTTCTGTTCCTGCCTCCTCCGAGCGCAAGCACTGTCCTTGCGGCTTTCATAGCGTCTACTGACTGCACGTAACCGCCCTTGTCGCTGTATATCTCAATCTTGCAATTGGCACGGCAAAGCGGTTTTTCAAGCACGTCTTCTTTTGCGCCCTGAGCAATCAGCATTTCTCTGAACTTATCGAGCGCCGCACCCGATCTTACAGCATTCAGAACGTCTTTTTCTGCGCCTTCATAATTGAGAAGCCTTACGCAAAGCGCTTCCGCCACCTTATAAAGCGGACAATCCGTCTTTCCTTTCAGCACCTCTACAGCGCCCTCAACTTCAAGCGAGTTGCCTATGTAATCTGAAAGAGGCTGATCCATATCCGTTATCAGCGCGCTGACGCTTCTGCCTGCACGCTTGCCTGTTTCAACCATAAGCTGCGCAAGCTTTTCAGCGCTTTTCAGGTCATGCATAAACGCGCCTTTGCCGCACTTTACGTCAAGCACGATATTTTTTGCGCCTGCGGCAAGCTTTTTGGACATTATCGAAGCCGCGATGAGAGGTATACTCTCTACCGTAGCGGTAACGTCTCTGAGTGCGTAAAGTATCTTGTCAGCAGGACATACGTCCCTGGTCTGACCTGCAATGACAAGCCCTGCCGAATTGAGCTGAGCATAAAACTTTTCTTCAGAAAGCGAAGTCGTAACGCCCTCTATCGCCTCCAGTTTGTCGAGAGTTCCCCCCGTATGTCCTAGTCCTCTGCCGCTCATCTTCGCGCAAATTCTGCCGAGAGCCGCCATTACGGGTATCACGATAAAACTGGTGCTGTCTCCCACTCCGCCGGACGAATGCTTATCTACAGTCCTGTCTCCGTAAGCCGACAGATCGAGAGCGTCTCCGCTCTCCGCCATCGCCGTGGTAAGATAATAAGTCTCCTCGTCAGTCATACCGTTTATAGCGATCGCCATAAGCAAAGCGGCGGACTGATAGTCCGCTACGCTGCCGTCCGTTACGCCTTTTATCCAAAAGTCGATCTGGTCTTTTGAAAGCGCTTTTTTATTGCGTTTATCGTCGATGACGTCGTAAATGCGCATATTATCTCCTTTTGCGTGCCGCTTCGATGATCTGTCTCACCGTGGCGTCGTCGCTCGTTCTGCCCAATTTCTTTATTCTGTAAACAAGGTCAGTGTCGAAGGTAACGACTACTTCTTTGAAGCCGAAGTTTTCGGCAAGCGCCTTTTCAAGCTCTTTGGTATAAGCCGTAATGCCGCTCAACGTGAACATCGGCTCGGAGATAAGCCCTACGGCAAGACAATCGCTCGACGCCGTATAGCTGAACTCTTTAACGAGCTTGTAATCCTGAAGGAATGAATCCACATCGGCATATGCGGGAGCTACAGTTGCTACGCAGGCGGTCAAAGCCGCCAATATAAAAGTATCCATACTTTATAGGTGTGCAATAAAAACGTTTTTATGCGCGCACCTTGAAATAAGGATTACTCTCCTTCGTAATGCGTAACGTTTTGTCCGTCGCCCCAAAGCTGTTCCAGGCTGTAAAGTCTTCTTGTCTCCTCGTGGAAAACGTGAACGACGACGCTGCCGTAGTCGACTACAGCCCATCTGCCGTCGCGCTTGCCTTCACTGCGCAGAGGTTCTACCTGATAGTTCTTGCTGAGCTCTTCTTCGAGGTTGTTTGCAAGAGCTTTTACCTGAGTGGTTGAACGACCGCTTACTATAACGAAATAGTCGGCGACTATAGAAAGTCCTTCCAGGTCGATAACGGTAATGTCGACGCCCTTTTTGTCGTCGAGAACTTTACAAATTAAGTCTTTTATTTGTTGTGCTTGCATATTTTCTCCGTTTATTTGTAGTAATCCACCGCCTGTTGAGTCAGCGGATATATATAACAGTTTTTTTCTATAAGGTAATCGTACGAGCGTTTAAGGCATGCCTTAAAGCCCTTTTCGAAGTCTTCGCGTATGAGTTTTCTGAGCGTGTCGACGCCTTCGAAATCGCGCGCGTCTTCAAGCATATCGGCACAGAATATCAGTTTATCCAAGGTGTTCATAGCAGGCTTTCCTGTACAATGACAAGCTATCGCGTCTATTATGAGCTTGTCTTTTATTCCGTATTCTTTCTCTGCTATAACAGCGCCGTAAAACTGATGTTCGACTTCGCTTCCCGTCGAGTCCTCTGGCACGCCTTCAGGCAATTCGTGCGGCTGTCTGCTTCTGAGTTTTGCGCAGTCGTGAAGCATAGCTGAAAGGAACACTTCGTCGTTGTCCAGCTTAAGACGGCACTCGAAATTAAGTCTGAGAGCACATTCGCAAGTGCGGGCAATGTGATCGTATGTCTTCGGAAACACTTCGCTTTTGAGTTTTTCGGCATAATCGGAAAAAGCTGAATAAAGCCCTTTTTCTCTAATATAATCGGCAACTTTTTGCGGTATATCGTCCGTTTTATCCATATTTATAAGATATCTTACGCAGGTTGAACTGACGGCTTCAGGCATAAAGTCCATAAGCGTTATGTCCGCGCCTTTTCCTCTCCAGTATTCAAGCGCCGCATTGAACTCTTCTTCTCTGTCTTTACGCGGAAAAACAGTAAGCGACACGATCTTTATAATCTTTTCAGGATCTTTCCATTTATCCAGGTCGATAAGGCTGTCTCCGCCGATAATATAAGTGATATCGCCGTAAATCCCTTTGAGTCTCGGCAGTACGTCAACGGCATAATTTACGCCGCCGAGTTCGTATTCGAGCGTCGAGAGTTCAAACTTCCCGTTGCCCTCTATGCCGAGTCTTACCATCTCTATCCTGTCCTCGAAAGAGACGTTGCACTTCTTGTGCGGCGGTGTACCCGACGGCACGAATACGATCTTATCCAGACCGCTTTTAAGAGCCGTTTCTGCCATAACGATATGAGAATTGTGCAAGGGGTCGAATGCGCCCCCGAAAATACCCGTTTTCGCCATACGATTATTATATATCAAAACGCTTTCTCAATCAATTGTTTTGCAAAATTTTACCGTTATCATACCTTAAAGGGGTTTTAAACGTGTTAAACGTCTTTTTCTTTAAATACGATTAGCGTGCGTTTGCCTTTATTTCTTTATCATTTAACGCATAAAGCTGTATCAGATTTTTATCTGAAAAATACGCTCTTTATAAAAAACAGGTTTACGCGGCTGAAATCGGTCAAAAATTAAGGATATGAACAGATATATAGACACTTTTTTTATACTGTTGGGCATTTTTGTGCTGAGCTTTGTTCTCTGCGGACTTATAACTTCATCGCTTGCGGTGAAACTTACCGTATCGATCCTCGTTTCTGTTGCCTCGGTATGCACTGTAGCTTATTTTGTGCGCGGAGGAAGACGAAGATCTCCCGATTACCGCTCTTTCGTTACATACTGCATACTCTCAGATGAAGATATCATCGCAGATTTATTCGTAAAGGCGGGATTTATAAAAAGCGGAGAAATTTCAGACGGATTTTACCCTACCGCAGACGGAGCTGCCTGCCTTTATCTCAAATTCTCAAAGCCGTCGCGCGACTACATCGTAACCCTTTATAAAAAATGCGTAAAAAACGGCATAAAAAAGCTCACCGTATGGTGCGTTGACTTTGAGCGCACGGGCGTAGGCATCGCCTGCACTCTGTCTGAAGCGGAGATAAAATTCAAGACTTTGAGACCTTTATATAAAAGAGTTAAAAAAGCGGGACTGTTAAGCGGCAAAGATATAAGATCTGCGCCTCGCGGCTCGATTAAAACTCTTTTGCCGCTTATACTGAGCACGCGCAATTCTTACAGATTCGCATTCGTATCTCTGATACTTTACGGGCTTTCTATGCTCACACCGCTCAAGACGTATTATATAACTGTTGCGACAATTGTGCTTGTTCTTGCCGTCGTATCGAGAATTTACGGAGAAAAGTCTGACCGATCGGCATAATTTCGGGCTTTTACTGTTCTGAAGAAATATAAAACGCGCGTTTTCTTACGCGCGTTTAACCTTATTCTATACTTAAAAAATCTGAACTCAAATGTTATTCAACGTCGTCATCATCGGGCTTGGGGACTTCGTCAAGCTGTCTTCTGCTCATTCTCTTGACCGTATTTATAATTACGTTGTTGATATACAGTCTGAATTCGCAACCAAGGAATTTTGCCGCTTTTTCGCTCATTACTATGCGAGGCAGGAATATCCTGAGATAATCCATTACCGAAGAAGAGTTGTCCATATAGAATTTTACGCTTATTATCTTCTTTTCACCGTCAACAAGCACAATATTCTTTTTTATAGAATAGTTGACTATGTCGTGAATATCGTCGTTGCGCTCGTTTATTCTCTTGACTCTGGTACGGTGCGCGTCGCTTTTATCTGCTATGACAAGCGCCGCTGCCAGCTCGTTCACCACGTTGCCTATCTCCTCTTCGTGATTGCCTACAGCCGTGCATATCTTGCATACGTCCTCTAACGGCATACCCATCTCTTTGAGAATGGGATATATCATCGTCGCGCCAGTAATGCCGTGATCCTTGCGATTTATCATATTGCCTACGTCGTGCACGTAGCCGGCGATCCTTGCAAGCTCTTTTGTCTTGTCGTCATATCCGAGCTTATCGAGTATCATATAAGCCGTGCGCGACACGTAGCCGACGTGCCTCAGCCCGTGTTCGGTGTATTTCATTGCGCTGAGTACGTGGTTTGCCCCGTCGATAAGAAGCTGAATTTCTTTATTGTTTCTGACGTCTTCGTAGGTTACCATGATTGCCCCCTTATGTGAACAGCTCGTAATCTTCCTGCTTCTGAACAAAGGCTATATCGGTAGCCTTTTCAATCACGCGGCGGTTGTCGCCTCCGCCTACGGCGTGTTCAAGATAATATACGACCATTTTTACGAAAGTCTGATATTCTTCAATTTTGTCCGTCTTATTCTGAGAAATAAGCGCCGCCATTATGCGTTCGACCGCGTCGTCGAGTTGTTTATGAGAATACTTTCCTTCCATAGCGCCTTTGATACGCAAAGTTACGTATGCGCGCCTGAAAATCAGATCTGAATTGTCTATTATGCGCGGAGCGCGCGTATTCATCTTATACATTCTGCCGTCGTGCACGTAGTAGATAACGCTTGTGGAAGAATAAAGGAACATACAGGTGATTATCTCTTCCTTAAGCACTGGCGTTATATCGTCGTCAAGAAGCATATCCGCAACGCGTTCTCTTACGTCGGCAAGCTGCTTGCTGTCGCAAAGGAATATGGCAAAGGTGATTATGCCCATCTTTTCGTCCACGGCGTAGTTTTCTATACCGAAGCGGATGAAATATTCGTAAGCGATGAGTTTGTCCTGAACTTTCAGAAGCGCGTTCTTAAGCTCTCTGGTGCTTCCCGTCATTCTCGTGCCTTCAGCGGTGGTACGCATCGGCAGAAAGCGGATTATATCGTCAAGTCCCGCTCTCATGTCCGCCGCCATTTCAGCTGGTGCGAAATCGTAGAAAGCAGGTTTTATCTGACAATCCGCGTATTTTTCAAGATAGAGCTTTACGAATTTTGCGTCGTCGAGGTCGCCCATAAGCGCAACCTGAGCGTTTATGACTTTTAAAGCCTCTTCTCTCTTTCCGCAAAGATTGAGCGCGATGGCATACATCTTATTGTAATAGTAATACCCCGGATCTTCTGTCGCAAGAGCGCGCGAAAGCTCAAGAAGTTTTTCATAATATCTGCATGAGACGAACGCCGCGAAGATATCTCTGAGCCCTTTGAGGTCGTCTGAGTCCACCGCGTCGATAAGCCTGTCTGCCACCTCGTCTGTGATATAAGTGTCGCCGAGGATATAAGCCGCGTTGAATTTCACGCAAAGCGCAGATACGTCGGACGAGAGTATTTCAAGCACTTTATCCGCGTAAAACATCGCCTTTTCACAGTCGAAACGAAGACAGCAACGCGCGATTATCCTGTAGAATTCGCAAGTGTATTCGCCCGCGATGTCTATCTTGCTCAAAAGATAATTGACCGCCTGACGGCATTTGCCCTTTTCTACCATAGCCTTGGCTTCCTGCATTACTTCGAATACGTTGACGTCGGGCATAGGCTCTCCGTCCAGTCCGTCCATAGGCTGAGAGAAATTCTGAAGCGACATCGCAAAGTCGCGGAAAGCCCTTTCAAGCACTTTCCTTTCGCCTTCGGGAGCGGTAGAAAAATCGAGCGTATCTTTTACAAGCCCGAAATAATATCCTACGGCTTCAGCGTTTTCCATCTGAATATTGTTGTTTACAAGTTCTCTGATAAGAGGCTTGACAGAAGCGTCTTTGACTTTGCCGCCCGTCCTCATATACTGCTTAAGCGCTCTGTGCAGAAAATAGTTGGATACGGGATAATTACTCATTTCGGCAAAAGCTACGCCGCGCGCTTTGTCGGCGCGCATGTCTTTCAGCCCGAAACGGTTGAGCATTCTGACGCATTCGGCGGCTTTGCCCTTGGCAAGCATGCCTTCTGCCAGCTTTATGATTTGTTCGGGGTCGTAATTATTCGTTGTCGGAACGGTTATTCTTGTCATCTGCTTCCTCGAATATTTTTTCTACGTCCTCTTTAGTAAATGTCTGTGTTTTATGGCAGAAATCGCAATGGAATTCGATTTTGCCGTTTTCTTCGATTATCTCCAGGGCGTCCTTTTTGCCCATAGATATCAGTATGCGCTCCATGGCTTCTCTGCTGCAGCTGCATACGTATGCGGGATATGTGGGCTGAAGCGGCTTGTTGTCGAAATGACCGAAATATTCTTCGATAAGAGTTGTCGGAGTGTAGGTTGCCACAATGCCGTCCATATCCTTGAAATTCTTTACCACGTCGACAAGCGTTTCCACTATCTCGGGCGGACAATTGGGCATAGGCTGAACGATGACCGCGCCTGCCGCCTTCACGCTTCCGTCTTCATTGAGACTTACCCCCGTTGCAATCGCGCTGGGAAGCTGTTCAGATACGGTGAAATAATATGCAAAATCCGCATCAACGCTGCCGTTAACCAATCTTACGGTGCCGTTGTAGGGCTCTTTCAGACCGAAATCCTTGATAACGGTAAGTCTGCCGTTGAATCCAATTACCTCCTGCGCAGAATGAACGTCTTCTCCGCTGAAGCAGTCGGGGTTGTCCATGCGGCAACGCACTTTAGAGCCTGAATCTCCGCATACGATTATGTTGCCGCCCTTTCCGCCGCCGTCGATAATTATCGTGAGTTTATGCTTGAGCCCCTTGAAACCTGCGCTCATAAACACACCCATGGCGAGAACTCTCGCAAGAGCGTTGGTCGCGCTCTTTGACGTATTGTGAATACGGCGCGCCGTCTCAACAGTCTCTGTACAATCTATTGCCGTAACGATCGCCTTTCCTTCGAAAAGCATAGACCTGCAAAGTATATCCATTACAATCTTTCGCAAACCCATATTATGCGCACTGTTTTCTGATTTACATTACTCATCGTCGCAAAATCGTACGCCTTAAAAGAGAACTTGTCTTTAAGCGCGCATTCTATTGCGCTCTGAGTATGCGCATACTGGGTGTGCTCCTCCGTTTGTTTAGTGTATTTTCCGTCTTTGCCGCGTATGAAAAACGTAAGTTCCATTTTCACGCCGCCTGAAAAAGGAATGTTGCTCCAAAGATATGTCAGGTCGTCGTAATCCTCGAAAAATACGTTGTCCGCGATAACTTTCTTTATCTTGTATTCGCTGGAAATATCGAATACCAGTTTGCCGCCCTTTTTGAGAAAGCAAGCCGCGTTTTCAAAAAACACGGCAAGATTCTTGGGTTTTATATAATTTACTCCGTCGCACACGCAGGTTATAAAGTCAACGTCGTGCTGAGGTCTGAACGAGGTCGCGTCCGACTGAACGAAAAGCGGTTTTACTCCCGCCGCTCTCGCGTTCTTTGCCGCCTCTCCCAGCATTTCTCCGCTGAGGTCGACCCCTGTCATTTTCTTTCCGCTTTTTGCCAGCGCAACGGTTATTCTGCCGCTGCCGCAACAAAGGTCAACGCCTTCGCTCCCCGACAGCTCTCTGCCGAGAAGCTCTAGATAGCCTTTATAATCGAAGTCCGTCATCAGACGGTCGTAATAAGCGGCGAGACAACCGTATCCGTTCATCTCTTCTTACCTTTCTTGGGATTTGCGCGCTGAGCCTTTGCGGCTTCTTTGAGCTGCTGTTTTCTCTGCATCTGCTGAGCCTTCGCAGCCTGCTCCTGTTCATACTCGTACATCGAATTTATGAGAAGGTCGTTGCAGAAATTGCCGAATGCAACGTTGAGTATGAGATAAAGACTTGCGCCAACGGTGATCAATACGATATACATGATGTATTTCACGATGTTTACCATAAGAAGGAACATCGGAGCGATCATGAGCGCCGTAAGGATAAGGTTGGGCAGGAAGAATATTATACATGCGATAAGGCTGTTCTTGATGAGCTGACCGTAATTGAACTTGAAGGAAATGCTCATAGGAACGAATACTCCCGCAAACAGCATGGATAGCAGCGCAAACAACAGCGAACCTATGCACCATACCCATATACCTGCGGCTGCGCTGCCCGTCGTGCTCATAAGACGCATAAGCTCGATCGTAGCGCATGCGGCATTAGTGCCGACAAGTCCGAGAAATGTAAAAGTTATGAGGAACTTCCACCAATGCAGTTTGATACCTCTGAAGAAATGCTTCAGAACTTTGACTTCGACGCCCCAGTAGAAGTTTCTCATGCAATGGTAAGCGCCCGAAAGCCCTATAGAGAAAATCATCATTGCAGGCGTAAAGAAGTAAAGGAAGAAATCGCTTCTTATGCCGTAAATCATATTGATACCGGCAACCGTATCGTCAACAAGACCGTAGCCTATGCCGAGGAAGCCGGAAAAGCTGTAACCTGCCGCCGCGATCTGGCTCTGCTCATACTGAGGCATGAGGAAAATAAACATGACGATGAACGGCAATGCGAAGACGTCCAACATCAGATTGATGGCAAGCATGCTTTTGAGATTTGAGCCGAATACAGAAAAAGCTTTGCGTATTCTGCCTCTCTCACCGTAGTCCCTGTCGGGTCCGAGATCTTTGCCCAGCGTCATATGCGAGGCAAGCTGCGTCAATTTGGACATTATATACTCCTGAAAAAAGAAAAAATATTGTACACATTATTTTACACTACTTTTATAAAAAGAGCAATTAAATTATCGCCAACTATTTGCAAAATTAAGCTAAAAACACTTTACAGAATAAGCGCATTGTGGTATTATTGTTCAAAGCAATAGAGGCGCGGTACTCATCAGTACGCGGAATTACGTCTCAAGGGACGCCGCTGAAAGGGTTTACCGCCGAAGTCGCCTTTCCTCCTTGAAGGGTCTGCGGCTGGATGCGGAATTAAGAGTTTCGTATCTGTCATCGCAAGATGGAGCGCTATTTGCGGAAACATATTTCGTTTTCCCCTTTTCCGTTCCGTCTTTTGTGAACGGATTTTTTATTTTCCGTACAGCTTAATCTGATAAAATATTCGGCATAAAGCCGCAAAATACAGGAGTAATTATGAAAAAGTACAACGTAGCCGTCGTCGGTGCTACCGGTATGGTCGGCAATAAGTTCCTCGAAGTTCTGGCGGAGAAAAAACTCCCCGTTGAAAACTACTACCTCTACGCTTCAGCTAAGAGCGCGGGCAAAGTGGTCAATTTTATGGGCAAAGACTATACGGTCATCGAACTCACCGAAGCCAACGTCCTCGACAAGAAAATAGACATAGCTCTGTTCTCCGCAGGCGGCTCTACCAGCGCTAAATTCGCGCCCGTATTCGCCAAGCACGGCGCTGTCGTAATCGACAACTCCAGCCAGTGGCGTATGCACGACGACGTTCCGCTCGTAGTGCCTGAAGTAAATCCCCAGGATATCGACTGGCACCACGGCATTATCGCCAACCCCAACTGCTCTACCATTCAGGCAATGGTAGCTCTCAAGCCGCTTTACGACAAGTACGGCATCAAGAGAGTCGTTTACAGCACCTACCAGGCTGTCAGCGGCGCTGGCGTTGCTGGTTACAACGACCTTATGGAAGGCATCAAGGCGTTCAGCAAGGGCGAAAGCTACAAGACTCAGAAGTTCCCCTACCAGATAGTAAACAACTGTCTGCCCCACATCGACGTATTCCTCGACAACGGTTATACCAAAGAGGAAGAAAAGATGATCAAGGAAACCAAGAAGATCCTCGGCGACCAGAACATCAAGGTAACCGCTACCACGGTACGCGTTCCCGTCCTGAATTCTCACAGCGAATCCATCAACGTCGAATTCAACAAGCCCTGCACCAAAGAAGGCGTTATCGAAGCGCTCAAGTCTCAGAAAGGCATTGTTGTGGTTGACGACGTTGCAAATCTGAAGTACCCGATGCCTGTCGATACTACCGGTCACGACGAAGTTTATGTCGGCAGAATCAGAATAGACGACACCGTTGAAAGCGGCGTAAATCTCTGGGTAGTAGCTGACAATATCCGCAAGGGCGCGGCAAGCAACGCCGTTCAGATTGCGGAATACATGATTGAACACGGAAAAATCTGAATAGATATTTTTAGAGGTGAAAGATATGTTTAAGGGTCTCGGTACGGCAATGATTACGCCGTTTGACGCTTCAGGCGCGGTTGACTACCCCGCTCTCGAAAAAATAGTCGACTCTCAGCTCAACGGCAAAGTCGACGCGCTGTTCGTATGCGGCACTACCGGCGAGCCGCCCACAATGAGCGCTGAAGAAAGAGAAAAAGTGGTAAAAAGCGTTATCGAACAGGTCAACGGCAGAATTCCCGTGTTCGTAGGCACAGGCAGCAACGACTGCGCGCACGCCGTAGAACTCAGCAAACAGGCTCAGGCTATGGGCGCTGACGGCGTACTTGCGGTTACTCCCTATTACAACAAATGCACTCAGGAAGGACTGTATCTGTATTACAAGGCGATAAACGACGCGATCGATATTCCGATAGTCGCTTACAACGTACCGGGCAGAACGGGCGTGAACATGAAGCCTGAAACGGTAGAAAAACTGACTACTCTTAAAAACGTCAGAGGCGTTAAGGAAGCCAGCGGAAACATCGCTCAGATACTCGAGACTTCAAGACGCATCAGAGGCTCTCAGATAAATCTGTACTCGGGCGACGACTGCATAGCAGTGCCCATCATGTCTGTAGGAGCAAGCGGACTTATATCAGTCGCTTCCAACGCAGTTCCCGCTCTTATGTCTGAGATGATCCACGCATGGCTGGACGGCGATCACGCCAAGGCTCTCGATATGCAGATGAAATATCAGCCTTTCTTTGACGCAATGTTCCTCGAAGTCAATCCTATACCCGTCAAGACGGCTTGCGCTCTGCTCAATATGTGCGGACCTTATATGCGCCTGCCCCTTACGGTGCTGACTGACGACAACAAAGCAAAACTCGAAAAAATAATGAAGGATCTCGCTATCCTCTAAGGAGAATTTATGACTAAAATCATAATTTGCGGCATAGGCGGAAAAATGGGTATGAAGATTCTTGAAACCCTTCAGAATTTCAGCGACGTAACCTGCGTAGGCGGTATCGACGCTTACGCTGACAAAAGCAGATTTTCCGTACCCGTGTTCGACAAGCCGCAGGATATAAACGTAGAAGCCGACGTTATCGTTGACTTTTCAAGACCTGAAGCCCTTGACGGTCTGCTCTCTTATGCGACCGCCAACAACGTGGCTCTCGTGCTTGCTACCACAGGCTATTCAGAAGAACAGGAAAAAGCGGTAAAAGCCGCTTCTGAAAAGGTTGCGATATTCCGCGCAAGCAATATGTCTGTGGGCGTAAATCTTCTCGTTCACCTCTGCAAAAAAGCAGCGGCGATACTCGGCGAAGGTTTCGACGTTGAGATAGTTGAAACTCACCACAACAAGAAAGTCGACTCTCCTTCAGGCACCGCGCTGACTCTTGCCAACGCGATAAAGGAAGAGAAAGAAAATTCATATCTTACCTTCGGCAGACACGGCAACGACACCAAGCGCAAAAAGGATGAAATAGGCGTGCATGCCGTAAGAGGCGGCACGATCGTCGGAAAACACGAAGTGCATTTCTTCGGTGAAGACGAAGTCGTCACCCTGACCCACGAAGCGCACAGCAAGGCGGTTTTCGCTCAGGGAGCAATACGCGCGGCGGCTTTCCTTGCGAAACAGAAGCCGGGACTTTATTCGATGCCTGACCTCGTCGCTTCACTTTAAAATATTCTTTAACAATCCTCTTTCCTGCGGGAAACCGTCAGGATAATAAACTACAAAAACACGGACGGGCTTAACCGCCCGCGTTTTTGTTTAATGGGTATCATTATACAAATTTCTTTATAAAATTCAGTCGATCCGATAATAAATGAAGAATAAAAAAACGGGCTCTTTTTCAGAGTCCGTTTTTATCCGCAATAAATAAACTTTAAGCGTTGTGATACTTGTTGAATGCTTCTGCGTATGCACGCTTGAATTCGTCTATCTCGGGCTTATGCTCTTTTATAAGAGGCTCGATGTCCTGAGTAACGTAACTGTTTTTCTTGTATACGGTTATCTCAAAATTCTCTGCGAATTTCAGCGCAAGAGCCTGCTCCCAAGTGTATGTTATGCCCGTCGTCTTCGTGATTGTCTTTTCTCCGTCTTCGTAAGAATAGGTTACACAGTAATAATCCTTAGAAGAGCTGGTCGATTTCATCTCGCACGACAGATATTTTGCCTGAACTTTCCTGCCCTTTGCCATTGTCGTGTTGTAAGCTACGTACCTTCCCGTATAAATTGCAGAAAATACTATAACGACAGCGCCAAGGATCATCGCTATGTACAAGGACGCCTGCGCGCCTTGTATTCCTTCGTTGTCGCCCCATATAAGCATTACCGCAAGCGGAACGAGTATAAGAACGAGACCTACCGCCGAAGATATTGCAATTGACTTTATGCCGCCTTTTTTCATAGTTATTGCTTATACACCAGTCTGTTGCAGTTGGGGCAGAATTCAAGTCCGCCTTCCTGACGCAGTTTTGCAGCGATATCTTTCGACAGCTCGAGTCCGCACCCCATGCATGAATTTGTCGCTTCGTCGAACGGAACGAGCGGAGGGAACTTTGCGACCTCTTTAGCCTTTTTGTATTTTTCAAAGAGCTCAGGCTCGATCGTCTTTTCGATCTCCTTCTGAGCAGACATGACCTCTTTAGCCTTGAGCTGAATTTCAAGCTTGACCTTTTCCATCTCGGGTGTGCTTCTCTTTACGGCTACAAAGTAGTTGTTGACGTTTGCAAAGAAAGCCTTCGCGTCCGCATCCAGCTTAATGAGCTCTTTGCGCACGTTGTCAAGTTCTTTTTCGATTGCTTCTAGAGCGCTGTAAAGCTTCATAAGCTGTTTTTCATAATAATCCGCCTGCTTCAGGTCGTTTATTTCGTCAACACCCTTGTAGTATTCGTCGATATCGGAAAGCAGTTTTTCATATTGTTTGGTAAGTCTTTCGACGTTCAAGAAATGTTCGCTTATAACGCCGCTCATGCGCTTGCCGTCTTCTATGGTCTGTTTGTACAGCTTCATATACTTGTTGTACTGCTTCGTAGCTTCGCTCGTTCTGAACTGTTCGTTGAGCTGATTGACCTCTCTGTCCAGCTTCTGATATCTGAGCATACCTTCTATATTCATAATTTCTCCTTCAAGCCCTGCGGTAGGGATTACCTTCCGTCTCGCTCTTATGATAGTTGATTTTGTATTTATCCAGCACTGCGCCGATTATATCCACAATACAGCGCTCGCTCGAATAATGCGTGGTCTCTACGATCGCCACGCCTGCATAACGTGCCTCTAATGCTACGTTGTGTTTTACCTCAGCGGTAACCAGAACGTCTGTTCCTTCGTCCTGTAAACGGTAAATAAGTTCGCTTTCTCTGCCGCCTGCGCCTGTGCTTACGGCAACGGTGCGTATGAGTTTTTCAGGATCTCCTACGTATCTGACCGTTTCGTCCCCCAATGTCTCAGATACGTGCGCGGCAAAATCTTTCAGCCTGAGCGGATTTTTGAGCACTCCTGTTCTCAGCGCTTCGCCATCGCCTGACTTCACTTCGACGCCGAGCATTTTTGCAACGGTGTCGTTTGTGCCGCCCTCGCATATATCCACGTTGGTATGCATGGATATCTGAGAAATTCCGCGCTTTATCATTTCACTGACAACCGCGTATCTCATGCGGTCTTTTGCGCTGCACAGAGTTTTGATTCCGCAGAATATCACTGGGTGATGGCTGATTATAAGATTGCAATCTTTTTCAGCCGCTTCTCTCACCACTTCATGCGTAACGTCCTCGCACAGCATTATTCCCGTAACGGCGGCGTCCTCGTCGCCGATACAGAAACCACTGTTGTCAAAACTCATCTGAAGTTCAAGCGGAGCAAATTCTAAGAGTATTTTCTCTATATCTTTTACCGTTCTCATTTTTCCTGCCCGTGTAGATTATATTTGATTTTTACTTATTTGCCGATATAGTCTTTGAGTTTCTTGGTACGATTGGGGTGACGCAGTTTTCTGAGCGCCTTTGCCTCTATCTGTCTGATTCTTTCACGGGTAACGTTGAACTCTTTGCCCACCTCTTCGAGTGTCTTGGGTCTGCCGTCTCTGAGGCCGTATCTCATAAGCAGAACTTCGTTCTCTCTCGGAGTAAGAGTGTCGAGTACCTGCAAGAGCTGTTCTCTGAGCATCTTCGCCTCTGCTTTTTCGGCAGGAGAAGCGGCGGTGTTATCCTCAATGAAGTCGCCGAGGTGGCTGTCCTCTTCTTCGCCGATAGGAGTTTCAAGAGAAACAGGATCCTGAGCTATCTTCTGAATTTCTATTACCTTTTCTTCGGGGATATTCATTTCTTTCGCTATTTCGGCAGGTGTCGGCTCTCTGCCGAGAGTCTGCATAAGCTGACGAGTTACTCTGCCCGTCTTATTGATTGTTTCCACCATATGCACGGGTATTCTTATCGTTCTCGCCTGGTCTGCGATAGCGCGGGTTATGGACTGTCTTATCCACCATGTCGCGTATGTGGAGAACTTGAAGCCCTTCTTGTAATCGAACTTTTCGACAGCCTTCATAAGTCCGAGGTTGCCTTCCTGAATGAGGTCGAGGAACTGCATTCCTCTGCCTACGTATCTCTTTGCAATAGAGACTACGAGTCTCAGGTTGGCTTCGCTGAGTCTGTCCTTTGCCGCCTGATCGCCCTTTGCCATCTTTTCTGCAAGAACGATTTCCTCTTCAGACGTAAGAAGGGGTACTTGTCCGATATCCTTCAGGTACATCTTGACAGAGTCGTCAGTCGTACCTTCGAGTGAATCGAGAGACATTTTCTCTTCGAGCGTGGCTTCTTCGATCGTGATACCCTTTGCCTCGATTTCTGTAAAGACGTTTTCCATCTCCTGAACGTCGAGATCGAAACGCGCAAGCTTTTCGTTTATCTCGTCTTCGTTGAGTTTTCCGTCTTTAGCGGAAGCGATCAGTCTTGCGACTTCCTGCGCGATTTTCTCTTCTCTCGCAGTTCTTTTTTCGCTTTCTTTTTTTTCGTTATCCATGTTTCCTCCGACTTTATTTTTTCTTTTGGTTATTGCTCATCTGAGCAAGTATTTGCGATTTTTCTTCATCCGAGCCGCTCTCTGCATAAGCTTTCAACAGCATCTTTCTTTGCTTTTTGACGAACTCGTTTTCCAGCGCCTTGACGCATCCTTCGAAATAATCCGCCGCGGCTTTATCGTTTACCTTTCTGCCTTCAGCCATCACTTCTGAAGCCTCGGGTATTTCCTTTTCAAGCTCGATAAGGTCTCCGGGAGATATCTCCCCGTCTCTGTTCTTTCTGTAATAATCGTAAAGCTTTTTGTGCTCTTCGTCTTCACAGTAAAGAGAAAGATCCTTGTCAAACGTCAGATTCTCTATCCCGCCGAACAGCGCATACAGTATATAGCGCATCGCCTTATAGTATTTGCCGTCCTTGCGCTTTGCAGGCTGAGTGAGCAGCTTTGGCGCGCCGTCTTCTGCAAATTCAGATTCCTGCATAAGCTGACGCCTTACCGTATCAGTCCCCAGTCCGCTGAGTTTTGCGACAAGCGGTATATATGCGTCTATCTGCGCAGGCGTGGGAAGGGTCTTCAGGATCTTTACCGCCTCGACAACGAACTTGCCCTGCTCTTCCGCGATCTTCATATCGTAGCCTTTTGCAAGCGTGCGCAGTTTATACTCGAAGAGTGGCAACGCTTTTGCAAGCTGAGCAGAAAAACTCTCAACGCCGTGCTCTCTGATATATTCGTCGGGATCCAGGTTGTCAGGCAGAGATACGACCTTTACGTTGAGACCTGCGCCGTAAAAGATATCAAGGCTTCTCAGCGTTGCGGCTTGTCCCGCGGTGTCGCCGTCATAACATACATAGACCGTATCGCTGTATCTCTTTACTATTTCAGCCTGCTTTACGTTGAGTGCCGTACCCATTGAAGCCACGACGTTCTGCACTCCTGCCTGATAAAGCGATATCACGTCCATATATCCTTCGACCATGATTACGCTCGTAACAGCGTTTTTCAGCCTGTATTTCTTCAAAGTGTCCTGTCCGAAGACTTCACACTTTTTATTGAAGATTATCGTATCGTTGGTGTTGCGGTACTTCATCTGTTTTTCTGAAGTAAGCACTCTGCCGCCGAACGCGATAACGCGCTTCATTCCGTCCAGGATAGGCACTATAAGCCTGCCTGCCATAACGTCGTACACTCTGCCGTCTTTCTGCGCGCAGGCTCCCGCTTCTATCATTTCAAGCTCGTTGAAGCCCTTTTCTTTGAGATGCGCAGGCAGTCTGTTGTAATCGGGAGAATAACCCAGTCCGAAAGTAACTGCGGTGGACTTTGATATTCCGCGTTTCTTAAGATAGTCGCGCGCCACCTGTCCGCCGTCGTCGACAAGACATTCATAGTAAAAACGCGCCGCAGTGCGCATGAGCTCATACAGTCTTTCTTTTTTCTTTGCAATGCTTTCGCCCGGTTTTTTAGACTTGAATTCAGGCATAGGAAGACTGTATTTCTGAGACAGAAGCTTACAAGCGCTCATAAAATCTATATTTTCGATATCCATCACGAATTTTATGACGTCTCCGCCCACATGACAACCGAAGCAGTAATATGATCCTCTCTGTTCGTCAACGGTAAAAGACGGTGTTTTTTCGTGATGAAAAGGACAGCAAGCCCAATACCTGCCGCCTTTGCTCGTAAGGGTAACATAACCCGATACGACATCGACTATATTCGCTTTTGATTTGAGGGCGTCAAGCCACTCGCTGAACGACTGCTCTTTCATACTTCTATTAGTTAAATACGAAGAATTTTCGCGTTTTCCTAAAAATAAATAATAATTTTTACCTATTTTTCAAAAAATATACATATGCGGCGCGGATTTTTCGCTGCGCCGATAAAAAAAGCGACAAATCTGCTTTAAACTTCTCAAAATAATTATATTATCAGCTTTATCAGGCTTTCAACGTCCCATGGGCGAATGACTTTCTGTCCTGCCTTGCCTTCGTAGTCTGCATCGAATACCATATCTGCCTTTTCAGGTGCGTCGACGGTTTCGCCTCTGCTTGTGAGAAGATCATACATATTCCATGCACGGATAAAGTCTTTATTCAGATAGAATTTTATCGCTTCGATATCCCTGGCATTGACAACGCTGCTGTTAGATTTCGTAATTCTGTTTATGACGACTACTTCCTTTTCGTCAAAGTCTATTGCAAAGCCGATAAACTGTCTGCTATCGCCGACGACCTGAATTTTCGTCTCGATATTATTGGGCATCCAGGCTTTTGTGTTTATGTCAGCTTTGTTCTGATATCCGCAATATATCTCGCCCTGATTCAGCTTATCTTCGTAACCGTTGATAAAATATACGCCGTACTTCCAGCCCCTTTCTTTAAGTTCTCCGACCGCAAAATCCTGATATTCTGCGCCGTCTTTAGCCATGCAGTCGCCCGAAGTCAACGCGCTGTCCCCCAAATTCTTAAAAGAATAAGTTCTCCAGCTAAGCTCCTCTTTTTTGTTGTTATCGTTTATAAACACCATTGAAGCGTCTATATCGAATATGTCATTCCAATAACAGAAAGTGCGGATATAATCGTATTTCACAGGCATTCTGCTTCCGCAAGGAAGAACTCCTATGCCTTTGCCCGAAGCCGAAGTGTTTACGGGCACGAATACGTTTTTGAAAGCTTCAGAGACATAAATTCTGCCGTTTAATTTGTGCGACTTATAATATTCGACAAGATTATTTTTCATTGTCTCAGCCGCTTTCTCTCTTATGTCGTCGCTGAGAAGAGAACGTCTTTTTTTGCATTCCTCCGCATTTTCTTCATGATATTTTGCAGTATTGTTTTTAGTAAAACGGAAAACTCTGCCTTTGTCGTCTTTTTCAACCAGCTTCCATAAAAGCTGCATGCAGACAATTGGATTGCCATTACCGACAAGCGAAAGTATATCATTCACTTCGCTTTTGTCAGCGCGCGATAAAAGCCATACCAGACTGCGCTCAAGCATAGAGCCGAATCCGCTGAGATATTTTGCCGCTTCTTCGACTTTGCCTTGGGCTACCAGTTTTTTTGAAACGGCGTAAGGACTCTGCGAATTATCCTGTTTTTCAAACTTCACGCCTGTCAACTTTATGAGCTTGTTGAAATATTTAGCCTGCTTTTTAGTGAGCGGACAAGGATTTGCATTGTTTATCGCATAGACAAACATAGCCTTAAGCTCGTCAGACATTTTAAAGCCGTCCCCTTCGTTAAGCTTGAGCTCGCTCATCTTCACGACGTCTTTATAGTCCAGTCCCTGAGCAAAAATTTTGTTTCCCGTTGCAACGTAGCACTCTATCAGATTATCCTTGCACTCTATCTTGCTGCCGTCGTAATATTCGTTATTGTACATAATAACGAATTCGTCCCTCTCGTTTACCGACCAGGGGCGCGTATAAGCGCAATACGACTTCATCGACTCTTTGATAACGTCGTCTGCCTCTTCCTTTGAAACGACGTTGTATCTGCGGACGACTGTTTCCACTCCCAGATTGCAGTTGTACAGCTCTTTGCCGAAAATCTCCATTCTCTTAAACGTCTCGGGGTCTGAAGAGCGTTTGCCTTCCACATCTGCCCTCAGATATGACAAATACTGCTCAAGCTCAAGTTCTCTGCAAGAATAATGTTTTGTATCCTGAGGATTTTTATAAAACGAATCGGGGACGCTGATAGAAAAAAACATACTGAAAGACATCACCGTTTCAGCATTGATTTTCAGCGGCTTGTCAAGAATTGCTCCGAATTTATTGACGATATAAGCCGCATAATAAAAAGCGTTCTCATCAGAAACCTCTGCTTCCAGAACGCACCCCTTGGACAAAAGCAACTTGTCATACAATTCTCTGTTCATCTTCTCCCCCGTTATCCGACCTAGCATTCTTCACACATAGAGCACAACATTAAAAAAGTAAGTACACCGGCCAGTCTAAAAATATCTGACTTTTAAGAAATAAGAGCTGGCTCTCGTACTTACATATTGATTATAACTTTTATTATTAACATTGTCAATAGCAAAATCAAAAATAATTTATAGTTATTTACAAAGCTTGACCGATCTTATTTTATTCAACAACAAAATATGTTAATATCAACCGTATAATATATTTCTGTTTTTTAAACACATTGATATATTCATTATCTTAATCAGAGAGATACTTCTCACCCGTACCGCAGTTATATTTCGTTTATCCCTCCATTTTGAAAGTACGTGCACTTACTTAGTATAGAACTCAAATGCCACAATCAGAAAAAGGGTTAGATCAGTAAACCGATTAAAACTCAATAATGCGCTAAAACGCTAATAATCTATAACAAAAAAATACGAACCTTGAATCTTCTTCCTGGTTCGTATTTTTCTTTGCAAAAGATTGGTTTGGAATGATCTTCAAACTGGATACCGACAAACAATAATCCATTTACAAGCATATTATGATATTTGATTTATCATTTCACGCCAATGTGACAATAGCGCATTATACTTCTCTATTTTTTCTGGACTTTTCAAATAATAATTAGCTTTTTTGCTATAAAGCCGCCACCTCTTGCTTTACTTTCAATATTTAAAAATTCCTTCTCAAGTTTTCTGAAACTCGTAGACGGATCGCAAAGATATTTGATCGCTATTAACAATTTGATGTCTGAATCGATTTTATCAATATCTTTGGCTTCGGGCACTTTGATTCCTTGAGTATTAATAGTTTCCGTTTTCATGTTATTAACAAATTTTGACGCACGATTATAATTACTTTGAGCCGATAATGACGTTGCCTCTGCTTTGTCTATCAGTCCTTCTTTTCCGCCATAAGTAATATTTATAACATAAGAACCATTATCCTTGAAATTTATTTGATCGTTCTTTCTTATGCTTTTCGTAATCAAGCTTTATTGAGCTTCTCGACGAGTTCACCATCGCAACTATAATATCCTTTACAGATTGATACAATATTTCAAAAACTTCATCCCATGTATATTTTTTCCCGGCATAGTTAGTCTCTGCAAACTCCTCTGTATAGAGATCATAAAGATTTTTTATCAGAGGATTCTTCAGATAATCAGCTCTCTTGCATCTGTAAGTCTGTTTCACAGCTCTTCTGACCTCTGCGACATAATTTTCAACTATAATGCTTATTTCCTGCTGCACTTTTGTAAATCTTGACATATTAATAAGCATAGACCTGTGTGAAGACATAGAAAAACAAGGCTTCACGCTCTACGATATCTATGTGGACGACGGCATTTCGGGAACGACATTCGACCGTCCCGGCATAAAACGGCTCTTAGACGACGCCAAGCAAGGCGTCATCAATACCGTGCTCGTAAAGGACATGAGACGTTTCGGCAGGAACTACATTATGGTCGGACAGTATCGCGATTATGTGTTCCCCGCTTTCGGCATCCGGTTCATCGCCTTATCCGACAACATCGACACCGAGAACAAAGACACTGCCGCTATGGATATGATGCCCATTACCAACGTGTTCAACGAATGGTGGGCTGCCGCCACGAGCAAGAAACTGCGCGCCGTGCGTATCCAAAATGCCAAGAAGGGCAAAAACGGAATGTCTCATGCGCCATACGGTTACACGCTCGGAACAGACGAAAAACGCACGTTGCAGGTAAACGAAGAAAGAGGTCGCGCCGGTCGTAAGGCGGATATTCGAAATGCGAGCACAAGGACTGACCCCGAGAAAAATTGCGGATGTCCTGAATGCCGAAAAGGTCTTGACGCCTAACGATTACAGGCTGTCAAAGACAGGCGTCACGAGCGTATCCGGCTCTCTGCACCTATGGAACACTTCCGTGCTCCGCACACTCCTGGATAATCCGGCTTATATAGGAAATCTAGCGCAGCTCAGAACCACTACTGTTTCCTACAAAAACCATAAGTGGCAACGACGGCCGAAAGAAGATTGGATCGTAATCGAAAACGCGCATGAGCCGATCTTATCCAAAGAGTTGTGGAACAAGGTAAAAGAGGTGGAAGCGTCTGTAAGCAACGGCAAGCCCACAAAGCGTGGGTTCACCCATCCTCTTTCGGGTTTATTGTACTGTGCCGACTGCGGCGCAAAAATGCGTTTAGGTTGGAATATGCCGAAGGACATTCCCTACTTCAACTTCAACTGCGGAACACGTTCGCGCTGTGGCTCGTCCGCCTGCTTCAGTCATTTTATCACCGTTCCGGCATTAGAGCGAATAGTTTTGAACGATGTGAGAGACAAAGCGCAAAAAATCGTTGCCGACGAACGGAAATTCAGACGGAAGTATATGGAACATACCGCAAAGCTCGCAGATAAAAAACAAACCGACGTCAAACGAGAGCTTAAAAGAGCGGAACGACGCGCAGCGGAATTGGATAAGCTCATAAGCGCGGCGTTTGAAGAAAAGGTCGCAGGCAAGCTCCCCGAAAACGTGTGTCTGCAGCTGATCGACAAGTACACCGCCGAACAAACGGAACTGAAAGAACGGATTTCTGCTCTTACGCAGGGACTTGAAGAAAAGCAGCGAGCAACAGCCGACGTTGACGAGTTTATACGGCGCATAAAAAAGCACATCAACGCACCCGAACTAACAAGAGAACTCTGTCTGGAACTATTCGAAAAAATTGTCATCGGCGGCAAAGAAACGGTTACGGGCAAACCGCAAGAAGTGCATATCTATTACAAAATCGATATCGGCAGTATTTTATAGCCCGTATGCCAAACATCCCTCCAAACAATGTTATGTCCATTTTGTTGTTTGGAAGGCGAAACAGGTTATTCAAAGCATTTGTCCTGTCAAGGCGCTCGTCCAAAGTTTTTTGACGGTGGTCAGAAGCTCAATGGGGTAGGCGAAAGAAAAGCGCGTCTTTCGACGCGCTCTTGTCATGAGGTTTGTTGTCGATCAGAACGTCGCTCTCGAAAAGGCGAGATCGGTCCTGTCCAAAAGCGCCGGATCGGCGGTATATCCGCCCGCATTGGGGAAGGAGATGTTGGGCCCGAGATAGGAGATATAAAGGCTGTACATCTCCTGCGGCAGGTTGAAGAAGCCGCCGCCGAGATTTTCGGTTCTGTACACATAGATGTTGCTGACTCTGCCGAATGTGAGTTCGATCTCCACATAGGTGCAGCCCTCGAACATCGACCTTTCTCCTGTGCGTTCGGCATAATCGGCGATATATTCGTCCGTCACGCCGAAGGTGAGTTTGACCAGGTTGATCTGTCTGTACGCGCCGTAGTCGCCGTTGACTTCTTCGTCGAAGACAAACGCCTCGAACGGCATGTTGCGCAACTCTTCCAGGCGCGAAGAGAGGCTGTATCCGCGGAAGAAATCGCTTGCGATAAAGTCCTCCGCCGTCATATCGTCATACAGCGTGACGTCGGTATATTCGGGCGCGGTCGCGCTGACTCCGTCGGACGGGCGCTCGGTGTAGAACAGGCGTTCTTCCGCCGAGTCGGCGTCGGGATACGGCCCTACGATAAAGCCGAAGTCGCCGATCTTCGTGCCTGTGCCGCCGGTGACGCTGCTGATGCTCCAGGTCTCCTGATAGAGGTCGACCATCAGGTCTTCGTCGACGTGCAGATTGTACGCCGCGTCCTGGTCGCAGTGTACGTTGACGTTGGTGTTGACGATCATCGAGTCGGTGCGCACCGATTCTTTATAATAGAAGATATATCCGTTGGTCGCGCTCGTTTCGGGGTCGTAGGCGGGGCCGTACATGTCGCCCGACACGGAGAGATCGAGCGCCGCCATCAGTTCGTCATACGCCTCGCGGGCGGTCAACGGGGTGTTGCATCCGGTCAGCGCGGTCGCTCCTATGCAAAGGAGCAATATCGCCGTAATTACCAAACAAAGCGTCTTCTTAGTCCTCATTGTCGGAGCCCTCCTTGTCTTCTTGGTCTACGGCCGGCGAATCTGTCGGCTCGGCGTCCGCGGCGGCGTCCGCGATCTCGTCGACCGCCGTCGTCGGTTCTTCATAATCGGCCGCATGGTCTGTTTTGAACTGTTCGAGATACGCTTCGTCAAACGTCGCGCCGTGCGCCTTGGCGTCCTTCTTGGCGTCCTTGCGGATGCGGCGCTCCAGCTTGATCGCGGCGATCTCGGCGTCCTTTGCCGCCTTTTCGGCGCGCGCCTTTTCTTCTTCCTCTCTGTCTATGCGCGCTGCCTCGGCGACGCTGTCCTCGTACATGCCGAGGATGTGGTCGAAGAAGTTGTTGCGGTCGTTGTAATCGAGGATGACCTGTTCGCACTCGATATACAATTTGTACGCCGAGGCGAATCGGTTGTATTTGAACTGCGCGGCGCGGATGCGTTTGTTCTGCGCGCGCTTCTCCTCTTTGGTGAAGCATTGGACTTCGAGCTCTCTCTTGTACGCTTCTTCATAGTCGTGTTCGAGCCCGTTGCGGAAGAACAGCTTAGACAGCTTCTGCATGATCCGATAGCGCAAAGCGGTGCGTTTGATCAGCGCCTGCAGCGAGCGGCGCTGTCTGTCCGCCTTTTTGTCCGCCCAGGCGAGGATGTCCGCGTCTATCGCATCCGCCGGGACGTTCTCGGTCTGCGCGGGCGCTTCGATCTTGCCGCGTCTGATCAACGCCGCCTGCCTTTTGGCATATTTGCGCGCGGCGAGTTTTGCGGTCCAATCGGTCAGATCGGGCCGTGCGACGGCGGAGAAGTCGACGTCGGTAGCGACCACGTCCTTTTTGTCCACCGCGGTGATTGCCTGAGCCAGCGCGAGCCTGACCTGCATTTTGGGCGTCTCCCACTTTTCCAGTTCGGGTACGATGAACTCTTCGATCGCCTCTTTGTCGCGTTTGAGTTTGCGCGCATCCTTGTAGGCGAAGTGCGCGTCCCTGTACGCCTGTTTCTGCCGATGATAGATCTCTTCCAGATCGAGCAGCTCCTGCGTCTTGACGACCTCCTCTCCGCGCGGCGTATCCTTTTCGATGCGCTCGTACAACGCCTCGTATTCGTTTTTCGCGGACTTGTAGACCGCCTTCGCCGCCTTCATCTCCTGCTTCTTTTCCTTGATGTCGGGCTGTACCGCGTCGCGGCGTTCGACCATATAGTTGTAGCTCTCGACAAGGTCTTTGACCTGGTGGGGAGTGAGGTCGCCGGTGCGGTAGTCGGTGTTGGCGGCGCGGTATTTGAGCGCCAGCTCGATCATGCTGTGCTTTTCGCGGGACAGGTTGTACAAAAAGTACGGCGCGAGGTTGAGCGCGGCGCCCAGGATGGACAGCGCGCATAGCATATAGAAAAGACTGTTGCGCACGCTCGGGTCATATAGCACGTCATAGTTGACGGTGAGACCGTACGACTCGTAGATGAACGGCAGGAAGTATCCCGACAGTATCGTGACCGGCGTGCCGATCAGCGCCGCGACTTCGAGCATATAGTCGACGCGCTTGCCCGACTGCCATTGGATCGAATCCTTGACCTCGGCGTTGAGCACCGGGTTGTAGACCAGTTGCAGCTGGTTGATGAACGTGTTGATCCACAAGAAGAGGAAGTAGAGCAGCGGGATCTCATAACACGCGAGCATACAGGAGATGAACACGATGTTGAGGATATTGTGGAACAGCAGTATCCCCTTGTTGCCCAGCCATTTGAGGAAGAACGGCGTCGCAAACATCGACAGACCCGACGCGATCGACAGCACCGTCTGCAGGATGCCGTAGGCGTTCATGTCCTGGGTGCCGTAGATGTAGATCCAGCCGAACAACACCAGGTACGCGCCTTCGAGGAAGTTGAACCACGTCGAGATCGTCCTAAGCCACCAGTACTTGTTGCGCCATACGGCGACGCAGCCGCCGATGATGCTGACCTTTTTGACGAAGTGCTTGGACGAAACGATGCGCTCCTTGCATCCGAAAAACGCGAAGAAACTGAGTAAAACGCCCAGTATACCGATGGGCACGACTATGTACTTGTATGTCCTGATGTCGGTAAAGCCGCCCGTGAGGTTGGAGAATATCGGCACGAACAATTGATATATCGTCGGCGCGAAAGAGTAGATCAGCGAGCTGATCGCAAGGATCTTCGAGCGCTCCGCCGTGCTGGGCGAGATGACGCTGCCCAGGTTGGTGTATGCGGTCTGATAAAGCGGCTGACCTATCGATATGGCTATCGCAAACACAAACACCGCCGTGTACTTGTAGCTGTACGACATCGATTCGAACGGCAAAAAGATGAAGATGATACTGACGATCGCAAGCGGCGCGCCCATGATCGCCAGATATGGTCTGAACCTGCCCCACCGGGTATTGGTGTTGTCGACGATCTTGCCGCGGATGATCTGGAAGACGATGTTGAGGATCGTCTGCACGGTGAGCATGTTCTGCAAGTGCATCGGGCGGATGCCGATCGTCGACGCGAACAGAGTGTTCGTGACGCCGAGAGCCATATATCCGAGCAGATATATGAGCATGTTTTGGCCCATGCCGCCGATTGAGTAGTTAAGGATTTCTTTGTACGAAACGTAGTTGCCTTTGCCCGGTTTGCTCCAATGCGAGGTGACGTCCGTCACGATGAAGGACGCGGTGTTTTTGACCTGGGTCAGGCCTTCGTTGATCTTGCGCTTGAGTGTGCTGGCCATAATCTCCCTCAATTCAGTACTGCATCTATTTTATCACGCCTATGCGCAGGTAGGCAACTCATTTTTGATTTTATTTATTTTTAAGGACCCGAAGGCGGTTTTGCAGCTTACTCCGTCCCAGACGGTAAGCACAAGCGAATAATAAAACAACTTAATTTTTATGAAAAAAACATAATAGCTCACAATGATTTTATCAGATTTAGAACAAGTAATCTTATCACAAAAACGTGAATTAAGTCGAATATAGTGTTATGGTATAAAAATCTGCACTTGGTAATTCCACTGTAATATTCCCGAAAGTACGATTAGCTATATAGTAAATTCGGGAATGGTATTATAATCTTTTCTCGCGGTTTCAAATAGTTCTTTTATTATTTTCTCACGGTTTTCTTCCGTACAATCTGCACACAAATATTTACCTTGCGGCAATAGTTTTATTCCGTCTATTTTTGAATATCGCGTACATATTGCAAACAAACGAAATTGCCCGCTTTGTTCGTAAATACCCGCTAAATCTTCAAATGAAAACTTGTCTTTCAATTTATCGGGTATTTGTTCAAAAAAATGCCTATGGTAGTTCCATAAATTGTCTACCGTTGGCGTTTCCATTTTATCCGACAATAGAATAACCCTTTGCGGATAAGTTTTAATGAAAATGTTTTCTGTTTGGTGTTCGCCGTTTAATTTATTTTCGTAAAAAGTACGCGCACGTTGAATTTTTGTTTTGGCATTATTAAGCTCGGCAATTTTCTCGTCGGCACTTTTTTCCGCTCGTTTCAATATTGCAATTATTTTATTAAAATCGTCGTATGCCAAAATATCTTTTATTTCAGATAATGTCAAATCCATACAACGTAACGCTCGAATTGTGTTGAGCCTTACTATTTCTTATTGCGAATAGTAGCGGTAGCCCGTCCATTCGTCTATTTTGCACGGCTTTACTAAATCAATTCGGTCATAATGGCGTAGTGTTTCGGCTGTCATATCGACTATTTTTGCGGTCTGACTAATGGACAAATAATTTTTCATTTTTTATAAAATTCCTCTTGACATTTGTGTTACACAAAGGTTTATGCTCATTTAATCATTAAATGGCAGCGATGTCAAATAAACAAATCAAGGAGTTTTTATTATGAAAAAATTTGCAGCATTATTTGTTTCTCTTTTCATCGTATTGGTTTTTGCGCTTACTGGTTGTTCAAATGGCGATACGTTTACGGAAAAGTCCTATTCAAGCGGCGAAACAGTAATTGAAAAAGTTACAGTACAAGTAACCGACAGAGAGCTGGAAGTCAGCGCATCCGAAGATGATCAGATTCATATTGATTATTTTGACGGTGAAAAAGAGTATCTCGACATAACCGTATCAGAAAGCAACGAATTAATAACTGTATGTCAAAATGCTCTCAAAAATGTAAAATTAATCTTGTTCAGCAATTAAAGCTTTAAGACTTAAAAAATATCAGCGCAAGTCAAACACTTGGTTCAACTTACGCTAATAGTGGTGCCGATGACCGGACTTGAACCGGTACGAAGTCGCCCCCGAGGGATTTTAAGTCCCTTGTGTCTGCCTATTCCACCACATCGGCTAAAATATTTTTGACATTTATATATTTTAGCACAATGCGGCAATGTTTGCAATACTTTTTATCGTTGCAAGAACGATGACGTGTGTTATTTTTTGTCTGTTTTTCCGTCAACCACATTAACTTTGTGCTCTATAGGCGTCCATTCCACGGGGCTTAACAATGCAAGTATTGCTACAGGAACATACAACATCGAATAAACGGGGCGCATGATAACCGCTTCTGCCTTTCTGAGAAAGCTCATTTTTATACGCTTTCTTTCTTTGATGAGTATTATCAGAGAATCGATATAAAGCGCGACGAAATACCCTGCCCACGCACCTATAAAGCGGTATAGCGCCGCAAAAGCGATCGGCGTATCGAAAAATTTCACCATGATGAACAGATTGCCGATTATATACGCTGCGAAGAAGACCGCAAAACTTGCCATGCAAGCAGCGCCGAACAACATTTCAGCGCAAGTCCTTCTGTCGCTTTTTCCGCCGTAAACCGCGCCCTGATAAAGTCTTTCGTTGAATCTTTTTCCGTTGTCGAAGAAACCTTTTACCCAGCGTTTTCTCTGAATAAAAGAGGTCTTCAGGTCTGTAGGCTGTTCATCGTAAAAGACCGCGTCTTCTATATATCTTGTCTTGAAACCGTTTATCGCTGAAACCGTGGTAAGCTCAACGTCTTCGGTAAGCGAATGCCACTGCCAGCCGCCGTATTTTTTTACTATATCCGTCTTGATATAATAACAAGTGCCTGTCAGCAGAACGGTGTCTCCCCTTCTTGACCTCGGATAATTGACAAATCTCGAAAAACGCGTAAACGTCAGCCCTGTATTTGCCGCAATCCAGCCGTCGTTCCAGTTCTTGGAATTGCGGTATCCTACGGCAATATCATAGCCTGCATCGAGCGCATCGTTCAGCTTTTCAAAATAATCGGGCTCTAAAAGATTGTCCGCATCGATAATAATAAAAGCTTCGTATCCCCTGTCAGCGCGGTTTTGGAAAATATGATCGACGACCTCTTCGAGAACGTAACCCTTTCCGTTTTTATCAAAATTGCGTTTTACGTAAATTTCAGCACCGAAATCTCTGGCAATAGCACAAGTGGGGTCGTCAAGACTCTCCACCGCAATATAAACGTCGTAAGCCTCTTTGCTTAATGTCTGTGCCTGAATACATGAAAGCAGATCCCCGATAACCGAACTTTCGTTTCTCGCGGGAATTATAACAGCAAACTTATGCAAATTCTGAGCTTTGGGCAAAGGCTTTTGCCTGCCGCCGAAAATGCCTATAATATAATTGATTATCTTAGGCAACCCTGTAAGAATAAACAAGAGTACGCCTGTTGCAAGCAATATATCGAGTACAATAAACACAGTTTTCATATTGTCTCCCGTATCAACGGTATCTCCAAACACCCTGCCGTCGCATTTTGAGTTTTACCTGTGAGCAATCTTTTTATTCAAACCCACGGTTTTATGCTGTATCTTTGCACACTCTCTAGTACGATATGGTTATTTTAATGTATAAATCGGTTTTTGTCAATTGATAGCTAAAAATATCACTGAATATCAGAAAAAAACAATACAAAACTCAAGATAAACGTACTGTATTAAACTTAAATCAACATATTGTCCTTTATGATTTTTCATTCATAGAAAAGAATCTTAACTCTGCCGAAAAACGTTACACTGAATTGCACTACTCTCTTTCACATGAAAAAACGAGTTGCTTTTGCAACTCGTTTTCTGGAGGCGCCACCCAGATTTGAACTGGGGAATGAAGCTTTTGCAGAGCTTTGCCTTACCACTTGGCTATAGCGCCATAATTTGCTGAAAATAATGGAGCGGGAGACGAGATTCGAACTCGCGACATTCGCCTTGGCAAGGCGACGCTCTACCACTGAGCCACTCCCGCACAACCCCTATTTATGAGTATAACGTCTTATCAAAACATTATATGTCTGAATTCGGACGTTATGCTCAAAGGGTATCCGTATTAAACGGAATATTTGGTGGAAACAATAGGGTTCGAACCTATGACCCCCTGCTTGTAAGGCAGGTGCTCTCCCAGCTGAGCTATGCTTCCTTAAGTGCTTTATTACTATATCAAAAATAATTTTCATTGTAAAGTGTTTTTAGCAATTTTTTTATTTATTTTTCAAATGCCTTATCTTTTGCCTTTTCTGCGCAGTTTTACCCGTTGACTGACGTTCTTATACAATATATAATTATTGTCGAGGACTTATGATTAATTCAAATTTTTACAAAAAACTCGGTCTTGACGAAGATTTGCTGAATGCCGCGCTTACACGCTTCAGTGAAATCAAGGACGTTTGCGAAAAACAATCGCGCCTTCTCCTTCGCGGAAAATGCAAAGGAGTGTTGAAACTGGATTTTATTTCAAGACTTGCGGTCGTGCTTTATTCTCTCCCCTCCGTATATCTGAATTATAAAGAAAAAGGCATTGACGACAAAATCTTCTTCGACACTTTTTCTGATATAAATATTTGGTGCGCAAACGCTTTCGATCAGTACGGAGAAAAAGGGCTTGAAAATATTCACTGGATAACAAAGCACCTGTCTATGAAGATATTCAGGATAGGAAGACTCCAGTTTGAGTTTTCACGCTTTCTGATACTGCCTCATGCAGGAATAAAAAACATTATCAGATGTCCTTACCGCCTAGGCGAAAAATGCATAACTCTTCACATCCCGCAAGGAGAAAAACTGGACAACGATAAATGTATCGACTCTTTGCAGAGAGCAAACGAGTTTTTCAAAAAATATTATCCGTCTTACAAATACCGTTGCTATACCGTGATAACCTGGCTGCTGAACCCCGATTTCAGAACAGTACTCGGAGAAGACAGCAACATCGTTAAATTCGCAAATATGTTTACTCTGCTCGGATACGTTCCTGACAGCGATATGAACGAGCGCAGAGTCTTCGGCTATAAAAAAGACAGAAAAAATTACAGCCCTGAAAACGCGCTTCAACGCTACACCCTGGAGCGCATAAATAAAGGAAAACCGCTGTTATCGTACAATGGTTTTGTGAAGAAAAATTTATTTAATCCGTGATCTGTTGCGCCTTTATGTTTTTTATCTTCCTGACTTTCAAGAAAACTAACAGAGAAACCATCGCAACAATATAAATTGCCGCATAGATTATAAACAAAATCCATCTTTTATCAGCCATATCGGTTAAATAGACAAAAAGCGGATATGTACTCATGACATACAACCAATAAACCGCTGACAGAAATGCAACTACGTCCCATACTGACTTCTTGTTGTTTCCAACGCCCTTTTTAAGTATTTTAACGTATGAATTATATATCGTCCTGACGTATACACATATTGCTGACGCGCACGCTATTGTAATAAAAGATAAACTTGCAACTGCAATCCAGTTTGTTCTGAAAGAAAGGTACAAAACGGGAATGATCATTATAAGCACGAGCAACGTCGCCGCGACAATCAACGATCTGTAATGAGGAAAATACGTAAGTTTCCATATCGTAACGTTGCGCTCCGTCTGATAGTCCAATTCAAAAGGCGCATTAAACCTGCTCAGAATTTCGACGTGTTTTTTTGACGATTTTACTAAAATGAAGCAACCGAGCGCGATCATAGCAACAAACATTATTCCGCCCACAGACAAAGCAATTGCCGAGTTGAATTGTTTGAAAGCAAGTTTAATCAGTGCCATAATCGTCGCAGGTAAAACCGAAAGAATGAATAGAACGCAAGCAAAAGAATATCTGACCGCCATATGCTTTTTTACACTTACAAATTCTTTAGCTTCTGATTGATCAACCAATCTCAAGTTACAGCTTTCAGATGCATTGTTATTTTGCTTTGCAAGATCAGAATATGCTTCCGCAAATCGGCTCTCTTTGAAAGACTTCTGAATGTCTTCCTCACCGTCTTTTAAAAGATAATCGGTAGAAACATTGTAAAATTCACTAATAGAAACAATTTTTTGCAAATCCGGATATGTCTGAGCCCCTTCCCACCTTGAAACAGCTTGCCTTGTTACACCGAGTTTTTCAGCAAGTTCTTCCTGCGATAAGCCTTTCATCTTTCTGAGCTTAATAAGTTTATCTGCAAGTATCACTACAACACACCTCCTGATTTATACAAAAATTATACCATAAGATTTTGCCTTTTTCCACCACAGTCATGCATACAATTTGTCAATCAGCGGTTGCGTTTTGATAAAAAAACTATTTTTTGTTTGCAAAAACCGCTGTAATCATATAGCGGTTTCAAAAGCACAAATAATACATCGCGCTGACGGTAAGTCAGCGCGTGTTTTTCTTATTTGCGCGGTCAAAATATATCAGCACAAATATCAATGACATATAAATAATTACCGCAAATATCAGAAGCACCCAACTAAAGAACCAGCTTTTTGACACCAGCCCGACAATACTGAAAATCAAAGCAATAATCATCCAATGCAAAATAGATAAAACAATCGCATTTCTTTTTTGGGAAGCTCTTTTACCTGGATTGAGGTTTGCTATATTTGTATATCTTTCATAAAAATTTTAATAATTACATTTTTCATTTTAGCAATAAAATTTGTTTTTATAAGCTGCTTACAAATACGATAAGCATAAGTTTATCGGGGGCATATACAAAGTAAATTAAATTTGGATCTTCTAGCCAATAATACGGCTTTTCAAAGTCTACAATATAGTCTGCAGAAAGTTCTTCTAATATCCAATCAGGCAAATCCTCTTTAAATTTGCTTTCAAACTCTTCGTCATGATCTTTAGAAAACGAGTTTTCTTCAAGCCATTCTGACGGCTCGGAATCAAACTTAAAAACATAATATCCGGGAAGTCGTCCGGGAACAGGAAAAAAGTTTTTATTATCATAACGATATGCCAGTTTAGCATTTTCAGGGATTTCTATTCCTGTATTATTCTTTATATACTTTTTGCTATACATTTCTTTTCTTCCCAAATCCGGGATTCCGAAACCAAAATATAGAACCAACAAAACAAGAACTGCAATTATTATTAAAGCTACAACCAAGCAACCTATTTTTTTCTTTGACTTTTGCATATCTTTCTCCTGATGTTAATAAGTCTGCTTATGCGCACAAACTTTCAATTAAAAAGCTGTTTTTATAATTGCTTCGTTGTATCGTTATCTTTGGAATATTCTAAAATATCGCCAGGTTGACACTCCAATACTTCACATATTTTGTTGAGAGTAGATAATTTGATAGCTTTCACCTTACCGTTTTTCAACAGTGAAATATTCGCCATGGTCAAACCTACTTTTTCTGTCAATTCCGTAACGCTCATTTTGCGTTTTGCCAACATAACATCTATATTTATTATTATCATACTGTACCGTCGCTTATCTCTTGAAATTCTGCCGCTTTTGCAATGTAATATGAAAGTACTGATAGAAATATGGATAAAACCAATCCGCCGATAATTAGAAAGAAATAAATTATTGCAAAATCATTTATTCCCAATATCAAAAAGATAATATTGCCTATAAAGAATACCCCTAAATCTATCAATAATATAAGTGCACAGAGCTTTATCTTCTTTGCTACTTCACTTGTAAAAAGTCGTTCTGTCTTTATGTATGCCGAAATTTTCCAAGCAATTATCAAGATTGCAAAGCACGGTATTGACGCTGCCCAATAGAATGAAACCAGTCCCCAACTTTGCGCCGTTGTCAATTCTGATAAATTTGAACCTAACAAACTTATTTTTATCAACGAAAAACTATACGGATACCACAACACGCAAACAGTTAATCCGCACAATGCGATAACTACTATAGAAAAACGTACCCAAAAAAATAATGATTTTGTCGTCATATAACCACTCCTGATTGCTTTATCCTGATTATATTATATTGGAAATAAAATGTCAATAAAATTTTATTGTACTACGATAAATTTTTATTGCAATATTTATTTAACAATTTAAAACAATATTGATAAATGATTTAATTTGCTGACAAATATAACCCCTTTCATTTGGGCAGCAAGCTAGCAACAGACTTAATAAACAAAGAAATTTAGATAAAAAACTCTCTCCTTTATCTAATAGCAATATAAGTGGAGTCAGATGATCGCGCTAAGCGTATCGAAAACCCTGAGGGTACGTCAAACATATTTCAATATCACTGTTTTATGAGGGGCTTTGCCTGCGGCAAAAACCGCCGCACAACGCTTCTACCTTACAACTATTCTTTTACTGCGGCGACGAACTCGAGCATAAATGCAAGACTATTCTTCACCCCGTTTCTCAATACAAAAAGGACAGCGCAAAATTGCACTGCCCTTTTTGTGGTGGAAAAATCATAATGTAAAACGAATTTTATAGATGTCCAATAATGACATTCCATTTGATATAGATAATTTATTGAAATACAACCAGTTATACAAAGCAAACAAGTACTTAAAATGAAAGGTAAAAGCATTTTTTATAGACGCTCTCTAACTATAATTTAAAATAGGTGCGTCGAATCTGTATATTTAATTTATTTTGAATTTCTGTTAATTCTCTTTGCGCTTCTTTCAATTCTTTAAGGGTATGATTTTCATCTTGCAAAAATTGTTCTAATTCTTGCATACGATTTTTCAATCGTTCTTCTTCATGTTTTCGATTTTCTTCTGCTTGTCTGCTTTCTTCGGCAACACGTTTTTGTTCAATCCTTTCTTTTATTAATTCTTGCGGCATGAATAATTCAACTCTGCCAAAATTCATACACACGTAAGATTCTACAAGTTGTTTGGCACCACCCTCGGTGCAATAGATTTCATAAAGTTGCATTTGCTCAAATTCAGTTTTTCCACAATTAGGACACTTCATAATTACCTCTTTAATGCTTAGATTACCCAAAAGGTTTATTGCATTATAATATAAGTAGAGATAAATTTCAATAGTTTTTTTAATATGAAAAAACTAATTTATGGCATCATAGAGGGCAATAAACAAACGTCTTAGGCAAAGCAATTTTTAATTTTTTTACTTGGTGGAGACAGAGGAGCTCGTGCTTAAGCGTAGTTAAAGCCCTGACGGCACATCAGACATATTTCAATATCACTTTTTATGAGGGGCTTTGCCTGCGGCAAAAACCGCCGCACAACGCTTCTACCTTACAACTATTCTTTTACTGCGGCGACGAACCCGAGCATAAATGCAATACTGTTCTTCACCCCGTTTCTCAATACAAAAAGGACAGCGCAAAAATGCACTGTCCTATTTGTGGTGGAGATAGAGGGGCTCGAACCCGCGACCTCTGCGATGTGAACACAGCGCTCTAACCAACTGAGCTATATCTCCGAGTTCATAAATATATTTTAATCAATTGCTTTGTAAATTGCAATAAGTTTTTTGCAATATATTTAAAAACTTTGCCGTATTTTATACGAAAGTGATTTTTGTTTTGCAATAATATTTATGAATTATATTATTTATAAGTATTATCAATTATTTTTTATTATTATTTATTTTGAAATAATGTAAATAGTTAGGACATATATCAAATCGAGACATAAAAACAAGCGCGCATAAAGCGCGCTTGTTTAGTATTTTTCAGTAATAATCATTCTTTATTCTTGATCTGATCGCTATTGGATACGATATCGTCTTTTGCGTATTTAGGATTGGGAGCTTTGCCTTTTCTTCTCATCATCTCATGGAATACATCCTGCATCGTTACCCCCCTGTCCTGCATAAGCACCAAAGTGTGATAAACAAGATCACATATCTCACCGACAAGTTCTTCTTTTTTATCCTTGCAAGCCGCGATAACGGTTTCTGTTGCTTCCTCACCTATTTTCTTGCAAATCTTTTCAGTACCTTTATTAAGAAGATAATTGGTATATGAGCCTTCAACAGGATTCAAAGCCCTGTCATTTATCGTCTTTGCATCTTCAAATACAACCTTATAATCAGGTGTAAATTCAAATTCTTTAAGCTGACGGTAGAAACAGCTGCGGTTGCCTGTATGACAAGCCGCTCCTTCCTGGATTATCTCCATAAGAATACAATCCGCATCGCAGTCATAACACATTCTTACGACTTTCTGAGTATGTCCCGAGGTCTCACCTTTTTTCCACAGACAATTGCGCGATCTGCTGTAATAATGAGCATATCCCGTTTCCAGCGTCTTATCGATCGCCTCTTTATTCATATACGCCTGCATCAGCACTTCGCCGTTCAGAGCGTCCTGCGCTATAGCGCAAACCAATCCTTTCTCGTCAAACTTAAATTCTGTCATTTTTCCTCTCGTCTTGCCTGCATTTCACGCAAGCCTTTTTATTTTTACCTTTAGGTAAACAGTTTTTATTTTAAACAATCGACTGCAACAAAATATCGTCCTATATCCGTATCGATTTGACAAAGCATTTAATTTTGTCGTCTGCCTGACACAGACAAACTTTTATTCGCCTTAGCCGACTGTTGTTTTCGCGTTATGATTTCAATTTTATATAATAGAGTTATTCAACCGATAAGCAACCTTATCAATTACATTCTGACAGCCACACCGCTCAAAGCGAGATATTGCTTCAGATCAGATATCGTCATCTCACCGAAATGGAATAATGAAGCCGCAAGCGCCGCGTCTGCCTTTCCGTCAGTCAGAACGTCTTTGAAATGCTGCATATTGCCCGCTCCGCCGCTTGCAATAACAGGTATTCCGACCGCTTCGGCAACCCGTCTGGTCAATTCGATATCATATCCTGCTTTTGTACCGTCGCAATCCATACTTGTCAGAAGTATTTCTCCCGCGCCGCGTTTTTCTGCTTCAACCGCCCAATCTATCGCGTCTTTTTCAGTATTGATTCTTCCGCCGTTCAGATAGACGTCGAAACTGCCTTTGTCATTGCGTTTAGCGTCAATAGCGACGACTACGCATTGTCTGCCGAATCTCAACGCCGCATCCGTAATAAGATCAGGGTTCTTAACCGCCGCAGAATTTATGCTTATCTTATCTGCTCCCAGATTGAGCAGATTGCGGAAATGTTCAACGGTGGAAATCCCTCCGCCTACCGTGAGAGGTATAAACACTTTCTCCGCCGCCTTTGAAATCACGTCATACATGGTTGCGCGACCTTCATGTGACGCCGTTATATCGAGAAAAACTATCTCGTCCGCACGCATCGCGTTGTAAGTCTTTGCAACTTCAACAGGATCTCCCGCATCTATAAGATTGACAAAGTTCACTCCTTTTACGACGCGACCCTTGTTTATATCAAGACACGGAATAATTCTCTTAGCCAGCATTTCAACCTCTTTTCACCGTCTTCAACGCTTCTGAAAGATCGATATTACCGTTGTAAATCGCCCTGCCAAGAATTGCGCCGTAAACGTTTCTGCTCATAAGTTTTTCAATATCGTCAAGCGAACTCATTCCGCCGCTTGCGATTATATTCATACCTGTTTTTTCAGCAAGTTTTGCCGTAGCTTCAACGTTCACGCCCGTAAGCGCGCCGTCTCTGCTGATGTCAGTATACACCACGGTATCCGAGCCGCGTTCTTTCATCTGAAGAGCTACCGTTTCTGCTGTAAGCGCGCTCTTTTCGACCCAGCCTTTTATAGCTACGAAACCGTCTTTGCAATCAATCCCCGCTACAATTTTATTGCCGTACAAAGCGCAAGCTTTGTCCACCATATCGGGAGCGGTAACACACGCCGTTCCTACTATAACTCGGGTTACGCCGACCTCTTCGAGATAAAACTTGATCTTATCCAGAGTTTTAATCCCGCCGCCGAGCTGAACAGGAATATTGATCTCCTTAACAAGTCTTTTGAGAGTCTCTCTGTTTACTGCAGAGTCGTCAAAAGCGCCGTTAAGGTCAACAACGTGAAGATATTCTGCCCCTAATGCCGCCCATTTTGAAGCAAGCTCAGCAGGTTCGCCGTAGTCGGTAACCTTGTCCCTCTCTCCGTACAGAAGTCTTACCGCACGGTTATCCAATATATCTACCGCAGGAAATAATATCATTATTTTATCTCTCCGAAATTCTTGAGTAATCTCAGTCCCGTATCACCGCTTTTTTCAGGGTGAAACTGAACGCCCCACACATTGTCTCTGTTTACGCTAGAAACGAATTCATAACCGTAAACGCAAGTGGTTTCAACGTCTTCTTTCGCAACTTTCGCCGCATGGTAACTGTGAACAAAGTAAAAGTTATTGTCTTCAATACCGTTAAAAAGCTGAGTGCGTTTATTGTAAAAAAGTGTATTCCAGCCGATATGCGGAATCTTGAGTTCTGTCTCAAACCTGACAACTTCGCCGCCGATTAGCCCGAGTCCTTCATACTCTCCGTCCTCAAGACTTTTATCGAAAAGCATCTGCATGCCGAGACATATTCCGAGAAAAGGTTTGCCTTTTGCTACCTCTTTTTTTATAACCTCGTCAAGTCCTTTTTGCTTCAAAGCCGCAATCGCGTCTCGGAAAGCACCGACGCCGGGCAGCACTATATGAGACGCTTCGGCAAGCGACTTTGTCTGATCAGTAATCGCCGCATCGTAACCGAGATATTCGAACGCCTTCTGCACGCTGCGCAGATTGCCCATACCGTAATCGACTATGGCTATCATCATTCTATCAGTCCTTTTGAAGAAGGAAGCTCTGTGCCGACAACGTTTACCGCCTCTTTCATTGCGCGTGCGAAAGCCTTGAAAATGCATTCTGCCTTGTGGTGAGAATTGCTTCCGTAATGCAGATTTACGTGCAGTGTTATTCCGCCGTAAGTCGCTACCGCGCGGAAAAACTCCTCGACAAGCTCAAGATCGAAATCTCCGACCTTGCCTGAAAGTTCCGCATTGAAAACAAGAAAAGGTCTTCCGCTTATATCGACGGTAACCGTTGCAAGCGATTCATCCATAGGAATGGTTTTGCTTGCATAACGCGCAATTCCCATCTTGTCTCCGAGAGCCTGGTTTATCGCCTTGCCGAGAACAATACCGATGTCCTCAACTGAGTGATGCCCGTCAACTCTGGTATCGCCTTTGCAGACAACGTCCAGATCCATACCTGAATGGCAGGAGAAAAGCTGAAGCATATGGTCAAAAAATCCTATACCAGTATCAATAGAATTTTTTGCCGAGCCATCAAGCCCTACAGACAGTCTGATCTGAGTTTCTTTGGTCTTTCTTTCAATAGTAGCCGTTCTGTTCATCTGCTTTTTCTCCTTATTATCGTATTGGCGTGAGCATCGAAGCCCTCGCTCTGAGCTATAGAAATTATATCGTCTGCACCCTTAAGCAAATCGTCTTTGTCGTACGCGATATAACTTGTCTTCTTCATAAATGTATCTACGCTGAGCACACTGCTGAATCTTGCGCTTCCGCTCGTGGGCAACACGTGCGAAGGTCCTGCGAAATAATCGCCCAAGGGCTCGGGACTGTATCCGCCGACAAATATTGCGCCTGCGTTTTTAAGCCTGAGTGCCACGTCGTGAGCGTTTGCCGTGCACACCTCGAGATGCTCGGGAGCAACCTTGTCTGCTACTTCAACAGCCTGATCGATATTGTCGCACAGCACGATCGCACCGTTGTTTACAAGTGATTTTTCTATTATTTCTTTGCGCGGAAGAAGATCTGCCTGCTGAGCAATCTGTCTCTGCACTTCTTTCGCAAGTTTTTCACTTGTCGTAACGAGTATCGAAGCCGCCAGTTCATCGTGTTCAGCCTGAGAAAGCATATCCGCCGCAACGAGTTCTGCGTCAGCGTTTTCGTCTGCAATCACAAGAATTTCGCTTGGTCCTGCGATCATATCTATCGCCACGTCTCCGAAAACCTGCTTCTTTGCAAGAGTTACGAATACGTTGCCGGGTCCTGCTATAAGATCGACTCTTTCAACACTCTCTGTGCCGTAAGCAAGCGCCGCGATCGCCTGAGCGCCGCCGACCTTATATATCTTCTTTACGCCGCATTCTGCACATGCGACAAGAATAAGCGGATTTTTTATATTGGGAGTGGCAACTACGATTTCTTCAACTCCTGCCGCAACCGCGGGAAGAGCCGTCATAAGCACAGTCGAAGGATAACTTGCCTTACCTCCCGGCACATACAATCCAACGCGGGAAAGCGGTCTGTATATCCAGCCGAGAGTGCTTTTGCCGTCAGCTCCCGCCTTGAAAAATTCATTGGAATACTTATCTCTCTGACGAGAATGATAAGCGAGTATATTGGCTTTTGCTCGGCGGATACTTTCAACGAGCTTTCCGTCCACCTCCGCATAAGCCGCTTCAATCTCTTCCTTGGTTACGAGAAGGTTGTCAGCATTCACTTGCGCCTTATCGAACTTTTCTGCGTAGGCAAAAAGCGCTTTGTCCCCGTCTTTTCTTACGTCAGATATGATCTGAGCCACTGCGCCTACAAACTCAGCGTTGCCCAGCTGAGTGCGACCGTAAACCCTTGACATATCTTCTGTGCCGTATTTTATTATCGGAATCATATCGTTACCCTCTTTATTCTTTGTAAAAATCGTCAGCCGCGGTTTTCTTCAAGTGCCGCAAATATCTTTTCTACAAGCGGTTTGATATCCTGAGCCTTGGTTTTAAGACTTACTTTATTGACGATAAGTCTTGCCGAAACGTCGCATACGTCCTCAAGCACGCAAAGACCGTTTTCTTTAAGGGTTTTTCCGCTCTCGACTATGTCCAGAATTACGTCTGAAAGCCCGACGATAGGTCCAAGCTCAATAGAGCCGTGAAGCGTGATTATTTCAACGTTCTGTCCTTTGCTCTCAAAATAGTTGCGTGCAATGTTGCCGTATTTTGTAGCAACCTTTAGTCCCGTCTTATCTCCGAGGTCAAAACCGGGATAACCCGCTACCGCAAGTTTGCATTTTGCAAAACCAAGATCTGCGATCTCGTAAACGTCGGCACCGTCTTCCATCAGCGTGTCCTTGCCGACAACGCCGATATCTGCGACACCGCGTTCAACATAAACGGGAACGTCGCTCGGTTTGACAAATATAAATTTGTATCTGCCGCTCATATCAGTCAGAACCAGCTTACGCGTAGGCTCGAGAATGTTTGCGCAATCTATGCCGCACTTCTGCAAAAGCTCTGCCGACTTTTCAGCGAGTCTCCCTTTGGCGAGTGCAAATGTAACCGTTTTATCCATATTCCTTATTCCTCTATACTATGCGGCGCGGCTTATCGCCGTCGACGTAATAAGCCTGTTTTGTGTTGTTGTTTTTTGCATATTCGGCAACTTCACTTTCAGAGCATACGTTCATGTTGACAACGCACTTGCCTTCGTTTGTCAACTCTCTTACGAAAGAAAGAGCGACAGCGATCGCGTCTTCGCTGCAGCCTACAGCAACGTCTCTGCTTTCTCTTACCGGAAGCTTTCCTGCCGCGGCAAGCGCAGTCAGGAGCATATCAGATCCGATCGCAAATCCTACGCTGGGGATATCTCTGTCAAAGCTGTCGCACAGATGATCGTATCTTCCGCCCGAGAGTATCGACGAACCGACGTGCTCACACATGCCTTTAAACACGATGCCGCTGTAATACGACATCTCTCCGACGAGAGACAAATCGTAGCTGACGTATTTATCATACCCTTGAGCTTTAAGTATCTTGTTGAGTTTTTCAAGTGTGTCGACGGCTTCTGTCATCTCGTCGTTAACGCAATATTTTTTCGCTTCTTCAAAAACTTCTTCTCCGCCGAAAAGCATGGGCATCTTGAGTATGCGTTCCTGCTCCTCGTGAGAAAGTCCCGTCTTTTTAGCAAACAACTGTTCACCTATAGAATTCTTGCTTTCAACCAGAACGGCAAGTTCTTTTCTCTCTTCATCGCTGAGGCGAAGCGAAGCAAGCAGACCTTTGAAAAATCCCACATGACCTATATCGAGAATAAAATCGTCGAGACCGGATTCAAGCAGAGCCTCAATCGCAAGTGAAACGACTTCTGCGTCATAACAGATGCCCTTTGCTCCCATAAGCTCGATGCCTACCTGAGTAAATTCTCTCATGCCTTCGCCCTGCGAAAAACGGAACATCTTTCCTCTATAACAGAACTTGTATTTCCCTTCAGGGATCTTAGTCGAGACTATACGAGAAATAGGCATAGTCATATCGGGACGAAGCACGAGAAGACTGCCATCGTAATCGGTAAGTTTAAAAAGTTTGTTCATGTTGACCTTGCCCGCACCTGCGGAATAAAGGTCTCCGTACTCGAGCACCGGAGTGTCTATCTGGTTGTATCCGTAACGTGCGAAACAGTCAAGGATCTGACCTTCCATTTTGTTTTTAGAATAACATTGACGGGTCAAAACGTCGCTGACACCCTGCGGCTGTCTGAATTTTTTAGTCATAAAACACCTTTAGCCTGAAGATATAAATATTATATAATAAAAATAATAATTAGTCTATCAATACGCGCAAAAACAGGCAAATATGCGATAAATAAAGGATTTTTGCAATATTTATTTCTAAATTTCGACTTAATTTAGAATACTCTACCCTGCCATCGTCAGGTCATAGATATATTTTTTGCCTTATTTAAGAACTCTTTTATCCTCGGATTTTCCAGCTTCGCCCTGTTTTCAGGCTTAAACAGCTCTTCGAGATAAGCTTTGCTTCTTGCAAGAAGGCTCTTGTCTATAAGCGCAGCCCCCGCACCGCCGCTCTGTCTGAATCCGAGAAAATCACCGTATCCTCTTATCCTTGCATCTTCTTCAGCTATCGCAAATCCGTCAGGATTATCACAAAGGATCTTAAGTCTTTCACACTCTTCGTCTTTAAGCGTATGCAGAAAGCAGTATGACGTTTGCCCGCTTCTTCTGCCGACTCTGCCCCTCAACTGATGAAGCGACGCCAAGCCGAAACGGTCGGCATTCATCACACATATTATCGTTGCGTCTTTGCTGTCTATACCGACTTCGACAACGCTTGTCGCAACGAGAACGTTATACTCTCCGCGATAAAACGCGTCCATTACTTTCTCTTTAGCTTCGTCTTTCATTCCGCCGTAAACAAGCCCTACAGACAAATCCGAAAACGCGCCTTCTTTCAGCTCTGAATATACGGATTTTGCCGAGCTGACTTCAAGACCTTCACTGTCCTCCACAAGCGGACATACTATATAAGTTTGCTCACCGTTAAGACAATGTTCTCTTACAAATCCGAACATCGCCTTTTCTTTACCTGCAGGTACAACGTGCGTCCTGGGATATTCGTCAATCGTTTTTCTGCTCTCTATAGCGCTGACGTCTATGTCTCCGTATTCACCCAGCGCAAGAACTCTCGGTATGGGAGTAGCGCTCATGATCGCAACGTCAACGGCGAGAGACTTATTCTCGAGCAAGCTCTTTTGTCTTACACCGAATTTATGAAGCTCGTCTATAACGATATATCCGAGATTGCAGAATTCCACCTTGTCGCTTATGACCGCATGCGTACCTATGACGACATCAACGTCTCCCCTTTTTATATCATTATATATACTCCTCTTCTCCGACGCTGAAAGACTGCCTGCAAGGTAAGCGCATTTTATACCGTAAGGCGACAAAAGTTTTACAGCGTTGTCAAAATGCTGACGGGCAAGAATTTCCGTCGGAGCCATCAGAGCGGCCTGATATCCGCATCTTACCGCATACGCCATTGTTATCAGAGCAACAACCGTTTTTCCGCACCCGACGTCACCGAGAAGCATTCTGTTCATGCGACGATCGCTTTTCAGATCGTCCATAACGTCATTTATCGCTCTTAGTTGCGAATCAGATAGAACGAACGGCAAAGACGCAACCATATCGTCCATACTGTCATTTCCCAGTTTATAGGTTCTGAGTTTACGTCCTTCACTGCCTGCTTTTGCCAATCTGTAAGCGCAGAGCTTTGCTGTAAGCTCTTCGAGCGCAAGCCTTCTCCTGGCAATATAAGCCGTTCTCTTATCGAGAGGAACGTGAGCATATCTGTAAGCGTCTTCAAGCGGCATCAGATCATAACTCTCCAGCAACGGCTCAACTCTGCATTTTTCAACAGCGTCTGCCGTTATTTTGCGCATAACGGATTGTTGAATCAATCCCTTCGTAGCATATATCGGCACAATACCGCTGAGTCTCGTTCCGTCTTCAGGTTCAAATCCGGGATTGATTATCTCCGTCTTTCCGTCTTTTTTCGAAACCTTGCCCCATACGGTATATCTTTGTCCTTCTTCGAGATTACTCCTCAGATACGGCGCATTAAACCATACGAGTTTTACATTGACGCCCTGCGTTGCAATCTCCGCCCTGAAAAAATTAAGTCCGGCACGAACCTTGACAACTTTGGTAAGCTTCACGAGTTCGCCTTTAAGAAGAATATATTCACCGTGCTCAGCGCAAGACAAATCACCCTCTTTGGTCATATCCCAATAGCTTTTAGGCAAAAAGTCAAGTAAGGTCCTTTCATCTGTAATGCCGAGTTTTGCAAGTTTTTGCAGGGTCTTTTCTCCCACGCCTTTAAGATCTGTAAGTTTCATACTGAAATTATACCATAACGTCAATTCCTAGTCGATTAATGTTGACTTTAAAATTAAAAACTTACAGCGGTATTCTTAAAATTTAAAAGAGCGCAATCACCGATCAAACAAAGCTAAACAATAAAAATAAAAAACTCCGCACTTGCGGAGTTTTGATTCGATTATAATACAATTATTTTCTATGATACTTATTTTAACTATATCATTCAACAGATACCATATAATAGTAATGAGGCTGACCGCCGTTGTAGCAGACCACTTCGCAATCGTCAAAACGCTCTTCGATCTGCGCAACCAGAGCGTTTGCTTCTTCCTCTTTGACGTCCTGTCCGTAGTAAAGAGTGATCACTTCGCCGTCATCGTCTTTCAGCTTTTCGATAAGGTCTATAACAGCGCTTTCAATATTATCAGCCTTTGAAACTATCTTTTTGCTGTCCAGACCGATATAATCGCCTTCAGAGATCTTAAAACCGTCAAGCTCGGTATTTCTTATAGCCATAGTAACTTCGCCGCATTTAATGCGTCTGAAAGCCTCTGTCATTTCCTCAACGTTGGTATTTACGTCGAGAGACGGGTCAAACACGATTGCAGCGCTGATTCCTTCAGGCACTTCGGTCGTAGGCAGAACGACGCATCTCTTTTTGGTAAGTTCTTTTACGCGCTCCGCAGCCATAATTATGTTTTTATTGTTGGGAAGAATGATCACGCTTTCAGCGTTGACCTTTTCAACTGCATGAAGGATATCCTCAACGCTGGGATTCATCGTCTGACCGCCTTCGATAACTTCGTCAACGGTAAGCTCTTTGAACATAGCGGCAACGCCTTCGCCTGCGCATACCGAAACCATACCGATAGGTTTCTTGTTCGCCTCACGCGCCTTGACAAGAGCACGATGCTGCTCAAGCATATTTTCGATCTTTATTTTATCGAGTTCACCCAATTGCAACGCATAATAAAGCGCGCGGTTGGGAGTGTTGGTGTGTACGTGTACTTTTACGAGGTTGATGTCTCCGATTACGATAACGCAGTCGCCGATAGCCATCAGTTTGTCGCGGAGTTTTTCTATATCCTCGTCGGTAACGTGTTTTTTAAGATTGATTATGAAATATTCCGTGCAATAAGCGAATTTGATATTGTCAAGATCGTGTTCGTCATTGCCGACCGTATCGAGCTGAGGAAGCACAGCCTTATGTTCTTCCTGTTCGCCTTCAGGCTGAGCGATTTCTATGCCTGCAAGCGCTTTATAGAAGCCTTCGAAAACGTAAAGCAAACCTTGTCCGCCTGCGTCAACAACGCCCGCTTTTTTAAGCACGGGAAGCATCTCGGGAGTTTGCTTGAGAATTTCTTCTCCCTTAGCTAAAAGTGCAGGGAAAAATGTAAGGAAAGAAGCGTTCTTTGCCGCGATAGACTGCGCATTTTCAGCCATAAATCTGATAACGGTAAGCACCGTGCCTTCCTTAGGTTTTGTAACAGCGCTGTAAGCAACGTCTCTGGCACTAAGCAGCGCAACGGCAAATTCTTTTGTAGTAATGTTTTTAACGTCACTGAGAACTCTTGCAAGTCCTTTGATTATCTGGGACAATATAACGCCCGAGTTACCTCTTGCGCCTTTGAGCGCGCCACGCGAAAAGTCCAGCAATATCTGAGAACAATCGCCCTGCAGATTTTCAATTTCTTTTACGGCCGATGCGATAGTCAAAGACATATTCGTACCCGTATCGCCGTCAGGCACAGGGAACACGTTGAGAGCGTCCACCTCAGCCTTATGAAGCTGAAGATTTTTGTACCCGCCGAGGAACATCTCTTTCAGCTTTGAACTGTCTATTATTTTCATCAATTTTTCTCCATTAAAGTCTCACGCCGACAACGTTTACCACAATTCCGCTCACACGCATACCCGTGTAAGTCTCTACGTCATACTTTACGGTGCTGCGAACAGAATCGCACACCGCTTCCACATTAACGCCGTCTCTGAGCACCACATACAACTCAAGATATATCTTGTTATTCACAGTCTCGACCTTCACGCCCTTACCTGCAGGTTGTTTATTAAAAAGCTCGATAAGGCTGTCGGTCAGACGTCTGGAAACCAAATCCACAATGCCGTAACAATCGGCGGCAGAATAGTGCGCCGTCATAGCGATGGCGCTGTCAGAAATAGTAATTCGTCCGTATCTGTTAGTTGTCTTTACTGCCATAACTTTATATTACACGAATGATAAAATTTTTGCAAGCGTTTATTTTATATAAATATACGCACAAATATCCAAAACTAACACGTTTCAACAAAAATATGCTGTTTCAGAACAAAAATTTATACTTAAATTTAAATTCAGAAAGATAAAAACTCATCGTCAAAGGTAAATCTTAAGCCGATAACATTCTGAAAACAGTGCATAAAACGGGTTTTCAACCGAAAATCAGACAGTTTTCAGTTACTCTCAGCATTCGTGAAGCAAGTCGCATCTAAGTATAAAAAAGAAAAGCTACGGATTTAATAAAAAAAATTCAAAATAAGGTTGAAAATTGTTGATTTTTTCTTTTTTTAATGCTAGTATATTTAGGCAACGAATAAGTCAGGAGGGATTTTTCTATGTCCAAAGTATGCAGTATTTGTGGTAAAGGTCAGCAGAGCGGCAACAAGGTCAGCCACTCTAACCGTAAATATAGAAGAGCCTGGGGAGCAAACGTTCAGAAGGTAGACTTTATCGACGAAACCGGCAAACAGGTCAAGGGTTATGTCTGCACAAGATGCCTCAGAACGATGAACAAGGCTGATAAGACAACCGAATCCAACGACTGATTTATATTAAACGGTAACTAATGCGGACGCAGAAATGCGTCCGTTTTTTTATTCACTTTCTACTCTGCTACAAAACACTATTGAAAAGCATTACATTTATTATGTTGGCTATATTTATACTATAATATTTTTAATTATTATTTATGTTTATCAATTAATATTATGTAAATATCTACAGAAAGTGCCAACTACGTATCCGTTTTACATTCACAAATCAATCAGCCTTATCGCGCTTCAGGAATAGCCAGGACACCTTCAACACGGTCTACATCTCGCTTATTTATGCAAATCCTACTGAATTCGACTATTCAGATCAGCAACACTTTTTATCCTGTCTGCAAAACATTCTGAGTATTGCCTTTATTATTCTTGGCGGATTAATGCAATATATTTTCATAACCATACCTCCGATCAATCTGATTTATAATATGAAACAAATATAATATTTGTTACACAATTTAAATTGCAAATATATCAATACTTATTATTACTTATTAATAATAAATAATTTATGTATATACTTTCATTAAAAAATTAAATCTTTCGTATTACAAACAACATGATTTCAGTTGTCGAACAGATCAAACAAATGTTTAAACCATTCGATTAATTTGTTCAAACAGAAAGCTTAACACTATATTTTTAATCCGATAAACTTTTATATTAACGACCAAATTAATCTTATAGCTATTCAAATAATATTCTATCTCCACTCCGACACAATGCTCAATGAGCAAAATTAAATATGTAGACATACACAACTTAAAACATCATATAGTTTAGAGTTTTCATTTACAAAAAAAAATGACCACCGCATATTGCGATGATCATATCAATTCCAATGAATTTATTCAATAAAAAAATTGAGTTTGATAATCAGATTTATTTTAAAGCGATGTCTTTCCTGTCTTAAGACATTCTATTGCGCGCGCAGGATCGGCTGCTTTAAAAACCGCATTCCCGGCAACCATTACGTCAAGGCCTCTTTTTACCATTTCAGGAGCATTCTCCAAAGTAACGCCGCCGTCGAGCTCAACCAACACGTCTGTTCCTTTGGTCATTTCTTTAAGCTCAGATATCTTTTCCATGACTTCAGGAATAAACTTCTGACCTCCGAATCCCGGAAAAACGCCCATGAGCATAATGAGATCGACCTTGCTGACAAAATCCTTTGCAACATTGCAAGGAATATCAGGATTGAGCACAATGCCTGCCTTTGCTCCCATAGCCTTTATTTTTTCTATAGTACCGAACGGATCTTCGCTTGCTTCAGGATGAAATGTTACAAGGTCAGCTCCGGCTTTTACAAAGCGTTCAACATAACGTTCTGGCTTGACTATCATCAGGTGCACGTCAAGAAACATATCGGTATTACGTCTGAGCGCTTCGACCATAGGCATTCCGAAAGTGATGTTGGGGACAAATTCTCCGTCCATAACGTCGCAATGCACCCAGTCTGCATTCCATTTTTTAAGATTTTTCACAGCATCGCCCATAGCCGCAAAATCTGCGGACAATATAGACGGTGCGATCAATACATCAGCCATATCTTTTCTCCCATCTTTGATTGAATTCTTCGTATAATTTTAAATATCTTTCGTAGCGTTCTTTGGGGATCTCTCCCAGTTCGACAGCTTCTTTTACTCCGCAACATTCTTCAACAGTATGCGTACAGCCTCTGAATCTGCAATTTTCACGGTATTTGTCAAAATCGATATAATATCCTGCAAGGAACATCGGATCAAACAAAGGTATTTCAAACCTTGAAAAACCGCAGGTGTCTGCAATTTTCGTTCCGTCCTCAAACTCGATTATTTCAACGTGACGCGTAGTATGCTTTCCTCTGCCGCTTTTTTCTCCCAGTTCGCCTGTTTCCATGATCTTGTCTCCGACAAGCGCGTTTATCAGTGAAGATTTGCCTACAGCTGACTGACCCGCCAGACAATAATATCTGCCGCTTATTATGTCCTTCAGCTCTTTTACGCCTCTTCCGTCCTCAGCGCTAGCAAGCAAAACGGTAACGATTGAACCGTATTCTTTTTTAACTTCGTCATAAAGCTCATCTACGCCTTGCATATCGCATTTATTCACGCATAGCACACAATCGATTTCTTGCTGAATACAACTTATTATAAGTTTGTCCACAAGAAGCAGATCGGGTTTAGGCAAAGGAGAAATAACAATTACTATGCCGTCGATATTGCTTACGTACGGCCTTACAAGCATACTTTTTCTGGGCAATACGTTTTTGATAACGCATTCTTTGGCAAATACTTCAACCTCTACTTCGTCACCGACGTAAAGTTCGCCTTCTCTGAGTCTGCCGCGCGCAAAACAACGCAGAACGCGACCGTCCTGTGTTTTTACGCTGTACTTGCCGGCGACTCCTTTTATGATTTGTCCTTGCGTTATTGTTCCAATTGCCATTTGTTACTTTATGTTGCTAATTAATACTAATTATTAATTAATAATATTATTTGCTTTTGTCTTCTATATATTTTCTTCTCAGCTGACCGCACGCGCCCTGGATATCAGATCCCATACTGCGGCGCACAGTACAACTTATATTGTTATTATCCAGAATTTTTCTGAATTTGTCAATAGCAGAGTCTCCTGAGCCTTTTAGTCCGCGTTCCTTAACGTAATTGAGATGTATAAGATTGACGTGACACGAAAAACCTTTAAGCAGCCTTGAAAGCTCTTTTGCACATTCTTCGGTGTCGTTTTCTCCTTCTATCATAGAATACTCGAAGATAACTCTGCGCCCTGTTTTTTCAAAATAATATTTTGCCGCGCCGATAACCTGCGCAACAGTGTATTTATTTGCAATCGGCATAATTCTGCGGCGAAGATTGTCAAACGGAGCGTGCAAAGACACCGTAAGCACAGGGGTAAAGCCTTCGTCTGCAAGTCTTATCATTTTTTCGCAAAGTCCGCATGTCGAAAGCGACACGTTGCGCTTCGATATATTCAGACCTTCTTCAGCCGATAGCAGATTCAGGAACTTCGTTACGTTGTCGTAATTATCAAGCGGCTCGCCGCTTCCCATAAGCACGACGTTGGTAACGCCGCGGTGCTGCTTGTCTTCATTCAAAGCGTTTACGACAAGAACCTGAGAAAGTATTTCTCCCGCGGTAAGATTGCGCACCAGTCCGCCCAGAGTCGACGCACAGAATCTGCACCCCATAGCGCAACCCACCTGAGTTGACACGCAAAGCGTGTTGCCGTATTTATAGCGCATAAGCACGCCTTCTATTATATTGCCGTCACTGAGAGCGTAAAGATATTTTACCGTGCCGTCTATCGCAGATTTAAAGCTTTGTTCCACGCTGAGTCCGAGTGCGCGCCAGCCGTCATCCTTAAGCCTCTTTATCAGGTCTTTTGGAATATTGCTCATCTCGTCAAGTTCTTTGCCGTGAACTATATGTCCGAAAACCTGCTTCGCTCTGAAGACAGGCTGACCGTATTCTTTAAGAAGCTCGCTGAGCTCGTTATAAGACAAATCGCAAAGCAGTTTCATCACAACCTCCTCATCTTTGCGACGAAAAATCCGTCAGAGCCCTTGTCGTCAGGAAGATAAGTCTTCTGATCTTCCAAGCTGAACTGTTTATTCTGCTTGAGGAATTTCTTTATTATATCTTCGTTTTCTTCTTTAAGCAATGTGCAGGTCGAATACACCAAAGTGCCGCCTTCTTTGACGTATTTTGCGCCGTTTTCAAGAATTTTCGCCTGAGTCTGAGTTATGCAGAAAATGCGGTCCTTATCCTTGAAAAGATATACGTCGGGTTTCTTCGCCGCAACGCCGAGATTGCTGCAAGGCACGTCGCAAAGCACGACGTCAAAAGAATTGAAAAGCGCTTTGTTGCATTGAGTTGCATCCATCAGTCTGACTTCGAGTTTTACGCCCATACGACGCGCGTATTGCTGTATAAGCTCCAGTCTGTGATGATATATATCCGTGCTGAGAACTTTTACGTTTTCTCCGACGCCTGCAAAATATACGCTTTTACCGCCGGGAGCGGCGCACATATCAAGCACTTCGTCTCCGTCTTTTACAGCCGCTGTCCTGCAACATCTTACCGACGTAAGAGACTGAAACGTGATCAGCCCCGCATCGAAAAGAGGTCTTATTTTCTGACCGTTGCGGACAAAAAGGCAATCCTTGTTTTCTTCGTCGGTCATATATTCGACGCCGAGATTCGTAAGCCTTTGTTTTACCGCCTCAACCTCTGTTTTCTTTAAATTGACGCGCGCGTGTTCCAGTTCGAGAGGCTGACAAGTGAGAAATCTGCGCGTGTTTTCAATGCCGAACTGCTTTATGTACTGTCTGACTATCCAAAGAGGAACAGAAGCCTCGACTGAAAGTTTCTGAACCTCGTCAGACGGCAAAGCGGGTTTCTGACGACAGAACGCCTTCAGAACGCCGTTTATAAATCCCGAAGAGCCTTGTTTGCCTATTTCTTTGGTAAGCTCAACGGTATTGTTTACAGCAGCGTAATCAGGCATACTGTCCATTTCTTCGATGCAGTACATTCCTATTTTCAGAAGGATGATCGCGCTGTTCTGCGGCTTTTTTGCCGCCATTTTCGATATGTAATAATCGTATTTTACGTCATTGCGGAGCACACCGTAGACAAGCCGCGTTACAAAATCGCGGTTTTTTGCCTCGTTAAGTTTGTTCGTAAGAGATATTGAGCCGTAAGCCTGCTGTTTATAGACCTGCGACAGTATGTTGTAACAAACCTTTAAATCACTCATTTGTGAGTTGTACTCCGTTTAATTCAGAATGTCCGCGCATAAAATCCTGTGCGCTCATACGCTTTCCGCCTTCGAGCTGAACCTCTTCGAGAACAAGGAATTGAGAGTTTGCGCACGCAATGCAGAGCTTGCCGAAAAACTCAGCCATTTCTCCCTGCATATAAAATCTGCGGTTGCAAGGCTCGTCTTCTCTGAGCTTTCTCGCCTTCCAGATTTTGAATATCTTTCCGTCCAGTTTGCAGAATGCAGACGGCCACGGATTTGTGCCGCGGATAAAATTTACAAGCTCTTCGGGAGACTTGGAAAAATCGAGTTTTCCGCTGTCTTTTTTAAACATCGGATACCATGTCGCTTCATCTTCGTTCTGAGGCGTGAAGCGAGCTTTTCCTTCCTCTACGAGTCTGAGCGCTTCGACGATCGCTTCACCGCCTTTTACAGCCAGTCTGTCAAAGAGTTCTCCCGCCGTTTCTTCAGGCAATATTTCCATCTCTCTCTGAAGAAGAATATCTCCCGTATCAACGCCGAGAGCCGTCTTCATTATGGTTATGCCCGTAACTTTTTCACCGTTTATCACTGCCCACTGTATAGGAGAAGATCCTCTGTACTTCGGAAGCAGCGAAGCGTGCACGTTGAGCACGCCGTAAGGCGTCATATCGAGAAGTTTCTGATCGAGGATCTGACCGTAAGCGCATGTTACCATAACGTCGGCATTAAGCGCACGGAGATCTTCATAGCCTTCAACTCTTACCTTTTCGTACTGAAAAACTCTGAGTCCGAGTTCCGTCGCCTTCTGCTTCACGGGGCAAAAAGACACTACGCCGCGGTTTCTCGCTCTGTCAGGCTGAGTAACGACGCCGACGACCTCGTTTCCCGCTCTGACTATAGATTCAAGCGCGGGCACGGCAAAATCGGGCGTACCCATAAAAATTATCTTCATTCCTTCACCGCCTTATCGTAATAAAGAATTCCGTCAAGATGGTCGAATTCATGGCAACAAGCGCGCGCAAGAAAACCTTCGAACGTGCCTTTGAGTTTATTTCCCTTTCTGTCCTGGAAAATCACGGTAATTTTGTTGGGGCGCACGACCTCTTCGCTTCTTCCGGGAACGCTGAGACAACCTTCAGGTCCCTGCTGTCTGCCCGACTGAGATACTATGACGGGATTGACGAATTCAAAATATCCGTCTTCAGTCTCTACAACGGCAACGCGCTTGAGAAGCCCGACCTGGGGAGCTGCAAGTCCGCAACCGTCAGCCGCGATCATGGTTTCGTGCATATCGTCGAGAAGTTTGCCGAGTTTATCGTCAAAAACCTCAACCTCTCTGCTCTTTTTTCTGAGAACGGGATTGCCGTCTTTTACAATGTCTCTGAGTGCCATATTTTCACCTCAACTCATACTCTGGGGATTTATCTGCGCGAAGACGCTCACTCCCCTTGTTTTATTCTGGTCGATAATGCGGTAGATCTCCCGCGTTACCTCTGCTTCGTATTCTCTCTTTATCCGCATCAGTATCTGATAGCGGTAATTTTTCTCTATCCTTGCGACAGGCGAGCGCATCGCCTGAAGGAAGAGAAATTCGTGTTTGTTTTCAAGTTCGTAAGCTCTTACGTCCACGAACATATTTTTTGCGCAGGTTTTGACCGCTTCGTCGTCCTCTCCCGTCATCAGCACGCGCAGTATCGTGGAATAAGGAGGAAACCCCGTTACCTCTCTCGCATTGTTTTCTTTGCCGAAAAAGCCGAGGTAATCGTAGTTCTTGGCAAATCTGTAAACGTAATGCGACGGCGAATAAGTCTGAAGTATCACAAGCCCTTCCTTGTCGCTTCTTCCCGCTCTTCCCGCAACCTGAGTTACAAGCTGGAAGGTGCGCTCAGCGCTTCTGTAATCGCTGAAATAAAGGCTCATATCCGCGTCCAGTATGCCAACAAGCGTTACGTCCGGGAAGTCGTGCCCTTTAGCTATCATCTGCGTGCCTACGAGGATCTGAGCTTCCTTTGCCTTAAACGCGCCCAATATGTCAAGATATGCGGATTTCTTGGTCGTGGTCTCGTTATCCATTCTGAGAATGCCCACGCCTGGGAACATCTTTTCGAGTTCCTGCACTACGCGCTGAGTGCCCACCTTGCCGTATCTTATCTCTTTACTGCCGCATTCAGGACACTGGGTAAGCATTTTATATCTCTTGCCGCAGTAATGGCATTTCAGCATATTGTCGACCGAATGGTAAGTCAGCGTAACGTCGCAGTCCTCGCATTTCGCTATATATCCGCATTTGCGGCACATCGCAAAAGAGCTGTGTCCGCGGCGGTTGAGGAACAAAATCGCCTGATTGCCGCTTTCAACCGTCTTTCTCAGTTCTGCTTCAAGCCTTCTGGAAAATATGCCGTTGTTGCCGCAAATAAGCTCCTGAGACATATTCTCTATTTCTATGCGCGGCATACCGTGTCTGCTTATTCTCTCAGGCAAACTTACAAGCGCGTATTCGCCTTTCTGTGCAAGCAGAAAACTTTCGATCGAAGGGGTCGCGCTGCCCAGCACCAGCTTTCCGCCGTTGTACTCTGCGCGGAATCGTGCGATGTCGCAGGTGTTGTATCTGGGATTCGACTCACTCGAATAGCTTGCGTCGTGCTCTTCGTCGATAACTATAAGTCCGACGTTTTTAAGCGGAGCGAACACGGCGCTTCTCGCGCCTACGACGATGCGCGCTTCACCCGTGAGAAGCCTTTTCCATTCGTCGTATCTTTCGCCTTGACTGAGTCCGCTGTGAAGCATTGCCACGCCGCTTGAGAATCTCGCCCTGAAATTGCGAAGCATCTGAGGCGTCAGCGATATCTCGGGCACAAGCATAATCGCCGTCTTGCCCTGAGCGAGAACGCGCTCTATCGCGTTCATATATACTTCTGTCTTGCCGCTGCCCGTTACGCCGTAAAGAAGGGATACCGTCTTGTCTCCGCCGAGAATCTTATCCACGGCGTTCTGCTGAGACGCTGTCAGCTTCACCTTGTTTTCTTCACAGTTCAAGGCGTCGTAAGGTTTGCGGTAGACGGGTTTGTCCGTCTTGTTTATTATTCCTTTTTCAACGAGAGCGTTCACCGTTGCCGCCCCGAATTCCTCGGTTACGACACTGAGGTACTCGCCGCCCTCTTTGAGCTTTTCAACAAGTTCAAGCTGTCTGCGCGCACGCGCAGGAATCATCTTTTTTCTTTCTTCGTCCGAAAACTCGGGAGAAAGCTCTATATACAGTCTTTTGAGTTCTCTGACTCTGCCGCCTCTCATCTGCCCGGGGATAAAAAGTCTCAGGCAGTCTATGTAGCGCAGATAGAACTTCTCTTTCATAAAACGCATAAGCGCAAGCATTTCTTCGCTTATGCAGGAAAATTCGTCGAGTCTGGATATAATCTGCTTAAGCTTTCCTTCGTCGTAATCGCTTTTATCAGCCGTATCAATGCAAAAACCCTCCAACTTTTTATTGCCGAAGGGAACTAAAACTCTGTCGCCTTTATTGACCTCAAGCCCGTCGGGAACGACATAATCGAAAATTCTGTCGACCTCGCCGTTGCTTATATCGACTATTACCTTGCAAATCATAAAGCAATCAGCTCGTCAAGTATTATGTCGGCAAGCGCGGCTTTGGTCATAAGCTCAAGATCTATTACCTTGCCGTTTCTCAATATAACGGTTGCGATATTGGTATCGACGTCAAACCCGGCGCCTTCTTTCGTAACGTCGTTGGCAACGACCATGTCGGCGTTTTTGGATTCGAGTTTGCCCTTTGCGCGCTCGATAAGCTCACGCTTTTCTGCGCAGAAAACAACCAGTTTGCGCTTTCCCTTTCTTTCCCCGACGGCTTTGGCTATATCGGGATTTTTGACCAATTTCAGCGTAACGTCCTTATCCTTGATTTTGTCGTCGGCGACTTTTTCGACTTTATAATCCGCGGGAGCTGCCGCCTTGACAACATAGTCGCATTCTTCAAGTTCTGACATAACTGCGTCATACATATCCTGAGTGCTTTTTACGCTTACGACTTTGTCAATGTACTTGGGTATCTGAGCCGAAACGAAACCTGCGACGAGAACAACTTTGCCGCCTCTGTTCTTGACAGCTTTTGCGATCTCGATGCCCATTTTTCCGCTGCTGTAGTTGGATATGAAACGCACCCCGTCTATATCCTCTCTCGTAGCGCCTGCGGTAACCATCACCGTCTTGCTGACGTAGTCTCGCTTGGGCATAAGGATATCGAGAGCACGCGCGAATATGTCTTCAGGCTCGCTCATTCTGCCCTTGCCGACGTCTCCGCACGCAAGCAGTCCGGTAGCGGGCTCTAAGAATTCGTATCCGCGATTTTTCAGCGTTTCTATAGCTTTCTGCACCGCTTCGTTTGCATACATGGCGGTGTTCATCGCAGGGCAGACAAGCACGTGCGCTTTGGTAGCAAGCAGCGTCGTTGTCAGCATATCGTCCGCAATGCCTGCCGCGAGTTTGTCTATAACGTTGGCGGTAGCGGGCGCGATTATCACAAGATCAGCCTTCTTTGCCAGAGATATGTGTTCTACCTCCCAATGCTCTTTTGGGGCGAACATATCGCAGGCAACGGGATTATTGGAGAGAGTTTCAAACGTAAGCGGCGCAACGAATTCACATGCGTGCGCAGTCATGACGACGTTTACGCAAGCACCCGCCTTCCTGAGTGCGGATACGAGTCCGCACGCCTTGTAACAGGCAATGCCGCCCGTTACCGCCACAAGTACGTTTTTACTCTCCAACATAAATTACTGGTTATCCCTCTTGATTACGATTTTACCCTCGTAAACTTCTTTAGCCGCATAGCTGAGCGACTTCATGCCCGATTCTTCGAGAAGCTCGGGATACTGCGTGTCAAGCTGACGCGCTCTCTTTGCAACGCCGCATACAAGGGCGTATCTGCATTCAGCTTTTTTGATGAGCTTGTCAATAGGTGGATCAATCATCATATATCAGTTACCTCCGTAGATAAGTTTGTTCAGAAACGTTTTATTTTTAGCCGTGCTGCATTTTTCAGCGCGGATAATTGCCGCAATGTCTTCAGCGCTCTTTTCAGCGTCCTCGTTGACCACAATGTAATCGTACTTTTCTGCCTGTTTGAGTTCGTCGAGAGCCGAGCCGATACGGACCATAAGCTCTTCTTCCTTTTCTGTAGAACGCTTTTTGAGTCTTTCCTCAATGGTTGCCTTTTCGCTGGGAGTTATGAAGATCATAACCGCTTCAGAAAACCTGCTCTTGATCTCAAGCGCGCCCTTGACGTCTATTTCAAGCACGACGTCAAAGCCGTTTTCAAGCATTTCTTCGACTTTTTTTCTGGGAGTGCCGTAATAGTTGCCGTACACGCACTGATGCTCGAGAAACTCGTTGTCGTGAAGCATCTTCATGTACTCGTCGATATTCTTGAAATAATAATCGACGCCGTCAACCTCTTTTTCTCTGGGTGCTCTTGTCGTAACGGATACGGAATAACGCAGATTGGGATATTTTTCAAACGCCTGCGCGAGTACCGTTCCTTTACCTGCTCCGGACGGACCGGAAACAACAATGAGCTGACCTTTCTGTACGTTGATTTTTTCCATATATTTGTTATCCTCAAAGAGTAAATTTTATTCGTCTTATTCGATATTCTGAATCTGTTCGCGTATCTTTTCGATCTCGCTCTTGAGCGCAACGACCAGATTTGCAACGTTTATATCGCAGCATTTGCTGCCCGTAGTGTTGGCTTCTCTGTTCATCTCCTGAACGACGAAATCAAGCTGCTTGCCGATCGCGCCGCCCTTTTCGACTATTGCGCGCAGATGAGAAATATGACTCCTGAGACGGGTAAGCTCTTCGTCAACGGCGACTTTGTCCGCATAGAAAGCCATCTCGTTGATAAACTTTTCTTCATCGACAGCTACGCCAGCAAGATATTCCTGCACTCTTTCACGCACTTTTTCACGGTGAACGGCTGTCATTCCCGGCGCGAGTCTCTCTATCTCTGCCACGAGTTTTTCAACTTCTGCAGTCTTCAGAAGGACGTCTGCTTTCATAGCTTCGCCTTCTTTTATTCTCATTTTGTCAAGATTTTCAATAGCCTGAACACAAGCGGAAGTGAGCGCTTTCAAGAGTTCTTTCTCGTCCATATCGCCGACCTTTATCGTAACGACATCGGGCATCTTGAGAAGCTCGTAAACTCCGACGTTGTTTTCAAGTCCCGTGCGCTCTGCGATACCTTTTGACAGTTCGTAATACTGAGCCGCAAGCGCGTAGTCAGCACTGACCTCGTTCTTTATCTCTCTGTTGTCTTCAAAATTGACGTAAACGTCGACATGTCCTCTGACAAGCCCGTTCTTTATAGTCTTTCTCAGTGCGTCTTCTGCAAAATTGAACTGCTTGGGCGCTTTTATGCCGATATCCAAAAAGCGGTGATTGACGACCTTGAGTTCTACGGTAAGCCTGAGTTGTCCGTCCTCATAAACGCCTTTTCCGTATCCGGTCATGCTTTTGACGATCATCGAAAATTCTCCTTGCGATAAATAATCAAAATAAATGATAACACAATCGGGCGCTTTTTACAAGTTTATTAACGCGCAAAAAATAATTTAATTATAAAAGGCGCGCCGATGTCGGCACGCCCCATTTCATATGTCTTTTAAATCTAAAATATATCTCTCCGATAATCTGACGACGGATTTTATTCAGCCCGCGACAAATATTTTTTAAGCCTGTTTTCACTCAGAAAGCAGTTTTTCAAAAGTCTCTTCGTCAATTATCTCAATGCCGAGTTTCTGCGCTTTTGCCAGCTTGCTTCCCGCTTCTTCGCCAGCAACTACGAGGTTTACTGTCTTGGAAACGCTGTCCGCGACTTCGCCGCCTCTTTCTTCTATCAGCTCTTTCGCTTTTGAACGCGGATATCCTTTGAGCGACCCTGTAAGAACTACCTTCTTGCCGCTGAACACGCCCTCTTTCTTTTCCTTCGCGCGGATAACGACGCCTTGTCCGAGAAGAAGCTCCACATCCTCTCTGTTGCGCGGATTTGCCCAGAACGCAACGACGTCTTTTGCCGTTATTTCGCCGAAGTCGTCCATTGCGACGAGTCTGTCCTCAGTCGCCGCCATTGCCGCTTCAAGAGTGCCGAATTCGTCCGCAAGCTGCGCCGCCGCTTTTTTACCTACATTGGGTATGCCGAGAGCGTAAAGGAATCTGCTTAGTTCCGTGTCCTTTGACTTTGCTATCGCGGTCAGGATATTGGATATCTTCTTGTCCTTGAAGCCTTCTATGCCGCAAAGATCTTCAGCTTTAAGCGCATACAGATCAGCAAAACGTCTTATCTTGCCTTCCTGATAAAGCAGTTCAAGAGTTTTTTCAGAAAGCCCTTCCACGTCCATAGCGTCGCGGCTTACGAAATGCGCAAACCTGGATATAAGCGCCGTTTCGCAATTGTCTTTGTTGGTGCACTTTACGAAAGCGCCGTTCCATTCAACGGGACTGCCGCACGCAGGACATACCTCAGGCGGCTCGATATCCTTATTCCCGTCAAGATATTCAGCCACGCCCGTTATCTCGGGTATAACGTCGTTGGAGCGTCTTACGAATACTCTGCAGCCTATTTTTATACCCTTTCTTTTGATCTCGTTGTAATTGCTGAGAGTTGCGCGGCTTACCGTTACGCCTGCAAGATCCACAGGTTCAAGCACCGCAAGAGGATTGAGTTTTCCTGTGCGCGAGACCTGCCATATCACGTCTTTTACAACCGTAGTCGCTTCCTGCGCTTCGAACTTGAAAGCAACCGCCCAGCGCGGGAATTTCTGGGTATACCCCAGTTCTTCTCTCATAGAATATCGGTTGATTTTTACGACAGCTCCGTCTATCAGAAAGTCGAGAGAATCTCTTCTTGACGCTATGTCGTCCAAAGCCGCGAGGATCTCTTTCTTGCTCTCTGTCAGCAGATAATAATCGCTTGTCTTAAAGCGGTTTTGTTTGAGGAACTCTATCATCTCGTCCCCTCTTTCAAAACGCTTTCCTTCGATATAATTTACGTTGTAGCAGATAACTTCGAGCTTGCGCTTCGCCGTCTCGTTGGGGTCGAGGTTTCTGATAGCGCCTGCCGCCGCGTTTCTCGCGTTCTTGAGAGGAACTACGTCGGGATTTGAATTGTAGCTTTCAAGCGCGGAAAGGCGCATAATACCTTCGCCCTGAACTTCAACCGTTCCTTTATAGTCTATAGTCAGCGGCACGCATTTGATAGTCAGCACCTGAGCTGTAACGTCTTCTCCGTTGACGCCGTCGCCGCGGGTTGCCGCACGCACAAGCTTACCGTCTCTGTAAGTAAGGTTTATTGTAAGTCCGTCAAACTTGTATTCAACGCTGCACGCAGGGATTTTATCCCCGTCTGCAAGTTTATCCAGCCAGGCTGTCATGGCTTCTTTTGTCTGACACTTGTCAAGGCTGTAAAGTCTGCCGAGGTGTTGCACACTGGTGAACTTTGAAAGCGGCGCACCGCCCACTCTGCGCGTGGGAGAATCGTCCAGCACGACGCCCGTTTCCGCCTCCATTGCGACAAGCTTATCGTATAACTTATCATACTCCGCATCCGCCACTACAGGCTCGTCGAGAACGTAGTACTTATAAGCGTAATCGTTGAGCAGGTCAACAAGTTTTCTCATCTCGTCCATTTTCCACCTCTTAGCGGATAACCTACACCCGCACGTAAATTTTTTGTTTTATATTCTATTGCCGTCTTTGACTTTTTATCGATAATCAAAGCACGATTTTTATAGGCGCAAGTCTCATATTGAAGGTCTTTACGCCCAGTCCTTCGAATCTTATCTTTGCGTTTTCTCCGCTTATGGATTCTATCACGCCGACGCCGAAACGGCTGTGTTCTACCGTCATGCCGACCTTGAAACGCGATACGTCCGCATTCCTGACCGCAGGAGCCGACTGAGTCTGCGCAGTAGATCCGACGGCAGGTCCGAGCGGCTTTCTCTGAACGTTTCTGGGAAGGTCATCCATACTCTTGCCGAACGCAGGCTGTGTCCCTCTCTCATAGTCAGGTCTCTGATAAGTCGGACGCGGAGCTATCAGTCCGCCTTCGGTAAGAAATCTGCTTGCCTGACCGTTTTCTATTCTGCCGAAGCGCATACGTCTCTGTGCGTTGGTTATGTAAAGTCTTTCCCTCGCTCTTGTTACAGCAACGTACATAATGCGGCGTTCTTCCTGAATCTCCTTTTCAGTCGTGGAAGCGCGGAGCGACGGGAATATTCCGTCCTCGAGCCCCACTATGAATACGCATCTATATTCAAGACCTTTTACGCCGTGAACTGTGGCAACAGTTACCTTGTCTCCGTCGTCCGCTTCGTCAGTATCCGATACGAGAGATACGGATTGCAGGTATTCTTCAAGTCCCGCTTCAGGGTTGTCCTTTGAAAATTCCTTTATCGACGAGAACAACTGCTGTACATTTTCTATACGGCTAAGCCCCTCTTCTTCGCTGCGGTCGTAATCCTTGCAGAAATCTATCTTTTCGTCGGCATACTGAACGAAATCATAAAGAGGCATATCCTTGTGATCAACAAGGTCTTTAATAAGCTCTGCGAAAGGTTCTACCTTTGTCCTTGTCGCGCCGCTCAGCCCCAGATCGTCGAAATTGAGCAGACCTTCAAGCATAGTATAACCGTTTTCTTCGCAGGCAACCGCCAACTTCGCAACGGTGGCGTCGCCTATCTTGCGGTTGGGCACGTTGATTATGCGCGTCAGGCTCTCTTTGTCGCGCGGATTGGCAATGGTCTTGAGGTATGCCAGCACGTCCTTTATTTCTTTTCTTTCATAGAATTTCTGTCCGCCTATCAGCTTGAAAGGCAGATTGTAAAGATAGAGCTTTTCTTCAAATAGTCTGGTAAGCGCGGTCTGACGCACGAGAATTGCAAAGTCTCCCGCGTTATAACCATTGTAACGCATCAGAGACATGATCTCGCCAATCACGAAATCCGCCTCCTGTCTGTCATCGTAAAGACTGCGATAGGTAACGGCTACACCCTTGTCCCCGTCCGTCCACAAGGTCTTGCCCATACGTTCAGAGTTGTGCGCAATGATCTTGTTGGCAAGGTCGAGGATATTTGAAGTACTGCGGTAATTGCGCTCAAGTTTATATATTCTGCAACCTGCAAAGTGCTTTTTAAAGTCAAGAATATTCCCCACCTGGGCGCCTCTCCAGCCGTATATGCTCTGATCGTCGTCGCCCACGACAAACAGATTGCCGTATTTTGCTGTCAGCATACGCACAAGCAGAAACTGTATCTTGTTGGTATCCTGAAACTCGTCAACGTGAACGTATCTGAAACGCTCCTGATATTTCTTAAGCACCTCGGGGTAATCCTTGAAAAGAAGCAGCGTTTTCAGAATGAGGTCGTCAAAATCAAGCGCGTTGTTGGCTTCGAGCTGGCGCTCATAATTCATATACGCCCTGCTTATCTGCTCTGCATGGGGAAGCCCGTTTATGCGCTTAGCGTATTCGGTCGGCGAAAGCGCATGGTTTTTAGCATTGGAGATATGAAAGCGTATCTGCTTTTTCAGTTCTCCGCCGTCCTCAATGCCCATTTCTTTCACGATGCGCGTAATGATCTTATCGCTGTCGCTGTCTGTGTATATAGAAAAATTGGCGGTATACTTATTGGTAACCGCGATATCCATACGAAGTATCTTGGCACAGAGCGAGTGGAAAGTCGATATCCACACCCCCTGAGCGCCCGTAACCGCGGCAACTCTCTCCTTCATCTCGTTGGCAGCCTTATTAGTAAAGGTGATTGCGAGAATATTGTAAGGCTCAACCTTATTGTATTCGATAAGATAAGCGATACGGTAAGTGAGCACGCGGGTCTTTCCGCTTCCCGCACCGGCAAGCACGAGTACCGCACCGTCAGTGTCGTAAACGGGTTTAAGTTGTTCGGGATTCAGCAATTCAGAATAATCCATTTGTTCTCCTGTAAGCGCGCACGCAAAAAGTTTATGCGTACGACAAAAATATTCTACCATATTCAGGCGGATAAGACAAACGATATTTGACACACTAAGCGGCATAAAAATAAGGCGCCGAATAAGCGCCTTATAATATTAGTTTGTTGCTTAGTTTTTTTAACAGATAAGTTTCGCCTGATCACATTTCAGCAAAGCGTTGTCTTGCCATTTCTCTCTTTGCCTTAACATAACTTGCCGCGATCTGAAGAACGTGTCTCTGACGGGTTATCTCGTCTGCGGTAGCAATCAGTTTTTTGTCTACCAGTCTGCCGATTGCGTCCGACGTGTCTGTTCCCGAATTTATCAGCGCGGTTATCTTGTCGTGCAGAAGTTTGTCTTCAAAAGTCTGTTTCAAAGACCTGCCGCTTGCGCCGCGTCTTGCCGATGAGCCGTAATATCCGCTCGTCATTCTGTTCTTTGCTTGCTTTGCCAAAAAATGCATAGATTTTTCGCTTGTTTGTGCCATTTTTCATTTCTCCTCACACACTGTAATTTTTACCCTCTTCTAAAAAGGTTACGACAACATAATAGCGCTTTTATCCACACATTGACAAGAATTTTTAAGTTTTTTATAAGCGTTCAGCAAAAGTAGTGAAAATACAACCTTTTTCGACAACGTCGAAATTTCAGCTACGCTTTTTTACATAAAATTACTTTGCGAGAATTTTAATGACAACACTCCGTATAAGTTTAAAAACTTCCCCAGCAAAAGCTAAACAACAATTATACTGACAATATGAGCGATTTGCATTTAAAAGATAAAAACGGCATAAAAAAACCGTCCTTGCGGACGGCTTGTTTTTTTTAGGACTTATACATTCTCTTGCGAGCAGCTTCAGCCTTCTTCTTGCGCTTTACGCTGGGCTTCTCGTAAGCCTCTTTCTTGCGGAGGTCACCGATAATGCCGTCTCTTGCGCATTTACGCTTGAAACGTCTGAGAGCGCTGTCCAACGATTCGTTTTCACCGACTCTGACAGTAGACATATTTTCGCCTCCTTCCCCTCAAGGGTCTTATTGCTTGTTTTGCTATAATATTATAATTAAACGGATACAGTTTTGTCAACAGATTTTTGAGCGGTTTTTCACCTTTTAAAACGCTGTCCGTTTATCTTTTATTGCGAAGTTATTTTATCGCCAGTTTTTCTGCGACCGCAGCCATGTCTATATCCAGCTTGTCTTTGAGCGGGAAAAGATCTACGCCGTCGTTGTTCTTTCTCGGATAAATATGGAAGTGAAGGTGGAAAACGCTCTGCTGAGCCGCCTTTCCCGTCGCGTTGACGATATTTACGCCGTCATATCCGCAATCTTCGACATAATGCTTTGCTATCTTCTGAACTGTCTCTATCGTTGCCTTAATGTCTTCGACATCGCAGTCAAGCACGTTGGTGCAATGCGCCTTGGGGATAACGAGAGTGTGTCCCTCGCAGTCGCTTGCAATATCGAGAAAAGCGTAAGTTTTTTCATCCTCGTAAATCTTATATGAAGAAATTTCTCCTTTGATTATCTTACAAAAAATGCAATCGTTCATGATCAGTCCTCCGAAATTTTTGTCAATATTCCGTCACGGAAAAGCTCCGCGGCTTTCACACGTCTTATCTCGCCGGCTTTTGCGCCTTTTGCGTAAACTCTGATATATTCTCGGCTGTAGCCTGCGATATATCCTTCCTGCTCTTCTTCAAACAGCACTTCGAGTTCTTTCCCCAGCATAGAGCTTAAGTAGTTTCTATGCAACTTAAGCGCGATTTCCTGCGCTTGTTCGCAACGCTCGGCAACTGTTTCAGGCGGAAGCAGTCTGTATTTTGCCGCTACCGTACCCTTTCTTGCCGAGTATCCGAATACATGCACCTGCCCGAATCCGACTTTCTTTATAAACTCTTTTGTTTCCTCGAAGTTTTCGTCTGTCTCTGTCGGAAAGCCGCAAATAAGGTCTGTGGTTATATTCGCGTCAGGATAGATCTCTCTAATCGCGTTCACCTTTTCAAGATATTGCGCCGTTGTGTAATGGCGGTTCATCTTCTTTAAAACGGCATCGCTGCCGCTCTGAAGCGACAGATGAAACTGCGGGCAGAACTTTCTGAGTTTCTGAGTAGCGCCGAGGAACTCTTTGTCGATAACTCCCTGCTCGAGAGAGCCGAGTCTTATGCGACAGTCTGTTCCGCTCAGCTTTTCGATAAGATCTGCAAGAGAATCGCCCGTATTCTTGCCGTAAGACGACAGGTCTATGCCTGTCAGCACTATCTCTCCGGTATCGTGCACCAGGCTCTCGCACTCTTTTATCACTTCGTTTAAATCTCTCGATCTGCTTCTGCCGCGAAGATAAGGTATCAGACAGTATGAACAGAAGTTGTCGCAGCCGTCCTGAACCTTTACGTAAGCTCGCGTGCGCTCGACAAGCGGAGTTTTCATCTCTTCGTAAACCGTAGGAAGCGGATCGATAAATACACCCGCTTTTTCAAGCTCGTCCGCAATTCTTGACTTGCCTGCAACGCCTGAAACGAAGGTAACACCCTTTTTGTCCTCGAACTGCGCGCCGTTTGCCTGACTTGCACAGCCCGTTACTATCACTTTGGCATCGGGGTTGAGCTTCAGACAACGAGTTACGCACTGACGGGATTTTCTTTCTGCTTCGTTGGTTACCGCGCAGGTGTTGAGAATGTATATATCCGCCTTTTCCAGCTCGCAAGCCACGTCGTAGCCTTTTTCTCTGAGAGAACGCGCTATGCTGTCGCTCTCGTATTTATTGACTTTACAGCCGAGGTTGAACACAACGATTTTCATCTTTCCAGTTCTCCTCTCTCATATGCTATAAGAGCGATTGCGACAAGCCCTGCGGTTTCGCAACGCAGAATTCTCTTGCCCAGGCTCACTATCTTTGCGCCTGCCTTTTCTGCGCGCTCGGCTTCTTCTTCAGAAAAACCGCCCTCGCTGCCTATGATGACTGCGATCTTCTCAGCAGTCTTAAGCCCTTCCACGTTGCCCATTCTGCCGAACTCGGCATTTTCGTAAGGCAATATAACAAGGTCGTAATCTTTCAGCATTTCTATAATACCGTCAAAGTCCGTAAGATCTTTTACTTCGCACAAAAGCGAACGACCGCACTGCTTGCACGCCTCTTTCGCAACGCGCTGCATGCGCTCTTTATTGAATTTTTCCTCTTCGGTGTATTGAGAAAGAAAGGGAACGATTGCGCGCGCGCCGAGTTCTGTACATTTCTGAACGATAAAGCTGAGTTTATCTCCCTTGGGAAGCGCCTGAAACAGCGTAATATCCAGCAAAGGGTCGTTCTCGTTTATCTTTACGTTGTCCACGCAAACTAAGGCATAATCCTTATAAATCTTGTTTATAGTGCCTTCATAATCTTTGCCGTCGCCCGAGCATACGACTACGCGGTAGCCCTCCTTTTGTCTGAGCACCTTTGTCATATGCGTAAACTCTTCGCCTTTTATATAGATTTTATCTCCGCAGACGTCATCGGCGGATACGAAAAATCTTCTTATTTCCATCAGTTCCTCGTATAAGCGTAGCCGCACCATTCGCCCTGCTCAAGTCTTTCCTTTACTGTGAGACCTGCCGCGGCGAAGGCTTTTTTGACCTTTTCCTCGTATGGCAGAAGTATGCCTGAAATGATTATGACGCCGCCCTTTCTGACGAATTTGCCTATATCGGGCGCCATACCTGAAAGTATGTCTGCAGTGATATTTGCAAGCAGTATATCGTAACTGCCGCTGCATTTGTCGAGAAGATTGCCGCATTCTGCCCTGACAACGTCGTCCACGCCGTTGTGCGCACAGTTCTTTTCAGCGACCTTTACCGCAGTTGCGTCGATATCGTATGCGTCCACCTCTTTTGCGTCCAGCTTAGCCGCAGCGATAGCCAGTATGCCGCTGCCCGTGCCGATATCTGCAACGCGCGCGCCCTTTACGTCCTCTTTCTGCAGGAGTGTAAGACATATACGCGTGCTTTCGTGTTCTCCGGTGCCGAAAGCCATACCCGGGTCGAGACGGACAATTCTCTGATCTACCTGAGGCTCGTATGTAAGCCAGTCAGGCACTATAACGACCCTGCCGCACGGTATGGGCTTGTAATATTTGCGCCATACGTTTGCCCAGTCCTCGTCGTCAACATCCGCAACGGATATTTCAAGAGAGCCGAGAGGAAAACCGCTTCTTTCTCTTAAAAGTTCAAGCTCTTCCTGAACGTTCTTTTTGACATCGGCAAAACCGTCTTCTTCAAAATAGCCTTTTACTTTTACTACCTCGTTCTTCTCTAGAACGGATTCGTCGACGTAATCCCAGATAACGTCGCTTTTCATAAGGCGGACAAAATCTTCTTTGTCAAAAATGCTTACGCCGTTGCTTCCCGCGCTGTACAGAATGTCTGCAACCAGTTCACTTGCTTCTGTGGTCGTATTGACCGTGATTTCTTTGTATTTCATAGCTATATTATAAACAAAACGCGCGCTCAATGCAATTGTTTGACCGCGCGCCGTAAAAAACGCAAAAAAACGACCGCCCTGACGAGCGGTCTGATATCTTGTTCAGTCTTTTTTAAATCTGCGTATCTGCGGATACTGCGTTTCTGACAACGAGTTCTCGAATTCGAGAAGCGCCTGCTGCTGTTTGCGGCTGAGTCCGCGCGGAGTTTCAACGCGTATCGTGATGTAAAGATCGCCGTATTCTTCGCGGTTGCTCTTTTTCATACCATAACCCTTTATGCGGATCTTTGTGCCTGACTGAGTCGCTTCGGGCACAGAACAAACCGTCTTACCCTTGGGGGTGTCTATTTCGACTTTGCAGCCGACAGCGGCATTGTAGAAGCTGACGGGCATTTCCATATAAAGATCGCTGCCCATACGTTTGAAACGCGGATGCTCCTGTACGTATATTACAAGGATAAGGCTGCCTTTTTTGCCGCCGTTTCTGCCGCAGTTTCCCTCATTGCGTACGATAACGTTCATGCCGGTATCTACGCCTGCGGGGATCTTTACGGTAACCGTGCCTTCTCTTCTCAGATAGCCGTTGCCCTTACAGGTCTTGCACTTGTCTGCAATGACCTTTCCTTTGCCGCCGCAATGCGGACAAACTGTCTGCACGACTCTCTGCCCGAACGGAGTGTTCTGCGCGCGTCTTATATAACCGGTGCCCTTACAGTAAGGACATACGGTAACGGACGACGCATCCTTAGCGCCCGTGCCGTGACAATCGGGACATTCTTCGTCTCTCATAACGCGTATCTGCTTGGTTACGCCGAAATACGCTTCTTCGAAAGTAAGATTGAGTCTTACCGAAATATCCTCGCCTGCCTTAGGCGCATTGGGATTTGCGCTTCTGTTTCCGCCGAAACCGAACAGCTCGCTGAATATATCCGAGAATCCGCCGAAACCGCCTTCTCCGCCAAAGCCGCTGAAACCGCCCGAGCCGCCGAACTGAGGTCCGTCGGGGTTGCCGTAAGTATCGTAATTACTGCGCTTCTGCGGGTCTGAAAGCACGTCGTGCGCTTCGTTTATCTCTTTAAATTTTTCCTCGGCTTGCTTTTTCTCCGCCTCGCTCGCGGTCGAGTATCTGTCAGGGTGATACTTCATTGCCAGCTTGCGGTATGCCTTCTTGATTGTCTCTTCGTCAGCGTTTTTGTCTACGCCGAGGATCTCGTAATAATTTTTTGCCATAATCTTTTAAAGTCTTGCAGGGCGGATTGCTCCGCCCCGCTTAAGACGATCGTTTATCGTCAGTTGTTGCTGTCGTTGCCGTTGTCGTTGTCTATGATGATGTCGTCGCCGTTAGCTCCGTTGTTTCCGCCCTGATTGTTGTTTGCGGCGTTTGCCTGAGCTTCAGCCTGAGCAGCCTGATACAGCTTGGTGAATATCGGAGTGTTCTTCTTGCTGAGTTCTTCGATAATTGCTCTTGCCTTTTCAGCGGTGTCAGCGGTTTCGAGTTCTTTCTTAGCCTGATCGCAAGCCTCTTTAAGAGTGTTCTTGTCTTCTTCGGTAAGTTTGTCGCCGCTGTCCTTCATAGCCTTTTCGGTTGCGAAGATCATCTGATCTGCGTCGTTCTTTGCGTCTACGAGCTCTTTGCGCTTCTTGTCCTCTTCAGCATACTTCTCAGCTTCTTTTACCGCTCTGTCGATATCGTCGTCAGAAAGGTTTGTCGAAGAAGTGATGGTAACGCTCTGAGTCTTGCCCGTGCCCTTGTCTACCGCCTTGACGTTTACGATACCGTTTGCGTCGATATCGAAGGTAACCTCGATCTGAGGAATGCCTCTCGGTGCCGGGGGAATACCGTCGAGCTGGAAGCGTCCGAGTTCTTTGTTGTCGTTAGCCATCGGTCTTTCGCCCTGAAGTACTCTGATGTCAACGGCAGGCTGGTTGTCAGCCGCAGTTGAGAATACCTGAGACTTGGAGGTAGGAATGGTCGTATTTCTTTCAATCAGCTTGGTGAACACGCCGCCCATGGTCTCGATACCGAGAGAAAGCGGAGTTACGTCAAGAAGAAGAACGTCTTTTACTTCGCCGCCGAGAACGCCTGCCTGAATAGCCGCGCCGAGAGCTACGCATTCGTCAGGGTTGATGCCCTTGAACGGCTCTTTGCCGGTGATATTCTTAACAGCTTCTACTACTGCGGGGATTCTGGTTGATCCGCCTACGAGGATTACCTTGGAGATATCCGCGGTGGTAAGACCTGCGTCTGCAAGAGCTTTCTTCATCGGGGTGATAGTTCTGGTTACGAGATCGCTGGTCAAAGCGTCGAATTTAGCTCTGGACAGATCCATATCGATATGCTTCGGACCTTCAGCGCTCATAGCTATAAACGGCAGGTTGATGTTGGTGTTCATAACGCCGGAAAGCTCGATCTTGGCCTTTTCAGCCGCTTCCTTGATTCTTTGCAGTGTGGGAGCGTCAGAGATCTTTATGCCCTCTTTCTTTTCGAATTCCTGCAGAATATAGTCCATAATGCGCTTATCGAAATCGTCGCCGCCGAGCATCGTATCACCGTTGGTTGCGAGAACTTCAAAAACGCCGTCCTCTATCTCGAGGATCGAAACGTCGAACGTACCGCCGCCGAGGTCGTAAATAAGAACTTTCTGTCCTTTGTTGTCGCCCTTATCGAGGCCGTATGCGAGAGCCGCAGCTGTAGGCTCGTTAATGATACGCAGAACTTCGAGACCTGCGATCTTACCTGCGTCCTTGGTTGCCTGTCTCTGGCTGTCGGTAAAGTAAGCAGGAACGGTGATGACCGCCTGAGTTACCTTTTCGCCGAGATAGTCCTCTGCGTCGGACTTAAGCTTGGAGAGGATCATAGCGCTGATTTCCTGAGGAGAATAACTCTTGTCGTCTATTCTTACCTTGTAATCGCTGCCCATATGTCTTTTTATTGAACTGACTGTACGGCTTGCGTTTGCAACCGCCTGTCTCTTTGCAACCTGACCTACGAGTCTTTCGCCGTTCTTGGCAAAACCTACTACTGACGGAGTGGTTCTTGCGCCTTCTTTATTGGCGATAACGGTAGCTTCGCCGCCTTCCATAACGGCTACGCACGAGTTGGTTGTACCGAGGTCGATGCCGATTATTTTTGCCATAATAATATGCTCCTTTTGATTGTATTTTGTATTATTGACCTACAACGACGAGCGGGTGTCTCAGCACCTTGCCGTTGCGGATATAACCTTTTTTGAGAACGTCGACGACTTTGCCCGCGTTTTCGGGATCGTCTCTGTTCATTGCCGCTTCGTGGATATTGGGATCGAATTCTTTGCCGATAGCCTCGATTTCTTCAACGCCGTATTTTGCCAGCGCGTCGAGGAAAGCTTTTTTCACAAGCTCAAGCCCCTGTCTGAAAGATTCGTCCTTCTGAGAAGTGATCGCCATTTCAAGGTAGTCAAGCGTGGGAAGAACGTCTGACACAACGTCCGCAACCCCTTCTTCATACATTGTTCTGGCAGTTTCTCTGTTGCGCTTTTTAAAGTTTTCAAAGTCTGCCTGAAGCCTTACGTATTTTGAAAAAAGCTCTGTTACTGCCGCGTTTGCGTCCTTTTCATTTTCGCTTTTTTCTTCTTTCGCGGTTTCTTCAACCACTTCTTTTACGGTTTCAGCCGCTTCTTCAAGCGTGCTTTCTTTCTCTTTTTTGAGATTTTCTTGTTTTTTGCTCTTTTTTTCAGCCATTATTCTTGTCTCCGCCGTCGTCCAGCGCGCCGCCCAGTCTGCGGAGCACGGACATTACTTTTTTATAATCCATTCTCTGAGGTCCTATCACGCCTACGTGTCCGACCTCTTTGCCGTCTACCGTGTATTTTGCGGTAACCAGCGCCATATTTTTAAGATCTTCAGATTCTTCGTCTCCTATCTTGACGTCAAACTCTACGCTGCCGTCTCCCTTCACGAGATCGTGAAGTTTTTCCTTCTTGGATATGATGGAAACGAAACTTCTTACGTTGTCTACGTCTCTTGCCTCGGGATACTCGAAGATCTTGTCTTCGCCTTCGAGATACAGCTGGCTTTCTCTTGCCGTCCTGTACTCTTCTATCATCTCGATAACCTGTCTGAACAGAGACTTGTATGCGTGGAAGTTCTGCTCCATAGGCTCTTCGTAATGCTGTATCTCCGCAAGATTCTTTCCTGCAAAAGTCGCATTGAGAAGTTTGTTGGCAATTTCTACGTATCCGCCTTCGGCTTCCTCAGGCAGAGAGACCATCTTGTCTTTAAGCACGCCGCTGTCGGTGATTATGACTACAAGCGCACTGCCGTCCAGAAGGTCTACCAGTTTCACCTCTTTTACGACGACTTTGTCTGTGCCGGTGAAAACCATCAGCGAGGTATAGTTTGTAGCGTCGCTGACGACCTTTGCGGTGTTTTTTACAAGCTCTTCGACCGACTTGAAATTTCTGTCAAATCTGCCTTTAAGCTCAGCCGTGTCGCCGCAGTCTTCATTCAGCATGCAATCTACGTAAAATCTGTAAGCCTTTGAAGAAGGCACTCTGCCGCTGCTGACGTGAGGCTGAACGAGATAGCCCAGTTCTTCGAGAGTCGCAAGTTCGCTTCTTATCGTGGCGGAGGAAACTTCAGGCATATATTTTGACTGTATCGCAGAAGAAGATATAGGCTGAGGGTCGCTTATATAACTGTCAACGAGCGCCTGCAGAACTCTTTTTTTGCGGTCTGACAATCTGTCGTCCATTCTTTCCTCCTTAGCCGTTTAAGCGGTTTGGCAATCAATTTGCGCAACTGTTAGCAATCACACCTCTTGACTGCTAAATCTAATTATACCCCATTATATGCAAATGTCAACACTTTAATGACAACTTTTAAAAATTTAACTCAAAATATACATTTCTCTACAATCGCGCGCGTTATATAAATTATGCTTTTACATTTTTAAGACAAAAAAGCATACAAAAAAACCGCGGATATTCCGCGGTCTGATAATTGTTTCTTTTGTCATAATCAGAAATTTCAGCACGTTCAAAGCCTTTCAGGCGTTTTTCTCTTCGTCGTTTCCGTCTGCGGTTTCTCCTTGATGAGCCTGATCGTTTTTGTCTTCAGACGATATCTTTCCTGCCTTCTGAGCGATCTTGCGGCGTTTGTTGCGCCTGTCTGCGATATCGAGTACGGCGCATACGATAAGTATTGCTAAAAGCGCCGCAGGGATCACCGCAAAATACCAGAGATTGCTGACCTCGGGAGCAGCTTCTTCCTGCTCAGCGAATACGACCGTGAAATAGTCGAGATTTATTATATCGTCGTTGGAAGACGGAACGATTCTTATCGTATGTTTGCCGGGGCTTTCAAATTCAACCGAGAAAACGTTGCAGTTGTACAACGTTGAAGGATTGTTGAGATCAACCACGGTATGCTGCTTGCCGTCGACGTAGATCTGCATTCTGCCGTAGACGTCGCCTTTCGCGCAATATACAGAAATGCCCGTGCCGTAGAAATTGAATTCTATAGCCGCGTCGTCGCCGTAACTTTCAAGTATCCAACCGTTTACGCTTATGCCGCCGGTCTTATACTGCCACTTTCCCTGATATAGCACGCGGCTGCTGTTGGAAGGCACGATCGTCGCTTCGGTGGTGTAAACGCCGCAGTAAATATCCTTAATAACGCTCTTGAAAGGTTTGTCTGACGAAAGGATAAGCCTTACGTATTTCACCTTTACGGCTTTTTCAAATTTTACGTCGATATTCTTATTCACAATGCCGCTGTCGCAATCGATGTAAGTCTCTCCGTCAGCGCTGTAAGAAACTTTGTATTTCACGTCATTAAGCGCTGTCTTAATCAGAAGATAATCTGCGCTGAAGCTTTCCCCGAACTCAAAAACGTAGGTATGAGTAGTGTTTTCTTGCGACGTGAACGAGGTCTCGTCGTTGCCGTCGACAGCCGCAGAAATATCCGAGCCTTTGTCCGCTGAAGGATATTCTGTAACAGTCGCACCGAGATCGTCGTAATGCTGTCTGCCTTCTTTGCCTACTCCGAAGCTATGAGGGGTAAGCGTAGGCGCGGAATATTCAGCCACGTCTTCTTTATCGAAAGGATAATACACAAGATAAGAATCGTCGATATCCTTTATCTGCGTTTCTCCCTTTTTGTGCATACCAAGGCATGCGTAAGCGTTACCTTTAGTAGCAAGAATATACATATTGTAATAATACGACACACCTTCCTGCAACTCTATCTCATAACTGAGAAGATCGGTATACTCGTTTACCGTCAGCGTATTTTCAAACATCGTGAACATATACTCGGGCACGCCGAAATCGACTCGCGTCATTCCTTTGCTTCTTACGTAAATAACGTAAGTTGCCGTTTCGTCCACTTGAATAACGCCGTTGTTCACGCTGAAAGTATAAATATCGTCGTTGACCTCGGTATTTATGGGTATTTCAGCTTTCGACACTGCTTTTTCGTCAACGCGATACTGAGAACTTTCCTGATGCTCTTTTACCGCGGTCTTCATGTCGCGCCAAGGAACGTTTTCGTAACGTCTGAAAACGGAAATTGCGATATTGCAGGTGAATCTTCCCTTTAAAATAACCGTCTGCCCGTCTGCTTCATACTCGAGAGTAAACTCCTGCGCTTTGGTATCGTCTGACGGCTTGTAGACATAAAGCCCGTCCTCTCCTGCCGTCCATTCTTTATCACCGAGAAGAACTCTCTTCAGCGTAACGTCCTGAGCTGAAGATACGACAGCTCCCGCAAAATCGAAAGAAGCGCTTTCTCCCGAATTTACGACAACGCCCATCTTGTCAGATGCCGCAACGTATCCCAGAGCGAACTCGCTCTGCAAAGGCACGTACTTTTCAAGCTCGCCTTCGCCCGAAGTAACGTTCATACCGAAAACGTTATTGAAATAAGGCGCAAGATCTGCTCCGTCTTTTGCAAACTCATTGCAGAAATACTGAGGAAGAGAAAGATTTTCTCCGTCCGTCTGAGAATAAGTCTCGGAAGACACATCCGTCTCTTTAGCGCTGTCCGTATCGGGCAAGGCGTATTTCACCGCAGTATTCACTACTTTTTCTTCGCCGAAAGAATGAATAAGATTGACGTAAGCCGCAAGGTCGCCGTATTCTGTCAGACCGCCTGCAAGACTTTTCTTGAGACAGTCGTAAGGATTGTTTATCCAGTATTCTTCTCCGTTTTCTTCGCTCAGAATACCGTCAGTAAGCTTGACGAATGCGCCCGCAGCTATGATCTGAGAAACATCCGCCGCAACGCTTTCTTCAACGTCTGCAAAAAGCGTCTTTCCATGGCAGAATGCAAGTATTACGTCCCATATACCGCCGCTTGAAAGAGCTTCATAGTCAAGCAGTTTTTCAGCAAACGAAGACGGCAGATAAAGAACGTCCTTTTCAATGTCGTAGTACGGTTCTACAACATAATTCACAACAAATACGTCCGTGGGAGCAAGTTTGTCTTCAGCAAAATCGCCTATGAGGTACTTGTCCGCATATTCGCAGAAAGAGCGCCACCATGCAGCCGCCTTTTCAACGTCTTTGGCTGAATCTATATACTCAGCAGGCAGATAAAGGCGCACGTTGGTCGAATCAACGACAGCGTATCCAACGCTGTTTTTCCACTCAGCCTCTCGGTCAAGTCCGAGACGGTAGTAAGATGCCGTGATGCCGCCGGATATGCTCATCTGCCAGAAGTCGTCGCCGTAGCAATCCCCTAAATCTATATCGAGAAGCCCCGAAACGGGAGACGTGAAAGTTACCGTACTGCTGTCCAGCGCAACGCTGTAAGAATCTGTCTGATAGCGCGCAACGGCAGCGGTAATCGATCCGTCCGCTTTATTTTCAGGCAAAGTAATGGTTATCTTTTCTCCTTTAACAACGAAAACGCCGGTGAAATGCCAGCCCTCTAAACGGGTATCGAAATAAACGTTTTTTTCAACGCGCGGCATATCGGTATAATAAACAGGCGCCGTTTCAGGCGTAACTATACCGACAAGGCTTATACCGTCGCCGTATTTGCCCACGACGGTCTCCTGATAATAAGTAACGTCGTCCTTCATGTCGCAAGCCGCAAGCACGAAAACGCACGCAATGATTATCAAAATAGCAATAGCCGCTTTCTTCATATTTTTTATTATATATTATCCTTAAACAAAAAACAATTGTTTTGTTGGCGTTTTACTTCGCGTTGACAGTATGCCAATAACGGTATTATAATTATTTTATGGCTAAGATAGAAAGAATAACAAACGTTGAAGCAATCAAGGATATCGCCGCTCTTGCCGACAAGATATGGCATGAATGTTATGCTGATATTCTCTCTGAAAGACAAATCGACTATATGGTGACGAATTTTCAGAGCGAGAACGCTATGAAAGCTCTGTTTGACGCGGGTGCAGAATTCTACAAGATAACAGAAGACAAAAGCCTTGCGGGTTATATCGTGCTTGAAAAAGAAAAGGATTCTCTCTTCTTATCAAAGCTTTATCTTCTCTCTTCGTCCCGCGGCAAAGGTACGGGCTCTTTCGCTCTTAAATTCGTCAAATGCCGCGCAAAAGAACTGGGATATAAATCTGTATATCTTCACGTGAACAAGTACAATGAACGCGCAATAAGAGCTTATATTGCCAACGGCTTTGCAAAAGAATGCGATCTCGACACCGATATCGGCAGCGGCTTTAAAATGGAAGATCACATCATGCGCGCAAAAGTCGAATAAACAGGTTTCAATAAAAAAACCGCCGCCCGTGAAGGCGGCGATATTTTTTTATGCTGTTGTGATTATCCTGCGTAAGACAGATCAAGAAGTCCTGCGTTGCCGTCCGTACGACGGTAAACAACGTTGACTTTGCCGGTCTTCTCGTTGAGGAATATATAGAAGTCGTGATCGACGAGTTCCATCTCTTCAAGCGCTTCTTCTACGCTGATCTTCTTGAGGTCGAGAGTCTTTGTCCTGACCAGCTCGCGCTTCTTTTCCTGCGCAGGCTGCGGCTCGTAAATGCTGGCTTCGTCGATTGCCGTCTGTTTGATTTTCTTGCCCAGTTTTGTGCGGTGCTTTCTGATCTGTCCTTCGATTTTGGGAAGAGCGATATCGATGTTGTTGTACATATTGTCCGACACGACTTCGCTTCTGACCATATTGCCGCCGAAAAAGATTGTGATTTCCATAGCGTATTTATCTTTGCCCACTTCTCTGAGTGTTACGACCGCTTTCGCGTCGTCTTCGAAATAACGGGAGAATTTTTCCATTTTCTTCTCGATGATTTCTCTCAGTCTGTCGCTGACACGATAATTTCTTGCATTGATTTCTATACGCATAATTTGCCTCCTTCGCCCCTGCGTAATCGCATAGAGCTTTTCCTTGTCAATATTATAACATACAAAAAATACAAATAAAAGATGCTTTTTGAAATTTGTCTTACAATTTGCAAAAATTTTTCATTGACAATTTTATATCCTCAAGTTGTCAGCATTTCATGCAATAAAACGCATTTTTAACATAAAAAAAGAAGCCCCGAAGGGCTTCGTTTATTTTTCTCTTCTTACGGGAAGCGTTACGGTAACGGTTGTGCCGACGTCTTCTTCGCTGGCAATATTCAGACTTCCGCCGTAAAGCGCGACTACGTGTTTTACTATCGAAAGTCCCAGTCCCGTGCCGCCCGTCTGCTTTGAACGGCTTTTATCTACTCTGTAAAACCTTTCGCAGATATACGGCAGATGTTCTTTTGCTATGCCTATGCCGCCGTCCTTTACGGTTATCGTGGCAAAGCCGTCTTTTTCAGACATATTTATATTTATCGATCCGCCTTTTTTATTGTAATGGACAGCGTTGCCCACGATATTGTTTATACATTCGTACAGATTGTGCTCGTCGCCCTCCACGCAGGCATCACCTTCTGTCTTAACCGCTATTTCCTTTGCGGCGATTTCTTCTTTGTAAGACTGAAGCGATTCGTTGACAACGGCGGACAGTCTCACGTTGTCGTGGTTTCTTGCGACTTCTCTCGATTCAAGCCTGCTGATATACAGCATATCCATCACTATGTTGTGAAGTCTTACGCTCTCGGTGTGAATGCGCTTGATGTACTTATAGTCGGGAGATTTTTCGTCCGTACGCGACAGGAGCACTTCGCTGAGTCCCTGAACGGAGGTAAGCGGCGTCTTGAGTTCGTGAGAAGCGTTGGCAAAGAAAATGCTCTTCTGCCTTGCCAGTTCTTTCTCCTTGGTAACGTCGCTTATAAGGATCACGCCGAGGTCGTCTTCAACGTCGGACAATCCGAGAGTAAATACGTTTATCACAAGATCTTTCTCTTTATAGACATACGGGAAAGTCTCGTTTTCTCCTTTTGTCAGAATGCCGCTCAGCTTTTCGAAAAGCTCTTCGTCGTCAATCATATTTATGAGATTTACGCCCGTCTTTGCTTTGCCCGTAAGCTGCTGAGCCACGCCGTTTCTGAGTACGACGTTGAAATTTTTATCAACTACGATAAGTCCCTGAGTCATATTGTAGACAACGCTGTCAAGCTTTGCCTTTTCTTTTCTCAGCGTCGAATAGTTTTCTCTGAGCATAGAAGCCAGCTCGTTGAGTTCGCTTATAATTGAGAAATCGAGCGCGTCTGAAGTCTCGCAGGGGCGTATCTCGTAATCGCCGTTGTTGGTGCTTCTCAAAGCGTCTCTCAGATCTGTTAATCTCGCTTCGACTTTGTCTGAAAGATTTTTTGCAAGCAGATATGATAGCAGGAAGGCTACCACAAGCGCGACCGCAACGTAGATGAAAGCTATACAGCTGAACGACCATATATCGCCTGCACTTTCAGCAACTCTGACAACTACTCTGCCGCCATCAGTATCTACTGCAAGCGCATAGTAATACATATCCTTGCCGAGTGTGTCTGAATGTCTTTTTACAACAACGGGTCTGCCTTCAAGTGCGGCGACGACTTCTTCTCTTTTCGAGTGATCGTCCATATTCTCGCTGTCGCTCTTGCCGCTGTCAAAAAGCACCTTGCCGTTTTCGTCTATGACGGTAACGCGCGCACTGCCGAAATCGGTTATATTCTCTAGCGCAGAACTGTCCGCAGCTGTAAGGCCTGCAAACATTGCGGCGTCAGACTGTATTTCTTTTTTTATCCTGTTTTCCTGAACGCTGTAATGAGTTGCGATGCTCGAAAAGAACACGACCATCGCCGTAACAAGCGATATGATAAAGCTTTGAAGTATTATCCTCTTTTTCATTATTCTATCCTGTAACCTACGCCGCGTACCGTCTGTATCACGTTGGGCGCGCCGCAACGCGACAGCTTGAGTCTTATCTCTGCGATATGCATATCCAGGGCGCGCGTTTCGCCCATAAAGTTTTCTCCCCACACTTCATTGAAAAGCTCGTCTCTCGACACAGTCCTGCCGCTTGCCGACAAAAGGTATTCGAGCAGCCTGAATTCTTTGAGCGTGAGCTGCATATCCGTCTTTTTATAAAAAATGCGGTAATTGCTGCTGTCTATCTCAAAATCGCCGTGCGCTTTGACAAACAGCCTTGCTCTTCTCAATCCCGCCTTTACTCTCGCTATCAGTTCCATTACCGAAAACGGCTTTGCCATATAGTCGTCAGCGCCCTTGTTGAGACCTTTCACAAAGCTCATCTCGTCAGTCTTTGCCGAAACGACTATGACGGGAATGCGCTCGTCTCTCGCGCGGATATTGGTGATTATCGTATAACCGTCCATATCGGGCAACATTATGTCAACTATGACAAGAGAGGGTTTGCGCTCGTTGAAAGCGTCGAAAAACTCCTTGCCGCTGCCGAAAATGCGCGTTTCGTAAAGCCCGTCAAACGCGCTTTCGTAAACTTCCTGCACTCCTTCGTCGTCTTCGATAACGTAAATCAGTTCGTTCATTGGTGTTTGCTGTGTATTCCCGTATTGCCGAATTCTGCCCATTCGCATACGTTGACTGCATGGTCGCCTATGCGCTCGTAATACTTGGCTATCATAAGCAATTCTGCCGCCGCACCCGCGATAGCGGGATTTTGCTGTATCTTGTTTACTATCTCCGCGCAGGCAAGATCGAAAAGACTGTCCATCTCATCGTCGAGAGCCTGAGTTTTTTCTGCCAGCGCCACGTCTTCGTTGAGAAGAGAGTTGACCGAATCTCTGACCATGGCAAGCGCAAGCGTGCCCATTTTAAGAAGCGGTTTTTCTTCTGTTCCCTCTTCCATAGACATTGTCAGTCCCGCTATATCCGCCGCCTGATCGCCTATTCTTTCAACGTCTGTGATCGCCTTCAGCATACACGATACGTCTCTGAAGTCCTTTGCAAAAGGCTGATTGCGGAGTAATAGTCTCATACATCCGTTCTCTATATCCGCCTCCGCTTCGTCCACCAGTTTATCTTTGTTTACCACGTCTGCGGCGGCGACTTTGTCGGGCTTTATCAAAAGCGCGTTTGCCGACGCCAACATGCTTTCGACCGTTCTGCACATCTTTGCAAAATCGGTCTTGAGTTTATTCAGTCTGCTTTCCAGTCCGTTTTCCATATTCACTCCTTGATATTGTATCATTATTACATCGACAGCGCAAGCACGCCGTCATATATCAGCCGAATCTGCCCGTAATGTAACGCTCTGTCTGCTTCTCGACAGGATTGGAGAATATCTGTTCCGTCGTGCCGTATTCTATAAGCTCTCCCAGGAGGAAGAATCCCGTCTTGTCAGAAATTCTCGCCGCCTGCTGCATATTGTGCGTTACCATTATTATGGTTACCTTGTCTTTGAGTTCTGAGCAAAGCTCCTCTATCTTTCCCGTAGATATAGGGTCGAGTGCGCTTGTAGGCTCGTCCATGAGCAGTATCTTGGGCTGAACAGAAAGCGCCCTCGCTATGCACAGTCTCTGCTGCTGACCGCCTGAAAGCGCAAGAGCGGATTTGTCAAGTCTGTCTTTGAGCTCATCCCACATAGCCGCGCGCTTAAGACTGTCCTCGACAATTGCAGAAAGCGTCGCCTTATCGCGTATTCCGTAAAGCTTCGGGCCGTAGGTTATGTTGTCATATACGCTCATGGGGAAAGGATTGGGCTTCTGAAAGACCATTCCGACGTTCTTTCTCAAAGTCTGAAGCTCTGTTCCCGGAGCGTAAATGTTATTTCCGCCTATCTCGAAAGTGCCCTCTACCTTGCATCCCTCAACAAGGTCGTTCATTCTGTTGATACACTTCAGAAGCGTGGATTTGCCGCAACCCGAAGGTCCTATAAACGCGGTTATCTCACCCTTCATTACGTCCATATTTATGTTTTTCAGAGCCTGAAAGTCGCCGTAGAACAGATTTACGTCTCTCATCTTTACGGCAACGTCGGTAAGCTCGAATTTATCTGCCTGATTTTTTACTTTCACTTTTTTTCTCCTTTTTACGGCTTATCGCAAATACTAAGGCGTTTATCGCAAGCACTATAACGATAAGCACCAGCGCCGTTGCGTAAGCCTCGTTCATATAAAGTCCTTCGCTTGCGAACATATACATCATTACCGCAAAGCTGCTGCCGGGCGACATAATGTTTCTCGGCATATTCTTTACAGATCCCGCGGTGAGAAGCAATGCGGCGGATTCACTGACGATACGTCCTATGCTGAGCACTATCGCAGTGAGAATACCTTTGAGCGCGCACGGCAGGACGATTTTGCCTATCGTATGTATCTTGCCTGCCCCCAGCGCGTAACTGGCTTCCCTGTAAGCGCCCGGCACGTTTATCAGACTTTCTTCAACCGCTCTGACGACCGTAGGCAATATCATTACCGACAGCGTGAGACCGCCTGAAAGAAGACTGTATCCGAGTCCTAAAGCGTCGTTGAAAACTATTACGCCGAAAAGTCCGAATACTATGCTCGGAATGCCTGACAGCGTATCCGTAAACAGTCTTATGATCCTTACCAGTCTGCTGCCGCTTTTTGCGTATTCAACCAGATATATCGCAGCGCATATTCCTATCGGAAGCGCGATTGCGAGCGCTATGCCGATAAGCGCACCCGTACTCACGAATGCAGGCGCAAGAGAGTTCTTTCCCGCTCCGCTCTTGCCGAAAAGGAAATCTATAAATCCTATTTCGGTAAACGCGACAACGCCTTTGACTACGATAAATCCGATAAGATAAGCTATTGCCGCAACCATAAGCGCAGTGCCGGCAATGCACAGCCATTTGAGAAAAGCGTAATACGCGGTCTTTTTTCTGAAAACGGGATTGCCTTCTTCGTCAACAGACTTGCCGCCTATCTTTGAAGTAACTGAATTTATTCCGTCTGAAATGACTTCTTTCACTCTGTGCGCGCCGCTTTTTATTTTGTCCGACACAGCGCCGCATCCGTCTGCGCAAGCGTTATACGACTTTGCCAATGCCGCGCCGCATACCGCAAAAGCGTACTTGACTGAGCCTCCGAAACCTTCAGCCTGAGCCTTATCCGCAACAGGGACGGCAAAGCGGAAGCCTTTCTTTTCAACTCCTTTTTCGCCTTTGCCCTTGATAGCGTAAAGTATGCCGTTGAGTATCAGGATAAACACCAGCAGGACAAAACCCGTCGCAACCAGCGCGCTTCTGTGCACGCCCGAAGCGTACGACATATCCATGACGATGTTGCCCGTAAGCGTCATAAAACCGTCAAACAGACCTTTGGGGAACTGCACGGTATTGCCAGCAACCATTATTACCGCCATCGTCTCTCCGACCGCTCTGCCTATGCCCAGTCCCAAAGCCGTCATAATGCCCGACTTTGCCGACGGCACGAGGATCTTAAATACGCTCTGTTCTTTGGTAAGTCCGAGAGCCAGCGCTCCCTCGTGATAGTTTTCAGGCACTGCGAGCAACGCGTCTTTTGCAAGGCTTGCCACCGTGGGCAGGATCATTATCCCGAGGACGAGAGACACTGCAAGTATGCCTGTTCCGTTTCCGTTCGGGCTTATAGCCGCAAGTGCGGGAACGATCTGCTTGAGTCCGAAATATCCGTAAATTACACTCGGTATGCCTGCAAGTACGCTTACCAGCTGTACCATAGGCATCTTAAGCTTCTTGGGGCAGAAATAGACGATAAACACAGCCACCGCTATTCCCAGAGTTCCTCCTATAAGCAACGCTCCGCCCGTAGCTATCGTTGAGCCTACAATCATCGGAAGAATGCCGAACTTTTCAGAAGCGGGTCCGTCGTATCCCGGAGCCCAGGTCGTTCCGAACAGGAAATTGCCTATGCCCGTCTCCCTGAACGCAGGTATGCCCGCGTATAAAAGATAGCATATTATCGCCGCGACGGATAATACGGCAAAACACGCCGCCACGGCGAATATCACCTTGGCGACGGTTTCTTTTATTGAATTTGCGTTAATTTTCGTTTTCATTTTTATCTCAGACTATACAACCGAAATCTCTGATAATCTGCTTGCCTTCTTCACTCTGGATAAAATCGAGGAATCTCTGTGCCGCGTCGCTGAGAGTAGCGCCCTTCTTCACAGCGAGGACAAAGGGTCTCTGCAGTTTGTATTCGCCTGCCTTGATGTTCTCTACAGTAGCTTCTACGCCGTCGAGAGAAACTGCTTTTACTCTGTCGTTGAGAGAGCCGAGAGATATATAACCCATTACGTTCTTCGCGCCTGCAACTCTTTCGATAACGCTGCCCGTCTGATCCTGGGTTTCGCCCTTGAGTTCCTTGAGTTCTTTGAGGCTGTTTCCTTCAGCGTTCTTGATAAGTTCGTTGAAACCGTCTCTCGTACCGCTGCCGTTACTGCGGTTGATGGGGGTGTTTACGCTGCCGATAGCTGTGCCGTTTGCATAAAGGTTGTAAACCTGCTCGCTGGTAACGTCGGTGAGTTCGCACTCTTTATTGACGATGATAGCGATGCCGTCTTTGCAGATCTCTATAGATTCGAGACTTTCGAGTTCTTCAGCCTTAAGCGCTCTTGACGACATACCTATTTCGCAAGCGCCCTTCTGTGCATCTGCGATACCCTGAGAAGAACCTGAACCGGTTATCTGAATGGTAACGTCCTGATTTTTAGCTTCGAAAGCCTCTGCAAGTTTTTCCATAAGAGGGGTTACCGATGTCGAACCCGTGATGATTACTTCGTTTTCTCCTGCTCCGCTGCAACCTACGAAAGATGCCGCGCAAGCGATAGCCGCAACTATACACACCGTTGCGAGAATGAATATTCTTTTTGCTTTCATTTTTCAACCTCCTGTTTCTTACACCCAGAGTTTAACAAAAACGATCGCCGTTCAACTATCACGCTACGGTCAGTTGTCTGTAAGTTTTCTGTAAAGACGTGAAATAAAAAAAGAAGCCTTGAAAAGACTTCTTTACGTTGTATTATTTTATATCTGAATTATCAGCCGAGAACTACGTCCAGCACCATCATCACGACGAAACCTACCATAACGCCCCACGTGCCAAGGTGCGGATGTTCTGCAAGCTTTGCGTCGGGGATAAGGTCTTCTGCAACTACGAAAATCATTGCGCCTGCCGCAAACGCGAGAAGCCACGGCTGAAGAACGCTAACGTAAGCCGCGAGGTAAAAACCTAAAAACGCGAATATCGGCTCGACTATACCGCTGAACGAACCGAGCAGGAACGCCTTGTGTTTGCTTCCTGTAAGGTTTTTCATAGGAAGCGCGACAGAAGCGCCTTCAGGGAAATTCTGAAGTCCGAGACCTATCGCAAGACCGAGTGCTGAAAGATATGCAGAATGCTCTCCCAGAGAAGCCGCCGCGCCGAAAGCTACGCCGGCCGCAATGCCTTCAGGGATATTATGTATGGTAACAGCAAGGAAGAGCTTGGTCGTCTTCTGAAAATTGCTGCGATGTCCTTCTTCCTTATCCGTTCCGAAATGGAAGTGAGGGATCACTTTGTCCAGGAAGACGAGGAAAAGTCCTCCGACTATAAAGCCTACCGCTGCAGGAAGCACTGAAAGATACTTATTGTCGAATATCTCCATAGCGCCTTCCATTGACGGCAGAAGCAACGACCATATCGTAGCCGCGATCATAACACCTGCGGCAAATCCGAGGAAAAGCGTATTGAGCTTGGGCGATATCTCGCCTTTGAAGAAATACACCGTTGCGGAGCCCGCGCAGGTAAACAGAAAAATCAATGAAAATCCGAGAGCTATCAGTCCCGCGTTACTCATTTTCACACCTCTTGACTCTTAATCGTGTATATTATACTACCTGTTTAACAAATCCGTATATATTTTTTTATGCCTTTGACAAAAAAGTTTAATATTTGGTAGCCGCTGATTGCTTGACGCTTGAAATATTTTAATCAGGTTTTCACTTTTAAGCAAAGCAAGTTAAGCGTCATAAAATATATACGTTTTGCCGCGCCGTTAAATGATATAAACGAAAAGAGCGGCGGATATCCGCCGCTCTCTTGTTTGTCCAAGCAAAAGCTCAGACGTTATCATTCTTTGCCGCCTTCGTCTTTCTTGTCAGAATTCTCAGGCTTTTCTTCAGTTTTTTCTTCCGCCTTCGCATCGCCTGGAGCAAACGTAAGTTTTTCTCCGTCGTAGTCGACTTTTACGCGGTCTCCTTCCTTGATTTCCTTGGTAAGGATCTTTTCACTGAGTTCATCCTCGATCATCTTCTGAATAGCTCTTCTCAGAGGTCTTGCGCCGTACTCCACGTTGCTTCCCTCTTTTACGATATACTCTTTTGCCTTATCGGTAACGTCAAGGGTGATAGACGTGGGTTCAAGGCGTTTGCTGAGCTGTTTGAGAAGCATGTCAACGATCTTGCCCATATCCGCCTCGGTAAGCGCACGGAAGATGATAGTGTCGTCTATACGGTTGAGGAATTCGGGACGGAATTTCTTTCTGAGAGCTTCCATCTGTCTTTCCTTCATATCCTCGTATTTCTTATCGTCGTCCTTGCTGCCGAAACCGAGTCTCGATGCCTTGATCTCGCTTGCGCCGACGTTCGAAGTCATGATTACGATAGTATTCTTGAAGTTTACCGTTCTGCCGTGAGAATCGGTAAGTCTGCCGTCGTCGAGGATCTGAAGCAGTATGTTGAATACGTCAGGGTGCGCCTTTTCTATCTCATCGAACAGAACGACTGAATAAGGCTTTCTTCTTACCTTTTCGGTGAGCTGTCCGCCCTCGTCGTAACCGACGTAACCGGGCGCAGAGCCTATCAGTTTGGAGACGTTCTCCTTTTCCATATACTCAGACATATCGATACGTATGAGCATATCTTCGTCGCCGAACATTGCTTCTGCAAGCGCCTTGCAAAGCTCTGTTTTACCAACGCCGGTAGGTCCGAGGAATATAAACGATCCGATAGGTCTCTTGGGGTCTTTTATGCCCGCTCTCGCACGTCTTACCGCCTTGGCGACTGCGCTTATTGCCTCTTCCTGCCCGATGACTCTCTTTCTCAGAATGTCTTCCATCTTGAGCAGTCTTTCGGCTTCGCTTTCAGTAAGTTTTACGACAGGGATCGAAGTCCAGCTTGCTACTACGTTTGCAATATCCTCAGCGGTTACGGTAATGTCTTCCTTGCCGCGTTTCTTCATCCAGTCTTCTTTTGCCTTGAGGATCTCTTCGTGCAGCATTTTCTTTTCCTTCTGGATCTTTGCAGCGCCCTCGTAATCCTCGCGTGAAGCGCACGCCTTTTCGTCGATAGAGAGTTTCGCTTCTTTTTCTTCGAGCTCTCTTACGTCTTTAGGCAAAGTGAACGATCCGGTCTTTTTCTTTGAAGAAGCCTCGTCTATAAGGTCGATAGCCTTATCAGGCAGATATCTGTCGTTGATGTATCTGTCCGACATTTCAGCGGCAGCGGTCAGCGCTTCGTCTGTGATCTTTACGCCGTGGTGCGCCTCGTATTTTTCACGAATGCCTTTAAGTATGGTAACGGTGTCTTCCACTGACGGCGGATCTACCATGATAGGCTGGAATCTTCTTTCGAGCGCGCTGTCCTTTTCAATGAACTTGCGGTATTCCTCGATCGTCGTTGCGCCGATGGTCTGCATCTCACCTCTTGCAAGCATAGGCTTGAGAATGTTCGCCGCGTCCATAGCGCCGTCCTTGGTGTCGCCTGCGCCTACTATCATGTGGATTTCATCGATAAAGACAATGACATTGCCGTTGGCTTTGATCTCATTGATCACGTTCTTGAGTTTTTCCTCAAACTCGCCGCGGTATTTGCTGCCCGCAACAAGGCTGGTGATATCGAGCGCATAGACAGTCTTGTTCTTCAGCGTTTCAGGCACTTCGCCTTTGACGATAGCCTGAGCAAGTCCTTCAACTATCGCGCTCTTGCCTACGCCGGGCTCACCGATAAGCACAGGATTGTTCTTCGTACGTCTTGAAAGAATCTGAATAATTCTCTCGATTTCTTTGCTTCTGCCTATGATAGGATCGAGCTTGCCCTGAGCAGCCTTTTCAGTGAGATCGCTACCGAACTTGAGAAGTTCTTCAGACAATTTGCGCGCCTTTGGAGAAGACTGTTTTACTCCGAAAGGAGAACTTTCTGTTCCCTCTTCAACGCTTTCGTCTTCATCGCTTTCAAGCCCGAATTCACCGTTAAGAAGAGATCTTGCCGTGGTGTTTTTTATGCTCTCCACGTCCGCGATAGAAGAGATGGCTCTTACGCCCACGCTTTCAGGCTCTGCAAACATAGCGTAAAGCAATGCGTCAGAACTTATCGCGTCCTCGCCGATAGAGCCTGCAATGCTCTTAGCGTATCTGAAAATTGACTGAACTCTGTTGCTTAGTTGAATGTCGCCAACTGTTGCGCCGTTGGATACGACGAGCCCTTCGAGAGACTCTTCCGTTACGCCGTATCTTCTCAGTATCGACGCGGCACGGCATTTCTTTGCCGATACCATACCCATAAGAAGATGTTCCGTTCCGAGCAGACCGCCCGAAGTTGCTGCATATTTTTGTGCGTTTACAATAACGTCTTTACATTCTTTAGAAAAATTACTCATATCCCTAAACCTCCTTTATTTCTCCAGGAATTTTCTTCCCAGCGCCGCTCTCGCCTTGTCTCTGTCGCGCGGCTGCAAAACCTTCGCCGCAAGCATACAAAGCATAGCAGGCTGAGATAATGTAAGCAATTTGTTGATTTTGGACATATCTCTGTCGATATATCCGAGCGCCACGCCCAGTTTGACGTATCCGAGAAGTTCTGAGAACTCGCTCGAATCTATCAGATAGCAATTGGTCAGAATGCCAAAGGCGCGCATGATTTTGTCCTGCAGTTCTATACCGTGCGTATTCTTGAGATTTTCTCTCTCCTTGCGCTCTATCTCGATGATACTGCCGACTGTTTTTTTGACCAGTTTTATAATATCTTCTTCACTCTTGCCGACCGTAGCCTGATTTGAGATCTGATACATAAACCCTTGCGCATCGCTGCCTTCGCCGTAAACGCCGCGCGTAGTAAACTCAAGTCTCTGCAAGTCGTTTATAAGTCTGTCTATCTTCTTGGTTATCGTAAGTGCAGGCAGGAATACCATTACAGAAGCTCTCATAGCCGCGCCGAGATTGGTCGGGCAATCCGTGAGATATCCGAGAACGGGATCGAATGCGATATCCAGCTTTTCTGATATCTTTTCGTCCACCTTGAGAATCTTTCTGTAAGCGCCGTCAAGGTCGAAGCCTTCAGTTATGCACTGCTCTCTGATATGGTCTTCCTCGTTTATCATTACTGCGATATCTTCGTCCTTATTCACCGCAAGAGCGCCAAAGTTGACGTTCTTTATAAGGTCTTTGCTTATGAGGTGCTTTTCAACGTACGACTGCGCCAGCAGCTGGTCAATGTCGCACATCTTGTAAAACTTGGTTTCAAAAAGTTCGTCGCAAGCCTCTTTTACACCTTTCATAAGGACCGAATATATTTCTTCCTGTCCGCTGAGCCTCTTGGGAAAAGGCAGGTTCTTGATATTTCTTGCCAGTCTTATTCTGGTAGATACCACAACGTCGTTTACCGTATTATCCATTTCAGCCTCTCCTCTTGAGTTCTTCGATCTGTTTTTTGTAGTTGAGCGCGCTGTCGTAATCTTCTTCAGCCGCCGCTTGTTTCATCTTGTGTTCAAGCTCTTCTATCTGCTCTGAAACAGAAAGCTCTTTTTTCTTTACGGGAGATGTCTTTGCAATCGTTTCCTGACCGCCCGACAAGCCTTTGTATCCCTTGGGCGCTCTGCCTTTATGCGCCGTGCCGCCCATTCTCGATACGAATTCTTTCGCAAGATCGGCAAAAGTCTTATAACATTCGCTGCATCCGAAAGAATAGCTCTCTCTTATCTGTCTTTCAGTCATTCCGCAATTGGGACAGGTGCGTCCTTTGTATCTGGGCATTTCTTCTTCGTAAAGAGGCATACCCATAATAGATGAGAACAGATCGTTGACTCCGCTTGCGAAAATATCCTGAAGCATTCCTGAATCCTGCAGCTGTGCCGCACATTCAGAACAGAGTTCTTTTTCGATTTTTTTACCGTTGTAACTGTTTTTTATAAATACCGTGGCAGGGCGTTTGCCGCACATCTGACACATATGAAGTTTTCCGTTTTCGTTTGACATATCCGTTTACCTCCTCATGAGTGCGATAAGAATTTCTCTGAATACGTTCTTCCTCAGATTTTCAACCGCTACCGATTGAAGCGCCTTATCGCTGATTGCACTTTTGATTATGTCCCCTTCAGCAGGGTTAACTATTTCTTCCCTGACAAGTCTGTCCACTACGTCCGCCGCTTTGTTGAAAGTCAGATCTTTTACAGAATCCAGCTCTTTAACAAGCGCGGGAAGCAGATCCTCTTTGTCCTGAGAAATTCTGACCAGCATTATAAATCCGCCGCCGCCGCGTCTCGACTCGATATAATATCCTCTGTCCACGCCGAAGCGAGTCGTCAGAACGTAATTGATCTGACTGGGCGAAACGTTGAAATAATGCGCAAGTTCGTTTCTCGAAAGCTGAACGCTGTCGTCTCCGTCGTCGAAAAACGACAATATAAATTTTTCAATGCTGTCCGATATATTAGCCATTTTCCGCCTCCTTCAGGTCTTCCGACCTTTTTTCTCCGCCCTTTCAGACGGATTTTGCCAAGGTCTTTTTGATGTTTGACTTTCTTTGACCTTTCGACTAAATTATAGCACGAACTTTTCAATAGTCAATAGTTTTTGCAAAATTTTTTTAAGATTTTTTGTCAATTTTTTGTAAAAGCGAAAATGAGGATTTAATCTGCTGAACTGCTCTCACGCACAATTATATCAGCGCTTCGGGCGCGCGTTTTATTATTTGTTTTTATACTTTATGATATTTGAATTTATTATAATTCCGCCGTTTTCTACTCTCCAGGAATTTGATTAACATATTATCAAACGATTGTGCCCGATATCACAACTTATATGATCTATAATAACTGCAAAAAACCTGTTAAATCATAAAAAAAACGCCCCGCAATAAATGCGGAGCGCCTATTAATCGTAATTTCAGAGATTTGCGGAAAGGTCTTTAAGATAATTTGTCAGACCGTCTTTCAAAGTGTTGTCTCTCAACGCGTACTCAATGGTAGCCTGAATAAATCCCAGCTTGTCGCCTACGTCATAACGTCTGCCCTCGAGAGCGTATGCGTAAACGCCAGTGCTCTTTGCCATCATCTCGATAGCGTCAGTGAGGTAAATTTCTCCGTTGGGAGCGGGCTTGCACTTTCTGATAAGATCGAAAATATCGGGAGTAAGCACGTATCTGCCTATATTGGCAAGATTTGACGGAGCTGTACCCGGCTTGGGTTTTTCAACCAGCTCAAGCACTTCTGCGTATCTGCCCTTTGTCTGACCGGGGCGTACAATGCCGTATTTACTCGTCTCGCTGTCAGGCACTTCCTGGCAGGCGATAACCGATTTGCCTGTGGTCTCGTATGCGTCGATAAGCTGTTTAAGACAGGGCTTTTCAGGATTGTAAACGATATCGTCGCCGTACATAACGGCAAACGGCTCGCCTGAAATAAACGCTTCCGCTTCAAGCACCGCGCTTCCGCTGCCGTTCATCTCTTTTTGTCTTACATAGTGGATATGCGCCATATCCGTTATGTCTCTCACTATCTTAAGGTATACGTCTTTATGCTCTCTTTCAAGTATCTGTTCAAGTTCGACTGCTTTGTCGAAATGGTCCTCGATACATTTTTTGTTCTTTCCGATAATGATAAGTATTTCTTTTATACCGCTCTTTACCGCTTCTTCCACAACGTATTGAAGCGTAGGCGTATCAACTATCGGCAGCATCTCTTTTGGTATTGCCTTTGTCGCGGGCAAAAATCTCGTACCGAATCCCGCAGCAGGTATAACCGCTTTTCTGATTTTCTTCATGATCCTTCCTTTATTGCGTTAAAACGCTTTTGTTATTATATTTACTATACTATATTTTATGCTTTTTGTAAATATTGTTTCAAAATTATATAAAAAAGCGGATCTTATTGCAGACCCGCTATGATTACTGATTTGACTTCAGGTCTTTAAAATGCGAAAACGAGTATTGCAAATACCGCCACAAGAACTGCCGCCGCAATTGCAGTCCCTTTCCAGACATTTTTCAATATTGCTTCCAATCGCATAGATTTGTCGCTCTCAACGCGATTTTCTGCAATCGTCGAGCCTCCGATAAACAATAGAAACAGACCTTGAAACAGTCCCGAAAACGTGAAAGAATATCTCAGCGCCTTAATTTCTCCCGTTTCATTGATATCAGTGGGAAACATTCTGTGTCTTAAAAGCCCTCCCGGAAAAATGTCGACAACAGGATTATAAAGCACTCCGCCTTTGGTTATCTCTGTCGTAGCAACTATGTTTAAAGCGTCGACAAGCATTATCAGAGCAAGTATGGCTGTCGCCGTAACATCGTAAAAATTGACGTTTTTTCTTATAAATGCAAACAATATCAACATTACGATACAGAAAACAAAAATACCTATTCTGTTCCAAAACAGAAAAATTTCATTGCGGTCAAAATTGACAATGAACAATTCCAAAACAGAAAAAACCATAGCCAAAGCAAAAAGCCAGGCGGGATAAGCATACTTCTTGTCTACTATTTTTTCAAGTCCTTTCGGATATGTCATAATTCCTCCTCCTAAAATTTGATCTTAAAAATAAACTGAATTTTCACCTCCGTTCTTATTATTACTTCCACTTCAAGCTTACTGCCGCTTGCGTTATCAATCAATGTTTTCGCTTGAAATTTACATAAACTTTACATTGGATTGTGTAAAAAAGTCACCGTTGCGAATAACAAAACATATCCGCATCAGTGACATAGTTATGATATTTTATTTATTGTTTCGTTTGCTTTTTACGGTTTATTTTATCTCAAAACCCAATTCTTTAAGCATAGCGATATCTTCGCTGACCTCAACGCCTTTCGCAGTAAGGAAATCTCCGGTTATCGCCGCATTTGCGCCTGACCTGAACAGTTTTCTGCCTTTATCTGCCAGTTCTCTTCTTCCTGCGGCAGGTCTTATAAACGTAGACGGCATTATAAATCTGAATATCGCAAACGTACGCCTGATTTCTTCATACGAAAGCGGCTTTGCATTTTCAAGCGGAGTACCTGCTTTGGGAATGAGTATGTTTACAGGCACAGAAAATACGCCTTCTTTTCTGAGTTCGAGCGCCAGTTTTATTCTGTCGTTCATGCTCTCTCCCGTCCCGATTATTCCGCCGCTGCACACTTTGAATCCTTCCTCTTTTGCGGCACGTATTGTCTGCAATTTTTGGTCGTGGGTGTGCGTAGTACACAATTTAGGGAAATAATCATGAGACGCTTCAAGATTGTTGTGAACGCGGGTAACGCCGCATTCTTTGAGCTTTCTCAATTGATCTTTGCCGAGCAGACCGTGAGACACGCATCTTTCAACCTCTTCCCCGTCGTAAGCCTTATATATTTCAATCATCACATTCAGATCTTTTTCTGATATGACCTTCCCTGCCGTTACTGCGCTTATTGCGTTGAGTCCTTCGCTTCGTGCGGAGGAATAAGCCTTGTCATAATCTTCTTTGCTTATAAGCTCTCCTCTGTCTTTGCAACCGTAACAAGCCGCTTGCGCACAGAACTTGCAGTCCTCACCGCAACCGCCGTTCTTCGCATTTACTATGCTGCACAGATCGAACGTGTTTTTCATAAACCTTTCTCTTATCTCGTCTGCGGCATTACACAAAGCGTTAAGGTTTACTCTCTTCAATCTTCTCGCTTCCCTCTCAGTAATTTCTCCTCCGCTCAGCACCTTGCACTTAAGTTCATAAACAGTGCTTATTCTGAGCATCTGAGAAGGATCGTTCTTATACAATATCGGCAGAATCCTCTTTGCAACAACTGCCGAAACGAAGCACCAAACCGTATCCATAGGCAAAAAAATCAGACAGAGATTCACAAGCACCCACATCGCGTCCTGCGGCTTTCCGAAATAGAATTTCATAAGCAGACTGAAATACAACATTCCGCACACGTAAACTATGATAAGATTTACTACGCCTGCGATTATAAGTCTCTGATAAGAGTATCTCCCCTTTCTGCATATAAATGCCGCCGCTACCGCACCCAGAGCAAAGCCTATAAGATATCCGAATGTAGGTTGCAATACGTATCCTATACCTCCGCCCTTTGTAAACAAAGGCACGCCTGCAAGTCCCAGCACAAGATAAAGCACCAAAGACAACGTGCCGTATTTCACGCCGAGAAGTATTCCTGCAAGATTGGTAAACAGAAATTGCATGGTAAACGGCACCGTCATTATAGGTATCTGAATGAATGCGCCGACCGTGATAAGCGCGGTAAACATTGCGCTTAAAGTGAGTTTTTTAAGTCTTTCTTTTGATTGTAAACGTAAACTTGCCATATTTTTTCTCCGAAGAATATAATAGCACACACGTTTACAATTGTAAACCATTTTAATATGATTGGTTTACAATTAAATTTTAGGTTTACAATATTACTTTTGACCTTTACTTTATTAATAAATTTCTTACGGATATTTTATTGATCTGACTTACTGATATAAATACTGACAAATCTCTTTAAGATTTTCACTCAAGCACAAATTTATCAGGCACTCATATTCTTTCAACTACTTTTTGAATGGCAGAAAATCGCTGTCTTCAAGTCCGTCGCAGATAACGGCATTCTGCAATACCGAAGCCGAAAGAATTGAATTATACCCGTATTTCATACGAATTTTGTCAAGCGCCGTACCCAGTGAATGCCCGTCTTTTTCCTCTTTGTCAAAAATACTCAGCTGACGCTGTTCAGCATCTGTGGACAGATCGAAAACTCCCACCGAAAGCGCTCTTACAGGCAAACCGTTGCCGTAAGAATATATCTGATCTATAAGATTGAGCGCGCAGTCGCTGAGCCTCAACGCAGAGTCTGTAGCAGGCATGGCACTTTGCTTGCCCGTATGCGATAAGTCGTTGAAACGAAGTCCGACGCCTATTCCCTTGCCGAAAAAGCCGTATCTTCTCATGCGCGTTGCAACCATCTCGCAAAGCGCGGTGATCACTGCGGCGATCTGCTCTTTGGTCCTGACGTCAACGGGAAGCGTGGTCGAATTGCCTATGCTTTTGGGCACGTATTTTTCATAGCTGTATCTTACCTCGTCGTCATCGACGCCGTTTGCGCTGTCGTGTAGTTTTACGCCGTTTATCCCAAGCAATCTGTGCAGAACGTTTACGTCCGCGTTGGCAAGATCTCCTATCGTCATAATGCCTATCTTACGCAACTTCTCAGCTGTCTTGCGCCCTATCATAAGAAGGTCCGAGCAATCCAATTTCCACACCAAATCCTTGTAATTTTCAGGAGTGATCACCGTGGTAGCGTCTGGCTTTTTTATATCGCTGCCCAGCTTTGCGAAAACTTTTGTAAAAGATACGCCCACGGATATAGTTACGCCTATGTCCTTTTTTATTCTCTCTCTCAAAGTATCTGCGATTGTCTTCCCGTCCCCGAAAAGTCTCCTCGAACCGCTTACATCCAGCCAGCACTCGTCGATACCGAACGGCTGAACGCGATCGGTATATTGTGAATATATATCGAAAATGCGGTTGCTGAATTCAACGTAAGTGTCAAAGTGTGGCGGTACGCAGACAAGATCGGGACATTTCTGCCTTGCCTGCCATATCGTCTCCCCTGTCTTGACCCCCATATTCTTCGCCGCCTGATTTTTTGCCAGAATAATGCCGTGCCGCTTTTCAGGATTACCTGAAACGGCAACGAATTTCCCTCTCAGCGCAGGATTGAGGAAACACTCCACCGAAGCGTAAAAATTATTGGCGTCGCAATGCAGAATCGTTTTCATATCTGTATTATACTATATATGATTGCAAAAATACAAACATTTGTTCATATTTTTGCAAACAAGATAATTTACAAATTGTACATTATATTTTTACACACAGATATTTTTTGCAAAAAGAACGAATATTTCTCTATTTTTAATAAATATCGAAACATTTAAAAATCTGATTATTCTTCGCTTTAGAAATTTTTTAATTATGTTACAGCCTATAACGAAGCGCCGATATGCTCTTTAAAAATGTATATTAACATATTATTATTTGATTATAAAAAAGCCGCTACCCTTACGGATAGCGGCATAATTATTTAAGGATTTGCCTTAATCAGTTTTCCTCGACGTATCTGGTGCCGTCTGCGTTGGTCTTCTTGACTCTGGGGTTCAGGATATTAGCCTGAGCAGCCGCAAGTCTTGCGATGGGCACGCGGAACGGTGAGCAGGATACGTAAGTGAGACCGATGTTGTGGCAGAACTCGATAGTGGACGGATCGCCGCCGTGTTCGCCGCAGATACCCAGCTTGATATTGGGTCTGGTCTTCTTGCCGCCTGCGATAGCGAGCTGCATAAGTCTGCCTACGCCTACCTGGTCGAGCTTAGCAAACGGATCTGATTCAAAGATCTTCTTTGCGTAATACTCGTTCAGGAACTTGCCTGCGTCGTCACGTGAGAAGCCGTAAGTCATCTGAGTAAGGTCGTTGGTACCGAATGAGAAGAACTCAGCTTCTTTTGCGATTTCGTCAGCGGTAAGAGCCGCTCTGGGGATTTCGATCATCGTACCGATATGGTATTCCATAGCGGTGTTGTTTTCTTTAAGAACCTTTTCAGCGGTAGCTACGACTACGTCTTTGACGTACTTGAGCTCTTTTACGTCGCCTACGAGCGGGATCATGATCTCAGGAACAACGCTGAAGCCTTCGCTCTTGCTTACATTGATAGCAGCTTCGATAACCGCTCTGGTCTGCATCTCTGCGATTTCAGGATAAGTAACGCTGAGACGGCAACCTCTGTGACCCATCATCGGGTTGAACTCGTGGAGGTTTTCAACGGTCTGCTTGAGTTCTTCGAAGGTAAGACCCATCGTCTTGGCAAGGTCTCTGATTTCTTCGTCCTTGTGGGGTACGAACTCGTGGAGCGGCGGATCCAGGAAACGGATAGTAACCGGTCTGCCCTTGAGAGCCTTGTAAAGACCTTCGAAGTCTCCTCTCTGCATGGGCAGGAGTTTGTCGAGAGCTCTTCTGCGCTCGGTCTCAGTCTTTGAAACGATCATCTCTCTGACTGCGAGGATTCTGTCTTCAGCAAAGAACATGTGCTCAGTACGGCAAAGACCGATACCCTCTGCGCCGAAGCCTACAGCAACTTCTGCGTCGTGCGGAGTATCAGCGTTGGTGCGTACCTGCAGAGCGCGGTTGAGGTCTGCCCAATCCATGATCTTTGCAAAGTCGCCGGTAACGCTTGCCTGCTGAGTCGGCAGTTTTTCTGCATAAATCTTACCGGTAGAGCCGTCGAGTGAGAGGTAATCCTCAGTCGTGAACTTCTTGCCGTTGATGTAAAGGATCTTCTTCTCCTCGTCTATCTTAAGGTCGGGGCAACCTGCAACGCAGCACGCACCCATACCTCTTGCAACGACTGCAGCGTGAGAAGTCATACCGCCTCTTGCGGTGAGAACGCCTTCTGCAGCGTACATACCTTCGATATCTTCAGGAGATGTTTCGAGTCTTACGAGTACGACCTTTTCGCCGTTCTTAACTCTTTCAACAGCTTCTTCAGCGCTGAAAGCGATTTTACCGCAAGCCGCGCCGGGGGATGCAGGAAGACCGTTTGAAATCTCTTTTACTTTCTTAAGAGTAGCGGGATCGAAAGTGGGATGCAGGAGCGCGTCAAGCTGCTTGGGCTCGATCTTGAGAAGAGCTTCCTGCTTTGTGATCATACCTTCGTCAACAAGGTCGCAAGCGATCTTGATAGCGGCTCTTGCCGTTCTCTTGCCGTTTCTCGTCTGGAGCATATAGAGCTTGCCCTGTTCAATGGTGAACTCCATATCCTGCATATCTTTGTTTTCCTGCTCGAGACGGTTTGCGATAGCAACGAACTGGTCGTAAACCTTTTTGTTGGTCTCTTTGAGCTGGTCAATCTTCATCGGGGTGCGGATACCTGCAACGACGTCTTCGCCCTGAGCGTTCATAAGATATTCGCCGTACAGTTTCTTTTCACCGGTGGAAGGATCGCGGGTGAACGCAACGCCGGTACCGGAGGTATCGCCCATATTGCCGAATACCATTGACTGAACGTTAACAGCCGTGCCCCAGCTGCCGGGGATGTCGTTCATACGACGGTAAACGATAGCGCGGGGGTTGTTCCAGCTGCGGAAAACTGCCTTGACAGCTTCGACAAGCTGAACTTTGGGATCCTGCGGGAAATCGTCTCCCTGATCCTCTTTGTAGAATCTCTTGAATTTAGCGATGAGTTCCTGCAGATCTTCTGCGGTAAGCTCAGTGTCCTGAGTTACGCCCTTCTCGTGCTTGAGCTCGTCGATGATCTTTTCAAAAGAGCTCTTGGGAGAACCCATAACGACGTCTGAGAACATCTGTATAAATCTGCGGTAGCAGTCGTAAGCGAAACGCGGATTGCCGGTCTTTCTTGCAAGTCCCTTTACGGAAACGTCGTTGAGACCGAGGTTGAGAATGGTATCCATCATACCGGGCATAGAAGCTCTTGCGCCTGAACGTACGGATACGAGGAACGGGTTTTCCTCATCGCCGAACTTCTTGCCTGCTTCTTTCTCAACTTTAGCGAGAGCGTCGAAAATCTGATCGATGATGTCGTCAGAGATCTTTTCTCCGTCCTCATAATATTTAGTGCAAGCCTCGGTAGTGATGGTGAAGCCTTCCGGAACGGGCATGCCCCAACTCGTCATCTTAGCCAGATTTGCACCTTTTCCACCGAAAAGCGCCTTATTATCGCCATCGGCTTCTTTGAACAAATAGACATATTTTGTCATATCAAACCTCCTGTTGTAAATTACAACACTATGATACAATATAGAGGAAATTTTTTCAAGTGAATGACATTAAAAATATACTATGCTAATAATTTAACACGCATATATTTGTACAAAAAGATTTTATGATAAGGATTTTACCTTAAAAACGTACAATTCAACGCATTTTATATGCCTTAAACTCTTCAGAGTCTTAATAGCTCTGAAAGCGAATTGAGTTTCACTCCCAAAGAGGAATAAAAATATCTCGAAAATTCGGCAAGAGACATATCTCTTTCTCCGAAGCCGAGAGCACTTACCGCTTCTTTAAGAAATCCGCGCAGTATTTCTCTTGAGTCCCCTTCTCCGTAACAGAGGTCCTTAAGCGTTCTCAGCGCAGATGTGAAAAGCGCGCCGATAAAATCTCCGTCAGCAGTCGTTTTGTCCAGCACTTCAAGCACGCAACCGCCACAATAATAACTTTCAATATCCGCGGTAAGAGAGAAAAAGCCGTCGTAAACGTCACAGCCTGCCACTGTATATCTGCCGTTTTTCGCTGCGAGCTGGTATTTGCCGAAGCAAAAAGGAGAAGCGCAAAATTTCAGCTTGGCTTTGGCGCTTTTTACGCCTTTTGCCGTCGCGGTTATCTTACCCTTCTCCGCACAATATAAGGTGATAAGTTTGTCGTTGTCTTTGTAATCGGTCGTCCTGATGCAAAGACCGTCCAAGCTCACAATATCCAAAGCAGTACCTCTACCCGGTTTATCCCGTATCGATTGCGCAAAGCGCAAAATAACGCAAACTTTGCCGGTTATTTTTCTTCTTTTCTGTCGAGCGCTTTGAGCATCATATAATAACTCACCTCGCCCGTAGTTTCGAAAAGTTTTTTCAAGGTCTTCTTTAAATCTTGCATGTTCACCTTCCGATACTGTTATGTGTAAGGCTGAGAATTATATACGCCCGATAATAAATTTTTACAAATTCTTTTTATCGTACCCCAGTTCTCCCATCACAGCCCTGCTGTCTCTCCAGTCAGGTTTGACGCGGACGTAAAGAGTGAGGAATACTTTTGCGTCGAGAAGTTTTTCCATATCCAGTCTTGCCGAGGTGGATATTTTCTTTATCATCTCACCGCCCTTGCCGATGACCATCGCCTTGTGCGCCTGCTTTTCACAGATAACGTCGCAGTCAATTTCAACGACTCCGTCTTCTCTTTCTTCAAACTTGTTTATCGCAACGCCTATGCCGTAAGGCACTTCGTCTCCTAAAAGTCTGAGCGCTTTTTCCCTTACAATCTCTGAACAAAGGAATCTCAGGCTCCTGTCCGTATACATATCTTCTGAATAGAACTGTTCGCCTTCGGGAAGCACCTTGAATATCTCGTCCGCCAGCATATCCACGTTCTTGCCTTTGAGCGCTGACACGGGGATTATGGCGTGAATGCCTTCAACGTCCTTATATCTTTCGATGCGTTCGATAATCGACTTTTCTTCCACCTCGTCGCATTTGTTTATGACAAGGATAAAAGGCGTCTTGCTCTTGGCAAAACGCTGAATATATGCGTCGTCGTGCTCGTCGGGTTTCTTATCGCAGGCAAGCATATAGACAACGGCGTCTACGCCCTCGAGAGCAACGTCTACGCTTTTCATCATAAACTCAGACAGCATATTGCGCGGCTTGTGGATACCCGGGGTGTCTACAAGCACTGCCTGAAACTTCTTGCCGTCCTTCTCTCCGTTTACTATTCCTATAACTCTGTTGCGCGTGGTCTGCGGCTTTTTGGAAACAATACTGACTTTTTCGCCTACAAGCGCGTTGGTAAGCGTGGATTTGCCTGCATTCGGCTTTCCGGCAATCGTAATAAATCCTGATCTCATAAATACCTCTGCCGCTCATGCGGCGATCTTCCGTTATATTGACGCGTTTTAGCGCGCCCGTGTTTGTATTCTTAAATTATCCGAAAGTGTAGGGGATAAGCTCTTCAAGCGTGGTTTCTACGGTATGTTCCCCGTCCGAGACGATAACCGTCGCCCCCTCATCGGCAAACTCGGCAAGCGCCTGTCTGCACGCCCCGCAAGGATAAGGCATCTTTCCGCAATCGGAAAACACGCATATCGCGGATATCTTTCTGACGCCGTCGCTTACCGCTTTGAAAAGCGCGACTCTTTCAGCGCACATGGTCAAAGAGTAAGACGCGTTTTCTATATTGCAACCGCTGAAAACTCTTCCGTCTGAAGAAATAAGCGCCACGCCTACGGCGTATTCAGAATAAGGACAATACGCGCTTTTTGCCGCGTTCTTCGCTTCGTTTATCAGAAGTGTCTTTATCTTATCGTCCATACTCTATACCTCGATCTTTTCAGCTTTTAACCTTGCTTTTATTGCGTTATCTCGTTATTCCGAGTCCTGAGAGAACGTCTTCTTCCACCTTTCTCATTCTGCGTTTGTCTTCTTCTGTCTCGTGATCGAAACCGAACAGATGGCAAAGACCGTGAAGCACCAAATAGCAGACCTCGCGTTTTACCGAGTGTCCGAACTCTTCTGCCTGCTCTACCGCTCTTTCAGCGCAAAGGGCGATGTCTCCCAGTATGTAATTGCCCGTCTCGGGGTCTTTATCTTCGATATGAGCGCTGCCGTCGAAAGGAAGCGTAACGTTCATAGCGGGAAAACTGAGCACGTCGGTAACGGCGTCAACGCCTCTCGCCTCTTTGTTGAGAGCCTTTATTTCATCCTTTCCTACAACGGTTATCTCCGCTTCGAATTCGTCCTTAAGACCTAGTGCTGAAAGCAGCTCGCACCATATCTCGTCAAGAACGTCCGGGTCGATTTCTCCGTCAAGCAACTTGTCCTCGTCGTAAACGCTTATCATTATCTTCTCTCCTTTGCCTTGTCGTAGTCGATACGCTTGTGCATTGACGCAGGTATCGCGCGGCAAATCGTCTGTTTTATCAGTTTAAGATCGTGCATCGTAAGACCGCAATCGTCAAGCTGTCCTTCTGTAAGGCGCGATTTTATCACTCCGTCGACAGCCTTTTCGAGAGACTGAATATCCTCGGGCGGCTTTGCTCTGAACATAGCTTCGCATATATCGCAGATCATTATTATCGCGCTGTATTTCGTAGTCGGGCAAGGACCTTCGTAGCAGAATTCCTTGTTGTCGACGTCGCCTTCGGTAATGCTCTTGACTTTCATATAGAAATAGCTTACGGGGCTGTCGCCGTGATGCTCGAGAGCCGCCTTGCAGATTTCCTCAGGCATATGTACTTCCCTGAGCATTTCGTATCCCGCGGTCGTATGACGCGTGATCATGCTTACGCTGACCTCGGGTATGAGTTCGTCGTGCGGATTGTAACCGTCTTTCTGATTTTCAATAAAGAACTGCGGATTTTTTATCTTGCCGATATCGTGAAAATAGCCGCAGACTCTCGCCATATACGGATTTATGCCGATAGCGACCGCGCAGCTTTCAGCAAGGTTTGCCACCGCCATAGAGTGACTGAACGTACCGGGAGCTTCCTCGTTGAGTTTTCTGAGAAGAGGCTGACGGAGGGTGATGAGTTCCTGAAGTCTGAAGTCTGTCCACACGTTGAAAATACGCTCGTAAAGCGGAAGACTTGCAGTTATTACCGCAACCGCAAGCATATTGCCCATAGCGGTGAATATCGCATTGTAAAGAACGGTGGTGGCGTCAAACGTGTAAAGTATCGTCATAAGCGCGCTGAAAGGCATCATTGCGAGAGAGACAATGAGCGCTCCCCACGTAAGCTTGAAACGCGAATATCTCTTTCTTATCAGAAATGCCATGACGAAGCCCGAAAGCATACCTATAAAACAGCCCAGCACGATAGGCATGACCGCGCTTGCGTCCTGTATCTGCTCTGTCGCGGGTGAAATTATCATAACAGACATACCCGCTATAACTGTAGCCATGATACCCACTCTTACGCGTATCAATATGCCTACGATAAGAGAGACGAACGCGAGCGGAAGCGCGTACCAGCTGAGATAAGCGCCAGTAGCGCAAGAAAGCAGAATTCCAATAACTATAGCGGTATATGCTACCGATATGAGTTTCAGATTGCTCATACTCTCCAGCGAACGCGAATTCGAGCTGTAATTCAGATATACGTAAAATACTGCGAATAAAACGAAAACCGCGATCGTGAGCGCAATGATCTTACCGTATTCGGCAAACACGTTGAAGTGTCTCAAAGTCAGCATCATACCGAATATGACGGTGACCGCCGTAACGACAAACAGCACGCACAATATCGCAGCATTGCGGATTATCGCCTGTTTTTTCTCCTGAGACATTATTTATTCTCCTCTGTATTCTCACGCGGCTTTTCCGCCTTTTCGTATGCGGCGACGATCGCCTGCACAAGCGGATGACGTACAACGTCCTTTGACGTGAGCTTTATAATTGCTATTTTGGGAATGTTTTCAAGTATTTTCGATGCGTGAGTGAGACCGCTCATCGTATCTCTGGGCAGGTCTATCTGCGTAACGTCGCCCGTAACCACTATCTTGCTGCCCTCGCCCATACGCGTCAGGAACATTTTCATCTGCTCCCTCGTTGCGTTCTGCGCTTCGTCGAGAATGATAAACGCGTTGGAAAGCGTTCTGCCCCTCATATAGGCAAGCGGAGCTATCTCGATAGCGCCCTTTTCCATAAGGCGGTTGAAGGTCTCCAAGCCGAACATCTCCTGAAGCGCGTCGTAAAGCGGCCTCAGATAAGGATCTACCTTCGCCCCCAGATCTCCGGGAAGAAAGCCGAGTTTTTCGCCCGCTTCCACGGCAGGACGGGTAAGGATTATCTTTTCAACCTCTTTGTTTTTATATGCAAGCGCCGCCATGGCGACCGCAAGGTAGGTCTTGCCCGTACCTGCAGGTCCTATGCCGAAAACCACGCTGTTTTTCTGAATGGCTTCGATATAAACGGCTTGTCCGTACGTCTTGGCGCGCACAGGCTTGCCCTTTGCGGTATGCGCCACAGCCTTTGTAACGTCTTCAAGCTTATGCTCGCTGTCATTGTCGACAGCCTCGATAACAAGGTCTATCGTCGCCTTGCCCAGCTGATCTTCTCTCTTAGCCTGTTCAAGAAGAGAATTGACAACGCGTACGGCGCGCTGAACGTCCTTTTCTTCTCCCGAGACGCTGAGCTCACCGCCTATCGTGTTTATCTTCACGTTCAATACGCGGTTGAGATAAGAAAGATTTTCGTCAAACTGACCGAACAGCTTGATCACCGGCGCGACGTCGGTAACGTTTATCCTGGTTGTAACTATAATTACGCCTCCCTGCAACCGATAAGTTGCTCTACTTCATAGTATAATATAATTATATAATAATTGTCTACTTTTTTTTGAGTTTTATAGCTTGCAAGCACCGTTGCTTCGGGGTCAAGTCCTGCATACAGACGGGCAAATGCCTCGTACGCCTGATTTTCAAGATAAGCTTCGTCCGTTTTCTCGTTGACGACGGTGGTTTTGTAATACGTTTCGGTAACAAGCGTAAAAGGAATGACCGCGTTTATCTTCTTTACTTCGGTAACTTTTTCATATTGAGTAAAACCGTGAGAAGATTTTGCGGCAAGCATAAGTCTGTCGCCGATATAAAGCGCGGTAGACGTATATTTTTCTCCCGTTCTCACCGTTTCTTGCCTTATCTCGGGGATAAGCAGTCTTTCGGTATACCACACTCTGCCGTAAACGTCCCCTTCAGCCGCTGCCTCTATCTCTTTATGCTCAGGATCTTCAGGGTTGCCCACGATTATGTAATCGCCTATAAGAGTCTGTCCTTTTCTTACCGTGTCGCCTGCCTTTACAAGCGCCGTGCCGCCCGACACTTCCACCCTCGTAACTATCGCGTCGACAGAAGCTATCAGCTTTCCTTTCTCCTCGTTCTCAACGGGGGACGGCAACTGCTCTCTTACGCTCACGACAAGCCTCACTCCGTCGATATAAGCTTCTGCAAAAGCGAGATCGTCTCTGCCTTCAACCGCAGTTTTTTCTATCTCGGCAAGATCAAGTTTGCTCTTGAGAGTAATCCCGTCAATGCCCTCTTCTTTCAGCGCCGCAAGTATTTCCGAAGCACGTGAGGGAGACACCCCTTCGACCGTCACGGAAAACACGAAAAAGCGCGATATTATAAACGTTGCGACAACCACGACAAGTGCCGTGATCGCTCCGATATGTCTTAAAAGTCCGTCGGCGCGCGACTTTAGGTTTTTTCTTCCTTCTACAAAAAGCAGAAGTCCGCATCTCGCCGCGATGCGGCGCAGATCCCCCTCGTCCTTTTCGAGGCAGACAGCTTTCAGCGTCTTCTCTTCCCGCTCCATATCCGACAGAGTAATTCCGCCGTTCGCCGCGGCGCTGACAAAAGCAGCAAAATTGTTTCCTTCAAGCCTGATTTTTATGTAGCCTTTACTCATTCAGACACCTCTGCGCTTGCTATCTCTCCGACGACGAAATATTCGTTGCCGTTGCACGACGCAATGCGCATATTTTTGCCTTTTATTTCAAGAATTCGCCTGCCTACGGCAAATTTTATACAGTTTCCCTCGTAATAAATTATCCGTTTCGCACCCTCCACAGACGCGGCGCGCGGTCCGTACATCGTGAATACGAAAGTCGCAAGTCCTTCTTTCAGCGCTCCGTCGAATTTTTCTGCAAGTTCGTCTTTATAAGCCATAAGCGTCTCCCGACAATTTCTCTGTCAAGTATATGCGGCTTTTTGAGCTAAAATGAAAAGACGGACAAGGAAAACCTTTGTCCGTCTTTATTTGTCTTTTAATGTTTAAGCCGTTTTACTCTTCGTCAGCGGGAGGAATAAAATCCGCCGCGTCCTGAAGCTCTGACAAATCGAAAGCTCCGCCTTCAGGCTCTTCGATAGGAGCGAATTCGTCTTCTGCGTAATATCCGTATCCGTCCTCTTCCTGCATGTCTCTCGCAACGTCTCCCGCGTTTTCGGGTGCGCCTTCCTGCTGAGAAGGAGCGCTTTCTGCCTGCTTCTTGTTGACGGCAACTGAGAAACGCATATGCTTTTTGTCGAACACGTAATATATCGTGCCCGTAGCGCCGTTACGGTGCTTGGCAATGATAAGGCTTACGTTTTTCTTTTCTACGGTGTCTTCGTTCTCCCCGTCCGCATTGTTGAGGAAGAAAACCATATCCGCGTCCTGCTCGATCGAACCCGATTCTCTCAGGTCGGCAAGCATAGGCGTCTTGTCTTCTCTCTTTTCTATATCACGCGACATCTGAGAAAGGACTATGACGGGAACTTTGAGCTCCTTTGCCATCATCTTGATAAAACGCGAGGTGTCCGCAACTTCCTGCTGACGGTTGCCGTCTCTGTTCTTGCTGGGGCTCATAAGCTGCAGGTAGTCGATTATGACAAGGTCGAGTCTCTTCTGCTTAGCCTTGAGTCTGCGGCATTTAGACATTATTTCTTCTGCCGTCTGAGAAGCCGTGTCGTCAATGAACAGCTTGCTGTCAGAGAGCTGTCTCTGCGCCTCGAAGAGTTTCTGAAGTTCTTCTTGAGTTTCTTCGCCTTTTATCATCGTAGAGTTGTCTATTCGCGTAAGGGAAACGAGGATTCTCTGCACGAGTTCCTGAGACGACATCTCGAGGTTGAAAGCGGCAACTACTTTTTCAGGAGAATACTTTGCGATATTGGTAGCAATGCTCATCGCAAACGAGGTTTTACCGCAACCGGGGCGCGCCGCAAGGATTATCATCTGACCGGGCATAAAGCCGTTGGTCATTCTGTCAAGATTGCGGTAATGCGTCATAAGTCCAGTTGCAGGTTTCTTGGTCTTGAAAACTTCGCTGAGTCTGTCCACGACTTCGAGAGTAGGCTCGCCGATAGGAACGAGTTCTCCTTTCTGATTGTTCGTGCCTATCTCGTATATAGAAGCCTCGGCAATAGCAAGAGCCTTCTGAGAATCGTCAAGCGAGAACGCGTTGTCTATTACCATTCCGCAAGTGGATATAATGCGGCGCATAAGCGCGTCGCGCTTTATTATGCCTATGTAATATTCGCAGTTTGCCGCAGAAGGCAGAGTGTCAGCAAGTTCTTCCAGTCTTTCGAGACCGCCAGCTTCCTGAAGTTTTTCCTCTCTCTCCAGCTTGCCCGTAACCGTAACGATATCCACGGGCATGCTCTTTGCCGCAAGGTCTTTCATACATACAAAGACAGTGCGGTTTGCGTGAGAATAGAAATCCTCTTCAGACAAGCCCGACAGATGATCTGCAAGGATATCCGCGTCTGTAAGGAACGCGCCTAAAACCGCGTCTTCCGCCTCCAGGTTGTGCGGAAGCGTGCGGCGAAGCGCGACAGCTGTCGAGGTCTTGTCTTCTTTTTTCTGTTGTCTAGCCATAAATTATCCCCTTTATCAGAGTGATTTGAGCTCCTTAAGATAGTTATCCATAACTTTCATTGCCTTTTCGAACGGCTCGTCGGTGGTAAGGTCAACGCCTGCAAGTTTGAGTATCTCGACAGGAGGCATGCTTCCGCCCGCGCTAAGGAATTTCATATAATCGTCGAGAGCGCTCTGACCCTTTTCGAGTATGTTAGCCGCAATGCAGACAGCGCTGATAAGACCTGTCGCATACTTGTAAACGTAGAACGCCGTATAGAAATGCGGGATCCTGCTCCACTCGTACTTAATAAGCTCGTCGTTCACCACGTGCTCGCCGCCGTAATACTTGCAGTTGAGCTTGTAGTAAAGGTCGTTAAGATATTCGGGAGTCAATGCAACCCCTTTCTCTGCCGCGGTATGCGCTTCGTATTCGAACTGAGCGAACTGGGTCTGTCTAAACACCGTTGTGCGGAACATATCCAGCATATAAGAAAGCAAAAATTCTTTCTGTTTCTTATCCGTGCAGTTCTTGAGCAGATAATTGAGAAGCAGGGTTTCGTTTACCGTCGAAGCGACTTCGGCAACGAAGATCCTGTAATCCGCCTTGGGCATAGGCTGAGTCTCGTTGGAGAAATAAGTGTGCATGCTGTGTCCCATCTCGTGCGCTATCGTGAACACGTCGTGCGTAGTGCGCTGATAGTTGAGAAGCACATAAGGATGGCAACCGTAGCAACCCGTAGAATAAGCGCCTGAACGCTTGCCCTTGTTTTCGTAAACGTCCACCCATCTCTCGGCAAACGCCTTTTCAAGCAATTTGCAATATCTTTCCCCGAGAGGCGCAAGCGCTTTTACCACAAGCTTGCATGCGTCCTCGTAATCCATACCCATCTCGCAACCTTCGATGATGGGCACGTGCAGATCGTACATATGAAGTTCTTTGAGTCCCATCTTGTTGCGACGGTATTCGAGATAATCGTGCAACTTGCCTACGTTGGCGTCTATGCACGCAGAAAGTCTCTCGTAAACTGCAGTGGGAACGTCCTCGCCGTGCGCCGCAGAAGCAAGGCAGCTTTCAAAACCGCGCACTCTTGAATAGAATACGTTCTTCTGCACGTTGCCGTTATAAAGAGAAGCAAGCACGTTTATGTTGTTCTCGAAAGCGTGATACATACTCTCAAACGCCTTTATGCGGTCTTCTCTGCAAGGAGACTGCATCATAAGCGAATATACGCCGTGCGACAGTTTTATCTCTTCTCCCTTGCTGTCCTTGAAAGGCTCGAAGCGGATATCCGCGTTATTGAGCATTGAGAAAGCTTCCTGAGGAACGGACGAGAACATCTGCGTCATCGCAAGTATTCTCTCCTCTTTTTCTCCGAGAGTATGCTTTTTATCCTTGATTATTCCTTCGATAAAATAGCTGTAATCCGCAAAGTCCTTATCCGCGGCAAGCTCTTTGAGAAACTCTTCGTCAAGCGCGCTGAGCTGAGGCATAACGAAACTGGTCTCTCCGGCATAGCCGATATAAAGGTTTCTTACGCTGTCGTAAAGCGCTTTGTTTTCTCCGTTGCCGACGTCCTGGTCGCGCTTCATGTGAGCGTAGCAGAACATTCTGCTGAGGATATCCTCGTATTTTGTTGACGTTTTCAGACAAGCGAGAATATTCTTCTTGTCCTTGAGTTTGCCGTTGAATGCGACGATATCCGAAACGCCGTTCTTTACCGTGTCGTAAAGTCTGTCCCACTCGTTCTTATCCGCGATCATGTCCTCGGTTTTCCAAGTGTACTTTTCTTCGATTTCGTCTCTGTTTCTGACTTGCATATTACCTCCGTAAAATCCCGACTCAGTTGTTGTAATCGAGTTTTAAATCGTTTTCTTTTATCCAATTGATCTTGCGCAGAAGCAGTCCCAGTCCCCAGCATATCACTGCAGGAAGAATGATGAACAGCAGCAACACGCAGATAAGGAACAACCACCATTCCATAGCGCCCGACGTTACGCTTTGGTCAAAAGCGTCAATGATGCCGACAAAGCCGCAAGTGCCCATACCGCCGCCCGATGCGCCGCATCTGAGCTTGAACAGACAGGTAGCTATAGGTCCGCACACCGCGCTCGCCACGATAGGCGGAATGAATATGCGCGGATTTCTCATTATGTTGGGGATCTGAAGCATGCTTGTGCCCAGTCCCTGTGATATTATACCGCTCCAGCCGTTTTCCTTGAAGCTCATCACCGCAAAGCCGACCATCTGGCACGCGCAACCTACTACCGCCGCGCCGCCTGCTATAAGCATAGCTTCCTTTGTCGCCGCGCTCAGCGAGGGATCGTTCAGAATGGGATTGGCGACCGCGACCCATATCGCCGCGCTCGACGTAGGCATTGTCAGCAATATACCCATAACGACCGCAATGATTATACCCATAAAGAAGGGGGTAAAATCAGTCGCAACCGCTATTCCCTTGCCCAGCATATTGATAAGCCAGATAAACGGGAAAGCTACGTATGAGAATACCAGCGACACCAAAAGACATGTCAGCGGTACGAGAAGTATATCCAGCTTTGTCTTTCCTGCAACCAATGAGCCTATCTCGGTTGCCGCCAGCGCCGTAATGTATGCGCCTATCGGATTGCCCGGGCTGCCCGCTCCTACGAGAGCTGAAATGTCAGTCATCACACCCGGCGTGAAATTTGCCGCCGAACCGATGAATTTGTCGGAAAAAGCTCCGACGAAACCTGCGACCATACTCGCAAAAATAACGAGTTTGCTCGCCTTAAGATGGCTGGCGATACCTGCGCCTATACCTGCGCCCATAAGTACCGAAGCGATCTGTCCAAGCGTTGTGAACAGTCTGCCGACCGCGTTGTCGCCTATAAGTGTGCCGATCGTCTTTATGATCGTGCCCGCGATAAGCGTAACGAACAGTCCTTGCGCCATACCCGTAAATGCGTCAATAAACCACCTTTTGGAGATTTTTTTGACTGTTGCCCGAACTTTTTGTGCCTTTGTCGGGGGTTGAGGGGGATTTGAAACTACTACTTCCTCTTGGGTTGTCTTTTGCACGTCTTCTGCAAGATTTTTGTCTTGTGTTTGCATAAAACCAACCTCAAAAATATATTTAGAGTTTTATTATAATATAAGCCACGTCTTAAGTCAAACAAAACTCCCCGGCTTTCCCTCATATGCTCCCCCGTTTATGCTTAAAACCGCTGAAACCACGCGCCAAAATACGTTTGTCTTAATTTTCATATCAATAGTTTTTTCAACAAAATCTGAAAGCAAAGCGATTTCTGACACAGCAATAAGCCAGACATATTCTGAGCAATAAATTTTTATCTGCTTGCGGTAATTTAAGAAATCGAATAAATCAAAACAGGCGGTGTGTTTGTTTAAACAAAAAAAGACGGCTTTTACCGTCTTAATTCTTTAAAAAATATTTATTTTTCAATAAAGTTCAACCGCGTCTTTACTGCCGTAAACCACGGCTCTGCCCTGTCTTATCATATTTGGTTTGTCTTTGTCTGAAATATGAGCGTCATAATAAGTTCTTGCGTCTTCTATAGTGTTGAAAGTTATTACGAAAATCTGTTCAACATTGGCAGAATTGGCGTTTTTAAGCCCGTGATAAGCAAAGTCCACCAACTCTTTATCCACGGCGGCTTTGACAAAAGGAAAAGACTGAGCATCATATCCTGCCTGCTCGTATTTTTCCTTTAGCGCAGACTCTTCGGTCGCACAGGCAACAAAGCACAATAGCGTGAACGAGAGTATCAGCACCGCAATTATTGAAAATGTCAGTATTCTTTTGCTTTTCACATTTGTCATTATAACTCTTTTCACCGCTTTAAGCAACAGATTGCAAAGTTTTGATATATAAGTAATTCAAATTAAAAAATCCTTGCATAAAAAAACGGGCGTATTTCTACGCCCGAATTTTTTCAGTCTGAATTATCAGAAAAGCTTAAGAGCTTCTTCGCTGCCGATTGCGATAGCGTTGCCCTTTTTCTTTACGCCGTCGCCTTTGATTTCTTCATAGCAAGCTTTTGCATCGTCAGAATTGCCGAAGCAAACGATTACAACGTTTTCAGTAATCTTAGTAGCGATAAGAACGTACTTGATGTCAGCGTCCTCAGCGTCGTATCCGGGAATATCGTCAGCACCGCCGCTGATTACGATATAATCAGCCTCTTTGTACTTCTTGGTAAGCGACTCTTCGCTGGGAGTACAAGCCATAAGCATTGTAGCGAGTACAACGGCAAGCACTATGATTGATGTGATTGCAACAAACTTTTTCATAAAAAAACCTCCTCCAGGTTAAGTATAGTTTAATTATAGCATTGCAGGATTTGACTTTCAACCTGTTTTGGTAAATTTTTTGAAAATTTTATATTAATTTATGTTTTTATAAGGTTAAAATGAATAAAATGCTGTTTTAAGACGAATATTTTGAATGATTATACAGTAACTCCAACAATTTTTTACACACATTCTGAATCAATATAACAAATACGAGTGGAAAATCCGTATATTTTTGAGATAAAAAATACCGCGATAAACGCGGCATTCTTATTCACATCTGATATGCTGAGATTTATTCAGCAGAACTCTCTGCCCCATCGTCCGAAACGATGCCTCCTTTGTTGTTATAAATATCCAACGCATTCTGCGTACCGACAAGAATTACCTTACCTTTCTGCTCTACGATATATCCGCCTTCGCCTTCGTTTTCGATCTTAGCTCTTTCAGAATATTGCGTAGCCTTGTCTTTCTTCTTGAAAACCACGACTCTTATATAGTCGCCCGATGCTTCTTTTGTTGCGCAATAAATATAATCGACGTCTTCTCCTGAAAGTTCAAGAGTGTTTGCTGAAAGCGGAGTCGTCTTGTAACCTGCATTTTCATATTTCGTCTTGCAGGCTTCTCTGCTTGGAACACATGCAATAAGCGTCAGCATAAGCACGACAAGCGCAACCGCGCCAATAACTACCCTTGACTTTTTCACGGCTAAATCCCCCGAAAAAATATTTACTCATACATTATACCACGCTTTCTCGATGTTTTCAATACGGTATTTTAATTCAAAGCGCTAAAATTCAGATTTTACGCGCAAAACCTGTGATCTTTATAAAAAAGCCCCGGTTTCAACCGGGGTGCAGCTTTTTATTCTGTCTTTTCTTTTTCAACCTGTTTTTCTGTCTTGTTTTCTCTATCCGACGCTCCGTCGCAAACGCGGATTTCTTTTGCAGGCACGTATTCTTTTTTCTGCTCGATAAGTCTTTCTCTTTCTTTTATCACGAATTTTTTGCTGTATCTGAAAATAATGCATATGGCAATTAAAGCTATGACCAATGCTGCGGCAAGAATGTAAAAGAATATATCGCCCATCGTGGCAACGGGCTTTACGTTGGTTTCCTCTGCCGCAAAGCATGTCGTTCCTGCCATGACCAGGCATAACGCTACAGATAAAATTGCAATCAAAACAAGTCTTTTTTTCATAATCCTATTCCTTCACAGATATTATCGCACACGTTAATCGCGTATGCAAGTAAAATCATTGTAAACACGCTTTATCCCCGTCTCAAAAACTGCATTCAGCCTTTAAAAAAGACGATACAATTGTATTATATGCCGCCATTTTATGACAGTTAAATAAAATAAAGTCTGGACATATACCGCTACCTAATGTATAATTATTGTATTATATGTAAAAGAGGTGGATTATGGATTTTACCAGACAGCAGAAAGACGATGCCGTAAAGTTCATTTGTGACGAGATTGAACACGTCATAAAAGATTTCGGCGACCGCGACCCCGGCAATGACGGAGAACGAAAAGCCCTCGACTACATGAAATCGCAGATAGCCGAATACGGCGACGACTCTCACGGCGAAAGCTTTAAAGTCGCTCCCCACGCATTCTTCGGCTGGACGTATTTCGTAGGCGTATTTATGATGCTTGCGATCGCAACATACTTCTTTGCGCCCATCGTCAGCGTCGTATGCGTGCTCTTGGCTCTCATTCCCATGGTGGGACAGTTCGTTCTTTACCGCGAAACGATAGACTGGCTCTTCAAAAAGCGTGAATCGGGCAACGTATGGGGCGGGATCAAACCAAAGGGACAGCTTAAGCGCCGCATCGTTCTCAACGGACATTCTGACGCGACTTACGAATGGCACTGGCATTATGTCGGCGGTTACAACCTCTTCCTTACAAGCATAATTATTCCCATTATCGGCGTAATATATGTGCTCGCATGTGTTATTGTCGCATGCATAAGCATGGGCGGAGTTATCGGTACTCCTCAAGGCGTTCCTCTTTACATGGGTATCGCTTCGGTAATATTCGTACCTTTCTACATTGCGTTCTTCCTGTTCTCAGACATCAGAAGACCTGTCCCCGGCGCGAACGACAACCTGACGGCTTGCTATATGGCAATATCCGTGCTCAAGCTTATGCATGAAAACGATATCCGTCTGGAAAATACCGAAGTAGTTGCTCTCATAACAGGTTCTGAAGAAGCGGGACTCCGCGGTGCGAAATTCTTCTGTCGCAACAATCCCGACCTGTGGCAGGAAAAAGACGTCGAAACCGTTTTCGTAACCTACGAAACTCTCAGAGAGCTCGAGCACCTCGTTATCTACAACAAAGACCTGAACGGCACCGTAAAACTGGATATGCCAACCTGCGACCTCATAAAGCGCGCAGCTGCAAAGAACGGTATGGATCTGCATTACGGCTCTGTCTACGCAGGTGCAACGGACGCGGCGGCTTTTGCTCAGGCAGGCAGGAAATCAGCCTGCATCGCAGCTATGGCTCCTCAGGTCAAGGAGTATTACCATACACGCCTTGACAACTACGACAACTTAAGCCCCGAGTGCCTCTCAAAGGTCCTCGATATCACGGTTGATTTCATCAGCGAATTCGATGAAAAAGGTCTGAGCAAATAATTTGAAACATTAATGAATAAGCAAAGCGGACGGCAAAAACCGTCCGCTTTTATTTGTGATTTTATTAATTATCGTATTTATGTTGTAAAGATTTATAGATAGATTAAAGGCTCTTGCAACAGCAAGAGCCCTACGAAGGTATTATTCACACCACAGTCAATGCAAGTTTCACCTTGCATATAAATTGTATTCAATATTGCTTTATTTGTCAATATATGTGTATATCGGAAGATTTTTTAATCCCTCTGTATCGTTCGATTTCTTTAAACGTCAAATCAATGCTGAGTTTTTCCGAATCTGAACACGTACATCATAGGGGTAAACAGACGTCCGTCAACCTCCTGCATCTCTCCCGCTTCTATAAAGCCCAGCTTCTCGTAAATAGCGGTTGCATAGGGAGAAGCGTTGACAGTTACGTAAGCGTTTGAATTGTCCTCGCAGAAGCGCTTGAAAAGAGCGCTTCCTATTCCCTTATTCTGAAAGTTTTTCTTTACGTAAAACGCGATTATATGTGAAAGGTCGTCTGTTGCACCGAGTACGCCCGCAAGCTCCCCTTTTTCATCGTATGCGCCGTAAAAAACAGCGTCGTCGAAATTTGAGCAGTCGGAATGGTATTTTATAAAACTGTCTACACCTTCCTCTGTATAATAAGTAGCAACGAATTCAGAAAACGTTTCTCTTATAAGCGCAAGCGCTTCTTTCAGCCTGTCTTTCTCTATTATCCCGATATTCATAAAAGATTATTTCTTCACTTCTTTTTTGTCTGACTTTTTCTTCTTGCCAGACATTTCTTCGTCTATCTTTTTGCGCTCGCCGTAATACTCTTTTGCACGTGCAGTTATCTTTTTTGCTTTTTCTGCAGTGGATTTTACAGCGTCTACTTTATCCTGAGCACTCTTTTTTACGTCGGATATCTTCTTGTTTGCCGCTTTGCTCAGATCTGTAATCTTCGCTGAAACGCCTTTTTTTGCAGGTTTTTCAACGACAGCAACTTCAGCCGTTTCGTTCTCTTTTCCAGATACAGCAACAGCGTTGACGTCTTCTGCGGCTGCAATTACCTGTCCGTCGTTGTTTTCAGAAGAAGTAATAGCTTCTGTTTGTACTCCTTCTGACTGCTGAGTCTTTTCAGTGCCGTTCCAGATCTGCTTTACGTCTTCGATAAATTTCTTGTCGCATTCTTCTTTTTTCTCTTTTATTTTAAGCTTCTTGCGGCGCTTTATCATCTTGCGTATTTCAAGGATTATCTGCAATATGACATACAATACGGATACGCATGACAATATAAGCGAAAATAGATTTCTGTCGCCGCTGACAGCGTTCACGACAAGCGCGATGGCAAGTATCAGATTGACCAGCTTAAGCAGTTTTTTGACAATTTTCAGCCCACTCTTGTAATCCTTGACCGTATTCGCTTTTCTTCTGTCGTTTTTGGCTATAACGAGAGACGCGATAAACAGCGCCATGTACAGCACGATAAATCCGCCGAATAAATACGGAAGCCACGTTATCTGCGCATTGTCCCCTGCAAACGTAAACACCGTAAAAGCCATGTAAGCTATTATGTATACGAAATTAAAGCAGATTGACAGATTGCGCTTGACGCGCATAAACTTGGTAAACTTCGATTCTTCTTTGCAAGCCGCAGCGCCGTTACCGTCGACTTCTGCGGACACCTTCTTCCTCTCTTCCATATTATTATCATATAACAACCGTATGTTAAGGCGCAAGTGTTTGAATAAGTTTAAAAATTGAGTTAATAATATTTTCAGAAGCGGCAAAGCTCTTTACCCGACTACATAGCACAATCGTGCAAAGGAGGTAAGCGTAATGAGAACTCAACAGTACAGCACGGGTCAGAAGCCCGGCAAGGGCAACTACGTCTGCACCAACTGCGGTTTCAGTCTTAAGCTGGGTATGGAAGACAAAATGCCGCCCTGCCCCAACTGCAACAACACAACTTTTACCAAGGAGTAAAAAAGACGGGACATTAGTCCCGTTTTTTATTTGTCAGTCATATTTGCGCACTGTAATGAAATTGTTTAGGATTATAAAAACATATTGATTATACTGTTGGCGACAAGTGCGTAGCAAGGCTTGATTTTCAGCGTCTTTCCGTCAAAATCAATATAATTTGCCGCGCTCTTAAGCCCCTGTTCAAAACGTTTATTGAAGTCTATGTTGAACTTTTTTTCAGTCTCTTTAACATTGATACCCTGTTCAAGCCTTAGTCCCAGCATTATATATTCGCCAAGCTCGTCGTCTTCGCTCATTTCTTCTTCAGTGAGATATCTGTGCGTGCCCGAGTTTATTTCCCGAATATATTTATCGATATCCGATGCGTTGTAATATCTGTATCTTCCTGTCTTGCCGTGCGCCGCAACGCCGAATGCAAGATAATCCTGCATAGTCCAGTATTTCATGTTATGCAAACATACTTTTGCGTTCTTGCAGAAATTACTCGTCTCATAACGGCTGAAGCCTACCTTTAAAAGCCGAGAATAAGCAAACTCGTAAAGTCTGACGCATTCGTCTTCAGAAGGAATAACGAGTCCGTTTTTGACATCATTCGCAAGCGGAGTGCCTTCTTCCACCTTCAACATATATGCGGAATTATGCTCGACTCCCTCGTCAGACATAAACGATATAAAATTCTCAATGTCTTGTTCTGTCTGACCTTTCAGACCGAGCATAAGATCCGCGCTGACGTCAAAGCCGTATCGCACAGCGATCTTCACAGCTCTTTCTGCCGTCTTACGATCATGTCTTCTGCCTGCCCACTTCAACACGTCGTCGTCGAACGACTGAACGCCCAGGCTGATTCTGGTTACGCCTGCCGCTTTTAATTCTTCCGCTTTCTCCTCGTCAAAGCTGTCAGGATTGCATTCTGTAGTAAACTCTTTCAGTCTCAGGTCGAAAGTATCCGCCAATGCTTCGGCGATCTCTTTTACCGCGCCTTTATAAAGACAGGACGGCGTGCCTCCGCCTATATACAAGGTGTCTGCTTCGCCGTCAAAAATTTTCCTGCCCGTGTTGATTTCTTTTATTAAAGCACTTACATAGCTTTTCTGTTTATCTTCGTCCGAGCACACAGAAACAAAGTCGCAGTATCTGCACTTTGAACGGCAGAAAGGAATATGAACGTATATTCCCGCCGTGCTCATTTGTCAAACTTCAGAATGGTCATAAACGCTTCGCTTGGCACTTCGACAGAGCCTATCTGACGCATGCGCTTTTTGCCTTCTTTCTGTTTCTCGAGAAGTTTCTTCTTACGTGTAATATCGCCGCCGTAGCACTTTGCAAGGACGTCTTTTCTCATCGCTTTCACCGTCTCTCTTGCAATCACCTTGCCGCCGATTGCCGCCTGGATCGGGATTTCGAAAAGCTGACGCGGGATTACCTCTTTTAGCTTTTCTGCAATTCCTCTGCCGCGCGCATAAGCCTTGTCTCTGTGCACGATAATGCTGAGTGCGTCGCATATCTCACCGTTGAGAAGCAAGTCGAGTTTTACAAGATCGCTTTCTTTATATCCGATTATTTCGTAGTCCATACTCGCGTAGCCGCGCGTACGGGACTTGAGCGAATCGAAGAAGTCGTATATTATTTCGTTAAGCGGCATTTCGTATTCTATTTTTACTCTGGTCGTCTCAAGATAAGTCATATCGAGGAACGTTCCGCGCTTGTCCTGGCACAATTCCATTATAGGACCTACGTATTCAGGCGGTGTATACAGGAACGCCTTTACGACAGGCTCTTCCATATGGTCGATATCTCCCGCAGGCGGAAGATTTGAAGGATTGGAAACAAGCACCGTCTCACCGTTGGTCTTGACTACGTTGTAAGAAACGCCGGGTGCGGTGGTTATCAGATCGAGATCGAATTCTCTTTCAAGTCTTTCCTGAATGATCTCCATATGCAGAAGCCCCAGGAAGCCGCATCTGAAACCGAAGCCGAGAGCCGTCGAAACTTCAGGCTCGTACATAAGCGAAGCGTCGTTGAGCTTGAGCTTTTCAAGAGCGTCTTTAAGGTCGTTGTATCTTGCGCCGTCTGTGGGATATATTCCGCAGAAAACCATAGGACTGACTTCTTTAAAACCGTCCAAAGGCTCTTTTGCGCCGTTTGCCGCAAGGGTTATCGTATCGCCCACCTTTGTGTCGCTTACGTTCTTTATGCTTGCGCAAAGATAACCTACGTCCCCCGCGCTGAGTTCTTCAACGGGTGTTGAACGCGGAGTAAATACGCCGACTTCGGTTACGTCGAATTCTTTGCCAGTAGCGAAAAATCTTACTTTGTCGCCTGCCCTTACCTTGCCGTCGAATACGCGGATAAAGGATACCGCACCCTTATAGCTGTCGTAATAAGAGTCGAATATAAGCGCTTTGAGCGGTTTGTCATAATCTCCGCGCGGAGGAGGCAGAAGCTCTATTACCTGCTTAAGCACTTCTTCTATTCCTATACCCTCTTTTGCGGACACAAGCGGCGCGTTTTCAGCGTCAAGTCCTATCACGTCTTCAATCTCCTTCTTGACTTCTGAAGGGCGCGCAGACGGCAGATCTATCTTATTTATGACAGGAATGATCTCGAGATCGTTGTCAAGCGCGAGGTAAACGTTGGTAAGAGTCTGCGCCTCAATACCCTGCGACGCATCCACGATAAGGATCGCGCCTTCGCACGCTTTGAGAGAACGCGAAACCTCGTAAGTAAAGTCAACGTGTCCCGGGGTGTCTATCAGGTTGAATTCATACTTCTCGCCGTTGTAAGTGTAATTCATTCTTACAGGCGTCAGCTTTATGGTAATGCCGCGTTCGCGCTCGATATCCATACTGTCGAGAAGCTGTTCTTTGGCTTCTCTCTTGCTGACGGTCTCGGTTACGTCCATAATGCGGTCGGCAAGCGTACTCTTGCCGTGATCGATATGGGCTACTATACAAAAATTTCTTATTTTAGTCTGGTCCTTGGGCATATATACTCCTTTTGCTCCTAGGGCTTATTTGCGATATGTTTCAGCAAGTCCGAGAAAAGATTTCTCTGAACGCGCTATTGTTTCAGGCGATACGCAGTATGCTATTCTGACCCAGCCTTTGCATCCGAAACCTGTTGCAGGAACAAGCAGCAGTCTGAATTCTTTCGCCTTGGCGCACATCTTTGCGTCATCTCCGTCAGGCGCTTTCACAAACAGATAAAACGCGCCTTCAGGCTCTACGTATTCAAAACCGCACTTATCCATTATTTTCTTAAGCGCCGCGCCGTTTTTCTCATAATAACCCACATCAACGCTTGAGTCAAGACACTTAGCAACCGCTCTCTGGATAAGAGACGGAGCGTTTACGAATCCAAGCACGCGCGTAGCCACACCCAGAGCGCCGACAAGGTCTTGAAAATCGGCGCACTCAGGATTTACCGCAAGATAGCCTATTCTCTCGCCTGCAAGCGACAACGACTTGCTGAAAGAATATCCGCTCACCGTGTTTTTGTAAAATACCGCGGGATAAGGCTGTGTAACGCCGCCGTATACCAGTTCTCTGTAAGGCTCGTCCGAGAGCAGATATATCGTTGTGCCGAATTTCTTCTCAGCCTTCCTCATCTCGTCCGCAAGCGCGGTAAGAGTTTTTTCAGAATACACGACACCCGTAGGGTTGTTGGGCGTATTTATTATGACCGCTTTCGTCCTTGATGTCAGTGCATCGGCAAAAGCCTTTATGTCAGGCTGGAATGTAGGCGGATTGGGTTTTACGACAACAAGTCTGCCGTCAAAATTGGCAACGTAATTTGCGTACTCTCCGAAGAACGGCGCTATTACTACGACCTCATCTCCCGGATCTAGCACCGCTTTTAAAAATACGTTTAAACCGCCTGCCGCACCTACGCTCATAACAATACACGAGCCGTCGTATTTTGTATCAAAGCGCGCGTTCAGATTGTCCGCGACCGCCTGTCTCACGTCTTCGTAACCCGCATTGGACATATAGCCGTGAAGAGCTAAAGGATCGCAATTGTCTATCTCGTTTTTCAAAGCCGCCGCGACCTCTTCCGGAGCAGGAAGATTTGGATTACCGAGTGAAAAATCGTATACGTTTTCTGCGCCGTAAACCGAAGCGAGCTTTTTGCCCTCTTCAAACATAGCGCGGATAGCCGAGCTGTTTTTGACCATATTACGCATTTTTTCTGAAATCATAAAAACCTCTTGCGCGTAAAAGCACGCCGTTACAATTATTATATAAAAATAACTGGATTTTAGCAAACGGATTTTATATAATATAATAAGAAACAAACGAGGTGAATAATATGAATCTTACCGATTTGTCAAAAAAACTCGCTGCGCGCGGTTTTATACCCGTAATATGCGCAGACGGCAAAGCTGCCGCGGATAAGATCCTTGAACTTATCCCCGTCGACGACACCGTAGGCGCAGGCGGAAGCGTTACTCTCAATCAGCTCAACATCCCTGAGCTTCTCACTCAGCGCGGCACTACGCTTTACAGTCATTCGACAGTATCCGAAGAACTCAAAAACAGAGTTTATCAGCTTGCCGCAAGTGCAAAATGGTATCTCGCTTCTGCAAACGCTATAACCGAAAACGGAGAAATCGTGAATACCGACGGCTCTGCCAACAGAGTTTCTTCTCTCATTTTCGGCGTGCCCAACATAATTTACGCCGTGGGCAAAAACAAAATAGTAAAAGACTTTGACGCGGCTGTCGACAGAATACGCAACTATACCTGTCATCTCAACGCAGTGCGCCTCGGCAAATCCACCCCTTGCGCGATAACGGGCAAATGCGGCAACTGCACGGGCAAAGAGTGCATGTGCAACGTTACTACGATCGTTCACCATCCCACGCGCTATCAGGACAAAGTATACGTCCTGCTTATCGACGAAGAATTAGGATATTGATTATGAAAAACAGAGAATTTTTTAAAGGAATACCTTTCGCTCACCGCGGACTGCACGACAACAAAAAACTGCCCGAGAACTCAATGGCGGCATTCGCAAACGCAGTCAGTCACGGCTACGGCATAGAGTTTGACGTATATCTTACGGACGAAGGAACGCTTATCGTTCACCACGACCCTTCTCTCGAACGCTCCTGCGGAGTAAAGCTTCACCCCGAAAAAATAAAGAACGCAGATCTTGACAAATACAGACTTTTCGGCACGGACGAGCGCATCCCCCTCTTCAGGGACGTGCTCAAACTCGTCGACGGCAAGGTAAAGCTCATTATCGAAGTAAAGGTTACAAAAAAATACGTTGAGACCTGCACGGCGGTGCTTGAAGCTCTCAAAGATTACCAAGGCGAATATTGCCTTGAATCTTTTGACCCTCGCGCCGTGCTGTTTATGCAAAACAAGCGCCCCGACCTGCTTGTAGGTCAGCTCTACGATCCCAATCCTATTCAGCGCCTATACTGCCGCAGAATGAAAACGCACGAAAAAGCGGCTTTTCTCGCTGCAAGCGTAAAAACTTTAAACAGCGGCTTCTATTCAAAAGTACAGGCAAAAGACCCTTCTGTCGCAATAGTAACCTGGACTATTAGAACGGCTGACCAGCTGAAACTCGCAAAAGAAAAGGCGGACAATTTCATTTTCGAATGCAACGCAAAAAACGACGGCTACATCCCCATGCCGCCGATAGAATAACTTTTATCACTTCAGCATTTACTGGTCTTACGAACTTCCCTCTGCTTATCGCGGAGGGACTTTTTTATCCTTAATTTTCCTGAGCCTTGCGGAATAATCGCAATCCTCGCACACACACTATACGCGGGAGGTGATCATATGAAACTGTCTACTCTTATGGGATTCGGCGTAGGTATGGCAACAACGCTCATCGCGGCAAAAGCGGTATCGAGCGGCGAAGTCAAGTCCAAAGGCAAAGCGATAAGAAAGAAGATCGTCAGCATGCTTGACTAGTAAAAATATCGGCGGAAAACAAAAACGTAAGCTGCATTATTCACCTGCTTATCCGCCGAAAAACCTACACGGGCACCAAAAAAATCCGCCTGCGGAATTCCGCGGACGGATTTTTGCAATATAAAGATTTCAGGGGTTTATTTGCCCGCCTTTTCGCTTTGTCTTCTGCGGTAATCTTCAATTGCCGCCTTGATAGCTTCTTCTGCAAGAACGCTGCAGTGGATCTTTTGCGGAGGAAGTCCTTCAAGATATTCAACGACCTTAGCGTTGGTAAGTTTGAGAGCTTCGTCCACCGTCATGCCGATGACCATATTGGTAGCCACGCTGCTGGTAGCGACTGCCGCCGCGCAACCGAAGGTGCGGAACTTTGCGTCTGTGATAACGTCGTCTTTTACTTTTATCGTTATCTCCATTATATCGCCGCAGGTTGCGTTGCCGACCTTTCCCGCGCCGTCGTTGTCTTCTATATAACCCACGTTCTGGGGATTTGCAAATTCTTTCATTACTTTCTGATTATACATTTTTATCTTCTCCTTCGAATTTTTTGAAAAGCGGCGACATTTCTCTGAGTCTCGCCACGACCTCGTATAATGTTTTCAACGTGTAGTCCACTTCTTCCATCGTATTGTCTTTGCCGAAGCTGAAACGGATAGAACCGTGCGCAAGCTCTATCGGCACGCCGAGCGAAAGAAGCACATAACTTGGTTCAAGCGAACCGCTCGAGCAGGCAGAGCCGCTGGATACCGCAATACCCGCCAGGTCCAGGCTCATCAGTATCGACTCGCCCTCTATATACTCAAAAGAAAAGTTTGCGTTGGAAGCAAGTCTTCTTGACATATCCTTTGAACCGTTGAATCTTACGTCTGCGATATTTTCAAGAACTTCTTTTACGAAATGATCTCTGAGCTTTGCGATATGCGCATTGTTCTTATCCATATCTCTGACAGCCTTTTCTATAGCCGCGCCGATACCTACAATGCCGGGAGTGTTGAGCGTAGAAGCACGCATATTCCTTTCCTGCTCTCCGCCGTCCATAAAGCGCTCGATCTTAACGCCGTTGCGCTTATAAAGCGCACCTATGCCCTTGGGTCCGTAAAACTTGTGCGCGCTCATTGAAAGCATATCGATATTGTCTTTTACAACGTCTATCGGCACGTTTCCCACAGCCTGCACCGCATCTGTATGGAAAAGTATTTTATGCGCTTTTGCAACCGCGCCTATCTCTCTTATCGGCTCTATAGTGCCCACTTCGTTGTTGGCGCTCATGACTGAAATAAGAATGGTCTTATCCGTGATGGCTTCTTCTACCTGCTGAGCGGTTACAAAACCTTCTTCGGACACAGGCAGATAAGTTACCCTGAATCCTTCTTTTTCAAGCGCCTCGCAGGTCTTTATTACCGCGGGATGCTCGATTGCAGTCGTGATTATATGATCGCCCTTTGCGCGCAGTGCGTGAGCCGCACCCTTGATCGCCCAGTTGTCGCTCTCGGTTCCGCCTGACGTAAAATAGATCTCAGCAGGTCTTGCGCCGATAGCCTTCGCAACTTTTTCTCGCGCTTCGTCGATCGCCATAAGCGCTTCTCTGCCGAAAAAGTGCTGAGAAGAACCGTTGCCGTAGACCTCTGAAAAATACGGAAGCATCTTTTGCAATACCTCTGCGTCCGTATGGGTCGTAGCCGAGTTGTCCAGATATATTCTGCGTTCCATTTTATTCTCCCTCTACCAGCTCTTTCAAGCTGATACCGTCTAAACACTTGTTGATTTCGCGGTACAGTTTTGTCCATACCCCGTAAGTATGACAGGTGGATTTATTCTGACAGTCGCCTGAAAGACAATCAACGATCTCAAGCCCGTTTTCAAGGCTTCTCAATATCTCTCCTACGCTTATCTCTTCAGGACTTCTCGTGAGAAAATATCCGCCGCTTGCGCCGCGCGTAGCATCGATGAGGTTGTCTTTTTTAAGCACGGACAAAAGCTGCTCTAAGTACTTTTCACTGAGAGCGGTCTCCTCTGCTATAAACGGCAGAGACAGCGCCCCTTCGCCGTAATGCTTTGCAAGCTCGCACATAGCTTTCAATCCGTATCTTCCTTTTGACGACAGTTTCATTTTTAATCCCTATAAATTTCCTAGGTATTATCTTACTATTATTGTCGCCTTCTGTCAAACGTTTGATACGCATTGCAAAAAATAATTTATACGCTTTTTTATCGCCGCACAAAAATAAAATTCTATAAACGGTTTTGTAGTAAAAATCAGTTGATCACACAAAAAAAGACGGGCTGACTGCCCGTCTTTTATCTGCATTTATTTCAGAGTTATCTGATGACGTCGTTTGCGTAGATAGGATATTTCTCGCAAAGAGCCGCAACCTTTTCAGCGCATCTTGCAACAGCTTCTTCACCGTTGTCTACGATGTCTGCGATGCATTCAGCGATAACGACCATATCTTCTTCCTTCATACCTCTGGACGTAACTGCGGGAGTTCCCACTCTTACGCCGCTGGTAACGAACGGTGTCTGTTTGTCGAACGGGATTGCGTTCTTGTTGGCAGTGATATGAGCCTTGTCGAGAAGAGCTTCGATCTCTTTGCCTGTCTTGCCCTTGCTGGTAAGGTCGATAAGCATAAGGTGATTGTCTGTGCCGCCTGAAACGAGGCTGATACCTCTTTCGATAAGCTCGTTGGCAAGTTTCTTGGCGTTCTTTACGATCTGCTGCTGATACTGCTTGAATTCATCGCTCATAGCTTCTTTGAAAGCTACTGCCTTAGCCGCGATGATGTGCATCAGAGGACCGCCCTGAGTGCCGGGGAAGATTGCCTTGTCTATCTGCTTGCCCAGTTCTTCCTTGCAAAGAATAAGACCGCCTCTCGGACCTCTCAGCGTCTTATGCGTGGTCGTGGTTACGACGTGAGCGTAAGGCACGGGGCTGGGGTGGCAACCTGCAGCTACGAGACCTGCGATGTGAGCCATATCTACCATAAGATATGCGCCTACAGAATCTGCGATCTCTCTGAATCTCTTGAAATCTATTATTCTGGGATATGCGCTTGCACCTGCAAGAATCAGCTTGGGTTTGCACTCTTTTGCAAGTCTTTCGACCTCGTCGTAATCGATAAGGCAGGTCTTTTCGTCAACGAAATACGGAACTATATTGAAATATTTACCGCTGATGTTGACGGGGCTGCCGTGGCTGAGGTGTCCGCCGTGAGCAAGGCTCATGCTGAGTACGGTATCGCCGGGCTGAAGAAGCGCGAAGAATACCGCGAGGTTTGCACTTGCTCCGCAGTGGGGCTGAACGTTTGCGTGTTCTGCGCCGAACAGCTCTTTAGCTCTGTCGATAGCAAGTTTCTCAGCGATGTCGACGTATTCGCAACCGCCGTAATATCTCTTTGACGGATAGCCTTCTGCATACTTGTTGGTCAGGTGAGTTCCTGCCGCCGCAAGTACCGCGGGAGATACGATATTCTCGCTTGCGATAAGCTCGATATTGCCTTGTTGTCTCTTGAGTTCGGCTTCGAGGGCTTCGTAAAGCTCGACGTCAGCCTCTTTGATTGTCTTGAGGTCTATCATAATAACTCCTTAGTATTTAAAATAATTATATTCAGATTATACTACACGCGCGCGCAAAAGGCAAACAATAACGGCGCTTTAAAGCCACGTTTTTAACGCCATTTTGAACGTTTATGCAGTTAAAAACGCATTTACTGCTCTACGAATTGCTGAAGAGCCGCTTCAGGCATAAAGCCCTGAGTCCTTGCCTTTACCTCACCGTTTTCTATGAGCACGAGTGTCGGAATGACCTGCACGCCGAATTCTTGCGCCGCATCAACGTTCTGATCGATGTCGACTTTTACGAATTTCACGTCCGTCTTTTTTGCCGCGACCTTGTCCACAACGGGTGCAAGCATTTTGCAGGGACCGCACCAGGTAGCGAAAAAGTCAACGAGAACTTTTCCTTCTTTTGCTATCGTTTCTTTGAGTTCCTGAGAACTTATTTCTTTAACGAATTCACTCATTTTCTTACTCCTTTTCAGTTCAGATTTTCGTATGTACGGTATCGGCAAGTTTTAAGACTATATATCCGCCCATCCTTATACCGCACGCCGCGGGATTATAAGCCACGCTAGCAACGCCCGCCGTCTTTTGCGGAAGCGCGCGCGTATAGCATACGTCAAGTTTTTTTATCCCTGCGTTTTTCAGCATACCTCTAAGCTTTCTTGCCAAAGGATCGTACTGAGTCTTGAAAACGTCTGTGATTTCAAAGTCGCACAGCTGACTTCTGTTGCCTGCGCCGCATGCGCTTATTATCGGTATTCCCTTCTTTTGGGCAAAGCATACGAGAGCCACTTTATCGGGAAGGCTGTCTATGCAATCTGCGATATAATCTATATCTCCCGAAAGAATGCTTTCTACGTTGCCTTCTGTCAGTCTTGCCTGAACTTCAACGACTTCAGCAAGCGGATTTATCTCAAGCACGCGCTCTTTTGCAACCTTTGCCTTGGCTTGTCCCACAGTCTTGACCGTTGCAATGATCTGACGGTTGAGATTGCTCTCGTCAACGACGTCTCCGTCAACGAGGACAAACTCTCCCACACCCGCTCTGGCAATGGTTTCAAGCACGTGTCCGCCCACGCCGCCCAGTCCTACGACTGCAACGCGCGAGTTTTCAAGTTTTCTGACCGCGTCTTCTCCGAGAAGAGCTACAGTGCGCGACTTTGCGACGGCTTTCACTCTTTGTCCTGCTTGCAGATTATAGCAAGCTCTTCAAGCTGTTTTGAATCAACGCCTGACGGAGCGCCTGTCATAAGGCAGGAAGCGTTCTGTACTTTGGGGAACGCGATAACGTCTTTTATGTTGTCCGTACCGCAGACTATCATTACCAGTCTGTCGAGGCCGAATGCGAGACCGCCGTGCGGAGGTGCGCCGTATCTGAAAGCTTCAACGAAGAAGCCGAATTTAGCCTCTATTTCTTCCTGCGTAAGACCGAGAAGTCCGAATATCTTCTCCTGCATACGGGGATCGTGTATTCTTATGCTGCCGCCGCCTGCTTCCTGACCGTTGATGACGATATCGTAAGCGTTGGAGCGCACTTTGAGGGGGTCTGTATCGAGAAGAGGAACGTCTTCGGGCTTAGCCGCAGTAAACGGATGGTGCACAGCAACATATCTTCCTTCTTCTTCTGAATACTCGAGAAGGGGGAAGTCGACTACCCACAGGAAGTCGAACACGCTCTTGTCGTACAGAGAATATTTTTCTGCAAGGTAGCATCTGAGAGAGCCGAGCGTCGTAACTGTCGTCATATAACTTGCGTCTGCAACGACGAAAATAACGTCGCCTGCCTTAGCGTCAAGCGCCTCGCACACAGCCTTTATCTGCTCTTCGTTCAGAAACTTGAAGAAGGACGAAGTAACCGAGCCGTCCTCTTTGAGCATAGCGTAAGCAAGACCCTTCGCGCCGCAACTCTTAGCGTAATCCGCGCAGGCGTCCACGTCCTTTCTCGTCATAGACTTGCAGAGTCCCTGAGCGTTTATACCTCTTACGCTTCCGCCTGCCGCGAGCGCGTTTTCAAATACCGAGAAACCGCTGCCCTTGACCGCGTCTGCGAGGTCGTGGATCTCGAGGTCGTAACGTGTATCGGGCTTATCGCTGCCCCAGCGTCTCATAGCCTCGTCGTAAGGGATACGGCGAAACGGCTTGTCAAACTTGAGACCACAGCATTCCGTAAACACTTTCTTGATCGCGCCTTCAGCGATCTCCATAACGTCCTCGCTTCTCTCTACGTAAGACATTTCAAGGTCTACCTGTGAGAATTCCGGCTGACGGTTTGCGCGGAGGTCTTCATCGCGGAAGCAGCGCGCTATCTGATAATATCTATCCATACCGGATATCATAAGAAGCTGTTTGTATATCTGCGGAGACTGAGGAAGCGCGTAGAATTCGCCGTGATGTATACGGCTGGGTACGAGATAGTCGCGCGCGCCTTCGGGCGTGGATTTGCCGAGGAACGGAGTCTCTATTTCAAGGAAGCCGTTGTCTGACAAATAATTTCTGAGCAGTCTCGTTACCTTATCTCTCATGATGAGTATGTTCTGCAGAGACGGACGGCGCAGATCGAGATATCTGTACTTGAGTCTGAGAGTCTCGCCTACCTTTGCGTTTTCTGCAATTACGAACGGGGTCGTCTCCGCTTCTGACAAAATCTTGAGTTCATCTGCAAGAACTTCGATTTCACCCGTAGGCATATTTGTATTGACGTTGCCGCCGCGGCTTCTGACGACGCCGCTTGCGCAGATGACGAATTCGTTTCTGACGGTAGCGGCTTTTTCAAAAACCGCCTTGTCCACGTTGTCGTCAAACGCTACCTGAACGATACCCGTTCTGTCTCTTACGTCGATGAACATCAAGTTGCCGAGATTGCGGTATTTTGCAACGAATCCCATGACCGTAACGCGGCTGCCGATATCGCTTGCTCTGTATTCTCCGCACATTTTAGTGCGTTTTGCTCCGTTTAAAAAGTCTACCATATACTTTTTCTCCGTTATGTTTTCTTTGTTAAAAAGTTTATTTCAGATTGGTAAGATAAGCCGTCAGGTCCTCTTTTCTGACCTGTTCGCTGTTGCCCGAAAGCAGGTTTTTCACCTGATAAACGCCGCTTTGCATTTCGTCTGTGCCGATAACTATCATAAAGCGCGCGCCCGTCTTATTGACGTACTTGAGCTGAGCCTTGAAACTTCTGCCGAGAAGATCTGTATCGCATGAAATGCCCGCTCTTCTCAGCGTATTCGATATAAGCATAGCTTCGTCCTTTGCTTCGTCGCAAAGAGGCGCGACGTACACGTCGGGAACGCTTGCTTCGCCGAAAGGCAGTCCCAATGCTTCCATAGTCAGGATAAGTCTTTCAAGCCCCATACCGAAGCCTACGGCAGGACACGGCTTTCCGCCGACGTCCTCTATCAGGTTGTTATATCTTCCACCGCCGCTTACAGTGCCTTGAGCGCCGATATCGGAAGAAATGAATTCAAACACCGTTCTTGTATAGTAGTCGAGACCTCTGACAATGTGCGGATTGACCTCGTAATCTATGCCGAGCAAAGTAAGCTGTCTGCATACGCTCTCGTGATGCGCGCGGCAGTCGTCGCACAGATAATCGAGAATAACGGGTGCTTCGGCAGTTATCGCCTTGCATCCTTCCTCTTTGCAGTCCAGAATTCTGAGCGGATTTTTTTCGAATCTTTCACGGCAGGTGGGGCACATCTTGTCCAGCTTGGAACGCAGATATTCTTTGAGCGCCTCGTTGTAATTCTTGCGGCACTCTCTGCAACCTATGCTGTTGATATTGAGCTTCAGTTTTTTTATCCCCAGACGGTCGAAGAAGGTCTTTGCGATCATCATCACCTCAACGTCTGCATACGGGCTGTCACAGCCGTAATATTCAACGCCGAACTGGTGATGCTCTCTGAGTCTGCCCGCCTGCGGTCTCTCGTAGCGGAATACGGGAGTGATATAGTACATCTTTGTGGGCTGAGCGCCTGCGTAAAGCGAATTCTCAATAAACGCGCGCGCTACGCCCGCAGTGCCTTCCGGCTTAAGGGTTATGCTTCTGCCGCCCTTGTCCTCGAAGGTGTACATCTCTTTGTTGACTATATCCGTAGTGTCGCCTACTCCGCGCAGAAAAAGCTCTGTATGCTCGAAAGTAGGGGTGCGGATCTCGCTTGCGCAGAAATCCTTAGCCGTCTTGCGCGCAAGGTTTTCCACGTAATGCCATTTATACGCTTCCTGAGGAAGAACGTCCTTTGTGCCTTTGGGTATGTTTATCATACTGTTTTCTCCTGTTACAGCACGTATTTACGCAAATTAAGCGTCTTGATTGTCTTGTCCAAGTGTTCGAGAACGTAGTTCTTGTCTATTCTCACGGTAACTTCGCTGTCGAGGTTGCCTGCGTTGTAAGATATGTCGTCAAGCAGACTTTCCATGATCGTATGCAGTCTTCTTGCGCCGATATTTTCGCTGTTTTCGTTCTCAGCCGCGGCAACTGACGCGATCTCTCTTATGGCTTCGTCGGTAAACTCGAGAAGCACTTTGTCGACCTTGAGAAGCTCTTCGTACTGACGCATTATAGCGTTGTCGGTCTTGGTCAAAATTTCAACAAAGTCGTCTTCGGTAAGACTGTCCAGCTTAACGTTTATCGGGAATCTGCCCTGAAGTTCGGGAATAAGATCGGATACCGAAGATATATGGAAAGCGCCTGCCGCGATAAACAGTATATAGTCGGTTTTTATCTGTCCGTACTTGGTGTTTACGGTACAGCCTTCGACTATAGGCAGAATGTCTCTCTGCACGCCTTCTCTCGAAACGTCGGGTCCGTTGTTGTTGCCCTTGCCCGCGATCTTGTCCATCTCGTCGATAAAGATTATGCCTTCGTTTTCAGCGCGGCGGATAGCCTCTGCGTTCACGTTGTCCTGATCGATGAGTCTGTCCGCTTCAGCTTCCATAAGCGCTTCGTAAGCGCGTTCGAGGCTGACTTTCTTAAGCTTCTTGCGCTTGGGAAGAAGTCCGCCCATAATGTCGCCTATGTTTATCTCTACGCCGCCCGGCATGAGCTGCTGAGGCTTGTTGGCTTCAGGCAGTTCTATCTCGATTGTGAGCTTGTTGAGCGCGCCGCTTTCAAGCTCTTTCTTTACGATTTCTTTTATTTCTTCGTCTGACTTGTCTGCGTAAAGCGGCTTTCTGAGCGGGAATACGACCTTGAAAAGCTGAGCGTATACGTTGGCTTTCGCCTTGATCTCGACTTCTTTCATCATCTCGTCGCGCACCAGACGCACGGATACTTCAGCCAGGTCTCTTATCATAGACTCTACGTCTCTTCCGACATATCCCACCTCGGTGAACTTGGTAGCCTCGACTTTTACGAAAGGCGCTTTTACAAGTTTTGCTAGTCTTCTTGCTATCTCAGTCTTACCAACGCCCGTAGGTCCTTGCATGATAATGTTCTTGGGCGTGATCTCCTCTCTTATTTCGGGAGGAAGCTGACTGCGGCGGTAGCGGTTTCTCAGAGCGACCGCAACCGCTTTTTTAGCGTTGTGCTGACCGATGATATATCTGTCCAGTTCTTTTACTATCTGTTTTGGGGTAAGTCTTTCCATATCACACCTCTTCTACGATTATGTTGTCGTTGGTAAAGACGCACAGTTCGCTTGCGATCTTAAGAGCCTTGTAAGCTATCTCTTTTGCAGAAAGATCCGTCTCTTTGAGAAGCGCTCTTGCCGCAGCTAAAGCGTAATTGCCGCCTGAACCGATAGCGCAGGCGTCTCCGTCAGGGTCGATAACGTCGCCGCTGCCCGATACTATATAAAGCTCGTTTTTGTCTGCTACGATAAGCATTGCTTCCAGCTTTCTGGGCACTTTGTCGTTGCGCCACAGTTCAGCCAGTTCAACGGCGCTCCTCATAAGATTGCCTGAATATTTCTGGAGCATTTTTTCAAATTTTTCGCTGAGCGTGAACGCGTCGGATACCGAGCCTGCAAAACCGATAACTACTTTATCGTCGTAAATTCTCTTTACTTTTTTTGCAGTTCCTTTCAAAATAACGCTTTCGCCCATAGTAACCTGTCCGTCGCCCGCAATGGCGATTTTGCCGTCCTTACGTACGGCGCAGATGGTAGTACCTCTAAGTTCTATACTCATATTATTGCCTCCTTTCAGATCGTGCGGTCATTCAGATACCGCATCATGTCCTGTTCGCCGCGCTTGTAATACGCGACTTTACGCATTTTTTTATCTCTTATTTTTTCGCCTGTCGGCGGTAGCAGCCCGAAGTTGGCGTTCATAGGCTGGTAGTCGTCCGACTTAGCGCTTATATGCCTCTGAAGTTGTCCGCAAATAGTTGTCGCAGGGAAAAGGATCTCCTCTTGTCCGCTAGCCTTTGCGTATATGTTGAGCGCGGCTATAAGTCCGCTCGCAATGCTTTCGACATAACCTTCAACGCCCGTCATCTGCCCTGCAAAAGCTATATTGCCGTCCTCTTTGAGCAGAAATCCCGGAGTGAGAATTTCAGGCGCTTTAATAAAGGTATTGCGGTGCATTACGCCGTATCTTAAAAACTCGGCATTTTTAAGCGCGGGTATCATGCCGAACACGCGTTTTTGTTCCCCGAAAGTAAGATTTGTCTGAAATCCCACGAGGTTGTACATAGTAGCCTGTTCGTTTTCCTTTCTCAGCTGAACGACGGCATAAGGTCTTTTTCCTTCTCTGTCTCTTATGCCCACGGGGCGCATAGGTCCGTATCTCAAAGTGTCTTCTCCGCGCTTTGCCATTACTTCTACAGGCATGCACGCTTCAAATATCTCACGCTTGTCAAACTCGTGAAGCGTAGCGACTTTCGCGTTTACAAGCTCTCTGACGAACGCTTCGTATTCCTCTTTGTCAAGCGGACAGTTGAGGTAATCGGTGGGATCGCCCTTATCGTATCTGCTGGCAAAGAACGCGCTGTTCATATCCACGCTGTCAGCGTCGACTATAGGCGCGACCGCGTCGTAAAAGCCCAGATATTCAGCGCCCAGCTTTTCAGCGATAGCCTTTGCAAGCGCGTCCGACGTAAGCGGTCCGCTGGCTATTATCGTCGGATAACTGAAATCGAGAGAAGTTATCTCCTTTCTTTCCAGTCTGAAATTGCCGAATGATCTAAGAGTGTCTTCGACTTTTTTTGAAAACAGCTCTCTGTCCACTGCAAGCGCTCCGCCCGCAGGCACGCGGCTTTCGCGCGCGCACTTAAGCAACATACAATCGAGAAGATCGAGTTCTGCTTTCAGAAGTCCGCTTGCCGTATCCTCAGCTTCACTTTTCAGGCTGTTGCTGCAGACGAGTTCAGCCAAGTTATCCGTCTTATGACAAGGCGTACTGCCTGCCCCTCTCAGCTCGCACATCACGACGTCTGCGCCGCGCTTTAAAAGCTGATATGCGGCTTCACAGCCTGCCAGTCCGCCTCCTACGACGTCAATTCTCATCGCCGCCGTCCTTGGGAGGCTCGCAAGGGATCACCTCTGTATGCTTGCACTCCTTGTTTACGCAGACATACTTTGTATTGCCTGCCTTGTCTTTGAACATCTTCATATAACTGCCGCAATCGGGGCAAAGCACGGGCGCAGGGATATCCCATGAATAGAAATCACACTTGGGATAGTTGTTGCACGCAAAATATGCCTTACCCTTCTTGGATATTCTCTTGAACACGTCTCCGCCGCACTTGGGACACTTTGCAACAGGCGCTTCTATAGACTTGATATTCTTGCACTTGGGGTAGTTGGGGCAAGCAAGGAATTTACCGTATCTGCCCTCTTTCACCACCATGTGCGCGCCGCATTTTTCGCAGATCACGTCGCTGACTTCCTCTTTTGGCTTGACTTTGCCCGCGTTGTCTCCGCGCGCTTTGAGCACCCTTTCGTGGAAACCGGGGTAAAAATCAGCTATTACAGACTGCCACTCAGTTGTGCCGTCCTCTATCTTATCCAGGTCGCTTTCCATATTTGACGTAAAGTTCACGTCCATTATATACGGGAAGTATTTGCAAAGACAGTCGCACGCAAGTTCACCGAGCTCTGTAGGCAGAATGTATTTGCCTTCTTTATCTGTGTATTTTCTCTTGGCAAGCACGGATATCGTAGCCGCGTAAGTGCTAGGACGTCCTATGCCGTTTTCTTCCATAGCTTTGACAAGAGTTGAATCCGTATATCTGAGCGGCGGCTTGGTGAATTTCTGCTCGCTCTGCATCTCTTTGAGCTTAAGCGGCTGACCTTCCTTGAAATCGGGAAGCGTCTTGCTGTCCTTCTCCTCTTCATTGTCAGAAACGGGAGTATATGCGGCAAGGTAACCCTTGAACATGAGCGTTCTGCCTTTGAGAGTGTATCCGCAGGTATGCCCGTTGGGATTGAGAGAATTGATATGCACGTTGAGCGTATCGTAAACGGCATTCGCCATCTGAGACGCAACGAAACGGTCGTATATAAGCTTGTACAGCTTGTAGATATTGCGCGGAACTTTGTCTTTTATGGATTCTGGAGTACGCTCAAGCGAAATGGGTCTTATAGCTTCGTGCGCGTCCTGCGCGCCCTTCTTGGTAACGTAAACGTTGGGGCGCTTGGGGCAATAATCGTCGCCGTAAGTATTCTTTATAAAAGAAAGCGCTTCTCTCTGCGCGTCGTCGGAAATACGTACGCTGTCGGTACGGATATAAGTTACGAGAGCCACCTGACCTTCGCTGCCGAGCTCTACGCCTTCGTAAAGCTGCTGAGCAAGCTGCATTACCTGAGGAGCCGTCAGAGACAGCTTGCCGGAAGCGTCCTGCTGCATAGTCGAAGTGGTGAACGGGGGCTGAGGCTTGGACTGAGAATTGACTCTCTTCACCTTGTCTACGCTCCACTCGCCTTCTTTTGAAGCCTTGACGATTTTTTCTGCCGCTTCTTTGTTCTTAGCTTCGTATTTCTTGCCGTCGACGTCTACGAATTCGCACTTGAAAACGGTGTTTTTGCCTTCCTGGAGAAGGAATGCGTATATATTCCAGTACTCTTCAGGCTTGAAGTTTCTGATCTCTCTTTCTCTCTGAACGATCATCTTGAGCGCTACGGACTGAACTCTTCCCGCGCTCATCGCGCCTTTAACCTTGCGCGATATGACGGGTGAAAGTTCATAACCTACCAGTCTGTCCAGTACGCGGCGCGCCTGCTGAGCGTTGACGAGATTCATATTTATCCCGTGAGGGCTCTGGATAGCGGCGTTTACCGCCTTCTTTGAAATTTCGTTGAAAACGATACGCACGTTCTCGTCCTTGATGCCGCACACGTTGGCAAGATGCCAGGATATTGCTTCTCCTTCACGGTCCGGGTCGGTTGCGAGATAAACTTTGTCGCACTTTGCCAGTTCGCTCTTGATACGTCTTATCGTCTCCTCTTTTGAAGGCGTGATGACGTATTCAGGCTTGTAATTGTTGTTCACGTCGATACCCAGGCTCTTCTGCGGAAGGTCGCTGACGTGTCCGCCCGAAGCGATGACTCTGTATCCCTGCCCGAGGTATTTTGTAATTGTCTTGGCCTTTGAAGGCGACTCTACTATGACAAGTTTCATTATAACTCCTTACAGCTTTTCGACAATAGCGTAATAATTGCCGCTGAGCTTGTTTATAAACCCGTAAATTTCCATTTCTGACAAAAGCGCGGTAAGTTCGTTGACGCTGAGCCCGCTTTTGGCGAGAAGCTCGCTGAAATGAGCGCTTTCGCAATCTTCCAGAAAGGATATTATTCTTGCCTGTTCAAGCGTAAGCTGAACGGCTAAATTTTCTTTTTTGTCTTTATTTTCTCTTACCCCTATGATGTCTTCGGGACAAGTTACCGCAGCTGCCTGCAACTCTTTTATCTTATCGTTGCAGCCCTTGCTTGTCTTCGAGAAAATGCTGCCGGGCACAACGTAAAGGTCTCTGCCCTGTTCTATAGCCGCGTCCGCGGTTATCATCGAGCCGCTTCCCGCGCCTGCTTCGGTAACCAGAACGCCTTTGCTCAGTCCGCTTATTATCCTGTTTCTTTCAGGAAATCTGAAAGCGTGCGGCTGAGTTGACGGCGGATATTCGCTTATTGCCAGTCCTTTTCTGACTATCTCTTCATAGAGTTCTCTGTTCTCGGGCGGATAAATCACGTCGACTCCGCATCCGAGCACGGCTATTGTCTTGCCGTCTTCTTCGAGCGCAGTCCTGTGCGCCGCGCTGTCAACGCCTCTCGCCATACCGCTTACAATGCAGATCCCTGCTTTTGCGAACGCGCTTGCGAATTCTTTCGTAACGTCCTTGCCGTAACGGGTAACGTTGCGCGTACCCACGACAGCCAGTCTTTCAACGCCGTCTTTCAGAAGGGATATATCCCCTTTGCAATACAGCACCTGAGGCGGATCGTATATCTCTTTGAGCTGAGAAGGATAATATTCTGAATTGACGGTGATTGCGACGATGCCCTTTCTTTTCATGTCTTCGATGATAACGTCTGCGTGAGAATAGTCTCTGTACAGCTCTCTCGGGCTGTTCACTCTCTCCACCGCATCTTGTCTCTTTGAATATGAGGTCTCGCAGGACAGCATTATCAAAGCTTTGTCGTCGTCGCTGTAAAACATATATCTCCCTTTCAGGTATTATTCTTTATTCAGGACTTTAACGTCCTTATGCTTTTATTCCCAGTATTTTCTGTCCAGAGAACGGTATTGCACGGCTTCAGTGATATGGTTTATCTGAATATCCTCGCTGCCTTCGAGGTCTGCGATAGTCCTTGCGACCTTGAGCACTCTGGTGCTTGCACGCGCCGTCATATTCAGCTTTCTGAACGCCGCCTCGAGTATTCTTTCGCACTGAGGGGACAGCTGGCAATATTTCTTCATCTGCGCGTTGGTCATCTGCGAATTCGTATGAACGCCGCTTCCCTTGTATCTTTCTCTCTGGACAGCTCTCGCCTTTTCGACACGCGCTTTTATAGTCGCGCTGTCTTCTGACGGAGGAGCGAATCTGAGTTCTTCATAACTTATTCCGTCCACCTCGACCTGAAGGTCTATTCTGTCGAGAAGAGGTCCTGAAAGTCTCGATACGTACCTTCTTATCTCCTGAGCCGTGCATCTGCACTGCTGGGTCTTGCTGCCGTAATTTCCGCAGGGGCATGGATTCATGCTTGCCACCAGCATAAACCTGGCAGGATAATCGTAAGACTGTTTCGCCCTTGATACCGTAACCACGCCGTCTTCGAGCGGTTGTCTAAGACTCTCAAGCGTCTGACGCTGGTATTCAGGCATTTCGTCCAGGAAAAGTACCCCGTTGTGCGCAAGGCTTACCTCTCCGGGCTTAGCTTTTGCGCCGCCGCCCATAAGCGCGGGCACTGTTACCGTGTGGTGAGGAGTGCGGAAAGGTCTTGCCGTAACTATTCCCTTGCCTGCGTCGAGTATTCCTGCAACGGAATGAATTTTCGTAACCTCTACCGCCTCGTCGAAAGTCATGTCGGGCATGATCGTCGGCACGCATTTAGCCATAAGCGTCTTTCCTGCGCCGGGAGGACCTATCATCAGGATATTGTGTCCGCCCGCAACGGCGATCTCCATCGCGCGCCTTGCAAAGACCTGACCTTTTACTTCGCTGAAATCGACGTTGTATTTGTTTTCAGCCTGCTGTGCGCTGAATGTACGCACGGGCACGGGAGACGCCTCTTTCTGTCCGCTCAGGAAATCTGCCGTTTCTTTAAGAGTCGTGAAAGCGTAAACCTCGATCCCCGACACGAAAGATGCTTCTTTCGCATTTGCTTCAGGAACGATGAAACGCGTGTAGCCGCTCTGCATCGCGGACAGTAGTATAGGCATAAGCCCTTTTATGTGCCTCAGCGAGCCGTCGAGAGAAAGTTCTCCTACGATCACGTAAGGCTTGTAAGAATGTGCGGGGAGCTGTTCTGTCGCCGCAAGTATGCCGATCGCTATCGGAAGGTCGTAAAGGCTTCCTTCTTTCTTGCTGTCTGCAGGAGCGAGGTTTACCGTGATCTTTTTTATCGGATAATCGAGAAGCGAATTCTTTATCGCCGCCCTCACTCTTTCGCGCGATTCCTTGACTGCCGTATCGGCAAGTCCTACGACCTCGTACGCAGGAAGTCCTGCGTTTACGTCCACCTCTACGGTGACGTCGAAACCTTCGAGACCGCTCAGCGCATAACTTGCAACCTTTGCCAGCATAACCCCCCCCTTTTCTTATGCTAAATGTTTTGCTTTATTATTTCTTTTTTCTTGCGAAGCGCTCTCTCAGAGAACGGAAAGTGAACGTATCTTTGATCTCGTCGCTCATCTTGCCGTAAATGGATTTCGCTTCGTCTACCCTGCCGTAGAAGCAGATATCCACGACCACGTATGCAAGCCACAGCGCAAGCGCTACCGCAACTATGCTGAAGATTATCATAACAGGGCTCTTGGAATAGAACGCGAGATAACTTGCTTCTGTATAATCGCCCAGGAAGCCGCTTCTTGAAATGAGCTCAGCTATGTTGAGGAAAGACAGAGCGGTGATTCCGCCGAATATTGCGAAAACTCTTCTGTCGGGCACCATAGCGAGATATACGAGAAGCAGAACTGCCGCAACGGGCATTGTTACTACGGTTGCCTGAGCGCCGATCGCTGAATAAAGCGCAAACGTAGCGGCTGCCATGAGAACCAGGTCTGAGCGGTCTTTACTTCTGTAATAAGCGACCGCAGTAGCAACGCCGAGACCTATGACGAACAGCCAGTTGCAAACCTCGAGCGCCGTATTGCGCGCAGTCGAGTTAGCCGCGCCGAAAATGCCGTACAAGTTGAACGTATCTTCAGTCAGGAACGCGCTTGTTTTGAAGAACGCGTAAATCTGTTTGAAGCAATAGAAGACGTTGCCCTGCTTGATATTGGAAAGGCACATCGGGAGCGTTGCGAGGTAGTAAAGGATAAAGCCTCCCACCATTGTCGCAACGATAGTGATTATATTGTTTTTTGCCGCCTTGATTTCTGAGACTTCGCCGCCCTTCGAAGTAACGTCTATTTCTCTTATGAGCGTTACTATCTCGAACACGAGGATCACCGGCAGTGCGAGCAGCGCGTAGTAGCTGAAGAACAGCGAGAACACGTAGAAGATGCCGCACGCGACGTAGTTCTTGTCAAGCATAGAGATGACGGTGAGCACGAGGAAGAGGATCGCTATCGTCTCGTAACTGCCGTACATAGCGCCGAATGTGAAGAACAGCGGTATGATAGCGTAAAGCCAACCGAATACAACGGCGCTCTTTTCGTCTTCTCTTTCGGTAAACGCGAATGAAGCGACTGTATAGCAGATAATGAGGTCTGCGATGACTGTGGGTATTCTCATGAGCATCGACATACCCATAGAGCCGCTTTCTACGCCCATAAGTCTTGCAATCTTGCCAAGTCCCCACAGCAGGTAAACCGTACCAGCGGGATAATTGGAAGTCGTGGTGCTCGTAAATGCGCTAGCGATACCGTTATCAGCATAACTGAGAGCCGCAGCGGCAAGATCGTCGACCACGCTGCCCATGCCGTAACAGCACAGCAGAATGACGAATCTGATAATAAATCCGACGACGATAGCGCCTACGAAAAGCAGGAATCCTTTATTGGACATGACGGGCTTTCCGCCTTCGGGATTGAAATCTGTTTCAGGCTTCGTGAACTTTCTTATCAGCATAAACGCCGCATATGCGAGCGCAAGCGTAAGGATCGTGCCCAGCACTACGAAAGTCGTAGAACCGCCGTTGGACAGCGTGTAGTCCGCGCTTGTTCTGAGAACGCCGACTTCGCCTTCGTAATCGGACGGAACAGAGTCGACGGGCATAAGCGATACGTTGTCAAAAGAAACGGTGCCGTAAGAAGTGCCCTTCGTATTGCCGAGACCTGCGGTCAGAGTGAACTCACCGCTTGCGGTACTGCGGAAATAAACTTCGTAAGTCTGATAACCGTCGCCGGTCTTCTTAACGCTTATTCCGCTGTAATTGAGATCTTCTGCAAAACCGACGTAAAAGCCTGAAGAACTAGCCGACTGAATAGCGCTGACGTTGGCATAAACGCTGAGACGGTAAAGCTGATTCTTTTCGAGCCTGACTTTCTGGAACAGATAGTCGTAAGCAGCCGAAGAACTTCCCTTCTCGATATACGCGTAACGCGTGCCGAGGTTGGGGTCGTACTGGTCAGACTGTTTATCGTTGTCAGTCTTGAAAGTGATAGAGCTGCCGTTGGACTTGGTCCAGTTCTGAACGCTGCCGTCGGAAACGCTCTCAAAAGAGCCGTTTGAAACCACTTCGCTGTAGTCTGCGGGATTGTTGCACGCGACCATGAACACCGCGAGCATCGCAATAAGCAAAGCGACAATCAAAATTTTTGTTTTCATTTTTCCTCTCCCGATTATGGATAGTCAAGTATAATAATAAAGGATAATCTTGAGTTTGACAAGTATTATTAAAATTTTTTATTAATTTTATTATATATATAAGCGGCTTTTCTCCGCCCGTCAGACAAAGCGGCGGATATTTGTACGATCGCACGGTTTTCTGGCATAAAAAAACCGCCCTGCGAATGCAGAGCGGTAAACGTAGTCAAACTTATCTGATGACCTCTTTGAGTCTTGCAGCCTTGCCGACGCGGTCGCGCAGGTAGTACAGCTTTGCTCTTCTGACCTTACCGTGACGAACGATGTCGATATGGTCGATCTTGGGAGAATGAAGGGGGAAAGTTCTCTCAACGCCTACGCCGAAAGAAAGACGTCTTACGGTGAAAGTTTCTCTTACGCTGCCGTTCTTGAACGCGATGATGATGCCTTCGAACGCCTGCAATCTTTCTCTGTTACCTTCAACGACCTTAACCCATACTTTAACGGTGTCACCGATGCTGAGCTCAGGAAGATTGGTCTTCATTGCTTCTTTTTCAATTATGTCTACGATATTCATTTGACTTAACCTCCATAACCAAGCGTTCGCGTCTGAAGATTTTTTTGTGCGGAGGAACGCCCGAAGTCTTTTTTGCTATAATAGTTTATCATTTAAATACGCCTTTGGCAAGCATTTTTATGCTCTTTTTATTAAATTTTATATCAGATATTGACTTTCTCGCTTTTTTATCTGAAAATCAGCCGTTTTTATTAATTGTGCCTTTTTCAAGTTGGATTTTCACGCCCTGCCCGCTCCGTCGAAAGCGTTCTTTATATGCCTGATCTCTCCTCTCAATACGGCTATCACGTCAAAGCGGCAACCGCCTTTCAATTCTCTCGCGTGCGCGCTCATCCAATAGCGCGCGGTCAATAATATCTTTCTTCTTTTCTGAACCGTAACGCTCTCTTCGGGCTGTCCGAAATCAGTGCCGTTTCTCGTCTTTACTTCAATAAAAACAACGGCGTCTCTGTCCTTTGCGATAACGTCTATTTCCCCTGCCGGGCATGAATAATTGCGCTCGACTATCTTATATCCCTGTTTTTTCAGGTATTCGCACGCGGCGTTTTCTCCTTCGATTGCAGTCTTTCTGGTATTCATTGAACGAAATTCTTTATAAAACTGCGTCTGTGAATGGGCGTAGCGCCGTATTCTCTGAGCGCGGCGATATGTTTTGCTGTGCCGTAGCCTTTGTTCGAAGCAAAGTCGTACTGAGGATATTCTTTTGCGTATTCGTACATAAGCCTGTCCCTGTACACCTTTGCGACTATAGAAGCCGCCGCGATGTTATAGCTCTTGGCATCGCCTTTGATAATAGCCACTTCGGGAATGGGAAGATCGAGTTTTACCGCGTCCACGAAAGCTATGTCCGCCTTGTCTTTTATATCGTCAACTGCCTTTCTCATCGCCTTTTTCGTTGCGTTGAGAATGTTTATTTCGTCTATCTCCTCAGGCTCTACGCGAACGACTGAAACGGCTTTCGCAACCTCTAAAATTTTATCGTAAAGCGCTTCTCTTCTCTTTTCGCTGAGCTTTTTGCTGTCGTCTATTCCGTCGATGAGCTTGTCTTCTTCAAGAGGCATTACGAGTGCGCATACGACGACGGGACCTGCCAGAGGTCCTCTTCCCACTTCGTCCATACCGCAGATAGCGCCGTAACCTTTTGAGGTATATTCTCTTTCAAACTCAAGCATTTCAACTGCTTTTTTCATAATTCCTCCGGTAAATCGAGCATTATTTTACCGAATCTCTGCTTGCGGAAATCGTCAATGACAGCCCTTGCGGTGCGCGTATAATCCACTCTTCCGCCAGACAGCATGAATCCTCTCGATTTTGCCACGACTAAAAATCTTTCCTCGATATCGTGAGGTATCTCTTCAATCGAATAACGCTTGAGAAAAGCGTCTGTATGGTTCTTTGAAAAGTAAGATATCATCTCTGCGGCAAGCTCTTCGATATCCAGCACGTCGTCTTTAACGCTGCCGATAAATGCAAGGTTCAAAGCGCGTTTTTCGTCTTCGAACGCAGGCGGAAGACTTCCCGGAGTGTCCAGAAGTTCTACCCCTCCGCCGAGCGAAACCCACTGCTTTCCGCGCGTAACGCCCGCCTTGTTGCCCGTAACCGTCTTTCTCGCTCCGCAAAGATTGTTGATAAAGGTGGATTTACCCGTATTGGGGACGCCCACGACCATTGCGCGCACGCTCTTGTTCGCGCCTTTGAGTCTGTATTTCTCTATCACTGCGGCATTGAGCTGTTTTAAAATACTGACGATATTGTCACGCTGTTTACCGTTCAGAGAATCGGCGGCAACGCACTTTTCTCCTCTTTCTTCAAAATATCTCAGCCACTTTTCAACGTCCGCTCTCTCTACGAGATCGCATTTGTTGAGCACGTAAAGCACGGGCTTTTTGCCCGTAAGCGCGTCAAACTTGGGATTGAGACAAGAAAAAACGGCGCGGCTGTCCAGCACGTAGATTATGCAATCCACCTGCGCAAGCTGCTCCTGCATCATTCTGAAGGCTTTGGTCATATGACCGGGAAACCACTGAATTCTCATGTCAATCCTTGATATAAGTTACAAATTTTATGCTGAAAAAGGCAAAAAAAGCGTTATTCACGCCTTTTCAGCCTGATAATCAATGCTTTGTCTGTTCTTCGTACAAAGCGTCATAGAGGTCGAAGACGATATCCGCCGTTTCGTCGTCCTCTACAAGCTGAATGTCGTCGCCGACAACCTTGTAGACCATTGCCACGTTGGGATCGTCGTCAGCAAGCAGTTCTTTGGGCGCAAGTATCGCGTATATGTCGCCGTTGTAAGGAATAACTGCGATCTGAGCCATTTCAACTGCCTTGCCTTCTTTGTCAAAAAAAGTAAGGTCTCCCGAATTGTCCGGGTCGAGCAACACATCGATAAGCGGTTTAGTCATCTTTCTTTCCTCCCTTTTTCTTTTTACGTTTTTCAGCCTCTTCTTTTTCAAGCTGAGGTCTTATAAGTTCGTACAGATCGGGTCTGCGTTCTTTAGTGATCTCGATCTGACGTTGTCTTCTCCATTTATCCACGTTGGCGTGATTGCCCGAAAGCAGAACTTCAGGCACTTCAAGCCCCTCGAAAACCGCAGGGCGCGTATACTGAGGATATTCCAGCAGCCCGTTGCTGAAGCTCTCTTCTTCAACAGACTGTTCGCTTCCCAGCACGCCGTCAACGTATCTCGCAATTGCGTTTACCGTAACCATACAAGGCAGTTCTCCGCCCGTAAGTACATAATCGCCTATTGAAAGCTCTTCGTCTATGTCAAGCTGAATGAATCTTTCGTCAACGCCCTCGTAACTGCCGCATACGAAAAGAAGTTTATCAGTGCGACTGAGTTCAATGACTTTTTTCTGACTCAGAGTCTCTCCCCTCGGAGACAGATAAATGCGCCTGTATTCGTGAGCGGGATCTATAGAATTCACGCAGTCGTGCAAAGGCTGGACGGTCATGACCATGCCCGCACCTCCGCCGAACGGATAATCGTCCGTCTTTGCGTGTTTATCCTTTGAATACTCCCTGATATTGACGCAGTCGAGCTCTAACAGCCCTTTTTCTATCGCCTTTCCTATTATGCCGACGTGCATGCAGTCGAACATTTCAGGAAACAGGGTCGCCACTTTAATCTTCATATACCGCTACTTCGCCGAACGCTTTGCGCGAAACGACAATCTTTTTCTCCTCGTAATCCTCACTGACGAAAACGCGTTTGAGCGCAGGGAAAAGTATCTGCTTTTTGCCCTTTTTCAGCACCCACACGTCTGCCGCGCCGTGCTGAAGCACGTCTACGACCTCGCCTGCGACTTCTCCGTCCTCGAAGCATACGCTGCAACCGAGCACGTCGACGATGAGCACTCTGCCTTTCGCAACGCTTGCGTTTTCACGCTTCACCTGCAGACTTTTACCTCTGAAAGCTTCTGCGGCGTTTCTGTCCGAAACTCCGTCCAAAGTCAAAAAAACGCCGTTTTGTGAAACCGAAACGCGCACGACGGCATATTCTTTGCCGTCGACGAACACGCTCTTCAGTTTTTCAAAACGACGCACGTCGTCGGTCAGAGGATTGACTTTTACCGTTCCTCCGACCCCGTGAGGTCTTGCGACCTCTCCTACCGTAATCTTGTCTTGAGTCATTATCTCTCGATTATCTCGACAGAGATCTTCTTCGCATTGTTGCCTGCCGCAGCTTTAACGAGCGTGCGGATAGACTTTGCGATGCGACCCTGCTTGCCGATTATTTTACCGATTTCGTCCTTGTCTGCGATAATGTTGATAACGGTGATACCGTCCTGCTCAGAGCTTTCGACGGTAAATGCGTCCTTGTTGTCAACCAGTTCGCTGACAATATATCTGACCAGTTCTTCCATACTTCGCCTTACTTAATGATTTCCTGCTTCTTGAGCAAAGCTCTTACGGTTTCGGTGGGCTGTGCGCCTACGCCGAGCCAGTAAAGCGCGCGGTCGCTCTTGATGTTGATTTCTTCGGTAGCGGGATTGTAAGTGCCTACGTTTTCGAGGTACTGTCCGTCTCTTGCCTTTCTCTCGTCAATAGCTACGATACGGTAAAACGGTGCTTTCTTTGCGCCCATTCTGGTAAGTCTGAGTTTAACTGCCATATTATTTCTCCTTTTTGCCTTGCGGCTGTAAAATTGTATATTGTTTTTTATTTATTGTCTTTAAAACGGGAATCTGCCGCCGAAGCCGCGCTTGCCCATATTTGCCATGCGTCCCATCATCTCTTTAGTCTGATAGAACTGTTTGAGCAGAGAGTTGACGTCCTGTATCGTCGTACCGCTTCCTGCAGCTATGCGCTTTTTGTGCGACGACTTGATCATGTCGGGGTTCTGTCTCTCCGCAGGAGTCATCGAGTATATGATAGATTTCATTTTGTCTATCTTGCCCTCGTCTATCTCCACGTCTCCGCCCAGCTTGCCGGCGAGACCGGGAACCATTGAAACTATCTGTCTGAGGTCGCCCATATCCTTCATTTTCTCAAACTGGACGAGGAAGTCCTCGAGGGTGAAAGAACGCTCGCGCATCTTGCGCTGCATCTCTTTGGCTTCTTCTTCAGAATAAGCGTTCTGAGCCTTTTCGATAAGTGTGAGCACGTCGCCCATACCGAGTATTCTCGAAGCCATTCTTTCAGGATGGAAAACCTCTATGTCAGACAGCTTTTCGCCTACACCGCAAAGCTTGATGGGCTTGCCTGTAACTTCTCTTATCGACAGCGCCGCGCCGCCTCTCGTGTCGCAGTCCAGCTTTGTCAGCACAACGCCGGTAACGTCCATTACCTCGTTGAATTTCTGCGATACGTTGACTGCGTCCTGACCTGTCATAGCGTCTACGACAAGAAGGATCTCTGTGGGATTGAGAAGCTCTTTGAGCCCTTTTATCTCATCCATCAGCTGCTCGTCGATATGCAGTCTGCCCGCGGTATCAACGATAACGACGTCGTTGTTGTTGGAAGCCGCCTGCTTAAGCGCTTCTTTGGCGATCTTCTTTACGTCCACCTGCCCCATTTCGAACACGGGAACGTTGGCGTTCTTTCCTACGACCTGCAACTGCTTTATCGCCGCGGGACGGTATATATCGCACGCGACCAGAAGGGGGTTCTTGCCCTGCTTTCTGAGCATGACCGCCAGCTTGCCGCACATTGTCGTCTTACCGCTGCCCTGAAGTCCGCACATAAGGATTATTGTGGGCGGCTTGGGCGATATCTCTATCTTGCTGAACGAACCGCCCATCGTGGCGATAAGTTCGTCATTGACTATTTTTATTACCTGCTGAGTGGGGTTGAGACCTTTCAGAATTCCCTCTCCGACAGCTTTTTCAGACACTCTCGATATAAAATTCTTAACTACGAGATAGTTGACGTCCGCTTCTAGAAGCGCGATGCGGATTTCTCTCATCGCCTGCTTTACCTCAAGCTCAGTCAGCCTGCCTTTATCCTTTAACTTGCTGAAAATGTGCGAAAGTCTTTCGCTGAGTCCGCTGAATGCTCCCATAAATTCTCCTATCGCTTCAAAATATCCAAAGCCGCGTCAATGTCTTTGTCTTTCTCTTCGCTTAAATCACACGACTTTGCGTGCTCCAGCAAAGAGACCATCTGCGCGGTTTTGCGGGCTATCCCGAGCTTGTTTTCGTAGTCTTCAAGGGTTTTCTGCGCTCTTACAAGCGCGTCCCTGACAGCCTGCGGCGATATGTTGAGGTCGTCTGCGATTTCTGCAAGCGACATATCCATATCGTAATACCGGGATATCAGATCGCTCTGGTACTCTGTCAGCAATGAGCCGTAATAATCGTTGTACAGAGCGATGTACAGTTTGTCTTTCTTATCCATTTTAGCTGTAAAGTATTTTTACTTGTTAAAGTATTTTGCCTTTACATATTATCACTGCAAAAAAGGTTTGTCAAACGAATTTTGCAAAATGTTTATCAGAACAGAGCGTCGATGAACGCTTCTGCGTCGAATTCTTCGATATCGTCGATACCTTCGCCTACGCCTACGTAAACGACGGGCAGTTCTCTTTCTGCAGATATGGCGAATACCACGCCGCCCTTTGCCGTGCCGTCAAGCTTGTTCAGGATTATGCCGTCCATATCTATTATCTCGTCGAAAGCTTCCACCTGCTGAAGCGCGTTCTGCCCGGTAGTTGCGTCAATGACGATATATGTGCGGTAATCGCATTCAGGATATTCTCTGCCGACGACCTTGTTTATCTTGGCAAGTTCGTTCATCAGATTCTTCTTGTTCTGCAATCTGCCTGCGGTATCTATAAGCACTACGTCAGTGCCTTTAGCTTTTGCGGAAGCGAGGGCATCGTAAACGACTGCCGCAGGGTCGCTGCCCTCTTCGTGACGTATGATTCTTACGCCTGCGCGGTCAGCCCATACTTCAAGCTGTTCTGCCGCCGCAGCTCTGAAGGTGTCCGCCGCAGCCAGTATGACAGATTTCTTCTTGTTTTTGAAGTATTTCGCAAGCTTGCCTATTGCCGTAGTCTTGCCCACGCCGTTTACGCCTGCAACGAGGATAACGAGAGGATAAGAATAAGGCTCTATCTCATAATTTATCGCGTCAGTCATTATCTGCTTGAGAAGCTCCTTTGCTTCTGCAGGCGACTTTATCTTGCGCTTGAAACATTCGTCTTTGAATTCGTCTATTATCTGCTCTGTAGCCGTAAAACCTACGTCCGCGCTTATCAGAGCGTCTTCCAGTTCTTCGTAAAATTCGTCGTTGAGTTCTCTTCCTGAGAAGAGCTCGTACATCTTTTTAGCAAACGCTTCTTTCGTACGGCGGAGAGCCGCCTTGAGTTTTTCGAAAAAGCCCATATTTCCTCCGTTTTTTATGCGTTGTCCTTACTGCTGTGCTTAATAGCTTCTGCAAGAGATACGGTAACGATCGTGGATACGCCCTTCTCCTGCATCGTAACGCCGTAAAGTCTGTCCGCAAGTTCCATTGTCGGCTTACGGTGAGTTACGACGATAAACTGAGTATTGTCTGAGAATCTCTTGAGGTATTTTGCGAATATCTCAACGTTGGATTCGTCCAGCGCCGCTTCGATCTCGTCTAGTACGACGAAAGGCATCGGGCGCAGTCTGAGGATAGCGAACAGTATCGCTATAGCGGTCAGAGCTTTCTCGCCGCCGCTCATCAGCGTCATGCTGGTGAGCTTCTTGCCCGGAGGCTGAACGTATATTTCAATGCCAGCTTCCAGCTTATCCACACCCTCGGGCGGATCTTCGATGACCAGCTTGCCGCTGCCGCCGCCGAAAAGTTCTACGAATATCTTCTGGAAGTTCTCGTTGATTTTTGCAAATTCTGTATTGAACTGCTCTTCCATCTGCTTTGCAAGGTCGGCAATGATCTTTTCAAAGTCTTCTTTTGCCTTGATAAGGTCGTCGTATTCAACCTTCTTGACAGAATATTCCGCGCCGATCTCCTTGAACATCTCGATAGCGTCAAGGTTGACCGTGCCGAGAGCGGTCTTTTCACGCTTGAGCTTGGTTATCTCGCCCGCAGACACGCTCGGGTCGAAGTCTTCAAGTCTGTAGCGGAGCATCTCGTCGTCTGCAAGACCGTATTCTTCTTCGATATGGTTTCTCGAAGCGACCATCATATCGTCAATCTTTTCAAGCGCCGCTTCCTGTCTTACCTTGGATTCGTTGAGCGCCATTATCTCTTTGGACTGAGCGTCCTTGAGTTCGTTAAGATAAGCGATACGCTCGTTGAGCGTAACTTTGAGAGCGTTGAATTCTTCTATCTTTTTCGTCGCTTCTTCGTATTTCTTCTTGTCCTCTTCGCTTACCACCGCGTCCGCACGGTTGCTTTCTGCAAAGCCGATACGCGAATTGAGTTCTTTTATTCTCGCCTTGCAGTCGTTTATCTCCTCGTTGAGTTCTTCGCATTCGTGCTTTACGCGGACAATGTTTTCGTTGACCTTTACGACTGCGGAGCTGACCTCGGCAAGACGTACGCGCATATCCGAAAGGTCTTGAGAATACTTGTCTCTCAAGCGCTTTTTCTCCTCGAACTCAGCCTTCGTTCTGTCGGCTTCGTCGCGGTTGCCCTTCGTGCCCGATATGTCGGTAACGCTCTTGTCTATATTGAGAAGGTTGGACTCAATGAATTCCAGCTTGCCGTTGAGGATCTCGAGCATCTTGGACTTGTTGTCCAGATCTTCGAGTGCGGTCTCTATCTTGTTCGCGATACGGTCAAGTCTTTCAAACTCGGTAGCGTAAGCGACTTCTGCGTTCTTGACGTCTTCTTCGTATTCTTCGAGCTGTGCCTGCAATTCTGCAAGATATTCTCTGTCCTGAAGGATTTCCTGCTGAAGCGCGGTATATTCTTTACGCTTGAGCTTTATCTCTTCTTCGGTAGCTTTTATCTCTCGCTCCTGCGTGAGCACGCTGGTCTTTTTGTTCGAACCGCCTGAAATAGAACCGCTCGTATTCAGCACTTCGCCGTCAAGCGTAACGATCCTTACGCTGTACGCGTTGCGGCGCGCCGCGGCGACAGCGTTGTCTATATTGTCGAAAATGACTGTCTTGCCCAGAAGCCCAAGCATTGTCTTTTCGTACTTGGGCGCATACGAAATAAGCTCGTTGGCGACGCCGATACAGCCCCTTTCGTGCAGAATAGCTTTCTGATAAGTTTCAAGTCCCTTTCCGCCGTAGCTGGTCATAGGAAGGAAGGTAACTCTTCCGAGGTCTCTGTCTCTCAGAAGTCTGATGAGAACTTTTGCGTCTTCTTCATCGCGTACGACCACGTTGTGAGCCGCCGCGCCGAGAGCCAAGTCAATAGCAAGCTCGTATTCTCTCGGCACTTTTATCATCGAGGCGATCATGCCTTCGACTCTGCTCTGATACTGAGGATTGCCTTCAATCGCCCTCAGCAACAATTTAGCAGATACCTTCGTATCGTTGTTGGAAAGAATTTTATGCTTTGTCTCGAGAGCGCTCAGGCTTCCCGCAAGTTCTTCCTGCGTGAGCCTCTTATCGTCTATTCTCGCACGGAGATCGCTGACTTCTGCGGCAACGTCGTTCTTGTTCTTTGCAAGTTTATTCTTCTGCTTTTCGAGTTTTGCGACGTTTTCTTCAAGTTTGCGCTTGTTCTCTTCCTCTCTCTCTATCATGAGCTTGAGAGCCGCGCATTCGTCGTTGAGTTCTCCTATACGCTGCAGAGCGGATTCTCTTTCTGCGCTCAGCTTACCTTTGTCCGCCTTGATCTCAGCAATGCTCTCCATCGCTTCGAGAAGGGCGCGGTTTGTGTTTTCGATATCGCGTTCTCTTCCTACGATCTCGTCGGTAAGAGCAAGGTATTTTTTATCGGTAGCGGAAATTTCGCGCTCCAAGTCCTCTTTTTCCTCTGAGTACATTCCCAGATGGTTGACGAGGTCTGCAAGTTCTGCGCTCTTATCCTCAAGCTGTTTTTCAAGCTCTACCTGTCTCTGCTCTGCCTGTTTTCTTATCTCGATAAGGTTGCTTATTCTCTCGCTGAGAGTGTTGCCCTTACCGCGCAGGCTTTCTGCCGCGACGGCAAGACGGGTCTGCTCGTCGTGCAGCTTGCCTATCTGCTGATCGATAGTGCCTATGCGCACCATTGCGTCAGTATATTCTTCGTCCGCGCGTTTTACGTCGTCTTCGCGGTTTTTTATCTGAATGTCGAAAGCGTCTATCTTATCCTGTATCTTGCGCTTCTGACTCTCTGAATTGTCCACGCGGTACAGATAATCGCTGACTTCGAGTTCTCTCAGTCTGTCACGCAGATTGAGGTATTTCTTCGCGTCGTTGCTCTGCTTTTCGAGAGGTCCGAGCTGACGCTCGTAACCGTCCATGATAAGCTTGAGCTTTTCTATATTGTCGTTGGCACGCGCAAGTTTATTTTCCGTCTCCTGCTTGCGCTTTTTATATGTAAGAATACCTGCCGCGTCTTCGAAAATGCTGCGCCTGTTCTCAGGCTTGGTATTCATTATCTCGTCTATCTTACCCTGCCCGACTATGCTGTAACCGTCCTTGCCGAGACCCGTATCTCTGATAAGATCGAGAATGTCGGCAAGCCTGACAGTCTCGCGGTTGAGCAGATATTCGCTCTGTCCGCTTCTGTACAGCTTACGTGAAATGATAACTTCTTCAAAAGGACTTTTTGGAAAAATGTTCTTCGAGTTGTCCATATAAAGCGAAACTTCGCAATAGGACAAAGACTTTCTCTTCTCAGTACCGCCGAATATGATATCGGTCATCTTGCTTGCACGCAAAGCCTTGGGAGCCTGTTCACCAAGCACCCATCTTATCGCGTCAACGACGTTGCTTTTACCGCAACCGTTAGGTCCGACGATAGCGGTAACGCCGTCGTCGAATTCCGCGCCCAGCTTGTCCGCAAACGATTTGAAACCGAAAAATTCTATCTTCTTTAGATTCATATACCTTCCCGACGGAAATGTCCGTCAAATTGAATACCCTGATATTATAACACGCATGACGCGCGTTTTGCAACCTTTATCCTTACGCGCTTATTTTGCGCGGATTTTGGCGTTTAACGGCGGTTTTTGTCCTTTTCTATCGCCTTGAGAGCTATTGCCGCGCACTTCTGTTCCGCCTTTTTCTTGCTACCCGCAGAAGCAGTGGCAACGCTTTGTCCGTCTATCTCGAGTTCTATCTCAAAAACGGGGTCGTGAGGAGGACCTGAACGGCTTATTTCTCTGTAAGAAATTTTTGCCTGAGGCAGTGCCTCGTTGAGTCTCGACTTGTAATCCCTGACGCTTGCCTTTACGTCAAGAAATTCTTCAAGAAAGCGCAGTATAAATTTTTTTGCAGGCTCTATGCCTCCGTCGAGATAAATCGCCGCGATAACGGCTTCGAAAACGTCGCCGAGAACGTTGTCAATATTCACGTGGGGGGCTATCTTCAGATATTTTTCAAAGCCGAGTTCTCTCGCCTTTTTCTCAAGCGGAGTTGCTGAAACCGCGGCGATCCTCTTCTTTGTCAGAACGCCTTCGTCCGCATTTGAAAAACGGAAGAACAGATCCTCCGCCACGACGAAATCGAGTATGGCGTCCCCCAGGTATTCAAGCCTCTGATAGCTTTCTGTCCTGTGCTCGTTGGCGTAAGTGGGATGCGTAACCGCCGTAACGAGAAAACTTTCGTCTTTAAAAAAATATCCTATTGCCTGCTGTAAACCTTTTAATGCGCTCATTATGCTCTGTTTTTCAGTCCTTCCGCGATCTGTCCGACCACGTTCTTTTCAGCAAGCGCGTCCGCGTTGAGTATGCTCTTTTCAAAGCTGACCGCGCTTGACGAGCCGTGAGTTTTGATCACTATCTTGTTTGCGCCGAGGAAAACGCCGCCGCCGACTTCGTCTGCGGAAACGCGTTTTTTAACTCCTCTGAATACGTTCTTGAGAAGAAGATATCCGATTTTCGCTTTGAGTCCGCCCTGCATTATCCCTTCTTTTATAAGGGAGAACATAGCCTTGCCCATGCCTTCGCAAGCCTTTATCGCAACGTTGCCCGCAAAGCCGTCCGTTACCAGAACGTCCACGACTCCGGTAAGCACGTCGCGCGCTTCCACGTTGCCGACGAAATTCAGATTGCCGTCTTTGAGCAAAGCGTGCGCTTCTTTTACCGCAGAAGGTCCTTTTTCCTCTTCCGCTCCGTTGCTGAGAAGTCCTATCTTCGGTCTTTCTACACCGAAGATGTTTCTCATATAAACGTCGCCCATGATTGCGAATTCTTCAAGCATGTCCGGTCTGCAATCCACGTTTGCGCCGCTGTCTGCGATTATGGTGTGAGAGCCGTTCACGGTGGATACGACTGAAGCGAGAGTCGCACGCGTAACGCCTTCTATCAGCTTAACTATCACCTGCGTGCCTACGAGAAGCGAGCCCGTATTGCCTGCGCTGACCATAGCGTCCGCTTCGCCTGCCGCAAGCGCGCGCAGTCCGAGAACCATGGAGCTGTCTTTCTTTCTTCTTATCGCAAGCGCAGGTGAATCGTCGTTGGTTATCGGTTCTCCCGCTTCGATAACGCTGAGTCTGCTCTTGTCGTAAGTTTTGCCTTCAAGGCACTTTTCTATATCTGCACGTCTGCCGCAAAGAACTACGCTGAGAGAATTTCTCTCTGCGATCGCAGAAAGCGCGCCGTCTACGGCTACCTGAACTCCTGCGTCTGCTCCGTGGCAATCAACCAATACTTTCATAATACCTCCGGTCCCGGGTTTACCCTGTCCGCGTGCGCGCGGAATTATACGGACTATATTTATTATATAATATAATCAACTATTTTTGCAACACAAAATAAAAAAACGGAACGGATAAAAATCCGTCCCGTAAATCTGCGTATAAAATACTGATTACTTCGCGCTCTTCTGCTTCGGAGCAACGATTTCTTTGCCGCCGTAATAGCCGCAGTTATCGCAAGCTACGTGGCTCTGCTTAAGCTCGTGGCAATGCGGGCACTCGACCATAGTCGGCGCTTCTATCTTCCAGTTTGCGGATCTGGAATGCTTTCTTGCCTTTGACGTTTTTCCCTTAGGTACTGCCATTTTCGCACACCTCCATTTAATTCTTTAACGTGATTGCTTAACTATTATATATTTTGCTTTTTGTTTTGTCAAACTTTTTTTGCAAAATTCTTGCGCGCAATTGCAAAATTTATTTGCCCGTTACTATGCGCTTTGTATCTCTCGCTATCATAAGCTCTTCGTTGGTGGGTACGATAAGCACTCTTACCTTTGAAGATTTCTTGCTGATGTCTCTTACGGGAGGCTTTTCTCTCTTGAGGTTTTCGTCCTTGTCAACCTCTACGCCGAGGAACTCGAGACCTTCGGTAATTCCCGCTCTCATCTCGTCGCTGTTCTCGCCTATGCCGCCGGTAAATACGATACAGTCGAGACCGCCCATAGCCGCAGCATAAGAGCCTATATATTTCTTTACCTTATACATAAACATATCTGCCGCAAGACGTGCGCGCTTGTTGCCCTTGTGCGCTTCTTCAAGCATATTTCTGGAGTCGCTGCTGACGCCGCTTACGCCGAGGAAACCGCTCTTCTTGTTGAGGTAAGTAATAACTTCGCCCACCGTCATCTTCTTGAAGTTGCAGAGGAACTCGACTACCGATGCGTCGATGTCGCCGCTTCTCGTGCCCATAGGAACGCCTTCGAGAGGAGTCATACCCATAGACGTATCCACACACTTGCCGTCCTTTACAGCGGTGATCGAAGAGCCGTTGCCGAGGTGGCAGGTTACGATTTTTCCGCTTGCGTAGCCGTTGTCTTCAAGCCACTTTTTAGCGGTCTGAGAGACGAACTTGTGAGACGTGCCGTGAAAGCCGTATCTTCTTATCTTGAACTGCTCGTAATCCTCGTAAGGAATAGCGTACATATACGCATAAGCAGGCATTGTCGTATGGAAAGCCGTATCGAATACCGCAACGTTGGGCACGCCGGGAAGCACCTGCATGCAGGATTTCACGCACGCGATGTTTGCAGGCATGTGCAAAGGTCCGAGGAAAGCGTTCTTTTCAAGAGTCTTGAGCGCTTCGGGAGTGATGAGGACAGAATCGTCGAAATCGGTACCCGTATGGAGAACTCTGTGTCCTATTGCCTGGATCTCGGAAATGTCGTCAAGCACGCCGCCGACGGATTTGTCGGTAAGACACTTGATGAGCAGGTCGAAACCTTCGGTATGATTGGCAAGCGGCTTTTCAACGTTGTATTTCTTGCCGCCCGATTCCTGAGTAAGGTTGGATCCTTCAATGCCGATACGTTCGATACCGCCCTTGCACAGCAAGGTCTCGGTATTCATCTCGATAACCTGATATTTTAGTGAAGAACTGCCCGCGTTTACTACGAGTACTTTCATATACCCCTCCTTAGTTCTGAGACGCCTGAACGGCGGTGATAGCTACGACTGCTACGATATCGTCTGAAGAACAACCTCTGGACAGGTCGTTGACAGGTTTTGCAAAGCCCTGGCAGATAGGTCCGATAGCGTCTGCCCCGCTGAATCTCTGAGTGAGTTTGTAGCCGATATTGCCTGACTGCAAGTCGGGGAAAATAAGAACGTTCGCCTTGCCTGCAACGTCGCTACCGGGAGCTTTGAGCATTGCAACTGCAGGAACGATAGCCGCGTCAAGCTGAAGCTCGCCGTCAACGCTGATCTCGGGAGCTTTTTCCTTTACGATAGAAACCGCGTTTACTACCTTTTCGACGTTCTCGTGCTTTGCACTGCCCTTTGTGGAGAATGAAAGCATTGCGACCTTGGGCTCAGCTATGCCTGCAAGAGCTTTTGCAGAGCCTACTGAAGATATAGCGATATCAGCAAGCTGTTCTGCCGTCGGGTCGATATTTACTGCGCAGTCGCCGAATACCATAACGTCCTGAGCGGTGTAAGGAGTGCCTTCGAAGCACATGATGAAACAGCTTGAAACAGTCTTGATGCCGGGCTTGGTCTTTACGATGGTAAGACCTGAACGCAGAACGTTGCCGGTAGAGTTGATAGCGCCCGCTACCATACCGTCAGCCAGTCCCTTTCTGGTCATCATAGCGCCGAAGTTGAGGTTCTTTCTCATCTGAACGCGCGCTTCTTCAATGGTCATGCCCTTAGCTTTGCGAAGCTCGTAAAACTCGTTTGCGAAGTCCTCAATATCGGCTGTCAGGGGATTGACTACCTTGACGAGAGAAAGGTCGACGTCAGGATACATCTGAGCCAGCTTGTCCTTGTCTCCGAGAAGGATTATGTTGGCAATGCCGTTCTTTGAAATGATTTCAGCCGCCCTTACGGTGCGGGGCTCTTCGCCCTCAGCAAGAACTATCGTCTTTTTAAGACCCTTTGCCTTATCGATTATTGCAGAAATGAGTTTGTTCACTTGAAAAACCTCCGAAACACTTTATATTTTCGCTAAAATATATTACAATATATTTACAAATTGATTATACTACCGCAAAATTGTTTTGTAAAGGCAAATACAGCGGTCGGAGAGAGATTTTTTATGAAAAACGCGGTCATAATCTGCGAATTCAATCCCCTTCATATCGGGCACAAACGCCTTCTCGACAGCGCGCGCGATGCAGGCGCCGAAAACGTTGTATGCGTTATGAGCGGCAGCGCCGTTCAGCGCGGAGAACTCGCCTGCCTTGACAAATACACCAGGGCAAAACACGCCGTGCTCGCAGGCGCGGATCTCGTAGTGGAGCTTCCTGCGGAATATACCATTTCAGCGGCAAAGCAGTTTGCGCTCGGCGGAGTAAAAATCGCAAATCTCGTAAAAGACGCAACTCTTATATTCGGCAGCGAATGCGGAGATATAAATACACTCGAGAGACTTGCGACGTTATGCGACGATGCAGAAATAAACGCAAAGATAAAACAAGCGTTGTCTCAAGGCATCGGATACCCTCAGGCGATAGCTTCCGCCACGGGAGAAAAAGTTTTTGAAAACAGTCCCAACAACACTCTTGGAATAGAATATCTGAGAGCGATAACAGACACGGGCAGGAAAATTTCAGCATACACAATAAAACGTGAAAACACCCCTTCAAACAGCGCGCCCGACGGCTACCCCACGTCGTCTTCTCTGCGCGAAACGGCTAAATCGGGCGGAAAAATAAAAGCTTCTCTTCTTCCCTCTTTCGTACTTGAGGACGTTGAAAAACACGCGCTTGACGACGAAAAGCTCTTTGCCATTCTTAAATATTCTTTGACGGCTCAGAAAAAGACAGGCATTTACGACGACTCCGAGGGACTCATCAACAGACTTTGTGACGCCGCTGAAAAAGCGTCTTCTTTTGAAGAATTCTGCTCTTTAGCCTGCTCAAAACGCTATACGCGCGCAAGGGTGAAACGCTTAGCGCTCAACGCCGCAGCCGACAATTATTTTACTCATAAAGATCTGACTGAAAAACCGGTAAACTTCGTAAACGCGCTTGCCGTGGCAAAAGGCAAAGAGGACGTATTCTCCCTTCTGTCAGTCCCTGTCGCGGTATCGAGGCGCACACGCACGCCTTTTGCAGAAGATTTTGCCTTTACGTCCCGCATAGACAAACTTTTTTCTGCTGCCAGATATCCTTTTGAAGACAAAACAGTTTTTGTAGAAAGGTCTTAAACGGTTTTCTCAACTATTCTCTTTTGCTTAGTTATCCGATCAAGCTGATTATATTAAATCCTATAATACATATCAATAAACGCAAGCAGATCGCCTGCGTTCTTTTTTCTCTCACGCGCGCATAAATTCTGATATGGACTTCACTAAAGCTCTCGACAAACGCAAGCGCCGCATGGCGACAACCGTAGCCGTTCTGGTAGGTTTTTTCGTGATCTGTCTTGTTGCAGACCCCAAGCGCTACATTGCCAGCGTTTACAACGGCATGCTGCTTTTTGCCACAAGCGTCGCGCCCGCGCTCTTTCCTTTCTTCTTTTTCACGCGTATCCTTACTTCTGTCGGCACTGCTCAGATCCTGGGCGACGCGCTAAAAAAGCCTATCGCTAAACTTTACAACTGCCCGTCTGTGGGCGGTTACGTCTTTTTTATGAGCGCGATAAGCGGATATCCTGTCGGAAGCAGACTTCTCAGCGATCTGTACGGAGCAGGCATAATCGACCGCAGACAGGCAAAAGCGATAAGCTCTTTCACGTCAACGTCAGGTCCTCTTTTTATCGTCGGCACTGTGGGAACGGTGATGTTCGACAGCGCGGCATTCGGCTACCTGCTTATGGCTATACACTTCGTCGCCTCGCTTTTAAACGGATTTATTTTCAGGATAAGCAAGAAAAAAGCAAAGGATTACGCTGAACTCGTGCGCACTCCGCCTGACTTCGACGACCTGCTCGGAAAGTCTATGACAAGCGCGCTTACCAGCCTTTTTATCGTAGGCGGATATATAGCGATTTTCAGTATGATCGCAGACGTGCTTACCGATATCGGCGCTGTCGGCGCTCTGTCAGAACCTCTTTCTGCGCTTTATTCCGCCGTCGGCTGGAATCCAGAAATGGCGCACGGAACAGTGCTCGGTCTCATAGAGATAACTCGCGGCTGTCAGAGTATCGCAGAAAGCGGAGCGCAAATAAAAACAGCCCTGCCTGTAGTGGCGGGACTGCTCTCCTTCGGCGGATTATCGGTAAGCCTGCAATCGCTGACTTTTCTCAGCAACTGCAAGATCCGTCCTCTATATTATCTTGCAACCAAAACCACGCAGGCGGTCATATCCTTCGCGCTTGCGCTTCTAGTCTCTCTTGCTCTTTAGCGTCTGCGGCTGTTCATCGCGTTGGACAGCTCGTTTTTACTGCTTATAAGCAACTCTAAAGAGTGTCTGAGCTCTCTTTCTGTATTATTGAACAAATCGTATATACTTGCGAAACTTTCGTTTCTGATAGCGTCCGCTTCCTGACGCGCCATACCTACGATGCGGTCGGCTTCGTGCTGAGCCTGCGCGATTATGTTGTTTTCAGAAAGCATAGCGTTGGCATCGCGCTGAGCCTTCGTAACGATATCGTTGGCGCGAAGGTTTGCCTGCTCTATAATATTGTTGCTGTCCTGCAGAACGACTCTCGCCTCAGTTATCGCGGTCGGAAGCGCGCTTCTTATCTGCCCTATTATGGACAGACATTTTATATCGTCGATACTGGTCTTGCCTCCTGAAAACATGGATTTCTTTCCTATGCGTATCTCCTCTTCCAGCTTGTCAAGCAGTCTTTCAATCTCCAGATCCATAGTTATTTCTCCTCATTGGTTTTGTTTTTCATAATGTCTTTCACCTCGACGACGGCGCTTTCGCACAGATCGTCGTATTCGGGCGCGTTGTTTATAAGAGTTTCGCGTATCCTCGTAGCGCTTATATTGCGAGTTTCTCCCTCCGCTTCCACAAGAAGGGTAACCACGCCGCCCCTTTGAAAGTTGTAATCGCTCATCTCTTTTTCGTATTCGAAGTCGCGCGCGTTCCTGTATCCTCTCACTATCGCCTTTATGCCTCGACCGTTGCAGTAATCCGCAACCATACCGTAACATACGTCCACTTCGACTTTGTCTCCCAGGTCCGCAAGAGAAGATTTTGCTATCTCTATGCTTTCGTCAAGAGAGAAAAGCCTTTTCTTGTCAGGATTGACCGCGACAACCACGACCGCTTTGTCGAACTGTTCGAGAGCTTTTTCGACAACGAATCTGTGTCCTTTTGTGAACGGATCGAAGCTGCCGGTTACAGCGCAGACGCTCTTTTTACGGCTGTAAAACTCAACGGTTGCCCTGCCGTATTTTCTCGATTTTTCACAGTTGAATCCTTTAGGAACAGAAGGCTTGAAGTCGTTGTCGTGCTCATATATTATAAGTCCGTCTTCTGTGAGCAGTTCTCTTTCAGCAACTATCGCGGCAACGTCGCCGATATAGTCGCATTTATACGGCGGATCGCAGAAAATATAATCCCATTTGCCTTTTGCTGATCTCAGAGCGTCGCGGAAATCGCGCGAAGTGACTGAATATTTATCGCTTATCCCCTGAAGATTCTTTTTCAGAAGCTGCATACTCTGTCTGCCCGTATCGCAGAACAGCACCTCTTCAGCTCCGCGGCTGAGCGCTTCTATGCCCATAGCTCCGCTTCCTGCAAAAAGATCGATAAATCTGCATCCGTCGACGTAACCTTGCAGAACGTTGAATATACCCTCCCTCGCCATATCCGAAGTGGGTCTTATCTCGTCGCTGCCCTCAGGCGGAATTATCTTTCTGCCCCTGTATTTTCCCGTTATTATTCTCATTTAAGATAAGTCTCCGATGCAGTTATCACCGCGTCCATTTTTATATCGTGTGCGTCGGTAGGTATTTCATCAGCCTTCTGGCAGTCGAAAGCGATTGCGATCTTCTTACATTCTGCCGCCGCAAAGAATCTGTCGTAATAGCCCTTTCCTCTGCCAAGTCTGTTCAGCTTTGCGTCAAACGCGCGCAAAGGGGTTATGCATACGTCGGGAGCAATTTCTTCTGCAAAATATCTTTTGCCGTCAGGCTCGTAAATGCCGTAAGCTCCTTCGCTCAGTTCTTCGCCGTATCTTGCCAGCAGCATATCTTCTCCGTCAACCACAGGCAGATAGATATCGTTGTCGGCTGCAAGAGCCGCAATAAGATCTTTTGTTTCGACCTCGTCGGGCAAAGCGTTGTATATGAATATCTTCCTGCCTTTTAAACCGAGATTCAAAACTTTTGCAGCGACCTTATCGCTTTCAGCCTTTTTTTCGTCCGCGGTCATAGCCTTTATCCGCGCCGAAACGCTCTTTCTGAGCGACTTTTTATCCATTGTTTCTGTTCTTGTAATAGTTCATCAGACAGCCGTCTGCGATGATGTCGCGCTCGTCTGCGGTTAGAGGATCTATTCTCAGAGTAATATCCCTTACTTTGCCGTCAGCAACTGCTTTTGAGGCAAAAGTAGTCTCGCCTTTTTCGATCGCTTCCTTAACTCCCTGAACTATGATTATCTCTCCGTCAGAATATTTCTCTTCGCTGAGGAAAGGTATCATACCCCAGTTGATAAGGTTGCTGCGGTATCTCTTTGTAGCATATTCTTTTGCGATATTGCAGCTTCCGCCGAGAACTCTCTGACAGCTTGCCGCCTGTTCTCTCGCGCTTCCGTCGCCAGGCTTTACAGCGTAAACGCCGCTGCCTATCGATACGCTTCCTTTAAGCGTTACGCCCGCGCTTTCAAGCGCCTTTGCATATTCTTCGGGAAGCTTTCCGCCTTCGAGTTCTTTCTGCTGAGAAGCTATCGCCTTTGCTCTGCCTACGTATTCAGGCACTTTTCTCGACAAAGCAAACTCGGCAAGTTTGAGCGGATTGCTTCTGTAGCTCGAGGTCTCGCCTGAAGGAATGAGTTCGTCTGTAGTGGTAACGGGATCGTTGATGACCGCCGCAAGTTTTATCAGAATGTTGTCTGTAAGTGCGATAACGGGCGGCCAGTCTTTGATGTTGGGTCCGTAATGCAATTCGTTTTCAGGCTGAGCCTTGCCCCAGCCGTTGTAAATTCTTCTCTCGTAAATGCGGCTGTCGTAATCGAATGACGGAATGCTGTCGTCATAATCTATATCAGTTGCCGCAGTCAGCACGCCGCCGTTCTTCGCGGTAGCGGCAATGCTTCTCGCGTCCATGAGAGCTACTGAAGCTATCTGGTTGTTACCCGGCTTGCTTCCCTCTCTGGACTCGAAGTTTCTCGTGGTGTGTCTTATGCTGAGCGCATTGTTGTTGGGCACGTCGCCAGCACCGAAACAAGGTCCGCAGAACGCCGTCTTTACGTTTACGCCTGCATCGACGAGTTTTTCTATCGCACCTTTCTTCAGAAGGTCGTAGAACACGGGAGTTGAAGACGGATATATGCTGAGCGTGAACGCGTCGTTGCCCGTCGAAGCGTCGGCAAGAATGCTGCTTGCCTCGTAAATATTGTCGTAAGTACCGCCTGCACAGCCTGCAATGATACCCTGCTGAACAATTACCTTGCCGTCCTTGATCTTGTCGGTAAGTCTGAATTTTACGTTCTTGCTTCCGAGAAGTTCGTTGCCCTTCTTTTCAGCCTCTGAAAGAATGTCGTAAGGATTTTCGATAACGTCCTTGAGGTTATAAACGTTGCTGGGGTGGAAAGGAAGCGCTATCTTGGGCTCGGCCTTTGACAGATCGACTTCTACCACCGCGTCGTAATAAGCGAGCGGCGCGGGCTTGATCTCTTTGTAATCGTTCAGTCTGCCTCTGACGGCATAATAATTCTTGATTTCTTCGTCGTCCGTGCGCCATATACTTGAAAGGCAGGTCGTCTCCGTCGTCATAACGTCAATGCCGTTTCTGTATTCAACGGGAAGAGACTTTACGCCTTCGCCGACGAATTCCATGACCTTATTCTTTACAAAGCCGCTTGCAAACACCTCTCCTATTATCGCAAGCGCGATATCCTGCGGACCTACGCCGCGGCGCGGCTTGCCCTTGAGGTTGATTGCGACAACGTCGGGATACTTTATGTCGTAAGTACGGCAAAGAAGCTGTTTTACGAGTTCGGGTCCGCCCTCGCCAACAGCCATTGTACCCAGCGCACCGTAACGTGTGTGAGAGTCACTGCCCAGGATCATCTTGCCGCATCCGCTCATGCACTCTCTCATATAAGTATGGATAACCGCCTGATGAGGAGGCACAAAAATACCGCCGTATTTTTTAGCCGCAGAAAGACCGAAAACATGGTCGTCCTCGTTTATCGTGCCGCCTACCGCGCAGAGCGAGTTGTGGCAGTTGGTCAGAACGTAAGGAATGGGGAACTCTTTGAGTCCGCTTGCCTTTGCAGTCTGGATTATTCCGACGTAGGTTATATCGTGAGAAGCGAGCGCGTCGAAACGCAGTCTGAGCAGATCGCCTTTTTTCGTTTCTCCCGCGGTGTTATGCGCGCTGAGAATGGAATAAGCCATCGTGCCTTTATAAGCGTCGGCAAGCGCGTCTTCGCTGAAATTGTAAGCCTTGAGCTGATTTTCGTCGATAAACTTGCCGTCTACGTAGTACATTCCTTTTGAATAGGTTTTAATCATTTTTGACCTCTTTTATAAAATCGTTGAGTCTATAATACTACAAGCGCGCGCAAAAATCAATTTTTTTCGACCTTTGCACGCGCCCGTTTATAACTTTATTTATTCTGTTCTTGTCTTTCTCTTTCGTTCGCTCCGACAAGCCTTACTATTCTCTTTTCAACAAATCCGCACGGATGATAGCTTTCTTTAGACTTCCTCAGTCCTTCAAGCCCCATGTCTTCCTGTCTGTTGATATACCTTGCACCCGAAAAATGCTTTGCCGCAAACATCTGGCACAGCGACGGGTAAATGCCGTCATACTCTATATTTCCTTTTTCCAGGTGAACTATCCCTACGTTTGACGCGGTAAGTTCTCCCGTTTCGAAGCCCACTATTCTGCCGTCGACTTCCATAACGTCGGCAAAGAAATCGTCGTACTCAAGAGAGTATTCGAGAGCAAGTTTGACGACTCTTTTTTCCTGCCTTTCCATACTGTCGTGATAGTCGTCGAAGCTCTTGCTTTTTATCCATTCGCTGAACAGCGCGCAGACACCTTCGAGGTCGTTTTCAGTATATGTTCTGAAAACGTATTTTCCTTGATACGTGTTGGTAAAACGTGATATAAAGTTGCGCTTCGAATGATATTTTTTACCCTTCAGTTCTATCAGATCCTGCGGGTTGTAGAGGTATTCGGCATAGTTGCGGTAATCGGTTTTGTCCGCTATTTCGTAAACGTTTTTATCCAGAAGTTCCGCGTCTTCCTTTCTGCACGAAGACATATAGAATTCTTCTCCCGACTGCTCGCAGTATTCCCTGAGAAGTTCAACCGCTTTTGCGAATTCGCCCTTGGGCGCAAGCGGCGGCAGGAAAATCCAGCCGTGGCTGTCGGATTCCTCGTCTTCAGCCTGAAGATGTGGTCTGAAACGTATGAATACATACCCTTGCTCGAAGGCTATCGTCATGCTGTCAAAATCGAAAAAGTCCCAGCCGCTGAGATAAAGCATAGAATACTCGCTGCCCGTAGAATCGCTCTTTGCAAGCACTTCGTCTATACGGGCTTTGTCGCTCTCTTTAATTTTTTCAAAATGCATAAACTGCTATAAATCCCTTGTCTTATTTATATTTTTTGTATATAATATCCGTTATGAAAAAGCGTTACTCTTTCAAGCAAAAAGCGCTTATTTACGTGCTCTTTGCAATCGTTACGATTATAGCACTAACCTGCATTACAGTCAACAGTCTGAGGCTTGCGCAAGTGGGGAATCTTACCTCTACCAACCGCCCTCTCGACATATTTGCGATCTGCATTATGGCTTTTGCAGAAGTCTGTATGGCGTCCGTTACGTTCGCGTCCTGCTATATATTCGGCGAGAAAAAGCTGTACTGCTTTCTTGGCGTCTCCTGCACAGGCATTCCTTACAAAGACGTGTGTCTCGTCCGCTACAGTAAGGATAACCGTATTTTTCTCGTATATTACAAGGTCGATAAAAACGGCGTTGTAAAAGACGAAATGTCGGGCATTCAGGCGCGCTTCGTACGTGTAAACGTAAACGAAAGATATTTTGAAGAAATAGCAAAAAACATAAAAAAACACGCTTCTCAGGCGGTTATAGAAGTATTGGGAGAAGAAGAAAAATGATAGCTGTACTTGCCAGCAACAATTCGCACAAACTCGATGAAATACGCGCGCTGCTCAAAGATAAGTTCGAGCACGTCTGCTCTCTTCAGGAAGTGAATATCCGTACCGACATAGAAGAAACGGGCACGACTTTTGAAGAAAACGCATTTATAAAAGCTCAGACCATATTCGATATGCTGGACGGAAAATACGCCGTTCTCGCAGACGACAGCGGACTTTGCGTAGAAGCTCTCGGAGGAGCTCCCGGCGTTTATTCCGCACGCTATGCGGGTGAGCCTTGCGACGACGGCAAAAACAACCGTCTTCTTCTAAAAAATCTGCATGAAAGAGAAAGCATATTCCCGAGAGACCGCCGCGCTTATTTCGCAAGCGTAGTTGCGGCAGTTCTGCCAGACGGCAGAAAAATCTCCGGAGAAGGCAGAGTTTACGGCGAAGTGCTTGACGAATACCGCGGCAACGGCGGCTTCGGATACGATCCCCTCTTCTACTGCGAAGAGATAGGCAAAACTTTTGCAGAAGCAAGTATGGAAGAAAAAAACACCGTAAGCCACAGAGCGCGTGCCCTCGCCGCTTTAAGAGAAAAGTTATGAGCAATATTGTCGCCATTTCCGATTCTCACGGCAGACTCCCCAAGACGGAAAAATTCCTTACCGTCCTCGACGAAGCCGACTATATATTTTTTCTCGGAGACGGCGGCAGCGATATACAATTCCTCTCAGGCGCTTACCGCTCAAAGTTGCATTACGTTTTCGGCAACTGCGATTTCAGAAGCGGCAGACGCGAAGAATTAGTCGAGATAGACGGCGTAAAATTCTTTCTCACACACGGGCACGACTACGGCGTGAAGTCAGGGTATCTCAACCTTGCTTACGCCGCGATGGAAAAAAGCGCTGACGTGGCTATTTTCGGGCATACGCACTGCCCCGTCATCGTAAAGGACAGCAACGTAACGCTTATCAATCCCGGCAGTATAGGTTATCAGGGTAATTATTGTTACATGAGCGCGCATCAAGGCAGATTTGCCGCGAAACTCGTAACGCTCACAGACATATAAAGAAGGTTTTTATGATTAGAACAGACGTAAGAAACATTGCAATTATCGCTCACGTCGACCACGGCAAAACCACTATGGTCGACCAGCTTCTGAAACAAAACGGCGTTTTCCGCGCCAACGAAGCGGTTGCAGACAGAGTTATGGACAACAACGATCTCGAAAGAGAGCGCGGCATCACCATTCTCGCAAAAAATACCGCTGTGCATTACAAGGGCACAAAAATCAACATTATCGACACCCCGGGACACGCAGATTTCGGCGGAGAGGTTGAACGCATCCTGTCTATGGTAGACGGAGTAATCCTTCTCGTAGACGCGGTAGAAGGCTGTATGCCTCAGACCCGTTACGTCCTCAAAAAGGCTCTCGGACTCAACAAAAAGCCTATTGTCGTCGTAAACAAGGTGGACAGAGGTTGTGATTTCGACAAGATAGCTAACCAGGTAATCGATTTGTTCTTCGAGCTGGGCGCAAACGACGATCAGCTGGATTTCAAAACGGTTTACGCATCGGGCAAACAAGGCTGGGCTACCCTCACCCCCGGCGAAACGGGTACTGACATGAAGCCTCTTCTCGATACTATATTATCAGAGATCCCCGCTCCCCAAGGCGACGACACCGACGGACTTCAGGCTATCATCTGCAACATAGATTATGACGAATACGTCGGCAGAATAGGCATAGGCAGAATCGTCCGCGGCACTATGAGAGGCGGTCAGCTTGCCGCTATCTGCCATACGGACGGCACTGTATCGCACGAAAAAATTGCAAAGATGTATCAATTCGAAGGCTTGAAACGTGTTGAGAGCGACCGCGCAAGCGTGGGCGACATCATCGCCATCAGCGGTGTAGAAAAGCTCAACATAGGAGAAACCGTCTGCGACGTCGATATGCCCGATCCGCTCCCCTTCGTCGCAATAGACGAGCCCACTCTCTCCATGATGTTCATGGTCAACAACTCGCCTTTCGCAGGCAAAGAAGGCAAATTTGTTACAAGCCGCCATCTCCGCGCAAGACTCTTCAGAGAAGTTCAGACCAACGTCAGTATGCGCGTTGAAGAAACCGACAGCCCCGATTGTTTTAAAGTATACGGAAGAGGCGAATTGCATCTGTCCATACTCATAGAAAACATGCGCCGCGAAGGATACGAATTCCAGGTATCCCGCCCCAAAGTAATATATAAGGAAATAAACGGCGAAAAGTGCGAGCCTATCGAAACCGTTGTCGTCGAAGTCCCTGAAGCCTTCGCAGGTACCGTTATAAACAAACTGGGCGCGCGCAAAGGCGAACTGGTCGAAATGCTCCCCGACGACCGCGGAGGCATCAAACTCGAATTCTCGATACCTTCTCGCTGCCTTATCGGATACCGCAGCGAAATGCTGACCGACACGCGCGGCTTCGGCGTTATAACAAGCGTATTCAAAGGCTACGAGCCTTATAAGGGCGACATTCAGGAAAGAAGCCGCGGATCTGTAATTGCATTCGAAGACGGCGTTACCACAACATACGGACTCTTCAACGCTCAGGAACGCTCTACTCTGTTCCTTAAGCCGGGCGTTCCCGTTTATGCCGGCATGGTCGTGGGCGAAAACTCGAGAGAAGACGACCTCGTCGTAAACGTGTGCAAAAAGAAGCAGCTCACCAACAACCGTGCAAGCGGAAGCGAAGATGCGCTCAAGCTGGTCTCTCCGCGCGTAATGAGCCTTGAACAGTGTCTTGAATTTATCGCGGACGACGAACTCGTCGAGGTTACCCCTCAGAATATCCGCCTGAGAAAAACCATTCTCAGCAAAGAACAGCGCATGAAACTCATCGGAAAGATGAAAAAAGAAAACGCGCAATAAATTTTTACAACAAAATAAGTCTATATTGTTGACAACGACGGCGGGCGTATGATAGAATTTCTAAGCATTACGGAGATCCCGCCCACGCGGGTGTAGTTCAATGGTAGAATCCCAGCCTTCCAAGCTGGTCGTGTGGGTTCGATTCCCATCACCCGCTCCAATGCGGTAACTCTGCATGAGCCTGTAGCTCAGTTGGATAGAGCAACGGCCTTCTAAGCCGTGTGTCGGGGGTTCAAATCCCTTCAGGCTCGCCAATGTGTGGTGGGTATAGCTCAGTTGGCTAGAGCGCAAGATTGTGGCTCTTGAGGCCGAGGGTTCGACTCCCTCTACTCACCCCATTAACACAGGGGTATCGCCAAGCGGTAAGGCATCAGACTTTGACTCTGATATTCGTAGGTTCAAATCCTGCTACCCCTGCCAAGGGTAAAAAAATATGGACACGTAGGGGTGTCGCCAAATGGTTAAGGCACTGGACTCTGACTCCAGCACTTGAGGGTTCAAATCCTTCCACCCCTGCCAAACTTGATAACGGGTCGCAAAAGTTGAAAATATACGCAAAAACAGTTGCAATTTTTCGGCAGATGCGTTAAAATAACTAAGGTTTTGACCCATTAGCTCAGTCGGTAGAGCACATGACTTTTAATCATGGTGTCCCGAGTTCGATTCTCGGATGGGTCACCACTCTGAAATAACTGAGCGGATGTGGCGGAATTGGCAGACGCGCCAGACTTAGGATCTGGTGTTTACGACGTGGGAGTTCGAGTCTCTTCATCCGCACCATCAAAACAAAAATATGCGGGAGTGGCTCAGTGGTAGAGCGTCGCCTTGCCAAGGCGAATGTCGCGAGTTCGAATCTCGTCTCCCGCTCCAACATAACAATAATGCGGGCAACCGCTTTCCAGAATATGCACCTTTAGCTCAGTTGGTAGAGCAACTGACTCTTAATCAGTGGGTCCAGAGTTCGAGTCTCTGAAGGTGCACCAAGCATGAATAATACGAACCCTATAAATTCAAGGTTCGTATTTTTCTTTGCAAAAGATTGGTTTGGGATAAAATTTAATTTAACCTGTAATTCATTTTAATAACCAGCATATCTGTTTTCGTTATTGCCAACTTAACTATTTGTTCCCTCCCCTTTTAAAAAGAGAATTATCGAAGGCAAATATAGCAAAAGCTCTTCAAATATTTCCGCCTTATTACATAGATAGTCAGAAATTAAACGCAAATTAAGATATAATAGTGAAAGTTTTATTGCCGAAGACTCCTTTACATCTATCAAATCACTTTCATAATCTCCGTGGACAATTGAGTTTCGATGAATCACCCCATCAACAGGAACTGTTGCTACAACTTTTTTATAGTAATTATTAATTTTTTTCCACGCAGTTTCCATCCAAGGATCGTCAATACTGTCAATTAACACATCTATTTTTTGAGAACGCTGTAAACCGTTTTTGAACAAGTTTTTTCTCTTAGCTATACCCTCATATGCATTTGCAGCCTTTTTATGCTCACTGTCTAATAAAGAAAATAGATTCCTTGTCGCACTTCTGAAATACCCGTTATTTATAAGCTCTATCGTTATTCTTATATCTTCTTGCTTTCGTTGCATTGAAACTCCAGGATTGTCAATATTTAGCAACGCGGAAAACACGATTCTCAAGCCCATACAATCCTCAAAAAGAAAATAATCAATTATATCCTTCATTTGGATATCTTTATCCAATATAGGCAAATCTGGTGATTCTAAATGATACAATAACAACCCCTCATCGGCATATGATGCCATTTTATCTTTGTATTCTGAAGAAAACAACCTTTCCCTGTCTTCTTTAAATTTCGATTCCAAATTTGAAAAGGCAACTATATATTCATAAAATGATTTTGTCAGCAATGGCTGAATTTTATTATTTTCATTAAGCTCCGAAATTTCTTTCATCTTGTCTAAAATTTCCGAATACTTTTTGGAATTATTAATTGCAAAATCAAGTGCTCCTTGTACTATATCTAATTTTATATCTTCTTTCGGCATATCTTTAAATAAGTCAGGATATTTTTCCTTTAATTTTCTTGTCCCAACTTGCAACAACGAAATAGAGCGATCTCTATATTTATCAAATTCAAACTTTTTCTCATGCACTATGTTTGACAACCTTTCTTGTTCTTTTATAGCTTTCAAAATCTCCGGCGTGCGACACTGCTCTGATTGCTTTATTATTAAATTGAAAATTTTATCGTCCATAAATCCCCCCTCCGTTATTTCTTATATTAAAAATAGTATAACATATAATTGCAATCCATGAAATACCTCTTCCCAATTTTTTGCCGTTATAGAGAGGCTATCGTAGCACGGATTTCTCATAAGTCAAGGCGTATAAATTGCTCAAAAATTCGACATCGTTATCATACAGAGCTTTAGTGGCGGAATAAGAAGGATTGCGTAACTAATCCGAAAAGAATACAAACCTTAAACAAATAGGTTTGTATTCTTTTTGGTAATTATTTCTGTGCACAATTTAATTTTTTCTCAACTCTTTTATAATGTCGATAAAAACTTTTCCGCTTGCGTTTACCAATTTAACAGGTACGGCGTTTCCTATTTCCAAAGCAGCTTTCGTAAGGCTCTCTCCGAAAACATAGTCGTCGGGAAAAGTTTGGATTCTTGCCGCTTCTCTCACGGATATTGCTCTATCTTCAAACGGATGGCCAAACCTTCCTTTAGAATAGCTCAAACATCCTCCGGTCATTGTCGGTGCAGGAGCATCAGGATCCATAATACCATACACATCCGTATGCCCCGAATATTTTTTATGACATTCCAAAACCATATTTTCAGGCAAAGAAGTTCGACTGCCTCCGTTTTGACGAATTATCCTTATCCTTTCCAAATTTTTATCTGATAAATGCGCACAGTAATGATTCTTTATGATTTCATCGCTATACCTTTCCCCTTCATGTATGGGCGGCAGTCCTTCAAAAGTCTCTCTGACAGTAATCCATTTTTGTTTACCATCTGTGCCATCTTTATTATGCGTTGGTACGGGTAATGTTAAAGTCAAATTCAAACTTTCCATTCTTTTTAACACATCACATCTAACCCCATGTAACACAAATCGTTTCCGTAATTGCGGCACTCCGTAATTTGCCGCATTTACCACACCTGAAACGATATAATATCTTTCATCATCGGGAGCATTTTTATCAGTTAAATCACAAATGAATTCATTTAATATTTTCCCTCCGAAAGAAGACTTTATCCCCTGCACATTCTCCATAAGAACAAACGGCGGATATATTTCTTTTATTATGCGTTTAAACTGCATCAACAATTTTTTTACTTCGCCAATATTTTTTTCATCTCGATTATGAATTCTGTTTTGCATTGAGAACTTTTGACAAGGCGGACACCCCGCAAGTAAATAAAGATCATCTTTTTTTATCCTTGCTTTTTTTAATATGTCCTTTCCGCTTATTTTACATATATCATCATTGATAACATTAACATTGCTTAACGAATGATATCCTTTGTATGCTTTAACGGCAGCTTTATCGATTTCAACTGCGCAAGCAACATCAAAACCTGCCTGCGTCAACCCGATCGATACTCCTCCGCAACCGGAGAACAAATCAATTGCTTTAATTATTTTCTTCATTATTAAAAAATCCAATGCTTTTATCGTCAAGAACGCCTACCAACAATCCTCTGTCCAAGAAAGTGTTGCGATTTTCACACGATGTTTCAGGCAAGAGCGTGCAATTATGGCATGCCGCCAAATTAGCACCATCGATGCCCTGACCGTTACTTTGAATACATACCGGATCAGCAGAACACCATTCCGCTTCATGCAGTGCATGTCTTATTATTTCTTCGATACGCCCTGCCTTTCCCTGCCTTACCAAGCCTCCCAAAGAACCTTCGGAATCACCCGATGCCGTATAGATAAGCACTCCCGCCATTTCAGGCGCATCTTCATTACAAAATTTAGGACAATATATGCGTTCCCTAATAGAAGCCGTAGAATAGCCGCTTTCGTTAGACAATTCAGTAATAAGACAATGCGCAAAAGTATGTATCAACACAAAAGAAGGACTGATTTCATCACATCGTCCGACGCTGTATTGGACATTCTGTCTGATTTTATCGACACGTCTCTTTACATCATCTCTTGCTGCCCATTTTTTTAATTTTTCAATGTCGAAACAAAACATTATGCCTTCGCCTTCGTTTTTTATCGCAGGCAACCAACTATTGTTTGAATCGGATATCGGTGCCTGCGTGGCCTGCGGAGACATTCTTCTAAAACCTGTCAACACCCTGGTTTCTCTTAATTTACTTATCAAGGATATGCTTTTAAGAAACCATAATCCGTTATATTCACTTGAATCATAATTTCTGACATGCAGTTCGCTTCCTTCCTTTTCATAATCACGGATCAAAACGTCATACTCCGCTTTGCGATAATCGTCTTCATCTTTTTCTGAAGTTTCCTCTCCTCCTTTTAATTTATGGATTATCGTTTTAAAAGCCAACTCCTTATCAATATTATCATCCCAATCAGCCAAACTTACCACATGTGATCTTATCATTTCTTCATCGATTTCACCGTTTTTTCTTTGCGATTCGACTCTTTTGACCACTTTTTCTATGCACTCTCTTGTCTCACCGTTAATTTCAGGTTCTGGTATATAAATTGAACTGATGATATCCGGAAACCAAACATTGGACGCACCTCTTTGAACAACTCTTAAAGGTCTGTCGCATTCCGAACCATCAATACCAAGCCAAGGCATTTTTCCATTGCATTTGTATCCGATCTTACTCAATGCGCTTTCCTGCTTTACCTCATCCCAATCGAACGCTCCCCTCATTGTTGCGCTTGCACCGCAAGTACAAGTGTATCTTATACCGGTAAGAGATGCTGAATTTCTACCGGTGCTTCTATACATTTTACAAGTTGATGGATCATATTCTTTTCCGGATTTTCTATGTACCCATTCGGCAATCGGAAAATCTTCTATATGCCCGTTTTCGCAAATTGCGACAAATCTTTCGGGAACCATTAACGGTGTTTTACCCCTCGCAGCTTTCTTTTTGGAGCAATATGTTCCTTCGGGTTTCCCTTTCCGATTATCTCCGGGGCAACGCAAATCAGACATTGGCCCCAACTCTTCAATGTTTCCGCAAACGGGACAATAATACAAACGAGGAAACCTTACTGCCGGGATTCTTATTTCAGCATGTTCTCCATCTTGGTCTTTGGTTAAAAACTCCGGCGGCTGCACAAATCTTTTCCCCGCAAGTCTTTCCGACAAACGCTCATCTATTATTTCATAACTTAAATACTTTCCTTGAGGATCAAGCGGATTTTTATTATCAAACCAAAAATCCAATCCTGCGACCATAAATGTTTCGTTATTCGGAACAGGCACGATTGCGCCCACACCCCAAGGCGATATTAAAGCACTTTTTCTGATAGGATATTTATTTGTCGCCATTTCTCTACTCCTTAATCTTGTTTTACTATAGTCTTTGTGGTGTCCAGCCCACATGTTCCGTCCACATTTCTCATTGAAGTTGGTGCATCCCAGCCTTTTCCTTTCCATAAATCCGGTCTTATTGTACCAGCCTGAACAAGCAACGGAGGTGTTTCTTTAAAAACGCCATTATAGCTGTAATTATATATTGTTGGCATCCAATGTTTCCATAGCTTACAACAATTAATCAATTGACGTTTTGTATCCTCTTTTTCATCCGGATCGATGCCGGAAACTCTTGCTGTAAACATCTCAACGATTGCTTTTACCTCAGCATCACTCGGTATATAATCCGCTTTTGCCCTTTTATCTGCAGAAGAATATATCAATCTATGAATAGCTGTCAAAATAGCAGGCAACGCTCTTTCTCTCATCGGTTCGGAGAAAGGCGTTACCGATGTCGGTTCAACATTATAATAAAGTTTTTCGTGTTGACTTTGAAACTTTTCATAATATGACTTGTCTCTTGATTTTGAAGTGTTATATATCACGTAAACAACACCAGGAGCATGTTTTGCATCTCTTCCGACACGGCTTGTGGCTTGAATATACTCGGATATGGATTTCGGTTGACCGGTAACGGTCATTAATCCGAGTCTGGACACATCGACACCGACGGATATCATATTCGTTGCAAGACAAATATCGAGAGGATGTTCCCTCTTCTCCGGATTTTCATCATCCGGAGTTTCCGCGCAACCGGAATAACTTTCTTCAAGTTTCTTCAAAATTTTAGTTATATCGTCATTAGACACTCGACTTGTGAGTTCCGCTTGTCCGCTGCCAAAAATATATCTCCTCTTTGCGCGATCGAGAGAGGCTTCCATTCTCCACTTATAAATCGTTTCCAACCTTTCTTTTATATCAGTAATATACCATGTCGCAGCCTGTCCCAATTCTCGCATACTTCCGAAATACGCCAAATTAGTCCAATATGGATCTCTGTCCTCCTCTTTATCGACATCGATGGCTTTCGCGGCATACATAAGCGCAGCGAAAGTCGCAATTGATGCCGACGCTGAGGTAGACGCCGACGCTCCGTATAAACCGATATATTTTCTGCCTGTTGCAGAAGAATCTTCTGCCGAGCAATCTTCTTCATGCGCAAAAAAGCTGTCTCTATAAGATGTTCCCTGTACAGGAAATTGGAACACGTTTTCTTCACCGCAACCATATAATGCATTGCATTGTTGACGAGCATGACTTATCGTAGCCGTAGAAGCAATGATCTTGGGTTTTGCGCCGTTGCTTTTGCATAGCTCTTCAATCAACACTTCGTATATCCCGACCGCCGACCCGAGCGGACCTGTTATCAAATGCAACTCGTCTTGGATTATCAAATCCGGTGCGGCATTGTCATTATCCCCTCCAAACAGGCTTTTTGCTTCCGGTTTGAACGGCAACATCGCAAATTTATCAACCGTGCCGAAAAGCAAAGTCGGAGGATTGGCGTAAATGTCGTCATCATATAGTCTCAATGGCAACTCAAAATCATCGTCATGAAAATCGCAATTCGGATTATCACATTGAAAATGCACCTCATCATCTCCCGCAACATATCCCGGCGTACGTACATTATCGGATTTATCGATATAAGTTTGCATACTTGCCCCACACCATGGACATTTTAAAATAATCGATGCGTTTTCTTCTTTCTTTTGTCCTATGATTGCTTTTATCTTGTCGGCAGCCTTCTTTTGATTATTGGGGGTAAGTGATAATCCTACCCATAACCCGATTGTAATTCTTTCTTCCCCCAATATATCCTGATTCTCCGACCTGATTTTCTCCATCGCACAAATAAGCGACGCTGCCCTCTCGTATTGTTGAGAAGTCAAAAGACGCAGCGTATACCTCATTATTACCGATGTTCCTCTGTCTTTCTTATTCCTTAGTTTTCTCAGAAAAATCGAAAAAGCCGTCAGACCCAAATATGCTTCCGTCTTACCTCCACCAGTAGGGAACCATATCAAATCCACTATCTTTCTCTCTTCCGAATTCAAATCGCTCATCGAACACAGATTCATTACAAGAAAGGCTATTTGAAATGGTCTCCACTTTCCGTAAGTAAACTTTTCTTTTCCAAACCAAGTATTTTCATCTTCCACATCCGGCAAGGTTATACTTTTTTCTAAAATGCCGTGAAAATTTCGAGAATCATAATCGCTGTACTTCACCAAGGGCAACCTATAATGCAATTGTTGCATCAACATTGCTTTATTCGCAAAAGCAAACGCCTGCCAAATTTGATCGTCCTTTTGTAACAAGGTTATTCCTTTCTTGATTCTATCCAAGCATTGTCCGCACAGCTTAATTTGTCTGTCTGCAACTACACGATGCTCTTCCGGAATGGTAGCAACCTCCTTCGTTTCTTTATCTATCCATTTGGAATATTCCTCTGCCAATTTACTTAAGTCAACTATTGCCGCATCTCTGTCTTTGTAATAAAGCTTCATATCCAGCTTTACGCCGGGCAAGCTCGTTGGAACGATCGGTTTAACCTCATATTCGGGCATAAATTCCGCATTAATGACTTTTGGGTTTTCTCCATTCCATGTCGCGGCACATCCGTGTCCTATAGCATAATCACGAACATCTCTATATAACAATGCGTTGAGACGATAATCTTCATCTTCCGACCTCATATCGAAATTTCTCGGCAAAGGCAAAAATTTTTCCGAACTTTCCACGGAAAAACCGACCTGAAACCAACATTTTTTATAATTCAAAGAATGGTCCGCATATTCATCAAAATTCGAATTAATAAGCGTAACGGTAAATATCTTACCCTGCCCGTTCTCAAGCGTCATTCTATATGTAACCGAAATCTGCAATTTCACATTGTTTCCGGCATTGTCTTTGATTTGAAATACTTTATGGATTTTTCTTTCCGTAGGCATTTCCGCTTCAGACACAACAAGTCGATAATCATGTTGATTACGAAAATAACAATCCTTTTCATAATCCGACTTTTCGATCTTCCTTTCCCCATCCACTACCGTGGCTCTTAAAGGGAATTTCGACTTTTCCGGATGATATGTCCCCGCGGAAATACTTATGATCAGTCCGCTTTTCTCTTTCACACACAAAGTTACCCCCATAGCAGATTGAAATTTGGCATTTATCTTGGAAGTTTCGCTATCAATGATATCTTCTGCTTCATTTTTATCGGGTAGCTCTTCATATTCTTCCGGTTCATCAATATCCGCATCTTCCTCGCAACCCGTTTCTTCCAATTGAAACGAATTTATTCCTCTTAACCTTTCTTCGTTTTGAGGAAACAAAATGCCGGTAATATAAACTTCGAGCGGAGGATCATTGAACAATTTCTCTTCTCCGTTATCCTGACAAAAATATTCAAGCGGATTCGGTCCGAACAGCAATTTTTTAACTGTACTCGTAAATTCATCCCTAACTTTTATACTATCTTTCATTTAGTTCATCCCCCTCAACGACTTCTCTGTTCTCTGCTTATAGGCTAACGGACTTTCAAACACATATAATTTACTTCGTGCTCTGCTAAGCGCCGTATACATTAATTTTACATCATCATAGTTTTCTATGTCCACCAATATAACTATTTTGCTTTCCAATCCTTTGAATGCATATATAGTGGAAAAATATGCCAAAATATTTGTTCCAGCATTTCCGTAGTCCTCAATGTAATATCCATAAGGATCCAACTCCCCAACTACCGATTTTTCTCTCTTTAACCGAGACAAAATCATTATTGATTCCGCAGTTATACCTTTATTTTTTAAATCCTTCAACAAATCTTTGAGCTTTTGTTTTTCTTCCTCTCTTTTACTCCATTCAATATAATCTACCGGTTCACCTGCAACCTTAAGCAGATATTTACCATCATTGTATCCTGAAATGCAAACAACTTCTTTGCCTATAAATTTTGTGTTCCTGCAATTAATCGTCAGAAATTTTTTTGTATAATAATGTACAAAAGCCTCTAAATTTGCAAGTGTAACATGCCTGTTATATATTGCCTGCCCTGAAAAATCACCGAAAAACGCAAATTCCCCATTCTCAAGACCTTTATTTAATATTTTGTCAAAAAATTTTAAGTATTTCGGCAAACATATATCTTGAAATTCGTCTACAACAATTTTGTCGAATAGCGGCTTGTCGATTACAGCACAAGCTTTTTCAGGTAGTTCATTTTCAAAGAAATCTTTATCCGCATCGGTCACATGCACCCCTGCTGTTTTACACATAAAAGTATGCAACGTGAAAACTTCTACGTCAGAATCGGACAAATTGTTTTTTAGATGTGTAGCCAAATTTCGATTATAACAAAACAATGCCGTTTTCACCCCCTCATTTGAAGCTTCTTTTGCGGCTTGTATGGCTATCAATGTTTTACCTGTACCTGCCCCACCTTGAATAACAACACGCTTGTTTTCTCGGATATCATCCAAACATGCGTATTGCTCATTCGTAAGACGAATAATATCATCTTCACTTTCTTCAAGAAAACTCTTCAAAGGCAGTATGCAATCAATTTCGGGACGCAAACAGCAACGTATCCTTTCAGCGTCGGATTCTGTCAACTTGTCGGGAACCGTTTTTCTCAATATTTTCAATTCGTTTATAAAATTTTCGGCAAGCTTCACCGTAAATTCACTATAATTGTCGCCATCGCTTTTCTCATACAGTCTCCAAGGCTCATCTTCAACAATGGCTTCTTTTGGGAAATTCTCTTCATCCGTAAAAATGACCCCGTATCCGTACAAAATATGTTTTCTGTCAAAACTCGATCCCAATCTCTCTGAAATCATGTCTACGACTTTAAACATTCCTTCTTTTGCCTGGCTGAAAGGTCCGCGTGTTTTCTTGGTTTCCTTACCGTGTCTGTCTTTATAAACCCAATAAGTTCCGTCAAACCCTACCCCGCCGGACTTAACTTCCAAAACAATAACCCCTATTCCGGGAGCTATAACAACAAAATCCGCCTCTCCGTAAACGACTTTTGGATGTTCCGGTAATCTCAAAGAATGCAACACTATCCAATTATCGGGAGCTTGCGACTTAAAATGTTCAAACACTTTCTTCTCCCCAGAACTGGGATTATCTTTCGGAAATTTTTCCGGATACATTTTTGCCATATCACTCTTCCTCGATTTTGTTCAGTTTGTTCCACTCGATATAATATTTTTCTAAATCTATATCTTCCACTTTATAAAGTTTTATTTCCCCTATACCTTCTACACTCCCTTCCATTCCGTTTGCCACACATTTTCTTATCTCTTCAGCCTTTTGAGCCAACCTTCGTCTCATTTCCCGACCGGCGCTTTGATGGTAACCGTGGATTTCGCTGCCGCATCTATATATATTTTCGATTTCCGAAAGAAACCGGTCTGCAACTTCTTCCTTCCCCGGGATAGCTCTCGCCGCTTTTCCAATTGCATATAATACGTTCACCCCTCTCGGCATAACGGTTTCTCCGATTAACCATATTCTACATTGCTGTTCACTGCAATCCGCATCATAGTTATTTAATATTTCGGCAATTTCTCTTACGGAATGACCTTTGGCAACTTCTGCCAATATATCATGCCACTTTAACGCAATATCGCGCATTCCTTCCTTTCCTTCCGCTTTCATCATTTTATCGGCTATTTCTCTGACAATATCCTTGTCTCCCGAACTTACTGCTATTACATCGCCCGTTTTAAGATATCTTGCCTCTTTGACATATGCAACATCTTCCACTCGATTTACTATTCTCGTTACCGTAATAACCTTATGCTTAGGATAAAAATATACATATCTGTCATTATCGAAAAGTACCAATACACTTTCTTCCAACGAGTTCGAGTCTCTTTTTGCACTTGTAGATTTAAACGTTCCCGAAAAAATATTCCGTCTGACCGTCGATCTGAAATCTATTCTTTCTACAGAGAATTCTTTCTCAACTTCTTCATTTCTCCCATTCTCATCGGCGACATACTCATTCGTAACATCATCTATGGATTGTTCGCTATAATCGTTATCGACTATATTTAATTCTTCTGCCACGGCTTTAATTTGCTTATGCGGTACAATGGCATCGTTTTCTCGTATCAATCTCCTTCGCCTTTTATCTTCAAAATCATATAATATAAACAATAAAGTATCATAGCAATACAATTGTTTTATTTCGGTATAACAATCTTTATCAAACCAAGGAACCAAAAGCATATTGTATGTTTCAAAACATTTGCTCTGATTCGTTTGAAATTCGGATAATGTTAGTGCATTTGATTTTCCTTTTGAAACTTGTGCAACAAACTTTTTAACTGCCGACATATGCGGATAGCCGTCTGGCATTATCACTACGGAACGTCCCTCACAATCTTCCAACCGTTTTACTATTTGATCTTGCTTACGATTATTCGATGCTTTTATGAATGCAAATTCCGACGAAATAATGTCGGAGACATCTTCGACTATCTGTTGTCCTTCATATGTATTCGACAATTCTGCCCATGTATTTTCTACTTCCGTAATTTTGTCGATAATTTCTTTTATTGTTTCCTCATCAATATAACAGACTCTTTCGTAATCCTTGTAAATCTTCCATAATATGCCTATTGTCTTTTTGACAATTGCGGCATATTCGATACATTTGCTTGATACGGCAAAAATTTTTTCTCCGCAATCTTTTAACTCTTCTGCTTCAATGGCTATCGTCTTGATTTCGGCAAAAGAAGCGCAATTTATTTTACGGGACAAAGTTCCGAACAAAACTTCTTTCTTGTCCTCGGAGTCGGTCATAAATGCTTCGCTTTTTATTGTTGAAGGTTTCCAATGCCATATTTTAAAATCATAGCCTTTGAGCAATTTATAATTTTCCAAATCTTTTTCATGTAGGAAAACCACCATTGGAATATTTTCCTTAAGGCACTTTTTTAAATTATACGAATCTTCTGCAACTTCCCCGGATTTTTCGGGAGATACGAAAATGCAATTAATTTTACCAGGAAAAACCTTCTTTACCGCATCTGCTGTATCCTCCATATCGGACGTCGCGGTAATTGCCGGAATACCTGCCAATTTACCTCCATTATAAAGCTCGTACTTTTGCTCTTTATTCAGATTTATTTTTCCGAATGACAATATATCCTCTATAGCGACTCCGCCGACTTTCACATCTTCAAATAATTCCCTCAAATCATTTTTCGGTGTCATAAAAATAATTGTCTGATTCAAAAGCGTACGTTTACTTTTTATATTCGTCAACAAATCTGCTTCGGAACAGTCGTTCAAAATAGCTTTCCTCGCATCTTTCCAACGGTCAAAAGATGTAAGCTCCGCTTTCGTTTTTTCGGCATTGAGAATAGCATTATATAACACGGGAGCAGTTACAGGTATCTCTTTAATTCTCCCGGATTTATCTGTTTTTATTTCTATAGTTTTACTCTTTGAATCAAAACCATAAAACTCAACAACTGCGTTATTTATTCTAAGACGATCGCCCTTCTTTAAATCATCCAGTAAATTCTCCGAATAACCTTCCTCGTTTAGAATGCAATCGAAACAATGCATGATTACCATAGGAATTATGCTCGTCTCATTATCAGGAAGAACTATTGCAATTCTATTTTCTCCTCTTACAAGAAATTGGTTTATGATATATTGCGTAAAAGTAAATATCGGATGTAAAAATTCCGGTGAACCGTTTTCCCCTTCAAATTCAATTTCACAGTACAATGGATGCTGTTTTTGAAAATCATCCAATAAAGCCGAAATAAGCTTTCCCATCTTTCCCCCTCATTCGTTAATCAAAAATTCTTCTATCTTCGCTATACAACCTTCAGTATCCTGATTTATTTCCTGCCCCCAAAATCTCAATACTATCCACCCTTCGGATTGAAGTTTTGCATTTACCTCTCTATCTCGAGCCATATTTCTTTCGATTTTCGGAATCCAAAATTCGCGATGTGTCTTAAAATCGTTTTTACGATTTTCCCAATCGTATCCATGCCAAAATTCACTATCACAAAATATTGCTATTTTTTTGCCTATAAACGCAATATCCGGATGTCCATAAATAGATTTTACATTCTTGCGATACCTATATCCTTTCTTCCATAACAAAGATCGCAACTTGATTTCTATTACGGAATCCTTATTCCGTACATTTTGCATATTCTTATGAATCTGCTCTTGCGTTTTCTTCATATCGGTTTAAAATAAATATATGGATTTGTTATAATTTTATCATCTTTCAAATCTCAAGTCAATATTTCGATAGTTCAACCATGCTTAAAATCATCTGACATTACAGCATGCTTGCTATTTTCGTATTGCATTTTCTGTTGGGAAAAGGCCTTTGTTATGACGTCTTGCTATGAACAAGGGTTTTTGAAACAAATTTAATACACTAAATTATTATTTCCTTTCAAGGCAGATAAGCAAACATGCTTTGAGCGACTTTGAGTCAAATACGCTTTCTATCATAGCGTCCATAAGCTGGGTTTTGTCGACCTTGCTCCAATCTATATCAAAGCCGAAAGAAAGCGCGTATTCTCTGACGAACTCCCTGATCGCTCTGCCGTTGCCTTCTCTGAAAGGATGGATTATGTTGAGTTCTGCAAGAACGTATGCGAGAAAATCCGCGAGCTCGCTCTTCAGCCTGAAGTCCTTTTGCCTTTGTTTGATTTTGACAAACAACTCGTCGAGCTGGTCGTCTATGTATTCCCACACGCAAAACTTCGTGTTGCCTTTGGATATATCCTCTCTTCTCGTCTGTCCTGCGAAGTCGTATATCGGATCAAACAAAAATTTGTGTATCGCGTACAGATGCTTTTTGTCAAAATTGCCTTTTATCGGATTTATCTGAAGTTCGAGAAGTCCGGCAAATGCGAGTTCGCTTTCTGCTTTGAAAAACTCTTCCTGATCCGTTATGTTGAGTTTATTCTTCAAGACAGTACTCCCCTCGTAGCAATATATTGAATTACCGAAAGCGTACAGCTCGTATTTATCGAAAAAATTGTCCTTCTTATTTTCCATACGCATACCTCTTCGTGATCTCGGCGATCTTGCTTGCGTAAGAAGTTGCGTTTCTCAAACGCTTTTCTGCATAATCCAGCATTTCGTCTGTCGTTTCTATATCTTCCATTGCAAGCGAAGCCGAAACACCGTCTATATTCACCCTCATATCCGCTTTGGGCGTATCTTTGACAATAAAAAATGCACCGTCTTTTTCAATAAACAGAACCTTATCCCCCGTATTCAATCCGAGAGCTGTACGCACGTCCTTAGGTATAGTCAACTGTCCTTTCGACGTCATTTTTGCAATTTCCATAACTGTCTCCTAAAAATTCCTTACTTTCCTTACTTATTATATCCGTTTTTCGCTCTTTAGTCAACACAAGAAAATCAATCGTCAGAGAGCAAAAACTGAAGGCAATTTTATTGATAAAACCGTTGACTTCTTAAAGCAATTTTTCTGTCAAAAAAACATGAAAATTTATTGTTTGCAACCCGTGCGTGTGCTTGTCTTTTATACGAGAGCGCCGGCGCTTCGCGCCGTCGCGACAAGCACACGCGCGCTCAGATTCGGAGGGTCGCAAAACGGAAAAGCGAAGGCGAGCGGAGATGCCCGCTGAACCGCTTTGGGCATTTCTCCGCTTCTCGCCCTCTCGCTTATTTTCCGTTTCATTGCTTACCTTATTCCGAATTGCTTATCGGCAAATAATTTGCAATTTGTCTTACGACTTTTCTTTTCCTCCGAATTTGCCTTTTCGTTTGGCATTGTCGCATAATCCTCTCAAAAGTAAACGGTCGTAAAATCCTGTTTTCGGATTTTCCTTTTTCCGTTGACTTTTGCTTTTGACATTTTAACAACGTAACATTTCCCGTCTTATGCTCCTTCCCTTGCCTGCCGAAAGGCAAATATATTTTTCGGAGGTAAAGAAAATGGAAACAAAAAGAAACTGTTACGATGTATTGGATGAGGTCATCTCCTCTGATAACGTAATGAATATCGGTGAGCTAATAGCCTTAAAAACCGTACAAAGACTGGTGCTTATAAAAGCGCCGAGAAGCCTTTACGTAGGGCTTGTCAGGGACATCAACTACAAGAACGTGCCCGGTTACATAATTACAGACGGATACGACCTTGCTCAATCTGCAATTTGCTTTCTGTGCGAACATTACGGAAAGCGCGTTATCGACTTATGTTCAGATCCGAAAACGGGTAAAACCGTAACCGTATACGCTGCATGCAGCAAGATCGTAAGCCATGAAATTTACAAGAGATGGCTTTTTAATAGAAACACCCGCGGAATAGATATAAAGAAAGATTTCTACGAACAGGAATTCTTCGCAGACGATCCGGAAGAATCTTTCAAGAAATGCGCTAAGATCATACGCAGTATGAAACTTACCAAAGGCGAAAGACAGACTCTGGATTGCTATATAGCAGGTATGCGTTTTGTTGACATAGCGGATACGTTAAAAATAGACCGCTCTAACGTATGGAGAAGACGAGATCGAATACAACAGAAATGCCGAAAGGTTTACGAAGAATTGAATTGAACCGAAACGGAGCGAAAATAGCTCCGTTTTTTCATGCTCAAAAATGTCGTTTGACGATAAGACGTGTGCTTGTCTTGTACAAGTGCGGACGAAAAATGGCAGTAAGGCGTGTGCTTGATTTATACAAGTAAACAAATTTTGGAACACGACTTGACTTTTACGTTTTTTGTGCCTTTTAAGCAGAGGGATTACTCTCAATGAGGATTTCAAATATGAATAATAAAATTTTGCAAAAAAACCGTTTACATTTGCTGTTTTCGTGGCTAATAAGTGAGGGGGTAAAAAATTTTGGAAAATTTACGCGAAAGGGGGTCCCTTTTCGTCGTTTTCGTGGCTTATAAGTAGAGGGGTTTTTCACATGAAAGCTCTTCTTAGAATATTTGCAAATAAATTTTTGCAAAAAACCGTGGACTTTTGCCATTCTCGTGGCTAATAAGTGAGGGACTTTTTTGCAAAGCGGACATTAGGTGTCCGGTTTGAATGTTAAAGTGAAGAAAACAAAGGAGGATAATATGACAAACAAAACTATCGAGGTTATACGC